>NZ_JAHLQN010000001.1:631261-1262522 GCF_018919205.1 Dysosmobacter acutus
ACCATGCGGCCGTTTTTCAGAATATAGTTGTTGATGACCTGCACCGCCGTCTCCTGCCCCACGCCCACCAGAGAGCAGACGGAGTAGGCGGCCAGGATGTTGTACACATTGTAAATGCTGCGGAAGGCCAGCTGCACCTCCGCCTGGCCGTCTATGGTCAAAAGGCCGCAAGAGAGGTCCAGGGCGGTGGCGGTGAAGTCCGTTTCGTGGCGGTGGTGGCCGCAGGAGGGACAGTGGTAGCGGCCGATGTGGTTATAGTGGTAGTAGTCGTATTCCATGGGGCGCTTGCACACCGGGCAGAAGGCGCCATCCCGGTACATACCCACCGGCTCCTCCGTGTCGGAGGCCACGTGGTCCAGCCCAAACCATTTGACCTTTTCATGGTGCAAGGCAAAGCAGGAGACCAGGGGGTCGTCGGCGTTGAGCACCAGGGTGGTTTCCGGATGGATGGCCGGCTCAATGGCGTGATAGACCCACTCGGGGTGGCCGTTGCGGGTCAGCTGGTCCCGGTAAAGGTTGGTGATGACAAAGTGGGTGGGGTGGAAAAAGCGAAAGCTGTGGGCGGCATAGCGCTCGTCGGATTCGATGAGCAGCACATCGGCGTTTACCGTCCCGCCGAAGGTGGAGTGGGTCAGCACCATGGTGGTTACGCCCTCGATCTGGTTGGAGCCCTCCTCGTTGTAGACCACCGACCGTCCGTCGGCGCGGAGGATGGAGGCGATCATCTCCACGGTGGAGGTCTTGCCGTTGCTGCCCGTCACCGCGATGATATACTTGGGCAGCCGTATCCGGCTCAAAATATCCGGGCAGAGCTTTAAGGCCACCTTGCCTGGCATGGAGCTGCCCTTCCCGACTAACTTGCCCACAGCCCGGCCCAATTTGCACACAAGAATGGCCAGAAATTTACGCATGAATGTCCTTCCTTTCTCTTAATCCAACCGGGCAATGGCCCGCACCGGCGCGCCGTCCGAGTCGTGAAAATGCAGCGGCAGGGCGCAAAAGGGGATCAGCACGCCCTCCGGCGCCGCGGCAAGCCGCAGATTTTCGATGCTCACCATCCCAGCGCCGAAGAGCAGCATGTGGTTGGAAAAGTCCGTCTCCGGCAGCAAGTCGATGGAGATGGCGTCGGTGCCGATGCCCTTCAAATCGCGGCCGGTGAGATAGGCCATGGCTTCCCGGTCCGGAACGGCAAAGTCGCCGTAGTACTCTGGCGTGCCCCACAGGGCCTCAAAGCCCGTGCGCAGCAGCAGGAAGTCCGCCCGCTCAATCTCCCGCTCATAGGGGCGCAGCACCTCCCGGGTCACCTGGGGACCCCGGAGAAGGGTGCAGTCAATCACCAGCGCCCGGCCGCAGAACCGGGAGACAGGCAGGGCGTCCAATGTGGCCCCGCCGGGGAGCATGTGGGCCGGCGCGTCCATATGGGTGCCGGTGTGGGAGGTCATGCGGAGCATCGTCTCACGGCAGCCGTTCTCCTTTAGGGTGGCGGCGGGGGAGAGGTCCGGGGAATCGGTGCCGGGATAGACCGGCATGCCGCCTGCAATCAAATGTGTCAGATCAAGGATCATATGTCCTCCTTATTCAGTGGGCTCAGCGGCTTAAGTATACCATCAGCACGGCGATGTCCGCCGGGGATACACCGGAGATGCGGGAGGCCTGCCCCAGGTTTGCCGGCCGGATTTCATTGAGCTTTTCCCGGGCCTCCAGCCGCAGCCCCTTGATGGCAGAGTAATCAAGCTCCGGCGGCAGCCGTTTTTTCTCCAATTGGTCGAACTCCGCCACCTGGCGCAGCTGGCGCCGGATGTAGCCCTCGTACTTGACGGATATCTCCACCTGCTCGGCGATGTCCCGGCGCAGATGGGGGAAGGCGGAGTCAAAGGCGGCCAGGTCCTCATAGCGGATGCCGGGCCGGCGCAGCAGGTCCAGCAGGCGGCAGCCGTCGGTGACATCGGCGGAATTCCGCTCGTTTAAAAAGGCGGAGAGCTCCGGCGAGGGCCCGATCCCCGCGTGGGCCAGCCGCTGGATTTCAGCGTTTACCGCCGCGTACTTCTCCTCCACTTCCCGCAGCCGCTCCCGGCTGACCAGCCCGATCTCGTGACCGATCCGGGTGAGCCGCTGGTCGGCGTTGTCCTGGCGCAGGACCAGGCGGTATTCGCTGCGGGAGGTCATCATGCGGTAGGGCTCGTTGGTGCCCTTGGTCACCAGGTCGTCGATGAGGGTGCCGATGTAGGAGTCTGACCGGGAGAGCACCACGCCCTCCTTACCCTGAAGGCTTCTTGCGGCATTGACGCCGGCTAAAAACCCCTGGACCGCGGCCTCCTCATAACCGGAGGAGCCGTTGAACTGCCCGGCCCCGTACAGCCCGGAGATAGCCTTCAGCTCCAGCGTGGGCTTCAGGGCCAGCGGGTCGATGCAGTCGTATTCGATGGCGTAGGCCGGGCGCATGATCTCCGCGTGCTCCAGGCCGGGGATGGAGTGGAGCATTTTGAGCTGCACCTCCTCCGGCATGGAGGAGGAGAAGCCCTGGACGTACAGCTCCTCCGTGTCCAGCCCCATGGGCTCGATGAACAGCTGGTGGCGCTGTTTGTCCGGAAAGCGCATGACCTTGGTCTCAAAGGAGGGGCAGTACCGGGGTCCCACCCCTTCGATGACGCCGGAGTAGATGGGGGAGCGGTCCAGGTTTTCCAGCACGGCCCGGCGGGTCTGCTCATTGGTGTAGGTGAGGTGGCACACGGCCCTGTTCCGGGGGACCTCCCGGGTGGAGTAGGAGAAGGGGACCGGCAGCTCGTCCCCCACCTGAAGCTCCATCCTTGAGAAATCCACGCTGCGGGCGTTGATCCGGGGCGGGGTGCCGGTTTTGAACCGACGCAGGGGAAGGTTCAGGGCCCGCAGGCAGTCCGAGAGGACAAGGGAGGCATGCATGCCATCGGGACCGGAGTCCTGGACGCACTCGCCCACCAGTGTGCGGCCCGAGAGGAAGGTGCCGGTGGCCAGGATCGCCGCCTGGACGCGGAACCGGGCACCGGTGGAGAGGGTCACGGAGCGGACCGCGCCGTCCTCCACGCCGATGTCCACCACCTCGCCCTGGCGGAGCGTCAGATTTTCCTGCCGTTCCAGAGTGTGCTTCATCACGTCCTGGTACTTCCGCCGGTCCGCCTGGGCCCGGAGGGAATGGACCGCAGGGCCTTTGCCCCGGTTTAAAAGCCGATACTGGATGCAGCACTGGTCCGCAGCCCGGGCCATTTCGCCGCCCAGGGCGTCCAACTCCCGCACCAGCTGGCCCTTGCCGGTGCCGCCGATGGCGGGGTTGCAGGGCATGTTGCCCACTGCGTCCAAGTTGATGGTGAACACCACCACCCGGCAGCCCAGCCGGGCGGCGGCCAGTCCGGCCTCAATGCCCGCGTGGCCGGCGCCGATCACCGCGATATCAAATTCTCCTGCGTGAAAGGTCTGCATACTCAGTTCCTCGAATACATGGAATAAAAGCGCTCAGCCCCGTGTCAGAGTCAGCACCACGATCTCCGGACGGTTGAAGAGCCGGAAGGTAGGGCCGGAGTTGCCAAGCCCCCGGGAGACCAGCACCCGCCGGCCCTCCACCTCATAAAATCCCGCGGTGTAGGAGGGGAAGAGGTCGTGATTGGTGCCCACCAGGCCGTCGGTGAAGGGCAGGCGGAAAAGGCCGCCGTGGCCGTGGCCGGAGAGGGTCAGGTCGTAGCCCAGCCGGTAATACTCCGAGGCAAAGCGGTCGTTGCGGTGGGCCAGCAGCAGCCGGAAGTCGTTCTTGCCGTACCGCTCTATTAAAGACAGGGCCACATCCTCCGGTGTGGGCTGGTCGGCATAGCCGTTGGGGTCGTCCACGCCGGAGAGAAGGATGCGCTGTCCGTTTCTCTCAAAAGGGACCGTCTCGTCGGAGAGCACGGTCACGCCCCCATTTCGCAGGGCGGTCTTCAGCTCCTCCGCCACGCTGGTGCCCATGGCCCAGTCGTGGTTTCCTGTGACAAAATAGGTGGGCGCGATGGCGGCCAGGGCGGCGCCCAAGTCACCCGCATAGGAGACCGGCGTCTGGCGGAACCGATCCAGGATGTCGCCGGTGACGGCGATCAGATCCGGCGCCTGCTCCCGAACGGCCTTCAGCAGAGAATTATTTCCCTTCCCGAACTCCTTGCCGTGGAGATCGGACAGCAGCACGATCCGCAAGCCCTCAAATGACTCCGGCAGCCGGGAGGAGGAAAAGGTGAAGGCGTCGGTCTGCAGGCTGTTGCTGCTCCACCAGAGGAAGGCCGCGCCGACGATCAGGACAGGGATGGCCGCTTTAAAAAAACGGCGGGCGGGATGAGGATGTCTTGCCATGATTTGCTCCTTCTGTGATATAACGATTAGTATACCACAAAGAAGAGTGAAATGGCGAGAAAAAGTGAGACAAAAATCGCCCTTTCCGCAAAAAAAGCGCAGGGCCGCCAGCCGGGGCGGCCCTGCGCGGCGCGCGTTACTCCGCGCTCTTGAGGGATTCCACCATGTCGATTTTTTTCATCTTCCGGTGGGACATGAGGTTGACCAGGATGGAGAAGCCCGCGGTGAGCACAGCGGCCCAGAGATAGGCCATGGGGTCGGTCTCCCGACCGAACATCATGAGGTCGATTTCCACCGACTTCACCAGCCAGGTGTGGAGATAATGGCCCGACAGGATGCCAAGGCCGATGCCCGCCGCCGTCAGCACCACGTTCTCCCGGTTCACATAGGCGGAGACCTCCCGGTCGAAAAAGCCCAGGACCTTGATGGTGGCCAGCTCCCGCTTACGCTCGGTGATGTTGATGTTGGAGAGGTTGTAGAGCACCACCAGCGCCAGGGCGGCGGCGGAGAGAATGACGATGACCACCACGAAGTCAATCCGCTCCATGGAGTGAAGGTAGGTGTTGCGGGTCTCGGCGATGCGGGACACGGAGGCCACGCCGTGGAGGCTCATCAGATCGGAAAAAATCCGGTCGCACAGCTGCTCCGTGTCCTCAGTGAACGTCAAAAGGTAGGCGTTCTCCGCATAGGACTGGCGGAAGACCTCCTCATAATAGGCCGGGGTCATGTAGACAAAGTGGGCCAGGTAGTGTTCGTTGACGGCCCGGACCGTGACCGTGGCCCTGGAGTCTCCGTCCAGGGTGAAGGAGTCGCCCACGCCCACGTGCAGCAGCTCCGAAAGCTTCTGGTCGATGATGACGCCGTCCTCCGGCACTTGCAGGGGCTCGCCGGTGCGATAGTCCCGCAGCTCCACAAAGCCGGCGATTTCCTCCGGGTCCACCACCTCCACATAGGCGGTGGTGCTGTAGACGCTGGATTCAGCGGTGGCGTTGCCCAGCCGGCAGGGCATGAAGTCCACGATGTCTGCCTCAGCGCCCAGGTAGCGGTCAATGTCCGCCTTCTCCTCCTCAAGGACATTGCCGGCCAGCGCCGCCTGAGCAGTATAGTGGTAGATATCCTGGTACTGGCGGTTCATGGTCACCATCAGCGAAGAGCGCAGGCCGAACCCGGCGATGATCAGCGCGGTGCAGCCGCCGATGCCGATGACGGTCATGAAGAACCGCTTCTTATAGCGCAGCAGGTTCCGCGCCGTGACCTTGCGCTGGAAGCTCATGCGGCGCCAAAGGGGCCGGATGTACTCAAGAATCACCCGCTTGCCCGGTTTCGGCGACTTGGGCCGCATCAAATTGGCCGGGGTGAGCGCCAAGGTGGAGAGGCAGGCGGCGCAGGAGGCAAGAGAGGTGCAGGCCACGGCGGAGAGCAGGGAGAAGACGCTGATGGAGGGATACTGCCGCAGCAGGATATCCGGCATCTGATACATGATCTGATAGGCGGTGAAAATCATCTTGGGAAACAGCGTGTACCCCATGACCAGGCCCAGAATGCCGCCGATCAGAGCGGGCAGCAGCCCGTAGCCCAGATACTTGCGGGAGATGGCCATTCGGCCGTAGCCCAGGGCCTTCAGACAGCCGATCTGGGTGCGCTGATCCTCCACCATGCGGGTCATGGTGGTGAGGCACACCAGCGCGGCCACCAGAAAAAAGAGCAGCGGGAACACGGAGGCCAGGTTTCCCATACGGTCCGCGTCCTGGCCGAAGCCAAGGTAGCCTGGATTGGAGTCCCGGCTGAGCACGTACCACTCACAGGTCCCGATGTCGGCCACCTTCCGCCGGGCGTCGGCCAGCTCCCGCTGGGCATCGGCAATCTTATCCTCCGCCTCCGCCTTGCCGTCGTAGTATTTGGCCAGACCGTCGTTGTAGTCGGCCTCGCCGCTCATCAGCTCCCGCTGGGCGTCGGCGATCTCCGCGTTGGCGTCGGCCACTTGCTCCGCCAGCTCCTGCTCGGCGTCGGCCACCTCCTGGAGTCCGTCCTCAAACTCCTCCCAGCCGTTGTCCAGGTCCATCCGGGCGCTGATGAGCGCCGCCTTGGCGTCGTCCAGTTCCTCGGCGCCCTCGTCCAACTGCTTCTTTGCATCGTCCAACTGCGCCTTGGCGTCCTCCAGCTGCGCCCAGGACTCCTCCAATTTCTTCTTGCCGGCCAGGTATTGGGCCTCGCCGGCCTGGAACTCCTCCACGCCGCTTTCGTAGCGGTCCCGGCCGCTGTCCAACTGGTGCTTGGCGTCCAGAAGATACTCCGAGCCGATGGGGCCGCCGGAGTCCGCGTCGGTAAAGCTCTCATGAATTTTGGGCATCACCGCGTCCACCACGGCGCAGACCACGGGGCCCGTCTGGGGATCGGCCATGGCGGCAAGCAGCTCCCCCGCGTCGGAGAAGTACATGCCCTGCTCCGCAAGAGCGGAGTTCACACCGCCCAACACCATGGAGGCGGCCAGATACGCCTGCGCTCCGTCACCGCCGGCGGCCAGGGCCAGAAGCTCAGCGGAGGAGAGGGAGGTCAGGCCGTAAATCTGGGAGAGCACGTTGTCCACCGCGGCGCAGAGAACAAAGCCCTCCTCCTCATCGGCCATGGCGGCAAGCAGCTCGTCGCCACTTTCAAAGGCCATGCCGGTGGCCTGGCTCACCAGAGGCACCAGTGCCTCCATCAGCGCGTCAAACTGGGCCTGGCTGGTGGCCAAAAGGTGCTTGGCGTCGGAGAGGGCGTCTCCGCCGGCGCTCAGCTCCGCCCAGGCGTCGTCCAGCTCCTTTTTGCCCTTGGCGTACTCCGCAAGGCCCTCCTCATAGTCCGCAAGACCATCTTCATACTCCGCCACGCCGTCGTTGTAGTCCTCTATCGCGTCCTCATAGGCAAAATACCCTTCGGCGTATTCCTGCTCGCCGTCGTCCAACTTGATCTGGGCATCCGTCAGGTCCGATTTGGCGTCGTCGATCTGGCGCTGGGCATCGGCGGTTTCATCGGCCAGAGTGGCCTTGGCACGGCGCAGCTCACCCCATCCGTCGTTCAACTCCCGCCGTCCGCTGACAAGCTCCGCCCAGGCGTCGTCCAATTCCTCCTGGGCCTCTTCCTTTGCGTCGTCCAACTCCTGCTGGGCCTCGCTCAGCTTGTCGTTGGCCTCGTCCACCAGACCCTCCCGCCGCAGCACCGCCCGCTGGTCCGCCAGGGGCTCCAGGTTGTCGATGACGCCGTCCACCTTGGTTTCGTACCCGTCGTAAAAGGCGGTTTCCGCCTCCGCGCCCTCCACCTGAAGGTAGATGGCGGTGTAGTAGTCCATGTCAAAGGCCTCCCGTGGGAGGTAGAGATAGGCGGAGACCTTGCCGGTGCCAAGGGTGGAGGCCCCCCGCTCCACGCTGATGTACAGGGGGCTGGTGACCACGCCCACAATGGTGAAGCTGCGCCGGAGCAGCGCGTCCTTGTAGTCCCCTTCGGTCTTCAGCGACAGGGAGTCCCCTATGTCAAGACCAAGAATGTCAAGAATGTTCCGGTCCACGGCGCACTCATCCTCCGACCGGGGCAGCCGCCCCTGGTCCAGCTGGAGGAGGTTCAGCTGCTGGGGCAGGGAATAGGCCTTGACCACAATGTCCAATTCCGCCGAGGAGGCAAAGGCGTCGATGACATAGGCGCCCTCGCCGCCGGAGATTCCATCCTCCATGAGCAAGGTCTGAAGGTCCTCCTCCGTAAGGCCAAGGGTGGAGAGAATCTGAATGTCCATCACCTGGTGGCCGTCCATATAGGCGTCGCAGGTGGCCTTCATGTCCGGGGCGGTGGAACGCAGACCGGAGAGAAACGCCACCGCCAGGGCCACCAGAATCAAAATGGACAAAAAGCGGCTGCGGGTGTTGCGGACCTCCCGGGTAAAGTCCCTTGTGATGGCCTTCACTGCGTTCACCTCCTCCTGTCAACAGATGCGCAGACTCACCATTCGATCTGCTCCACCGGTGTGGGCTGACGGCAGCACCGCATATCCGCCACGGTGCCGTTTTTGATGCGGATCACCCGGTCCGCCATGGGTGTCAGGGCGCTGTTGTGGGTGATGACCACCACGGTGACGCCCTTTTGCCGGCAGGTGTCCTGAAGCAGCTTCAGGATAGACTTTCCCGTCTGATAGTCCAGCGCGCCGGTAGGCTCGTCGCACAGCAGCAGCTTGGGATTTTTGGCCAGGGCCCGGGCGATGGCCACCCGCTGCTGCTCGCCGCCGGAGAGCTGGGCCGGGAAATTGTTCATCCGCTCCCCCAGCCCCACCTCCTGAAGCACTGTGGCCGCGTCCAGGGGCTGGCGGCAGATCTGGGAGGCCAGCTCCACATTTTCCAGGGCGGTCAGGTTCTGCACCAGGTTATAAAATTGAAAGACAAAGCCGATGTCGTGGCGGCGGTAGGCGGTCAGCTGCCGGGACGTCATGCCGCTGATAAGGCTGCCGTCCACCCGAATGGTGCCGCCGGAGCAGCCGTCCATGCCGCCAAGCATATTCAAAACCGTGGTCTTACCGGCACCGGAGGGGCCCACAATCACGGCAAACTCCCCTTTTTCAATGGAGAAGCTGACGTTGTCCACCGCCCGTATGGTGATTTCTCCCATGCGGTAGACCTTGGATACCTCTTCAAATGTGACAAAGGCGCTCATTGCTCCTGCCCTCCCATCACGTCGACGCAGCGGTGGATCAGTTCGATCAGCCGCTGGGTATCGGCGGGGCCCAGCCCCTTGATCATCCGGTCAAAATAGGACGCCATGCGCCCTTCTTTTTCCACAATCAGCTCCCGGCCCTTCTCCGTCAGGGAGACCAGCACCATACGCCGATCCTCCCGGCAGGGTTCGGTCGCGACAAGCCCCTTGCGCCGCAGGGAGTTGACCGCGGCGGTAATCCGGGAGCGGGACAGCCGGAGCTCCTGGCTCAAGGCGGAGGGAAACATCGGGGCCCCCCTGGCGGCCAGCAGAAAATGGAGCACCATGGACTCGCCCTGCAGCAGGTCGCCCAGGGCGGAAAAGGCCTCCAGGCGGTAGATATCCCCAAGGGAGCGGATCAGCGCCTCCCGCAGTGCCAAAACTTCCATACAGCCGCTCCTCTCCTGTGCAAAAGTAGTTCATAGTGTGTATTATACGCGGCGCTATGGTGCTCTGCAACCAAAAAAACAAAAATAATTGTGTCTATTTTACATAAATTAAACGTAAATTTTTGTGATTTTTGTCAAAAATGCGCTTGCAAAATGGACAGAGCCCTGCTATACTAATACTTGTAAAAACAGAAGAAAGGAAGTGATAGCGTAATGATGATGAACGACAAGTACATCGGCACCGACCTGGACGACATGATTTTCGGCGACGCGAAGTTGAAGCCCAGCGAGCGGTAAGCAGCAAAAAGAGAAGGCCACGCTATTGAGGTAGCGTGGGTTTTTTGTTTTTTCCGGCATGTTTGATCAGTGCGCGGGGCAGAGCCCCGTTTTTGATACAGCCCTGAAGGAAGCGTGTAATGCGCCGCCGGCAAGGCGGGTCTGCGCCCGCTGTGGGCCCATGGTATGTCCGCGTAAAACAAGCCGCCGCACGGCAGCTGCCCGTAGCTCAGGCATGCCGCGCAGCGGCACTTTTTGCTTTTACGGCGTCTTGCCTTTTTGGAGCGCCGGTGCTACACTAAACATCAAATCGCGGTGCGCCGCACAGGGAGGAACAGCCATGGAACAGCACACCATCCGGGTGATCGCCCGCATCCGCAGCGATTTTCCCACCAAGTTCGGCATCCCCCGCCAGAGCGGGATAGTGGATCAGCTCCGCGCCCGGGTGGTGTTCGAGCCGGAGTACCGCAGCGCCTCGGCGCTGCGGGGCATCGAGGGGTTTTCCCACCTGTGGCTGATCTGGCAGTTTTCCGGCGCGGTGCGCCGGGAGTGGTCTCCGACGGTGCGCCCACCCCGGCTGGGGGGCAACACGCGGCTTGGCGTGTTTGCCACCCGCTCGCCCTTCCGGCCCAACGCCGTGGGCCTCTCCTGCGTGCGGCTTGAGGCGGTGGAGCAGACGGCGGAGGGTCCGACGCTGGTGGTCTCCGGCGCCGATCTGATGGATGGCAGCCCCATCTATGACATCAAGCCCTACCTGCCCTACGCGGACTGCCGCCCGGAGGCTGTGGGCGGCTTTGCAGACCAGGCCCCGCCCCTTCTTTTGGAGGTGGACTTTCCCCAGCCCCTGTTGGAGCAGGTGCCGGAGGAGAAGCGCCAGGCTCTTTTGGGCGTGTTGTCCCACGACCCCCGGCCGGCCTATCAGCGCAGGGCGGACCGGGTCTATGGATTTGCCTTCGGCGGTCTGGAGGTCAAATTCTCGGTGGACCGGGACGTACTCACGGTCCGGGAGGTGGAAAAAAAGGACTCCTGAATTCACAATGTCATTAAGTTAAGGCCTTATTTGCGAAAAAAAGACACCCCCGGTCATTTGGTGAAATGGCCGGGGGTAGCTTTTGCAATATGTTGTCGAAAAGCACTTGCTTTTCTGTACGCAATCGGTTAAAATTGGATTGGAAACATAAATAGCGGCAGAGCATAGCGAGGTGCGAACTCGCTATGCTCCGATGAAGAGTGTCTATGCCACTCAACACCACGGTTTAATCCGCACCGTACTTTCCATTATACCGTTGTGACGCTTGCTTTTCAAGTATAAACAGCGGAATTTGGAAGTTGTGTGTTACGCTTTGATTGATATACAGTCAGGCGGTGTTGAGTTATACGCTCAACACCGCTTTTTATGTTTCCGGCGGAGAGCCTGTGGCGGGGGATTTTCCCCCGCCACGCAAGGCCCGTCCGTCGGAAATATACGGGCTGACCTGAATAATATTTGCTGTGCCGTGGGAGATAGGCCCGGAGAGAAAGGAGAAAAGGCTCGTAAATCGGCACACCAAATATAAGGAAAGGAAGTCCATAATATGAAAAAATTAGCAAGCCTGTTTTTGGCGCTGACCCTGTGCATGGGGCTGGCTGTTCCCGCATTTGCGGCGGAGTATAGTTCCTATACCTATAATGGGAAAAATATTGATACAGGAGAAGATGTGACTATAACCTTTGAGGCTGCTTCTGCCGCAAAAGAAACACTTACATTTGCTCAGATGGAAGGTGACCCGGAAACCCGAGAGGTTACCGTGCTTTATCTGAAGCCCGGCTCTAAGGTCACAGTATCAAATGACTTCTATAGTGCTTACACATACGAATTGTATGAAAGTGGCAATTATGGCATGAAGCCGACCGGTGATGGCATTAGCACCGGGGTGGTAGATGATGCTTTTGTAGGTTATGACATCTACAAACTTATTCTTGAGCTAAGCTATTCCGATGCAATCTATCTGAAATTGGGTGACAGCGGCGAACCTTCTACGCCCACCACCCCTGCCCAGCCTGAAAAGCCTGCTACTCCGACTCAGCCGGAGAAGCCTGCCACTTCTGTTCAGCCTGAGCAACCCGCTCAGCCCACCGCCCCCGGTAATTACACCGTGAAGAAGGGCGACACTTGGGGCAGCATTTGCACCAACTTCTACGGCGACAACGCCCAGCGTTACGCTTTGCAGAAGGCCAACAAGTTCGTCAAACTGGACGCCGGTAAGAGCATTGTCCTGCCCGAAAAGTTGGGGAAGGCCGTCCTGATTGCCGCCCCCGTGGCTGGTGAGGGTGAAACCCTCTACACCGTCAAGGCCGGAGATACCCTCGGCGCTATCGCCAAAGCCACCTATGGCGATGTGATGAAGTACAAGGCCATCTTCGAGCGCAACAACGACCGCCTGAAGAACGCCAACACCATCTATGAAGGTCAGGTCATCGTCCTGCCCGCCAAGTAACAGCGATAAAACGACACGAGTACCCCGCCATTTGGAATGACGGGGTACTTTTTTCAACTTGTCCCGGCCATGTCCTAAAAATCTGCGGCAAACTTCAAAAAGCGCAATAGGCAAAAATCTCAACAAGTCTATACGAAAATCACTTGATTAGAGAAAAATCGTGTGCTTTTTTTCTCTTATTTTAGTGGGTAGATTTTAAAATCGTGTACACAAAAATCGTGGGTTTTGTTGTTTTTTGATTCGGTTAACCTCTGTAAGCCGCTATTTCCGGGGGTTTTTACCGCTGTCCCGAAAAAGAAATATACGCCGCAAATTTGATTTTCGGTGAGGTGGACAGAGGACGGCCTGTTCCTATGGGAAAAATCGTGTAATCCCCAAGCCCGTATTTCCGTGTTTACGCCGCCACCCGGTAAAGAAACCCGGCAAAGGATTTCGCCCTGATATTCCGCTTGTCCTGCCGCCCCGGCCTGACTGGCTCGATATATTTTGCAATCTCCCGCATGAGTTTTTCTCCGTCTGCGCCGGGTGTCCTGAAAAACTTTTTGCAGAGGTAGACTGCCATTTTCTGATTGACCTGATAGAGGTGTGCCGCTCCTGTGTGCTGTTCAATGACCGCTTGGCTGATGATACGAGAACAGAGCGACGCGGTAATCATGGACGCGTAAATCTCCTGCCGGGCAAACTTCTCGCTCCGCCCGTGGAGATTGACAAGGCCGTAATTGTATTTCAGCTCCCGGAAGGCTGTCTCTATCCCCCAGCGGGCGTGGTACAGCTCTTTGATCTGCTGAGCCGTAAAGCTGGGCGGCAGAGAGGTCGCCAGCGTCTCATATTCCCCAGTATCCAGTAGGACGCGTACGATTCGCAGTTTCATAGGATAAGGGGAATGATAGCTCCACCGCCCCGCCCGTGTGTTGGCGCTGTATATGCGGTCTTTCTTCTTTCTCGTTTGCAGAAAGATATATCCCTTTTCTTTATCCTCCTTTGTCTGCGTCGTCGTGATGGTAAAGCTGATTTCCGTATCCAGTTCTTTTATGGGGAGTTTGGCTACTTCCCGCATGGCTCCACGCCCCTGCTTGACCCGTATCAGAAAATCCGCGTTGGGCTTTTGCTGTATCGTGGCAAACAGGTGATAGCTGGCAAAGCCTCTATCGCCCACGAGAAGTGTCTTTTCGTCAAAGTCATACCACGCCAGCAGACCGTCCAATGCGCCGATTTCGTCCTGCTGCGGCTGGGGCTGTATCGTACAGCACATATAGCTTTTATTGAGAATGTCATAGAGTGGAGTGGCGTGTAGTTGGCAGTAGCCCTTTGGTGTGCTTGGATTGCTGACGAGACAGGGGGAGTTTAGGTCATAGGCCATATTGACGGTGGTTCCGTCCATCGCAAGCACCCGATAGCCCTGATAGGTCTTAGGGGCGTCATAGCGGGCGTACAGCTCGGTGAGAATATCCGCCATCATTTCGGCGTTGACTTGACGGCGGCGCTGGACAAAGGCGGACGCGCTGATGTCCAGCCCCAACTCATGCAGTTCCTTTTGCAGACTGCCGCCCTGCATGAAAATCAGGGCCTTGATGATGTCCGCCCGGGAAACCTTGCGGTTTCGTTCAGGTTTGTCCGACCGGGCAAAGGTACTGTTTTTTTCTACATAATTGATGATTTCATCTAAATTAGACAATACGATTTCAGGATAGGCCATAGCTGTTTTCTCCAATGCCTTGATATTCAGCGTGAAAAAACAACAGAGTACAGCAACGCCCACGGCGTTTACTGCACTCTTCTTTCAACTTCCTTATTTGTAGAGATAGATGGCGTGTCCTAAAATGTACTTTTTTGCAATTTTAGCGGTGACTTTGCCGAATTTCGACTTCCTTTGTGTGCTTTTCTGCTGTGATTTTATGATACAACAGGCAGAGCGGCTTTGTCAAGGGGGGAAAACAAAACCTTAACTTAACGGGAAATGGGGAAAGTGCCGTTAAGTTAAGCGATTTTGGCACAATCCCCCGGCCTTTTGCGGCAGACATAGCGGGATTTTTCGATAAACATGGCTATCCCCACCTGTTCCTTGCAAACAGGCGGGGGTACCTTTTTTATCTTAACTTAATGACATTGCCTGAATTCAGGAGTCCTTTTTTGATCCAAGATGCATTTCACGAACCGGCAAGGGGGGCTTTCACGGGCCGCAAAGGCTCAAAAAGCGCCGGTCCCGGACAGCCCGTTCATTGGACCCGGTTGCGCAGTCGGCCGATGCCCTCGATTTCGCACTCCACCACGTCGCCCGGGTGCATGTAGCGGGGCGGGTCAAAGCCGAGGCCCACGCCGGAGGGGGTGCCGGTGGAGAGAATGGTGCCCGGCAGCAGCGTCATGCCCTGGGACAGGGTGCTGATGATGTGGGCGATGTCGGTCAGCAGCAGCGATGTGTTGGACTCCTGGCGCAGCTCTCCGTTTACATAGGAGCGGATGGTCAGGGCGGGCGGGAAGGCGATTTCGTCCGCGGTGACGATGCAGGGGCCCATGGGCGTGAAACCGTCCAGGCTCTTGCCGAAATACCACTGCTTGTGGCGGGTCTGGATCTTTCGGGCCGACACGTCGTTGAGGATGGTGTAGCCAAAAATATACTTCGACGCGTCCTCCGGGGATACGTGTTTGGCCGCGCGGCCGATGATGACCGCCAGCTCCGCCTCATAGTCCAGCTCCTCCACAAAGCCGGGGTGGCTGTCGATCCGGCCCTCCGGGGCCACCGCCTCGTTGACCCGCTTGGAAAAGAAGATGGGCACCGGCGCCCCGTCCGTAAAGGTCTTTCCCGTCTCGTCGGCGTGGGACTGGTAGTTGATTCCAAGACAGATCACATCCTGCCGGGGGCGGGGGATGGGGGCCAGCAGCTCCACCTGGTCAAGGGGCACCGGCGCGCCGACCGGAGCGGGCAGACCGTCCCGCTCGATCAACTCCATCATATCGGAGCAGGACAGAGGCTGTACGCCGGTCTTGTCCCAAATGCCCACCTGGGTGTTGGAGCCGGAGCGGAAGGTGACAAGTTTCATAAGGAAATCCTCCTTTTTGAAAAGTCTGTTCAGGGGTATTGTACGCGTTTGCGCAAGAGAAGTAAACCGGTTCAGTCGGGCGGAAAAAGCGCCGGAGAAGGATTCTCCGGCGCTTTGCGTCCAATCAGGAAAGGATGGCCCGGTCGGAGAGCATCTCCCCGCCGGAGGCCGCGGAAAACCGCTCCAGAAGGTCCTCCACGGTCAGCTTCTTCTTCTCCTCCCCGGCGATGTCCAGAACCACCTTGCCGGCGTTCATCATGACAAGGCGGTTGCCGTGGGCAATGGCGTCCTTCATATTGTGGGTGACCATCAGTGTGGTCAGGTGGTTTTCCTCCACGATCTGGTCGGAGAGGGCAAGCACCTTGGCGGCGGTCTTGGGGTCCAGGGCCGCGGTGTGCTCATCCAACAGCAGGAGCTTGGGCTGCTTCAGGGCGGCCATGAGCAGCGTGACTGCCTGGCGCTGTCCGCCGGAGAGCAGGCCCACCTTGGAAGTCATCCGGTCCTCCAGCCCCAGGTCCAGTGTCCGCAGCAGCTCCCTGTAGTCGCCCCGCTCAGTCTTGGAGATGCCCCACCTGAGGCCCCGGCGCTGGCCCCGGCGGGCAGCCAGGGCCAGGTTCTCCTCGATCTGCATGGTGGCGGCGGTGCCCATCATGGGGTCCTGGAACACCCGGCCGATGAAGGAGGCGCGCCTGTATTCCGGAAGACGGGTCACGTCCTGGCCGTCGATGAGGATGGTGCCCTCGTCCACTGAGAAGGCGCCGGCCACCGCGTTGAGCATGGTGGACTTTCCGGCGCCGTTGCCGCCGATGACCGTGACAAAATCGCCCTCCGCAAGGGTCAGGCTCAAATCGCACAGAGCGGTCTTGGCGTTGACAGTGCCGGGGTTGAAGGTCTTATAGATATGTTTGAGCTCAAGCATGTTCGTTCCCTCCATTTGCACCCTCCGCCGCCGGCACAGGCTTTACCTTCCCGTGGAAGTGCCTGCTCTTCCAGTAGGGGACGGAGAGGAACAGCGCCACCACCAGGGCGGTGATGAGCTTCAGGTCGTTGGTGTTCAGGCCCAGTTTCAGCACCACCTGAATGACCATATAGTAGATGATGGCGCCTAAGGAGACGCTGAGCAGCGTCAGGGCGAAGTTGTGGAACAGCTTGCCAAACACCACCTCGCCGATGATGACGGCAGCCAGGCCGATGACAATGGCGCCGCGGCCCATGTTCACGTCGGAGGCGCCCTGGAATTGGGCCAGAAGACCGCCGGACAGGGCCACCAGACCGTTGGAGAGCATCAGGCCCAGCACGATGTTGGAGTCCGTGTTGATTCCCTGGGCCCTGGCCATGTGGGGGTTGGCGCCGGTGGCGCGGATGGAGCTGCCAAGCTCCGTGCCGAAAAACCAGTAGAGCGCAAGCACCAGCACAGCCGTAAAGACCAGCAGCAGCGGCAAAGGATTATCCAGGCTCAGGTTCCGGACATACCGCTGGGAGGTCAGCAGGTCGTATTTATCCACACTGACCGGCTGGTTGGACTTGCTGTCCATAATCCGCAGATTGACGGAATATAGAGCCAGCTGGGTCAGGATGCCGGCCAGGATGGCCGGGATGCCGCAGCGGGTATGGAAGACTCCGGTGACCAGTCCCGCGGCAAGGCCGGCACAGAAGGCGCCCAGCAGGGCGATCCACGGGCTCCACCCGGAGCGGATCAGCATCACGCACACCGCGCCGCCGGTGGCAAGGGAGCCGTCCACCGTCAGATCGGCCACATCAAGGATGCGGAACGTGAGATAGACGCCGATGGCCATCAGTCCCCAGATCAGACCCTGAGCCACGGCACCGGGCATGGCATTGAGCAGCGACGTTAAGAAATCCATAGCGATTCTTCCCTCCAACTATTCGGACAAAAGCCGATATACGTCATTAGTCTATCAAAAAGGAGCGAAAAAGGGAAGCCCTTTTTCGCTCCTTTTTCAACTTTTTCGGCGGAGGGAAAGTTATTCGGCCTCAATGGCGGTGTAGCCGTCGGGAATGGAGACACCAAGGGCGTCGGCATTGTCGGCGTTGAACATCTTGGTCACGTTGGGAGCGTACTCCAGGGCCATCCCGGAGACCTGGGCCTCGCCCTTGAGGATCTTGGCGGCCATCTGGCCGGTGATCTGACCCAGCTCATAGTAGTCGATGGACAGCGTGGCCACGCCGCAGCCGGAGCAGATGCCCTGCTCGCCGGCGATGACCGGCGTGCCGGCGGGCAGCACCACGTTGGCAATGGCCTCGGTGTTGTTGGCGGCGGTGTTGTCGGTGGGGATGTAGAGCACGTCGGAGCCGTCGCAGGCGGTCTGGGCCACGGAGGCCACGTCGTTGGAGTCGGTGAAGGCATAGGGGGTGCAGGTGTAGCCCAGATCGGTGAGATATTTGGTCATCTCATCCACCTGATACTGGCTGTTGGCCTCGGCGGAGCAGTACAGGAGGCCCACCTTCTCCACGTTGGGGAACAGCTCCTGGATCATGGCGGCCTGCTGGTCCAGCGGAGCCAGGTCAGAGGTGCCGGAGACGTTGGAGCCGATCACCTTGCCGTCCCAGTCGCTCAGTTCCAGGGCGGAGCCGTAGTCGGTGACGGAGGTGCCAAGGATGGGAATTTCCGTGGTGGCGGCCGCGGCGGCCTGGAGGGGAGCGGTGGCGTTGGCCAGGATCAGGTCCACGCCGGCGGAGACGAACTCGTTGACAATGGGGGTGCAGTTGGGGATTTCGCCGGAGGCATTCTGCTTCTTAAATTCCACAACGCCCTCGCCCATGGCCTCGTTCAGCGCGTCCATGAAGCCCTGGGTGGCGGCGTCCAGCGCGGGGTGGGGAGCGAACTGGCAGATGCCCACGGTGTAGGTGGCACCCTCCGCGCCGGAGCCGGAGGCACTGCCGCTTCCGCTGCTGGAGGAGCTTCCGCTGTTGCCGCAGGCGGCCAGCCCAAGCGCCATAACGACGGTCAGGGCCAATGCAAGGATCTTCTTTTTCATACAAATTCTCCTTTTCATGCTTGTTTTCAGTTGATAAAAAGCGGCCCCGCCTGCCAGGCGGAGCCGCTTCCTGTCCAAAGTCAGAGCGTCTGCGCGTCCGTCAGCCGGCCATCTTTCGTGCCTCTAAAGTAAAAATAGGCGTAAAAGGAGCGGCCCGCAAAAAAAGAGCGGACCTGGCGGCGATAGGAACCCATACGGCAGATGTTCTCCTGAAACAGCGCCATGCAATACCGCCCCTTTCCCTTCCGGTTGATCTTGTTTAGGAGTATAGAACTTTAAAGGGCTAAAGTCAAGTAGCATTGTGCACAAAGTGACAAAGGAAAAACAAGAAAAAACTGGAGAGCTCTGTGCAGAATGTCAACATGAGGGAAAAAACGCAAAATTTCTCCATAAAAAGGAAAAAATAATGAGCTGAATTTTGATGGACCGGACAATTGACTTTTGGAAAAGGGGGTCTTATAATACCTACATGTTTTTTCCAGGTACCATGGCGGCGATTTGCGGCGTGAAGGCCGCACGGAAAAGCGTCAATAGAAGCGACACCGCGGATCGCAGCGAAAGGGCCCCAAGGGGCTTTTCGCCGCAAAAGAGGTCCGGCGGTGTTTTTGTTTTTCCGGTGCAGCCGCCGTATTCTGCGAATGATTTTGTGGCAAAAGAGGGATATTACAGTTTACAATAGAGAAGGATGGGTGCGTATGGCGACAAAATTTATTTTCATCACAGGCGGCGTGGTCTCGGGCCTTGGCAAGGGGATCTGCGCGGCGTCCCTGGGCCGGCTGCTGAAGCAGCGTGGGCTTCGGGTACGCAATCAGAAGTTTGATCCGTACATCAACGTGGACCCCGGCACCATGAGTCCCTACCAGCACGGGGAGGTGTTTGTCACCGAGGACGGGGCCGAGACCGATCTGGACCTGGGCCACTATGAGCGCTTTGTGGATGAAAACCTCTCCGGCAACTCCTCCGTCAGCTCCGGCAAGGTCTACTGGGAGGTGCTGAACCGGGAGCGCCGGGGCGACTATCTGGGGGCCACCATCCAGATTATCCCCCACATCACCAACGAGATCAAAAGCCGCATCTACTCCATGGAGTCGCCGGATGTGGATGTGGTCATCTGCGAAATCGGCGGCACGGTGGGAGATATTGAGTCCCAGCCCTTCCTTGAGGCCATCCGGCAGGTGGCCTCGGAGCGGGAGGGCGTGCTCTTCATCCACGTGCCCCTCATCGTCCGGATTCCCGGCTCCGGGGAGATGAAGTCCAAGCCCACCCAGCACTCCGTCAAGGAGCTGCTGAGCCTTGGCATCCAGCCCGACGTGCTGGTGTGCCGCTCCGACGAACCCATCTCTGAGGAGATCAAAAGGAAGATCGCCCTCTTCTGCAACGTGGAGATGGACTGCGTGATCCAGAACGCCACCGCCTCCACCCTCTATGAGGTGCCGCTGCTGCTGGCCCGGGAGGGACTGGACCGGGTGGTGTGCCGCAAGCTGAACCTGCATACGCCGGAGCCGGATTTGACCGCCTGGACCAAGATGGTGGAGCGGACGAAACATGCTCACCGGAAGGTGGAGATCGCCCTGGTGGGCAAATACACCCAGCTCCACGACGCCTATCTCTCCGTGGTGGAGTCCCTGGCCCACGCGGGCACCGCCAACGACGCGGTGGTCTCCATCCGCTGGGTGGACTCCGAGGAGCTGAGCGGGGAAAACGCGGCGGAAAAGCTCTCAGGCTGCGGCGGCATTCTGGTGCCCGGCGGATTCGGCGACCGGGGCATCGAGGGCATGATCTGCGCCGTGCGCTATGCCCGGGAGCACAAGGTCCCCTATTTTGGCATCTGCCTGGGCATGCAGGTGGCTGTGATCGAGTTTGCCCGCTATGTGGCCGGCCTCCCTGACGCCAACTCCGCGGAGTTCTCCGAGACCACCCGCAACCCGGTGATCCACCTGATGAGCGACCAGGTGGGCGTCACGGCCAAGGGTGGCACCATGCGCCTTGGCAGATACCCCTGCATGCTGGCCGAGGGCACCCGTTCCCGGGAGCTCTACAGTGTGGCGGAGATCTCCGAGCGCCACCGCCACCGCTTTGAGTTCAACAACAGCTACCGCCAGCTCTTTGCGGAAAAGGGCCTGGTGCCGGCTGGCCTTTCCCCGTCGGGGGCGCTGGTGGAGATTGTGGAGCTGCCCGGCCACCCCTGGTTTGTGGGCGTCCAGTTCCACCCGGAATTCAAGAGCCGCCCAGACCGTCCCCACCCGCTGTTTTTCGGATTTGTGCGCGCGGCGGCAGAGTGCCGCGCCCGGGATTGAAAAAGGAGAACTATGAATCACTTTAAAAAAATCCGCGCCGCCCTTTCGTCCCAGGGCCTGGACGCCATGCTCCTCACCGAGGAGGCCAACCGCTTCTATGCCTCCGGCTTTCACTCTTCCGGCACCGACGGCGTGGCATTGGTGACTTTGGACAGGGCCTACTATTTTACCGATTCGCGGTATATCGAGTCCGCTGAGCGGCAGGTGGAGGGGGCCGAGGTGGCGCTGATGGGGCGGGGCCGCAGCTACACCGACCTCATCGGCGAGGTGATCGACGGACACGGCATCCGCCGCATGGGTTTCGACGACGCCTATATGACGGTGGCGGACTGGCGCTTTTACGGGGAAAAGCTCTCCTGCGAACTGGCGCCGGCCACCCGGCTGCTGCTGGAGCTGCGCAGGGTGAAAGACGAGGCGGAGATCGACGCCATCACCGAGGCCCAGCGGATCACGGAGCGGGCCTTTGCCCAGATTGTGGAGGAGGTCCGCGCCGGTGTCAGCGAACAGGAGATTGCCGCGCGGCTGCAGTATTTGATGCTGCACTTCGGCGCGGAGAAGATGTCCTTTGACCCCATCGTGGTCTCCGGACCCAATGGCTCGCTGCCCCATGGCGTGCCCACGGACCGCCGGATCGGCGAGGGGGAGTTTGTCACCATGGACTTTGGCTGCGTCTGCCGGGGGTACTGCTCCGACATGACCCGGACGGTGGCGGTGGGCTACGCCACCGGCGAGATGCAGAAGGTGTACCAGACGGTGCTTGAGGCCCAGCGGGCGGGAATCGCCGCGGCCAGGGCCGGCGTCACCGGCGCGGAGGTGGACGGAGCCGCCCGCAGGGTCATCTCCGGGGCGGGCTATGGCGAGTACTTCGGCCACAGCTTTGGCCACGGCGTGGGCGTGGAAATTCACGAATCGCCAAACGCCTCCCCCAGTGCAAAGACGCCCCTGAGCGCCGGCGCGGTGATCTCGGCGGAGCCGGGCATCTACCTGCCCGGAAAAATGGGAGTGCGGATCGAGGACCTTCTGGTGCTGACGGAGGACGGCTGCCGGGACCTGACCCGCGCGCCCCGGGAACTGACCATTCTGTAAGCACGTACGGCGCGGCCCTGACTTGGGGCCGCGCCGCCGCGGGTTTTTCGGCTCAGGCGGAAACACGGAGGAGAAAAACAGGGGGTTTTTCTTCAAATGCGGCGGAATTTATTGACAAGGCGGACATTTGGCCCCATAATCGGAGTGCATCTTTCAAAAAGGGAGAGGAACGATGGATACCATTTACATTACAGGACACCGCAACCCGGACACGGACTCCGTGGTATCGGCCATGGCCTATGCGGCGCTGAAGAACGCCCTGGGTAGCCGGGAGTACCAGGCCGCCTGTCTCGGCCGGCTCAGTGACGAGACCCAGGCCGTGCTGGACCGGTTCGGCTTCCGCCCCCCCAAGCTGATCGAGAATGTCCGTACCCAGGTGCGGGACCTGGACTACGATACGCCCCCCACCCTCAGCGCCGGAGTCACCGTCAGCCGGGCCTGGCACACCATCCACGGCGACGACCACATCTCCGCCATCCCGGTGGCCAATGAGGATGGAACCCTCTACGGCATGCTCTCCGCCGGAGATATCGCCGCCTACGACATGTCCTCCGTCCGCAACCCCTATGTGAGCGGCGTGCCGGTGTACAACCTGCTGTCCGTCATCGAGGGCCGGATTTTAAATGAGGGAAGCAACACGGTGGACACGGTTTCCGGCGAGGTGACCATCGCCCTGCCCACCAGCCGCCGCAACCTGCTCTTTTCCAGCAGGGACAGCATCGTGGTCTGCGGCGAGCAGCCTGAGATGATCCGCCACGCCCTTGAGGTGGGCGTGGGATGCGTCATCATCTGCCAGGCGGAGTTGGATGAGGAGCTTTTGAAGCTTCCGGGCAATACCTGCATCATCTCCACCCCGTTCGACGCCTACCGCACGGTGCGGCTGATCTGCCACTCATTGCCGGTGAGCCGGGTGTGCAAACGGGAAGATTTGGTCTGCTTCCATCTGGACGACTATATCGACGATGTGCGGGAGGCGGTGCTGCAAAGCCGCTTCCGCTCCTATCCCATACTGGATGAAAGCGAGAAGGTGGTGGGCACGCTGTCCCGCTTCCACCTGCTGCGCCCCCGCCGCAAGCGGGTGGTGCTGGTGGACCACAACGAGGCGGCCCAGTCGGTCCGCGGCTTGGATCAGGCGGAGATTCTGGAGATCATCGACCACCACCGTCTGGCGGACATCCAGACAGCCAATCCCATCTATGTCCGCAACGAGCCGGTGGGCAGCACCACCACCATCATCGCCGGGATGTACCAGGACAAGGGGCTGATGCCCACGGAGAAGATGGCCGGGCTGATGGCCTCCGCCATCGTGTCCGACACAGTGATGTTCAAATCCCCCACCTGCACCCAGCGGGACGTGGAGGTGGCCCAGCGTCTGGCGCGCATTGCCAGCGTGTCGCTGGAGGAGCTGGGCAAGCAGATTTTCTCCGCAAGCAGCGGCGACGAGAAGTCCGCCGAGGAGATGCTCAAGACCGACTTCAAGGAGTTCCACATTGCCGGACACTACCTGGGCGTCAGCCAGATCACCTGTCTGGACTCCAAGCACCTCCTGGAGCGCAAGGAGGAGTTTTTGAAGGTGATGGCGGACCTCAAGTCCCGCCGCCGCTACGACATGCTGCTGCTGATGCTGACAGACGTGCTGCGGGAGGGGTCCCAGATCCTGTTCTTAGGCGACGAGCAGACCATCGAGCAGGCCTTCAACAGCAAGCCCGCGGGCAACACCGTGTTTTTGTCCAGAGTCATGTCCCGGAAAAAGCAGGTCATTCCCGCCCTGTCCGCCCTGTGGGGTTAAAAGAAAACAAAGAAGAGCCGCGCCAGAAGGCGCGGCTCTTCTTTGTTACACATCCCTGCGGGGATAGAGGCGGACGGAGAGGAGGATGGAGACCGCGTTGATCACCACCGCGGCAATGGGCGCCGCGATCCCGGCCAGCTGCATGGCGGGCGCCGCGGCCGCCGTATCCGCAACGTCTAAAATGGTGAGGGAACTGGTGGCGATGGCCACGATGACAATGATGTAGAACATCCGGCCCCGCTCCACGCCGAAGCGGAACATGGGCGGCAGGGTCAGGGCCATCAGAATCGTGGCCACGGACAGGGCCACAAGCACGACCAGCGGGGAATCGCCGCCGGCAGCAACGCCCAGGGTGATAAAAATGACCTTGGCCGCGACGGCCACCAGGGCCACGCCTCCGCAGCAGAGATAGCCCAACATGTATTTGGACAGCACGATGTCCCAGGTGGAGTAGGGCAGCATGGCTGCCAGCCGGTCCCATTTGCACCGCTCGTCGTAGGCCATGGTGGAGTAGGGCAGCATGCTGGCGTAGACCACGGCGAACAGGGAGGTGGAGCTGCTGGGCAGGGCGGCAAACACCACCATGGCTACCAGGAAAAAGCGCAGCTGTTTGGAAAGAACGTAAAAGTCTTTTTTCAAAAGAGCCTTCATTGAATCTGCTCCCCCTTTACCAAAAACAAAATGATCTCTTCGATGCCGGCCTTCTCCACGGGAATGGCGGAGGGGACCAGGTCCCGGCGCACCAGGGTCTTGGTGCCGTACTTGCCCCGCTGATGCCCCGCCACCGCTTCCTCCGGCAGCTCCAGTTCGCCCTGGACAATGCCGTAGGTCTCAAGAAGCCGGTCCTTTTCCTCGCAGAACAGGAGCTTTCCTTGGTGAAGGAAAGCGATGTAGTCGCAGATCTTCTCCAGATCGCTGATGATATGGGAGGAGATCAGAATGGAGTGGTCTTCCTCCCGGGTAAACTCCGCGAAAAGGTCCAGAATCTCGTCCCGGACAATGGGGTCCAGGCCGCTGGTGGCCTCGTCCAGGATCAAAAACCTGGGGTGGTGGGAGAGAGCCACCGCGATGGCTAACTTCATGGTCATGCCCCGGGAAAAGTCCTTGAACGGCTTTTTCTCCGGCAGCTCAAAGCGCTGGATGTACTGGAAATAGAGGGCCTCGTCCCAGCGGCGGTAGGTGTCCTTCATGATGGCGTTCACCTGCCGGACGGTGATGAGCTCGGGGAAGTGGGCCTCGTCCAACACCACGCCGATGTCGTCCTTCACCGATAGGAACTCACGGCTGCGGTTGTCCACGCCCAACACATGGATCTCACCGCTGTCCCGTGCCAGCGCGTTCATAATGAGGCGGATGGTGGTGGACTTGCCCGCTCCGTTTTCTCCGATCAGGCCCAGGATGGTGCCTGCGGGCAGGTCCAGCGTCACATCCTGCAGGGCAAAGCCCTTAAAGGCGCGGCTGACGCCCCGCAACTCCAATGCGTTTTCCATGATTAGTCCTCCTTCAGTAGGATCCGGAGCATCTCTTCCAACTCCGAATGAGTGAGATTACATGCGGCGGCCAGCTCCACTGCCCGTTGCAGGCAGGATTCGATCTGCTTGAGGTGCTCCTCCCGGATCAGTTCCGTATTCCGCTCCGCCACAAAGCTGCCTTTGCCGGCCACGGTGTACAAAAATCCCTCGTTCTCCAGTTCATCGTAGGCCCGCTTGGTGGTGATGACGGAAATACGCAGGTCCTTTGCCAGGGACCGGATGGAGGGCAGCGCTTCGCCCGGGGTGAGATCGCCGGAGATGATGTTGGCTTTGATCTGGGTGTAAATCTGATCGTAGATGGGCTGGCCGGAGGCATTGCTGATGTAAAGCTTCAACTTGACGCCTCCTTTTGTTTTACTGTTCATATACAGTATACACAGTATGAACGGCATGTCAAGCGTTTTTTTGAAAAAAATCCGCGGCCTTTTGGGCCGCGGATGGAAACTCTGTCATTGTAAATCAGCGGGAGGCTCCGCTGGTCAGCCGGAGCACGTCCTCCTTGCCGCCGCACAGCAGCAGGTGCTCCTGTGTGGTAAAGGGCCGGTCGGCGTTGGTGATGGGGGTGACGCGCCCGTTTTCCCTGACGCCGATGACGTTGACGCTGTGGCGGCTGCGGATGTCCAGGTCCTTCAGGGTTTTGCCCACCCAGGAGGAGGGAACCTCCAACTCAAAAAGCGCGTACTCCTCCGACAGCTCAATGTAGTCAAAGGCGTGGGCCACGCTGAAGCGGACGGCGGCCCGCTTGGCCATGTCCCGCTCCGGGTAAACCACCTCGTCCGCGCCGATCTTGCGCAGGAATTTGGCGTGGATGTCCCGGTTGGCCTTGGCCACCACATAGGGCGCGCCCAGGTCCTTGAGCAAAGAGGTGATCTCAAGGGAGGACTGGAAATCGTCGGAGATGCAGACAAAGCACACATCAAAATTCCGCACGCCCAACGAGCGGAGGATGGACTCGTCCATACAGTCCCCGATCTGGGCCCGGGTGACCAGAGGGGCGATTTCTTCGATGACGGCGTCGTCCTTATCCACCACCATGACCTCATTCCCAAGCTCCGTGAGCTTGAGGGCCAGATTGCTGCCGAAGCGGCCTAAGCCGATGACCAGCATGGAACGCATTGTATCAGCTCCTTCCGTTAACCGATGATGATTTTTTCCACAGGGTTGCGCAGCCGCCGCTCCTGCCGCTCGGTGATGGTCATGAAGACCGTCAGGCTGCCGATCCGCCCGGCGAACATCAGCAATATCAGCACCAGCCGGGAGGCGGGGGCCAGCATCCGGGTAATGCCTGTGGAAAGTCCGACGGTGCCGATGGCGGAAAAGCATTCGAAAACAATGGAGTGGATGGGCAGGTCCCGCTCAAGCGAAATCAGAAAACAGCCTGTGAACGCCAGGGACAGATACCATGTCACAGAGCAGAAGGCCTTTTTCACCTGGAGAGGGTCTACCCGCCGGTCCAGCAGGTCCGTGTCTGAGGAGCCGCGCATATGGGCGGCCACCGCGCAGCCCAGCACCACAAAGGTGGTGACCTTGATGCCGCCGCCGGTGGAGCCGGGAGCCGCGCCGATGAACATGAAGAGCACCGTCAGCAGGTATCCGCTTGAGGAGAGGGCGCCCATGTCCACCGTGTTGAATCCGGCGGTGCGGGGAGAGACGGAGAGAAAGAGGGCGCGCAGCAGCTGCTGTCCAAGGGGGAGCCCGGCAAGCAGGCCCCGGCGCTCTGTCAGATAGAAGAGGGCTGTGCCGGAGAGAATCAGCACGGCGGAGGCCAGCAGCACCACCCGGGCGTGGAAGGAATACCTGCGCAGTTGAAGTCCATGCTGCAGGACGTCCTCCCAGACGATGAAGCCAATGCCGCCGATGACGATGAGGGCGCAGATGGTCAGGTTCACCACCGCGTCACCGGCAAAGGGGGCAAGAGAGGCGTAGGGGGAAAACCGGCCCATCAGGTCAAAGCCGGCGTTGCAAAAGGCGGAGACGGAGTGGAAAACCGCGTACCAGGCGCCCTGGGGCAGGCCGAAGGCCGGGACAAACCGGGTCATCAGCAAAAGCGCGCCCAACAGCTCCACCAAAAAGGTGCCGCAGAGCAGGTGCTTCACCAGCCGGACCACGCCGCCTAATTGCTGGGTGCTCAGCGCCTCCATCAGAAAGGAACGCTCCTTGAGGCCGATCCGCCGCCGGAGGACCAGCGGGAAAAACAGGGCAAGAGACATGAAGCCCAGCCCGCCGACCTGAATGAGCAGGAGGATCACGGCCTGGCCCAGACAGGTGAACTGTGTGTAGGTGTCGAAGACCACCAGGCCCGTGACGCAGGTGGCGGAAGTGGCGGTGAACAGCGCGTCAAAAAAGGAAATCCATGTTCCACTGCGGTTGCAGACCGGCAGCATCAGGATCAGCGCACCAAACAAGATGATGGCGGCAAAGCCCAGCGACAGCGTCCGGGTGGCGGTGAACTTCAGTTTTCTATGCAGTGGAATCCCCCCTTACAGCGGATGAGAGATAAGGATAGCATGCTCCGTTTTCCCCAAAAGAAACCGGATGCTCAGCCCTCCAGCGCGCGGAACCCCTCGCCGTGGACCTCCGCCGCGTTGACCACGAACAAAAAGGCGTGGGGGTCGGTCTGCTTGATCAGCCGCAGGGTCTGAGCAAGGGCGTTGCGGCGGGTGACAGTCATCAGAACGGTCTTGTCCAGACCGCTGTAGCCGCCCTTGGCGGGGACCACGGTGACGCCCCGGTCCAGCTGGGCGTTGAGAGCCGCGGTCATGGTGCCACCCATGTCCGTGATGATATAGACCACTTTGGCAAAGTTCACGCCCTCCATCACGCTGTCGATGACCTTGGAACACACGAAAATGGTGACGCCCGAGTAGAGAGCCACCTCAAGGTCTTTGAAGATCAGAACGGCGAACACCACCACAGAGGCGTCGATGCACATCATCAGCATGCCCAGGGGAAGATTGGGAAATTTTTTCTGCAGCATCAGCGTGAGAAGGTCCGTTCCGCCGGAGCTGAGTCCCCGCAAAAAGAGGGCCCCTATGCCGCCGCCGATCATGGCGCCGCCCAAGACCGCCGACAGGAGCACATTGTTGGTGTAGACCGGCAGCAGCGGCGTCAGAACATCGATGAACACGGAGCAGAGGACCGTTGCCACCAGTGTTTTGGCCAGGGGCTTCCAGCCCAGAACAATCACTCCGGCGATGACCAGCGGCGCGTTTAAAAGCAGGGCCAGCACGCCGATGGACAGCGGCAGCAGCTGAGCAAGAGCGGTGGCCAAACCGGAGACGCCACCCGGGGCGATGTTGTTGGGGATGGTGAATATGACCAGTCCGGCGTCCAACAGCAAAGAGCCGCCCAAGATCGCCACAGTGTCGTATACAGCCTGACGTGTTTTCTCATTCATATCAGATCACTCCTTTTTGTAGTATGCCCGGGCAGCGGCCCGGCTGCGAAGAAAAGCCGCGGATTGACAGGCCCTGTCCGGACTTTTATAATGAAGAGACAAAATAAAGGAGGGAATTCGATGAAAACGCTTTGCGCAGCGGATATCGGCCATGTGGATCAAAACGCGCCGGAGCAGGTGCCCGGCTATATTCTGATCCCCGGCGACCCCAACCGGGTGGAGCGGATGGCCGCCCAGTGGGACGAGGGGGCGGAGGTGTTCACCCTGGCCCGGCAGCAGAAGGGCGCCCACGGCACCTACCGCGGCGCGCCCATCGGCGCCTACTCCACCGGCATGGGCGGGCCCAGCACGGAGCTTGCCCTGATGGACCTCTTCCGCTGGGGCGCCCACACGCTGATCCGCGTGGGGACCACCGGCGCCATTCAGGAGGGCATTCAGGTGGGCGACATCATCATCAACGACTCCAACGTCCGGCTGGACGGGGCCGCCAACCTCTATGTCCGGGATGAGTATCCCGCCTCCGCCTCCTATGAGGTGGTGCTGGCCCTGATCCAAGCCTGCGAAAACCTGGGGCTGCGCTACCATGTGGGCACCGGCTGCACCAGCGGGTCATTCTATGCCGGCCAGTGCCGCCCGGCGTACAACGGCTTCTACCCCTCCTGGTGCGACGCCATGTTTGCGGACATGCGCGCCGCCGGGGTGCTGAATTTTGAGATGGAGGGCGCCACCGTCACCACCCTCAGCCGCCTTTTCGGAAAGCGCTCGGGCATGTGCGCCACCGTGGTCTCCCACCGCCTCACCGGCGAGTGGAAGGAGGACCCGGAGGCGGAGAAATCCGCGTGTCTTGCCGGGGCCGAGGCGGTCCGCATCCTGACGGAGTGGGACCGGGCCAAGGCGGAAGCCGGGAAACGTTACTATTTTCCCGGTTTAACGAAATGATGTGAAAAAGCAGCCGCCCAAGAGGCGGCTGCTTTTCTACAGGGCTTGTATGATCTTCTTCACATAAGCGCTGAATTTTGGCGCCGCAGCCATGGCAGCCGCCTCAACCTCTTCGGAACTCAGCCGCTGGGGAAGGACGCCGGCCGCCATGTTGGTGACAACCGACATGGCCAGCAGCGGCATGGAGCAGTGGGCGGCGGTCAGCGCCTCGGTGACGGTGGACATGCCCACCACGTCGCCGCCAAGCAGGCGCACCGCCCGGATCTCCGCCGGCGTTTCAAACTGGGGACCGGTGTAGAAGAAGTAGACGCCCTCGTGGACGGTGAGGCCGGAGCCCTCGGCGCAGCGCAGGGCAAGCTGGCGAAGCTCCGGGGTGTACATCCCGGAGGTGTCGAAAAACCGGGGTCCGAACGCATCAAGGTTGGGCCCCCGCAGAGGGCTTGCCCCGGTAAACTTGATGTGGTCTTTCAAAAGCATGATGTCGCCGGGCTTGTAGATCGTGTTGACGGCCCCGGCGGCGTTGGTGAGAATGGTGGTTTTGGCGCCCAGCAGCTTAAATACCCGGACCGGCAGCACAAGCTGCTCAAAGGTGTAGCCCTCATAGGAGTGGAAGCGGCCCGACATGCAGACCACCCGCTTTCCGGCCACGGTGCCGAAAATCAGCTTTCCGGCGTGGCCCGGGGCGGTGGAGCGGAGAAAGTGGGGGATGTCGGCGTAATCCACGCAGACGCTGTTCTCAATCTCCAAGGCAAAGGGTCCAAGGGAGGTGCCCAAAACCAAGGCAACCTCCGGCGTGAAGTCAATTTTTTGTTTTAAAAATGCTGCGATTTCCTGATAGTCCTCATAGGAGCAGGACATGATCCCATCGCCTCCTCAAGCTTGCGGCCGCAGCCGGAAGAAATTGAGATCACTCTAACATAAAAGAAGCGGTTCTGTCAATGCGGCCTTTTTATTAATAAGGTGTCACCCCGGCCAACTGTATGAGCCGCTGTGTTACAGTTATGTTACAAGTGGGCGAAATCACTTTACAAACAAAAACACTTCCTGTAAGATACGACGTGAACAGAGGGAGAACCACCCCGTGGGCCCGGCACAGATACAGGACCGGCATGCCACGGTATGTGTGCCGTGTCAAAGATGGGGCGGCGATCCGGATGTTCGAAAATGCCGGTAAACCGGTAAATTTTAAAGGAGGAAATCCCATGAAGAAGTTCCTTTCTCTGGCACTTGCTCTGGTGATGGCTCTGTCCCTGTTCACCGTTGCAAGCGCTGCGGAGTACAAGGATCTGTCCGATAAGGACGAGATCACCTACTCCGAGGCTGTTGCCGTGCTGAACAAGCTTGGCATCATCGAGGGTTATGAAGACGGTTCCTTCAAGCCCGACACCGCTCTGAACCGCGCCCAGGCTGCCAAGATTATGTGCGGCCTGCTGCTGACCCAGGCTACAGCTGACAAGCTGACCGTCAGCGCCGCTCCCTTCAAGGATGTGGCCGCCGACTACTGGGCCGCTGCCTACATCTCCTACTGCAAGAACGCAGGTATCCTGGACGGCTACAGCGATGGCACCTTCAAGCCCACCGCTACCCTGACCGGCTATCAGTTCTGCAAGATGCTGCTGACCGCTCTGGGTTATGATTCTGCCAAGGAAGGCTTTGTTGGCCGCGGCTGGACCCTGAACGTTGCCAGCAAGATCAACACCGTTGGCCTGACCAAGGGCAACGTGGAGTTCGGCGGCAACAGCGAGGTCACCCGTGAGGAGGCCTGCCTGTATGCTCTGAACATGCTGAAGGCCACCGAGGTCACCTATGACGGCCTGTCTGTTGACGTTTCCACCGGCGACACCCAGGTGAACATCAACAATACCAAGGCTTACAATGTTGTCAACAACGGCGATTCCGACGGCAACATCAAGGACGATGGCTACATGCAGTTTGCTGAGGAGCACTTTGGCGCTCTGAAGATCAGCAACAGCAACGACGAGGACGATTTCGGCCGTCCCTCCAACACCTGGAGCTATCGCAACGTTTCCTTTGGCACCTTTGCCAAGCAGCCTGACTTCGTCTATACCTCCGGCGTTGGTTCCTATGCCAACAACACCGAGGCTGAGGACGCCAAGGCTCTGGGACTGAAGGGCTACAAATTCGCTACCCGCAATATCGCCGCTGAGGGCGAGACTGCTTCCTACGCTTCCGCTGTCAATGCCGTGGTCAATGGCCAGGAAGTAACCGGGGCAGGCGATACTGCTAACAAGGACGGCTTCCAGATCAACACCATGAAAGAGCTGGCTGCCCAGACCGGCAACGGCACCGTGGTCGAGGTCTATGTGGATGAGGATACCGCCGACCTGATCACCGACGTGGTTGTCGTGAAGTCTCAGCTGATGCAGATCAACAAGGTCAACTCTGTCGCCAAGACCGTATCCCTGAAGAAGGTCAACGAGGCCGGTGAGTCTGTCGCCGCTGCCGATGAGGACAATGACTACTATGCTGTTCTGTCCCAGATGAAGGCCGACGATTATGTCATGATCACTCCCGTTCGGGATGGCAATGGCTATAAAGTTGCCGCTGCCTACAAGCCCACCACGGACACCGGCCTGCTGACCAAGGTTTCCCTGAACAGTTCCGGTGCTACCAACGGCGTCACCGTGAACGGCACCGCTTACAAGCTGGCTGCCACCAAGGGCAACTGCTTCGTTGACCTGAATCAGGCCAACACCGTTCTGAACTCCAAGAAGGACTGCACCGTCTATGTGGATAAGTACGGCTACGCCGTGTACATCAAGGACGTGGACGCTTCCGCCAACTTCTTTGTCTATGACACCACCTATTCCTCCCTGTCCGACGGCAAGATCGTGCATGTTGTCCAGGGCTTCGACCTGGCCGGCAACGCTGTCTCCCTGAACGTCGGTACCGATAAGGATGCAGGCGGTGCAGAAAGTCTGCATCCGGGCAATGTCTATTCCTACACCACCGAGAATCCTGTCAACGACGGCGAGTATGTGGTGACCGCTGCGGCCACCGAAGCGGGTGACGATCACTATGTTGCGACCAGCGTCAAGGACGTTGCTGCCGGTGCCACCAAGATTGACGGCCAGTACTTTGCCTCCGGTGTGAAGTTCGTCTTCATCAATTGGGACGATACTGCCAAGACTGACGTGAAGTCTGTCACGGTCAAGGATGGCGTCCAGGAAGTGAAGGACACTGATATGAGCCTGATCGTCGACAAGAACGGTTACGTCAAGTACGTGGTTGTCGCTGACGAGGCTTCCGACGCAACCGGCACCAGCGTGGCCTATGTCTCCGCTCAGACCGGCACCACCAAGGTGGGCACCAAGGCCGCTGCCGTGTACACCCTGTACATTGACGGCGTCGAGACCAAGGACGTGATTTCCACCAACTTGGGCATGGAAGGCAAGTTCGTCACCTATGCTGCCAATGACGACAATGTCTATACTCTGAAGGTGTACGCCGCTACCGATAAGACCACTTCCGTTGATATCGGTGTGATCGACGACACCAGCTCTGATGGTAAGATTGATGCCCTGATCGACAACCGCATCGTTGTCGTCAACAGCACTGAGCTGAACGCCAAGGATGCCGAGGTCATCGACCTGTCTGACAACAAGATCGGTTCTATCTCTGATATCGCCGACCTGCTGAAGACCGAGAGCGTTAACAATGTCCAGTTGGCTTATATCTACAACGGCAACACCAGCGCGTCTGCTTACAACACCGTGTCTTACCTGTTTGTGGTTGACACCAACGTTGTTACCGACTGATCCAACTTCCTATTAGCACCCAGCATAACCCCAAAAGCACCCCGGACTTTCGTCCGGGGTGCTTTTTCGCCCTTTTTCGACAATTGGATTGTCAGCGCCCTTCCGGATGCGCTATAATAGCCGGAAAACGGCGAGTTCCATAACCGGCTCTTCTTGCGCGTCCTGACGCCGCGCCGGAAAGGGCGGATTTCCCGGGAGGAGAGAACCCAAGTGATGAATCACCGCTTCAACGCCATCTATGCACGCCAGTCCGTGGACAAGAAGGACAGCATCTCCATCGAGAGCCAGATCGAGTTCTGCCGGTTCGAGCTGCAGGGTGACTCCTGCCGCGAATACGTGGACCGGGGCTACTCCGGCAAAAACACCGACCGCCCCAACTTCCAGGAGCTGATCGGCGACATCAAACGGGGCCTGATCTCCAAGGTGGTGGTCTACAAGCTGGACCGAATCAGCCGTTCCATCCTGGACTTTTCCAACATGATGGAGCTCTTTCAGGAGCACAACGTGGAGTTCGTCTCCTCCACGGAGAAGTTCGACACCTCCACGCCAATGGGCCGGGCCATGCTGAACATCTGCATCGTCTTCGCCCAGCTGGAGCGGGAGACCATCCAGAAGCGCATCACCGACGCCTACTACTCCCGAGGCCAAAAGGGCTTCCGCATGGGCGGCAAGCCGCCCTACGGCTTCCACGCCGAGCCCGTTGTCTTAGACGGCATCCACACAAAAAAGCTGGTGGTCAACCCGGAGGAGGCCGACCATGTCCGCACGATGTTTGAGCTCTATGCCCAGCCCCAGGTCTCCTACGGCGACATCACCCGGCAGTTCACCCGTTCCGGCGTCCTCTTCCATGGCCGGGAGCTCAGCCGGGCCACCCTGGCCCAGATGCTGCGAAACCCGGTTTACGTCCAGGCGGACCGGAGCATCTACAATTTCTTTCAGTCTCAGGGGGCCGTGATTGCCAACGACCCGGAGGAGTTTGCGGGTGTCAACGGCTGCTACCTCTACCAGGGCCGGGAGGCCAAGGGGAACAAGCTGCACGACCTCAACGGCCAGCTTCTGGTCCTGGCGCCCCACGCGGGCTTTGTCCCGGCGGAGCTGTGGCTCAGGTGCCGGAAAAAGCTGATGAACAACATGAAGATTCAATCCGCCCGGAAGGCAACCCACACCTGGCTGGCCGGAAAGATCAAGTGCGGCAACTGCGGCTACGCCCTCACCAGCGTCACCGGCCGGACCGGGGTGCAGTATCTGCGCTGCACCAAGCGGCTGGACAACAAGAGCTGTGTGGGCTGCGGGAAAATCCGGACCGCTGAGCTGGAACAGCGGATTTTTCAGGAGATGGCGGAAAAGGTGGCACTGGTCCGGCGGGAGGGACAGGCCTCCGGGGTGGGCAATCCCCGGATGACCGCGCTGCAGGCGGAGCGGCTCCGGGTGGAGCAGGAGATCGAGCGATTGGTGGACGCTCTTGCCCAGGCCAACTCCGTGCTGCTTTCCTATGTGAACGCCCGTGTGGCGGAGTTGGACAGCCGCCGCCAGGAACTGGCCCGGGAAATCAGCCAGCTGAGCGCCGATGCGGTCACGCCGGAGACGGTGGAGGAGCTGGCCCGGCAGTTGGGCGAGTGGGAAGACGTTGACTTTGGAGACAAGCGCCTGACGGTGGACCTGCTGATCTCCTCCATCCGCGCCACCAGCGAAACGCTATGCATTGAATGGAAAATCTGAATATAGACCACCCCAAGAACTCCCTGCTGCCGGGGAGTTCTTTTTGTATGGAGAGGATTCGCCCACTTGTAACATAACTGTAACACAGCGGCTCATACAGTTGGCCGGGGGCGGGAAGCGGGAAAAAGTCATGGGCAACGCTCAAAGGTATAGCCCTCATATTTGCCGTTGGCGGCAAGCTTCTCCTATCCGGTCTATTTCTTTGCGGTTCAGGACACCTGCCTTTGCGACTTGATTTTTAAATAGGTATATTGCGCTTTTTCGCGCAAAAGTCACTCTCACAGCAAGGGATGGATTGGCGTTTTTATAGCTATACGAGCGGAGCCACGGGACTTGAGCAGTCAAAAAATCGTGGCCTTATAACCTGTTGTACTTTGTCTGTAAAGGTAAAAGGCTTTACAAACAAAAATGATTCCTGTAAGATACGACGTGAACAGAGGGGAAACCACCCCGTGGGCCCGGCACAGATACAGGACCGGCATGCCACGGTATGTGTGCCGTGTCAAAGAATGGGGCGGCGAACCGGATGTTCGAAAACGCCGGGAATCCGGTAAATTTTAAAGGAGGAAATCCAATGAAGAAGTTCCTTTCTCTGGCACTTGCTCTGGTGATGGCGCTGTCCCTGTTCACCGTTGCAAGCGCTGCGGAGTACAAGGATCTCACCGACAAGGACGAGATCACCTACTCCGAGGCTGTTGCCGTGCTGAACAAGCTTGGCATCATCTCCGGCTATGAAGACGGTTCCTTCAAGCCCGACACCGCTCTGAACCGCGCCCAGGCTGCCAAGATCATGTGCGGCCTGCTGCTGACCCAGGCCACGGCTGACAAGCTGACCGTCAGCGCCGCTCCCTTTAAGGATGTGGCCGCTGATTACTGGGCCGCCGCCTACATCTCCTACTGCAAGAACGCGAAGATTCTGGACGGCTACAGCGATGGCACCTTCCGTCCCACCGCTACCCTGACCGGCTATCAGTTCGTGAAGATGCTGCTGACCGCTCTGGGCTACAGCTCCGAGACCGAGAAGTTCACCGGCTCCGGCTGGACCCTGAACGTTGCCAAGGTCTCCAACGGCATCGGCCTGACCAACGGCAATGACGAGTTCGGCGGCAACAGCGAGGTCACCCGTGAGGAGGCCTGCCTGTACGCTCTGAACATGCTGAAGGCTACCCAGGTTACCTATGACGGCACCACCGTTTCCGTCACCACCGGCGACGCTCAGGTCATCGTTGGCTCCCAGAAGGCCTACAAGGTTGAGAACAACGGTTCCTCTGATGGCAACATCAAGGATGACGGCTACATGCAGTTTGCTGAGGAGCACTTCGGCGCTCTGAAGATCAGCAACAGCAACGACAGCGATGATTTCGGCCGTCCCTCCAACTCCTGGAGCTACAAGAACGTGACCTTTGGCACCTATGCCAAGCAGCCCACCTTCACCTACACTGCTGCCGCCTCTGGCGACGATGCTGCTGATAAGGTCAAGAACATGGGCCTGAAGAACTACAAGCTGGCTGACCAGGATAGCGATACCGATGGCGTGCAGTTTACTGCTTATACCAACGGTCGTCTGGACGACAAGAGCATTACCAAGCTGACTGACATCCCCGCGCTGACCGCCAACGGCACTGTTGTTGAGGTCTACACCGACGATGATACCGCTGATCTGATCACCGATATCGTGGTTGTCAAGTCTCAGCTGATGCAGGTCAACCGCGTCAGCACCACTGCCAAGACTGTCTCCCTGAAGAAGGTCGAGTCTGAGAATACCAATGTTGTTTCCGTTGTCGCTGTTGACGAGGACAACGATTACTATCCCGTCCTGTCCCAGCTGAAGGCTGACGACTATGTGGTCATCACCCCGGTTAAGGCTTCTGCTTCCGGTGATGTGGAAGTGGCTGCTGCTTACAAGGCCACCACCGACTCCGGCGCTCTGTCCAAGGTCTCCATGAAGACCAATGGCGATGTCAACGGCGTCACCCTGAACGGCACCGCTTACAAGCTGAGCGCCATCAACGATGGTTTTGCTGATCTGAATGCTGGCAGCGTTGTCAACGCCAGCAAGGACAGCACTCTGTATCTGGATAAGTACGGCTATGCCATGTACATCACCGATGTCACCACCGGCACCGACTTCTTCATCTACAGCAGCATGTACAACACTCTGGTCGATGGCAAGCTGGTTCACGTTGCCCAGGGCTATGACTTGGAGGGCAATGCTGTGTCCCTGAACATCGGTACCAATGATGAGGATACCAGTGTCCTGCCCGCTGGTATGACCATGGGCACCATCTATGCCTACAGCACCAGCGGCTCCAAGAACAACGGTGAGTATAAGATCACCACGGCTGAGTCCACTAATGATTCTGATGGCAGAAAGTATGTTGACAATACCGGCCTGACCCTGACTCAGAACGCCAGCGCCACCAACATCCCCTCTAAGGGCTACTATGCTTCCGGCGTGAAGTTCGTGTATCTGAGCGTGAATGACGGCGAGATCGATAAGGTCACCGTCCGCGAGGGAGTCCAGAAGGTTTCCGGCCTGTCTGCTAAGCTGGTCTTCAACAAGGATGATGAAATCACTTATGTGGTCATTACCGGCGATGCTGAGGATGCCACCGGCACAAACGTGGCCTTCGTTTCCAAGAAGACTGGTGAGACCAGCGTGGGCAACAAGGCTGCTGACATTTACACCCTGTATATTGACGGTGTGAAGACTGAGGGTGTCATCTCCAAGAATCAGGGTCTGGCTGGCCAGTTCGTTACTTATGCTGCTGGCGACGATAACGTCTATACCCTGAAGGCTTACACCAGCTCTACCAACACCACTTCCGTGGCTACTGGCCTGACTTTGGACACTGTTGCCGATCAGTTTGTTGGCACTCGTTACCTGGTTGGCCTGGTCCAGGATGCACAGAGCCAGGATATGGATCTGAACGTCTCCAAGGCTGAGGTCATTGACCTGACCGATTACAACTTGGGCTCCATCGGCGAGATCAAGGATGCCCTGACCTCTTCCGATGATCCTGGCAACGACAGCAAGCTGACCGAGGTTGAGATTGCTGTGATCTACAACGGCAACTCCAGCTCCAGCAGCTTTGGCCAGGTGTCCTACCTGTTCGTTACCGACGCCACCGCTCGCTAAGTAATCTGACTTCAGATTAGCTGCAAGCAAGCAATAAGCAACGCCCCCGGACTTTCGTCCGGGGGCGTTCTTTTCACTTACTGTCCTCTTGCGATGAGATACCGGTTGGAGGCGTCCTTCAGCGCGGCGATCAGCGGCTTTTGGGTCAGGGCAAAGTAACGGGTGCGGATTTCCCGCTCCAGCGTCGGAAGTTCTTCCGGCAGCCGCTTTCCCACCAACAGCTGGCGCACAAATTCCGCCGTGACGCCCACGATGGTGTTGCAGCCCATGTCCAGAATCTCCCCTGTCTCCCGGCAGAGCACCAGACTGATGTAAAACTCCCCGTGGGTGGCGTAGATGGCGTCCTCCCGGCTGGGCTTGGCCATCCCCACCACCAGGAGGGATTGCTCCGGATAACGCATAAAAAGCTCCTTTCCCATGGTTCCGTTCCTATGAAAACAGCATACCACAGAGGAGAAAAATTTTCCACAGCCCTCCGCAAATTTGACTTGACGAACGGCGGGCGGCGACGTATTCTAAGGAATAGAAGAATCAGTTCTTTTGTTTATGGGGACGCCTGCCCGGCTGGTCCCGACGTAGACAAGATCCACGAATTTTTAAATTGGTGGGTCTTTTTTTGCGCCCGCCGATAGGGAGGACTCTGCAATGGACTTTGAGCAGATGCTGTATGAACAGCTGCGGCAGGGGAGCCGGGGGCTTCGCGCGCCCATGCCGGCGCTGCGGGAGCTGAGCGGGGTGCTGCTGCGCAGCCGCTCCGCGCTGGTGCTGACCGGATTCCCGGTGGACTGCGGCACCGTGGCGGGCGAGACGGACGGCCCCATCGGCGCGGCGGAGATCGCGGGCGCGCTGACCGCTATAGGATGCCAGGTGGAAGTGGCCACGGATGCGCCGTCCTACCGGAGCGTGGAGGAAGCTCTTGAGCTTGCATCGCCAGAGGCGGGGCTGACGGTTGTTCCATTTTTGGAGACAGGGCGGTTCATCAGAAGGCTCTTTGACCGCTGTCAGCCCGACCTGGTACTTGCCATCGAGCGGCCGGGCAAGGGCATGGACGGCCACTTCCACAACATGCGGGGCGCTGTGATCGACCGCATGACGGCGGATACGGACAGCTGCCTCCAACTGGCACGCCAGCGGTCCATCACAACAGTGGCCATCGGCGACGGCGGCAACGAGTTGGGGATGGGGGCGCTCTACGGTGAGGTGTGCGCCCATGTGCCCCACGGTGTGGAGATCGCCGCGGTGGAGCCGGCCCAGTTCACTTTGGCGGCCGGGGTGTCCAACTGGTGGGGGGCCGGCCTTGCGGCGCTGCTGTCCCACGCCACGGGCCGGGAGCTGATGCTTTCGGAGCAGGGAGAGACGGAGCTGCTGCGGGCCATCGTCGGCGCCGGGGCGGTGGACGGATGCACCGGACGGCGGACCATGAGCGTGGACGGCCTGGAGCTGTCCGCGCACCTGAAGGTCCGCAGGGCGCTTATGCAGCTGCTGAAGGAACAGGAGACACTGTGCGGATGATAAATTGCAGTCGGCAGCGCGCCGGCGAAAAAGCTCCGGGCCGATCGGCCCGGAGCTTTTTTTATGGCTGATGGGCGGAGAGCAGATCGCCCAGCGATTCGTTTTTCACGTCGGTGACGAACATGTGGCCCGGGGCGTGGGTGATGGCGATGGGCGGTTTTGCGGCCTCCACCGCGGCCTGGGGCGTCACGCCGCAGGGCCAGAAGACCGGCACCTCTCCGGGCCGAACCTCCACCGCGTCGCCGTAGTCCGGGCGGGAGAGATCCGGGATGCCGATCTCCTCCGGGCGGTCGATCTGTACCGGGCCGCCGTGGACATGGGGAAACCGGGCGGTGATCTCCGCCGCAAGACGTGCGTGCTCCGGGGTCATCGGCCGCATGCTGCACACCATGGGCCCCCGGAAGGGGCCGGCCGGGTGGGTCGGGATGCTGGTCTTGTACATGGGCACATTGCGGCCCATGGTGATGTGGCGCATCTCGATTCCGGCGCGGAGCAGGGCCTCCTCAAAGGAAAAGCTGCACCCGATGAGAAAGCCCACAAAGTCCGGCTGCCAGAGGGCGGATACGTCCGTCTCCTCCTGGCAGAGGACGCCGCCGCGATAGATGCGGTAGGCGGGGAAGTCGGTGGTGATGTCCCCGTCGGAGGCCATCAGGCGGGTTTTGGGAGAGCCCTCCAACACCTCAAGGACCGGGCAGGGGGCGCTGTTGCGCCGGGCGTACTCCCGAAAGTCCCGGGCCCACCGGCCGGGCAGGATGATGAGGTTGGCCTGGGCGTAGCCCGGGCACAGACCAGCTGTGGGAGAGGTCAGGCGGCCGCTGCGGGCCATGTGCCGGACCTTTAGGGGGGTGAGATTTTGTTCCATCCAATCGCTCCTTTCATCGGTGGAAAAGGCGGCGGAACACTCCGGCGTTGAGGCTGCGGTTGATGCCGCTGAGCTCCTGCCGCTGGGCGATGTACAAAGCCTGGGCCTGTTCCATGCTCACCGCTTCAAAGCGGAACCGGTCCCCGGCCTTGGCCTGGGCCAGTGCGGAGAAGTCGGCGGAGATCACGCAGGCGATCTTGGTGTAGCCGCCCACGGTCTGGCGGTCCGCCAGCATGAGGATGGGCTTCCCGCTGGAGGGCACCTGCACGGCGCCGAAGGAGATGCCGTCGGAGAGAATGTCCGCCCCGGCCCGATGGGCGATGACCGGCCCGTCCAGCCGGCAGCCCATGCGGTCAAACTGGTTGGTAAGCGTATATTCGGAGGAGAGGAAGGTCTCCAGCCCCTCCGGGGTGAAGGCATCGTCCTGGGGACCAAGGACTACCCGAAGCAAGGAAGAGGCGGTCCGCTCCATCAGGCGCCGCCTGCTCATCATAGGCAGGATGGGTCTGGGCGCGCGGAAGGCGATCTCGTCTCCGGAGCTCAGCTGCCGGCCCTGATAGCCGCCCAACTGTGACTTGAGGAAGGTGGAGCGGCTGCCCATGACTATCGGGATGTCCAGCCCGCCGGCAAAGGCCAGATAGGCCCGACAGCCGCTTTTGGGACCGGTAAAGGAAAGAATCTGACCTTTCCTCGCCGCCACAGCCGCGTACAGGGGCACCGGCGCGCCGTCCAGTTCCGCGCCCAGGTCGCCGCCGGTGAGGGCGATGCAGTTGTCCTGGGTGAAGAGCAGCCGGGGCCCAAGGAGGGAGACCTCCAGCACGGCCTCATTTTCCACGTTGCCCACCAAAAAATTGGCCAAAGCCGCGGCCCTTTGGTCCAGCACGCCGGCAACGGACATGCCGTACTGCTGATAGCCGGTGCGGCCCATGTCCTGCACCGTGGTCAAAAGGCCGCCCTGTTCCACACGGATGCTCACAGCCCCACCTCCTCACAAATGGAGCGGCGGCAGACATAGGACGCACCCTGGGCGGCGATGCTGCGATAGGTTTCCCCGTCAATGGGCCGGAATTTGACGTACTCTCCGGCCCGGAGCAAAATGGGCTCCGGCCGGGCGGGATCATAGAGGGAGACCGGAGTGCGTCCGATCAGCTGCCATCCGCCGGGGGAGGCCACGGGGTAGACGCCGGTCTGGCTCCCGGCAATGCCCACGCTGCCGGCCGGAATGCGCAGCCGGGGCGTCTCCAGCCTGGGCGCGGCGATGGCCGGGTTCAGGCCTCCTAAGTAGGGGAAGCCCGGGGTGAAGCCCAGCATGTAGATGAGATACTCCACCTCGCTGTGGAGGGCGATGACCTCCTGCTCCGACTTTCCGGCGAACCGGGCCACGGCGCCAAGGTCCGGCCCGAATTCCCCGCCGTAGAGCACCGGCAGCTCCACCACCACGTACGGCGTGGCCGCCGCCGCGTCCAGGGCGGCGGTCAGCTCCCGCAGACGCGCCACCAGCGGGCCGAAGAGAATTTGGCAGGGATCGTAGTGGACGGTGAGGGAGCAGTAGGCGGGCACCGTCTCCCGGATGCCGGGAATGCCGGCGCTCTCAACGGCCGCCTGGAGCGAACGAACCCGGGCGTTGACCTTGGAAGAGATGGCGCCGCCCAACTCCACGGTGACGGCGCTGTCGCCTGCGGGCAAAAACCGTTCCATCCGCCGCCTCCTTAAAAGACCACCCGGCTCAGCGGGGCGACCGTCACGCCCCGGCTCTCCAGAGCGGAGCGGATGGAGCGGGCAAACTCCAGCGCCGAGGGGCTGTCCCCGTGGATGCAGATGGAGTCGGCCTGGATGGGGATGTCCTCTCCGGTGACGGCGGTGACACGCCCCTCCTCCACCATGCGGACGGTCCGGGCAATGGCCGCGTCCCGGCTGTGGATGACGGCACCCTCCCGGCTCCGGGGCACCAGGGTGCCGTCACGCTGATAGGCCCGGTCGGCAAAGACCTCGCTGGCGGACCGGAGACCCGCCCTGCGGGCCGCGTCAAGAAGGCACCCCTGGCCCAGCAGAATCAGCTCATTGTCCACGGAAGAGACCGCCCGGGCAATGGCGTCCGCCAGGGAGTTGTCCTTTGCCGCCATGTTGTAGAGGGCCCCGTGGGGCTTTACGTGCTGCAATCGCAGGCCGGCTCGCCGCGCAAATGCCAAGAGGGCGCCGATCTGGTAGACCACGCAGGCCTCCGCCTCGTCGGGCGTGAGGGACATGTTCCGCCGGCCAAAGCCCATCAGGTCCGGAAAGCCGGGGTGGGCGCCCACGGCCGTTCCCCTCTCCCCCGCCAGGGCGACGGTGCGCGCCATCACCAGCGGGTCCCCGGCGTGAAAGCCGCAGGCGATGTTGGCGGAGGAGACACAGCCTAAGACCTCTTCGTCGGCGCCGATGGTGTAGGCGCCGAAACTTTCCCCCAGATCGCAGTTGAGATCCACAAGTTTCATGGAAGTTCCCCCCTTCAATCAAAGTGCTCCCCCTGCGGGAGAGTGGTATCTTTATCGTAGCACAACCGCTTAGCTATTGCCACTGAAACCTTGGCCGGCGGGCCAAAAGAAGGGGTTATTTTCCAGTTTTGCAATGTTCACGCTTTCCTTGTTTTTTGTTTACAATTTGTTTATATCCATGCATTGACAAGGACGGGAAGTGGTGGTAAATTAACTTTAGCACTCAGGAAGATGGAGTGCTAATTCAATTTGATGCAAGAGAAGGAAGTGCCGTGGAGTTAAGCGACCGGAAAAAGCAAATACTGAAGATCGTGGTGGAGGACTATGTGGCCTCCGCCGAGCCGGTTGGCTCCAAGGCCATTGCGGCCCAGATGGAGGGGCGGGTCAGCTCCGCCACCATCCGCAATGAGCTTTCAGACCTGGTGGAGTCAGGCTATCTGGAGCAGCCCCACACCTCCGCCGGCCGGATTCCCACCCCCCGGGGCTACCGGATTTACGTCAATGAGCTGATGGAGCAGCACCGCCTCTCCATGCAGGAGACCCGGCGCATCAACCAGGCCCTCCAGATCAAGATGGAGGAGCTGGACCGGGTGATCGCCCAGGCGGGCCAGGTGGTCTCCTCCTTTGAGGGGTATCCGGCCTATGTGGCCACCACCGGCAAAGGCCAGATCCGGGTGCGCCGGTTCGACCTTTTGAGCGTGGATGATTCCAACTGCATCCTGGTGCTGATGACCAACGACGACCGGGTGAAGTCCCAGTTGCTGCGCATGCAGCTGAAGGTGGGCGGCGATCAGCTGCCGGTGCTGGTCAACCTTTTGAACAAGCGATTTACCGGTGCCTCGCCGGAGGAGATGAACCGCCGGCTGATGGATGATTCCGACCAGGTGCCGCCGCCGCTTTTCCTGCTGCTGAGCCAGATTGTGGCCTACGCCACCCGTGTTCTGGAGGACGCGGTGCGCAAGGAAGTCAAGACTTTAGGCGCCAGCCAGATTCTGAAGCTGCCGGAGTTCCGGGACGCAGACAAGGCCCACCAGCTGATGAGCTTCCTCTCGGAGGACAAGGAAAACCTGCCGGGGCCGGATGAGGACGATCCTATGAAAATTCTCATTGGCCCGGAAAATGTCAGCGAGGCGCTTCAGGACACCAGCGTGGTGGTGGCCAGTTATGACATCGGCGACAACATGCGGGGCCTGATCGGCGTGGTGGGGCCCACCCGGATGGATTACGCCACGGTGGCGGCGCGGCTGAGCTGTTTTGCCGACGGCTTGAGCCGGATGTTTGGCAAAAACGAATTACCGGAGGATAAATCTCATGAGTGAAGAGAACAAGAACCAGACGCCGGAGGAGCCGGTATCTCCCGAGAGCAAAGAGGGCGGCCAGGAGACGCAGGAGCCCAAGGAGGAGGCCAAAGCCGCAAAGCCCAAAAAGAGCAAGGAGAAGAAATACACCCTGACCCGGGAACAGATGGAGCAGATGGAGCTGGCCGCCAAGCAGCTGGAGGCCGCCAAGGACCAGTACACACGGCTGGCCGCCGAGTATGACAACTACCGAAAGCGGACCGCCCGGGAAAAGGAAACCATCTATCAGGACGCCAAGGGCGACACCATTGAAAAATTCCTGGCCGTGTACGACAATCTGGAGCGGGCACTGAAGACCGATGACCAGAGCGACTCTCCCCACAAAAAGGGCATGGAGATGATTTTTGCCCAGTTTAAGGGAATCCTGGAGGCCATGGGCGTCACGGAGATCGAGGCCCTGGGCCAGCCCTTTGACCCGGCCAGGCACAACGCGGTCATGCACATCGACGACGAGTCCCTGGGTGAAAACGTGGTGGCGGACGTGTTCCAGGCCGGCTTCATGCTTGGAGATAGGGTGCTCCGCTTTGCCACGGTGCGGGTGGCCAACTGAATTTGTTAACCGCCGCCTTCAAAAGGCAGTTTGAAATAGAAAAATGAATAATATATATGATTCAAATAGGAGGAACCAGCTATGTCTAAAGTAATCGGCATCGACTTAGGTACAACCAATTCCTGCGTGGCGGTGATGGAGGGCGGCGAGGCCGTCGTCATCGCCAACGCTGAGGGCAACCGCACCACGCCGTCCGTGGTGGCGTTTTCCAAGACCGGAGAGCGCATGGTGGGCCAGGTGGCAAAGCGCCAGGCCATCACCAACCCCGACCGCACCATCGCCTCCATCAAGAGGGAGATGGGCAGCGACTATAAAGTCACCGTGGACAGCAAGTCCTACACCCCCCAGGAGATCAGCGCCATGATCCTGCAGAAGCTGAAGGCTGACGCGGAGGCCTATCTTGGAAGCCCGGTGACCGAGGCAGTCATCACTGTCCCCGCCTATTTCACCGACTCCCAGCGTCAGGCCACCAAGGACGCCGGCAAGATCGCCGGACTTGAGGTCAAGCGCATCATCAACGAGCCTACCGCCGCGGCCCTGGCCTACGGCGTGGACAAGGAGTCCGCACAGAAGATCATGGTCTACGACTTGGGCGGCGGTACCTTCGACGTCTCCATCCTTGAGATTGACGACGGCGTCATCGAGGTGCTGGCCACCGCCGGCAACAACCGCCTGGGCGGCGACGACTTCGACGAGTGCGTCATGAAGTATCTGGTCAGCGAGTTCAAGCGCACCGACGGGGTGGACCTCTCCACCGACAAGGTGGCCATGCAGCGCCTGAAGGAGGCCGCCGAGAAGGCCAAGATCGAGCTCTCCGGCGTCACCACCTCCAATATCAACCTGCCCTATATCACCGCCGATGCCACCGGCCCCAAGCACCTGGATGTGACGCTGAGCCGGGCCAAGTTCAACGAGCTCACCGCCCATCTGGTGGACGCCACCATGGGACCCGTGCGCCAGGCCATGTCCGACGCCGGCCTTAAGCCCGCCGACCTTTCCAAGGTCCTGCTGGTGGGCGGCTCCAGCCGTATCCCCGCCGTGCAGGATGCCGTGAAGAAATTCACCGGTTCCGAGCCCTTCAAGGGCATCAACCCCGATGAGTGCGTGGCCATGGGCGCCGCCCTCCAGGCCGGCGTGCTGACCGGCGATGTGAAGGGCCTGCTGCTGCTGGACGTCACGCCGCTGTCTCTTGGCATTGAAACCATGGGCGGTGTGTTCACCAAGCTCATTGACCGCAACACCACCATCCCCGTGAAGAAGAGCCAGATTTTCTCCACCGCCGCCGACAACCAGACCTCCGTGGAGGTCAACGTACTCCAGGGCGAGCGGGAGATGGCCGCGGCCAACAAATCCTTAGGACGCTTCCACCTGGACGGCATCGCCCCGGCCCGCCGCGGCGTGCCCCAGATCGAGGTGACCTTCGATATCGACGCCAACGGCATCGTCAACGTCTCCGCCAAGGACCTGGGCACCGGCAAGGAGCAGCACATCACCATCACCTCCTCCTCCAACATGTCCAAGGATGACATTGAGAAGGCGGTCAAGGAGGCGGAGCAGTACGCGGCTCAGGATGCCAAGCTGAAAGAAGAGGTGGAGACCCGCAACCAGGCCGACCAGATGGTCTACCAGAGCGAAAAGACCCTCTCTGAAATGGGCGACAAGATCCCCGCCGATGAGAAGGCCAAGGTCCAGTCGGGTATCGACAAGCTGAAGGAGGCCCTGAAGGGCACGGACATCCCCGCCATCAAGGCCGCCACCGAAGAGCTGACCCAGACCTTCTATGCGGTCAGCGAGAAGCTGTACCAGCAGGCCAATCCCCAGGGCGCGGCCGGGGCGCAGCCGGGCGGCGAGGACGCCAGCGCGGGCGCGCAGGGCGGTCAGTATTACGACGCGGACTACAAGGTCGTGGATGAGGACGACAAGAACAAGTAATGTATTATGCGGAGCCGCGTCAGCGGCTCCGCATAATCCCCTGTATATTCCCGGTCCAAAGCCCAGCGCGGCGGAACCGGGACAGAGAGGAGGAGCGGGGAGGCGGGCGGCGGCTTCCGTGTGAGCGGCCGCGCGGCAGACCTTGCGTGACAAATGGCAGAACAAAAACGAGATTATTACGAGGTGCTGGGCGTGGGCCGCGGCGCCTCTGATGCCGAGATCAAAAAGGCATATAGAAAGTTAGCCAAGGAGAACCACCCCGACCTGAACCCTGGGGACAAGGCGGCGGAGACTCGGTTCAAGGAGATCAATGAGGCTTACGAAATCCTGTCCGACCCGGAGAAGAAGAGTCGGTATGACCAATACGGCCACGCCGGTGTGGACCCCAACTTCGGGGCCGGCGGCGGAGGCTATGGCGGCGCGGGATTCGATTTCGGAGACTTGGGCGATCTCTTCGGCAGCTTTTTCGGCGGAGGGTTCGGCGGCGCCCGCCGGACCAACCCCAACGCGCCCCAGCGGGGCGACAGCATCCGCATGTCCGTTGCCATTACCTTTGAAGAGGCGGCCTTTGGCTGTCAGAAGGCGGTGACGGCGGAGCGGATGGAGGCCTGCCCCACCTGCCGCGGCAACGGCTGCGCCGAGGGCTCCACGCCGGAGGTGTGCCCGGAGTGCCACGGCACCGGCTCGGTCCAGACCCGGCGCCAGACGCCCATGGGCGTCTTTGCCAGCACGTCGCCCTGTTCCAAGTGCGGCGGCACGGGCAAGATCATCCACCAGCCCTGTCAGGAGTGCCACGGCAGCGGCATGGTGCGCAAGCGCCGGACCATTGAGGCCACCATCCCGGCCGGCATCGACAACGGCCAGACCATCTCCATCCGGGGTCAGGGCGACGCGGGCCGAAACGGCGGCCCCAGCGGCGATCTGTTGATCACCATCACCGTAAAGCCCCACGCCATCTTCCGCCGGGAGGGGACCTCCGTGCTGTGCGAGGCGCCCATCACCTTTGCCCAGGCGGTCATGGGCGCGGAGCTGGAGATTCCCACCATCGACGGCAAGGTAAAATACGACCTGCCCGAGGGAACTCAGAGCGGCACCACCTTCCGGCTGAAGGGCAAGGGCATCCCCTCCCTCAACGGCCGTGGCCGGGGCGACCAATACGTAACCGTGTATATCGAAACGCCCCGCAACCTGAACCGGGAGCAGAAGGAGGCGCTGAAAAAGTTTGCCGACACCCTTGGGGAGAACAACTACGAACAGCGCCGGAACTTCTTCAAGAAGTTCAAGAAATAGAGAACCAGTCTTTTCGCGGCCTTCAGGAAAACGCATCCCCCGGACCCCTCCCCCGAAAGGGCGGATCGCGGCGGGGCAGGCGTGAAGGATACGCGGGAAAGGAACGGCATGTACCTTGCAGATTATCACACCCATTCCCTGTGCTCCCCGGACGCCCGCTTCTCCATGGCCGATATGGCCAGGGCGGCAGCGGCCGCCGGAGTGCAGGAGATGTGTTTTACCGATCACATAGAGACAGCGCCCATTGGGGAGATCAGGCCCAGCTGCGACTGGTCCGCCCTGGAGGACTCCTTTGAAGCGGCGCGCCGGGAGATGGAGGGCCAGCCCATTGTTTTGAAGTTGGGCGCGGAACTGGGGGGCGCCAACGCGGATTTTGCCGCGGCGGAGCGGATCATGTCCCAGTCGCCGGAGTTGGATTTTGTCATCGGTTCCATCCATGCCCTGTCCGGGGCCTACGGCCGGAGGAGCCTTTATTACTTTGACTGCGAAAGCGAAGAGGAGGCCCGGCTGGCCATCGGGGACTACCTGGACCAGGTGCTGCTGCTGGCCCGGTGGGGCCAATTCGACGTGCTGGGCCATCTGACGCTGCCGCTGCGGTATCTCAATGAAAAGCACGGCATGCACATGAACTTTGACGGCTTTGAAGAGCGCCTGGAGGCTATTTTCCAGGCGCTGATTGCCAACGGCTGCGGGATTGAGCTGAATACCAACCGGGGAAACGAGCCTCTGCCAGGTGAGAAGTGGCTGCGGATGTACCGCCGTCTGGGGGGCGAGCGCATCACCCTTGGCAGCGACGCCCACACGCCGGAATATGTGGGCTGCGCCCTCCGCCAAAATCAGGAGCTGCTGAAGGCGTGCGGGTTCACCCGCTTTTGCTGCTATTCCCGCAGAAGGCCCCAGTGGCATGACCTGTAAAAACATCCTGCTTGCAAATTGCCGAAAAAGCGGATAAAATGGGAAAAACGAACCATTGTGTAAGAAATAAAGGAGAAACCGACATGAAGATCGCGTTAGGTTCTGACCACGGCGGCTATGAGCTCAAGTGCCACATCGCGGAGCTGCTGAAAAAATGGGGCTACGACTATGAGGATTTCGGCTGCTACTCCACCGAGAGCTGCGACTACCCCATCTACGGCGAGGCGGCCGCCCGGGCGGTGGCCTCCGGACAGTGCGAACTGGGCATTGTCATCTGCACCACCGGCATCGGAATCTCCATTGCCGCCAACAAGGTAAAGGGCATCCGCTGCGCCCACTGCGCCGACTCACTGGAGGCGGAGATGACCCGCCGCCACAACAACGCCAACATGCTGGCCATCGGCGCGGGCTTCACCGGGCGGAATCTGGCCGAGCGGATGGTGGAGGTCTTTTTGACCACGGAATTTGAAGGAGGGCGCCATGCCCGCCGCGTAGCGGAACTGGACGCCATCGGGGAATAAAGGAGAGATTCTATGGCAGGTCCGAAGGGCTACAGCAGTTACCGGGGACGGGTGCCCCGCTGGAAAATTGCGCTGGGTATCCTCCTGACGCTGATCCTTCTGGCGGCCTGCACCTTTTTATTCCTCCAAAAGTACATCGTCTATGACGACAGCGGCGCCATGCGGCTGGAGCTTCCCTGGATGAAGCCGGCCGGTTCTTCTGTCCTGCCGCCGGATGGCGACGAGGATCTGCAGATCATCATCTCCGAACCTGAGAGCAAAGACGTGGAGGAGCTCCATATTCTCCAGCTGTCCGACGGGATTTTGGAAGGCGATTGGACCCAGGCTGTCTCGGCACTCAGTGCGGGCGGCCGGAATGCCTTTGCGGTGACCATGAAGGCCACGGGCGGACAGCTGCTGTACGACTCCAAGGTGGAGGCGGCCGTCTCCTCCGGCGCCGTAAAGGGCAATGAACAGGCCATGACCGCTCTGGAGGGGCTTTTGGGCGGCAAGGAGTTCTACGGCATCGCCAGGCTCTCCTGCTTTCACGACAGCCTCTATGCCAATGCCAACATGGACGGCGCGGGGCTGAAGAACACGGGCGGATATATTTTTTACGACGGGAACAACACCCAGTGGCTGGACCCCGGCAAGGAGGGCGCCCGGACCTATCTCTATGAGATCGCCCGGGAGTGCGCTGCTCTGGGCTTTGACGAAATTCTCCTGACGGACTTTAGCTATCCCACCGAGGGAAAGCTGAACAAGATCGAGTACGGGCCGGCGGAGCAGTCCGTGAACCTGAGATTCTTTCTCCAGGGCATGGCGGATGCGCTGAAGGAGTATGACGTAAAGCTCTCTGTGGAGCTGAGCGCCCAGACCGTCTCCACCGGGTCTGACCAGGCGTCGGGGCAGACCCTGAGCGACGCCGCGGCCATAGTGGACAGGATTTACGTTGCGGCTCCCGCGGAAGAGGCGGCGGCGCTGAGAGAGCGCGTGGCCGCGGTCTCCGATGAGGTGACGCTGGTAATGGAGGGGACGGCGCTGGAGAGCGGAGACTATCTGGAGCTGCCGTAAGCAAAGTGATAAAAAAGAGATGCGGAACGCTTCCGCATCTCTTTTTTCACTCCTCAAAGACCTCCGCCAGTGCCGATACCGCCTCCTCCGGGCGCTCCACGCCGCCGTAGTTGATCACCAGTGTGTGCTCAAAGCCGCCCCGGCGGGTGTACTCCGAGAGAAAGCTCAGATGGATACCAAGGGCCAGGGCCCTGCGGCGCAGCTCCCCGTCGCTGCGCCCGGTCTGGAGCTTGAGCAGGAAGTGGAGCCCGGCGCCCCGCTCCGTCAGAGTGATCCGGTGGGCAAAGGGGCTGGAGCGGAAGGCGGAGAGGACCTGCTCCCGCCGGGTGCGGTAAAAGAGGCGCATCCTGTTCAGGTGCTTTTCAAAATATCCGCCGGCGATGAATTTGGCCAGGGCGAACTGTTCAAAACTGGGCACGGTACAGGCGTAAAACCCTAACTCCCGACGGTAGCGCTCCACCAGCAGGGGGGGCAGCACCATGTAGCTGATGCGCATGGAGGGGGCGATGGTCTGGGAAAAGGTATTCAGGTAGATCACCCTGCCCTGGCGGTCAATGCTCTGGAGAGTCTGGACAGGGCGGCCGGTGAAGCGGAACTCGCTGTCGTAGTCGTCCTCCAGGATGTAGCGCTCCGCGCCGGCCCAGCGCAGCAGCTCCTGGCGGCGTCCGATGGGCATGGAGATGCCGGTGGGGTAATGGTGGGACGGGGAGACATGAGCCACCTGCGCTCCGGAGCGGCTCAGGTCTGAGACGCTCATCCCCCATTCGTCCAGGGGCACGCTGACGCAGTCCACGCCGTTGCTGCGGTAGATGCGCTCCGGCTTGGAGTAGCCCGGGTCCTCCACGGCAAAGCGGCGGTCCCTGCCCAGCAGGAGGGTGATCATCTGATAGAGGTATTCCGTACCGGCGCCCACGATGATCTGCTCCGGTGAGACCTCCATGCCCCGGAAGCTGCGAAGGTAGGCGGCGATGGCGCCGCGCAGCTCCTCCACGCCCTGGCTGGGAATGGGGAGAAGCAGCTTTTTGTCCTGCTCCGAGAGCACCTGGCGCATCAGCCGGGACCAGGTGGCAAAGGGGAAGCGGGAGGGATCCACCCGGCCCCGGCCCAGGTCCAGCCGGTATTCCGCCGCCGGCTGAGGTGCAACGCCGGGCGGGGAGGAGTGGGGGTCCTCCGGCGGATGCTCCACCCGGGAGACAAAAAAGCCCTTCCGGGGCATGGCGTAGATCCAGCCCTCCGACGAGAGCTGGGCGTAGGCGTTTTCCACCGTGATGACGCTGATGTGCAGGTGGCGGGCCAGGCCGCGCTTGGAGGGCAGCCGCTGGTCGGGGGAGAGGCGCCGGCTGCGGATGTCCTCCCGGATGCAGCGGTAGAGATGGTTTTGCAGCGTCTCCGTCCCCCGGCTGTCCATGTCATATGTCAGCATCTGCCGCGCCTCCTTATCTGACCTTATAAAATATTTGCAAAGTGGGCATTTCAATCATACCACATCTGGGCTAAAATAGCCATACCAAAATGATCCAGCCCCGATTAAACGCCGGGGCAGGGAAAGGAATGAGCGCTGCAATGGAAGAGAACAAGACAAGAAAAATCGTGATGACCGCGCTGCTGGCGGCCCTGACCATGGTGGCCACCTATGTGATCCGGATTCCCACGCCGACCGGCGGGTATGTGAATCTGGGGGACACCATTGTGCTGCTGTCGGCCTTTTTGCTTGGGCCTGTGTACGGCATGATAGCCGGGGGCGTCGGCTCCGCGCTGGCGGACTTCTGGGCCGGCTATATGGCCTGGGTGCCGGCCACGCTGATTATCAAGGGCTGCATGGGTCTGGCGGCTGGACTGATGTACCGCGCCGTGGGCCACAAAAAGGCGGGGCTGATCCTCTCCGGACTGCCCTCCGAGCTCATCATGGTGTTCGGCTATTTCCTCTTTGAGGCGGCGCTCCTGGGCCAGGGACTGGGCGCGGCAGTGGGCATCCCGGCCAATCTTCTTCAGGGGGCCTTCGGTCTGGTGGCCGCCACGCTGCTCACCGGTGTGCTGCGCCGCAACAGCTATGTGCGCAGGGCATACCCCGCCCTGTAAAGTGCGTTTTGAAAAAAGACCCGCTCAGAAAAGAGCCGCCGTGAAACAACTCACGGCGGCTCTTTTTATGTCAGGTCCCAGCTTTGGCCCCGGTGGGTGATGGAGGCCACCGGAGCGCTCAATTGGGGATAGTCGGCGCGGAAGGTCTCGATCAGGCCGTAGTCATCCCAGAGATGCATGGGAAAAACGCGGTCGGCCTGGGCTATCTCCAGAAGGTAGACAAGGCCAAGGGCGTAGTCCCCCTCCTGCCGGGGGTCCAGCGGGGCGAAGCACAGATCAAGATGAGTCCCCCGAAGCGGCTCGATGAAGCGCTTGAAGTTGGCCTCCATATTGTGGTTGTAAGCTTCGCTCTCCCCGGCCCAGGCCCACCAGTTGAGATCGCCGGCATGGTAGACCCGGCGGCCGTTGTAGGTGAGCAAAAAAGCCGCGCCTTCGTCGGTGGAGGGGAGGGTCCGGACGCTCAGGGGGCCCAGGTTCACCGTCTCCCTTCGGCCTACAAATAAAATCTCCGCGTGTTCCGGCACGCTGTACTCCTCCCGCTTCCGCTCCGTCAGGCGGATGTCTTTGGACAGGATATAGCGCACATCCGGGTGGGGCAGCCGGAAGATGGCCGGGTTAAAATGATCGGCGTGGCGGTGGCTGACAAAGACCAGCAGGGGCTTATCAGGCAAAAGGGGCGGGAGCGTGCCGTTGTAGTAATCAAAGAGCCAGTACTGCTCCGGCCATTCCACCAGAAAGCCGGAGTGGCCGATGTAGGTGACGCGGATCATTTGAATCTGACGGCCGTGCCGTAGGCCACCACCTCGGCGGCGCCCTGCATCACCGAGGAGGAGGCATAGCGGACATTGACCACGGCGTCGGCGCCCAGGGCCTCGGCCGCGTCGGCCATGCGCTTGGTGGCAATCTGGCGGGCCTCATTGAGCATCTCCGTATAGCCCACGATTTCACCGCCCACCAGAGTCTTCATGCCGGCCATAAAGTCCCGGCCGAAGTTTTTGCTGTAGACCACGGTGCCTTTCACAATGTCCATGGCCTCAAAGTCCTGGCCGGGAATGTAATCAATAGTGACAAGCTTCATCTTCTTCTCCTCCTTGAATTTCCTGTAATCTCTCCCGCAGGCTGTACGCCAGCGGAAGGATGCAGATTGTGTTGACGGCCGCGAAAAATACCAGCAGGCCGGATAAAAAGCCGCCTAAGTCAAACCTGCCGCGCACTATGAGCAGCACAAACGCGGAAAAAAGCAGCAAAAAGCCGTTGATGAGAGTGGACAAAACGGCCTGACGGCGGCGGTGGCGTTTCGCGGACTCAATAGTTTCTGGCATCGTCTTCCTCCCCCTTTCCGATCTCGCGAATGCGCAGAATCATGGCCAGCACCACGCCTAAGATCACCGCCACGGGGATGGCGATAAACAGCACAAGCAGGGGCATGGGCGGCGCGCCCTGGGGATCGGTTTCCGCGGCCCAGACGAAGAGCCAGACCAGGGCGCCCATCAGGACGGTCATCAAAATCGTAATGACCACCGGCGCCACGTAGCGGATGCGTTTGGTATCGTTTTTCTGCTTATCCATAAAGGTGGTTCCCTCCCGTTCCATCTGCTCCAGCCGGACCAGCAGCGCTCCGGCGTCCAGACTGCTCAGAGGCTGGTCCTGTTCCTGCAATGAGGCGCACAGCCCCATAGCCTGTTCCAGATTTTTGGTCTCCCGCTCCAGCGTCACAAGGTGGCGGCGCATGCCGTCGCTCAGGGTGTGGGCGCCGCTCTGCATCTTCCGGATTTCTTCCAGGGGCAGGCCTAACTTCCGCAGCAGCTTAATCCGCTGCAACGCTTCCACATCCTCTTCCTGATAGTCCCGGTACCCGTTTTCACTGTTGCGCCGGGGGGTCAGCAGGCCCTCCTGTTCGTAAAAGCGGATATTTTTCTTTGTGACGCCCACCAGCGCCTCCACTTCGTTGATCTTCAGCTTCTTCACCTCCTTGGCTGACCTAACTATATACCTTCCAGAAGGGGGAAGGTCAAGAGAAATTTTATAAATTGAGAAAAAACCGACCCAAGGCGGCGGATTGCCGGATTTTGGCCCTTCAACGCACCGGCGGGAAAGAGAAAAGGGAAAATGCGAATGGAAAAAGACTTCAGGATTTGATATAATCAAAAACAGCATCAAAAAGGTTCCAGCTGCTGGAGCCGGGAAGGAGCGGCATGTTCAAACGGATTTATGTGGAGATCACCAACCGCTGCAACCTCCGCTGCGCGTTTTGCCCCGGCACGGCGCGGCCCCTCCGGGACATGGAGGAGGGGGAGTTTTCCACGGTGCTCTCCCGCCTGAGGGGAAAGACGCGCTATCTCTATTTCCACGTGATGGGCGAGCCGCTGCTCCATCCCCGGCTGGGACGGTTCCTTGCCCTGGCGGACCAGGAGGGCTTTCGGGTCTGCCTGACCACCAACGGTACGCTGCTCTCCCGCCGGGAGGGAGAGCTGCTGGACGCGCCGGCGCTTCACAAGGTGTCCGTCTCCCTCCACAGCTTTGAGGGCAACGGCGGCGCGGATATGGTCCCCTACCTCAAGCAGTGCTGGGCGTTTTGCCGCGAGGCGTCGGACCGGGGCGTCCTCTGTGTGCTGCGGCTTTGGAACGAGGGAGGAGAGGAACTCCGCAACGAGGAGATTCTCCGCTTTCTTGAGGCGGAGGCTGGACCCCGGGAGAGCTGGGCCAGGCCCCGTCCCAACACCTGGCGGTTAAGGGAACGGATTTATCTTGAGAGGGACAGCAAGTTTGACTGGCCGGATCTGGAGGCGGAGGAGAAGGATACGCAGTTTTGCTACGCTCTGCGCCGCCAGGCGGCGGTGCTGTGCGACGGCACGGTGGTGCCCTGCTGCCTGGATCACGAGGGGGACCTGGCAATAGGAAACCTGCTGTACCAGGAGTTAGACGAGATTTTGAGCTCCCACAGAGCCCGGGCCATATACGACGGGTTTTCCCATCGCCGTCCGGCGGAGGAGCTGTGCCGCCGCTGCGGCTACGCCAACCGATTTTGAGAGGATTTATGAATCAGGAAAGACTGAGACAACTCACCGTGCCGCTCCTTGGGTGGTATGAGCGAAACGCCCGGGAGCTTCCCTGGCGAGAGACGCCGGCCAACGCCTACCACGTGTGGATTTCGGAGATCATGCTCCAACAGACCCGGGTGGCGGCGGTACGGGAGTATTATGCCCGCTTCCTCAGGGAATTTCCCACCATAGAGGCCTTGGCCCAGGGAGAGGAAGAGCGGCTGATGAAGTGCTGGGAGGGGCTGGGCTACTACAGCCGTGCAAGGAACCTGCAAAAAGCCGCCCGCCAGACCATGGAGCGCTTCGGCGGCGAGCTGCCCCGGACCTATGAGGAGCTGACGGGCCTGCCCGGCATCGGGGACTATACCGCAGGGGCCATCCTGTCCATCGCCCAGGGCCAGCGCGTCCCGGCGGTGGACGGCAATGTGCTGCGCCTGGCGGCGCGGATCATGGACTGCGATGAGGACATCGCCGACGTAAAGGTCCGCAGGCGCTTTCGCGCTTGGGTGGAGGAGGCGCTGCCTCCGGCGGAGCGCTGCGGGGACTACAACCAGGCCATGATGGACCTGGGGGCCACGGTGTGCCTGCCCAACGCCGAGCCCATGTGCCTGCTGTGCCCGGGACGGGACTTGTGCGCCGGCCGGGAGGCGGGCCGTCAGTCGTCGCTTCCCGTAAAGGCGCCGAAAAAGAAGAGGCGTGTGGAGGAGCGCACCGTGTTTGTCCTTCTCTCCGGCCGGGGCGCCGCGCTGCGCCGGAGGCCGGAGACCGGACTTCTGGCCGGCCTGTGGGAGTTTCCCAATGTGGAAGGGGCGCTTGGCGAAGAGGAGGCGGCCCGGGTTTTGGAGCGCTGGGGCGTTGAGACGCTCCGGTGGGAAAAACGAATCGCCGCCAAGCACATCTTCACCCATGTGGAGTGGCACATGACCGGCTATGTGCTGCTCTGCCGGCCCTCCGGCCCTGCGGATTTCTGCTGGGCAGAGGGACGGGACTTTGCCGATAAGACAGTGCCCACGGCCTTTGCCCGGTTCCGGGACGAGGCGCTGGAACATTTAGAGAGACAGGGGAGGATCAAGTGAGTATGGCGGTTTGGGAAAAAGAGCGGGAGCCCTGGGACGAGCCCCGTAGAAGTCCGCCCAAAGAGGAAAAATTACCCCAGTGCTGCCCCTGGTGCGGCGGCGAAATGAGCCTGGGCCATCTTCTGGCCAAGGGCGGCGGCGCCGTCTGGTGGGTGCGGGGGGAGATCGAGTGGAAGAGCAAGCTGATCGGACCGGACCCCAATCAATCGCTGCGGGTGGATGACGAGGGAGTACTCTTTACGTACAAGACCGCCTGGTACTGCCCCAAGTGCGAGAAGATGACCATCGACGCCGTCGGGATGAGCCCGCCCTACGGCTCCGGAGAGTATAGCCGAAAAGAGGATTGAGCATGGCGCAGCTTTACTTCAAATACGGGGCCATGGGGTCCAGCAAGACCGCCAACGCCCTGATGGTACATTACAATTACGACGAGCGGGGGCAGAAGGCCCTGCTGGTGAAGCCCCGGCTGGACAGCAGGGGCGGAGATCATATGGTGGTCTCCCGCATCGGTCTGAGCCATCCCTGCGTCTACTTTGACGAGCTGGAGGCCATGGGGGAGGCGGAGCTGGAGGAGTTTGCCTGCATCATCGTGGACGAGGCCCAGTTCCTCAGCCGGGAGGAGGTCCGCCATCTGGTGCACCTTGTGGACGATCTGGACATCCCGGTGATCTGCTATGGGCTGCGCTCGGACTTCAAGGGAGAGCTTTTTCCCGGCAGCTATGAGCTGCTGGTGATGGCCGACAAGATTGAAGAGGTGAAGACCATCTGCTGGTGCGGCCGGAAGGCCACCTTCAACGCCCGCTTTGACGCGCAGGGCCATGTGCTCAAGGAAGGGGAACAGGTGGTGATAGGCGCGGGAGAGAAGTACACCAGCCTCTGCCGCCGCCACTGGAGGGAAGGCAATCTGGGCCCGGGATTTCAGGTGAAGAGAGATGATCTGTGACATTTGCCCCCGCCGCTGCGCCGCGGAGCGGACGGTACATTCCGGGACCGGGGTGTGCGCCATGCCCGCGACAGTGCGGATCGCCCGGGCCGGCCTCCACTTCTGGGAGGAGCCCTGCATCAGCGGGGAGCGGGGCTCAGGAGCCATCTTCTTCTCCGGATGTAACCTGCGCTGCTGCTTTTGCCAGAACGGAGCCATCAGCGCCGGCGGATTCGGAAAGGCCGTTTCCACGGACCGGCTGCGCCGGATTATGGAGGAGCTGGTGTCCCAGGGAGCCCACAACATCAATCTGGTGACGCCCACCCACTTTACCCCCTGGATTTTGGAGGCGCTTCGAAAGCCCCTTGGTGTGCCTGTGGTGTGGAACTGCGGGGGCTACGAGACGGTGGAGACGCTGCGCACGCTGGAGGGAAAGGTGCAGGTCTACCTGCCGGATTTGAAGTATGCTATGGCGGAGATCGCACTGCGCTACTCCCGGGCGGCGGACTATTTCGACTATGCCTCCTCCGCCATCCTTGAGATGTTCCGCCAGACGGGCCCCTATCAGATGGAGGACGGTCTGCTGCGCCGGGGCGTGGTCATCCGCCATCTGGTGCTGCCGGGCCAGCTGGAGAACACCCGCCGGTGCATCGACTGGGTGGCGGAGCAGTTCCGCCCCGGAGACGTGCTCTTTTCCCTCATGGCGCAGTATACGCCCCAGCCGGACGGCCCCCGGGAGCTTGGCCGCCACGTGACGGCGGCGGAATACCGCGCCGCGGTGGAATACATGGAAAACTGCGGCATTGTGGACGGATTTACCCAGGAGCGCACCTCGGCCAGAGAGGAGTACACCCCGCCCTTTGACCTGACCGGCGTGTGAGCCGCCGTGGGAATAGAGGGGGAAAGAAGGACCGGCCCCGCGGCAAAGCCGCGGGGCCGGTTTTTAAGCTTCCCGGGCGCATGCCGCCCGGCGATAGCCGTCCCAAGCAAAGAGAGCGTCCTTCTCCTCATCTCCGTAAATCTTGTCGATGCTGCAGATATGGAGGAAGTGATTGCCGACCTCTACCGTCTGGGAAAGAGAGACAACAAGGGCGATCCTGGTGTCTGCGGGAATCTGGATGCTTGTGCCGGGGAGGGTGGTCATGGGGATTTGAAACTTTTGCACCTTGTCCGTGTCGCTTCCGCTGACGGAGCCGCAGCCGATGGACGCGCTGCGGAGACTGGCGCCGGGGACGGCAAGGACCGCCCTACCGGTTTCCCGGGTCCGCTTTCCGGTGTAGGACCCCTTGCCCATGGCAAAGCCCAGCATGGGAGGATTGGAGGAGAGATAGCTCACATAGGATACCGGGGCCAGGTTCACAGAGCCGTCCGGCTTCTCCGTGCAGACCAGGACCAGGGGATTGGGGGAGGTGAATTCAGCCGCCTTGCGAAACTCCAGTTCTTTCATGGTGTTGATCATCCTTTCCAGTTGTAAAGGCCGTCCGGCCCCGCTTGCCTTTTGCTGATATGTTTATTATACTAAGGCCATATAAACATGCAAGTACGCAGATTATTCTTACATAGTATGGCGCGGCATACCATCCGGGCCAGCTGGAAGGGGAGAGCATATGGATCAGGACATGAGCTATGAGGAGTATGTGGAGCAGGTGCGCAAGGGGATTCTCACAAGCTCCGGAAACTGCCCGGTGACGCCTCTGCTGGTGATGCTGCAGGGGAAATGGAAGTTTCAAATCATTTACGAGCTGTGCGTCAAGGGCCAGATTCGCTTCGGAGAACTGAAGAAAAGCCTTGCGGGAATCACCAACACCATGCTGACCAGCTCCTTGCGGGAGCTGGAGCGGGACGGGCTGGTGTCCCGGGTCCAGTTCAACGAGATCCCTCCCCATGTGGAGTATTTGCTGACCAAGAGGGGGGAGGCGCTGCTTCCCGTCTTTTATGCCATGACCAAATGGGGCTTTGAGTATATTCCGTAGGAGCGGATTTCGCATTTGATGGAAAAAGAGCGCGGCCGGAAGGGCCGCGCTCTTTTGCTTGCAGTGCATGGAATCATTTTTTGGAGGACAGCCTGCGCAGCTCCTCCAGCGCCTCCTCCAGACCCTTGGACCTGGCGGAGGGATTGCCCCGCAGAATCCGGGCGGCCCGGGCATAGGCCTTGTCGGAGGTGGAGCGGATCCGCTCCCGCTGGCGCTGGAGCTTTTCCAGGGCCTCGGCGATCTCGGAGCGCTTCTCGTCCAGATACTCGGCGGAGAGGTCGGTGGCGGAGTCCAACTTCTCCCTGTACTGCTCCAGACCTTCGGCAAGGGTCTGTACCACGCTGAGCTTCCAGGCCCGGCGGCGCTGGACGTTCTCCTGCATCTGGGAGCGCAGGCTGGCCCTGCGGAGGGCTTTTTCCATGGCCCGCTCCTGCCGCAGGCCCTCCAGGCGGAAACGGCCCTCGTCCAACTTGTCGCGGAAGCGCTGCAGGTCCTCCTCCGCAAAGGCGGAGTACACCTCAAGCCGCTTCTGGATGCGCTGGAGGTCTTCGTTGTTCTGGGCCAGAGTTTCCAGCATCTCCCGCAGGTTCATGGCCGCGTTGAAGGACTGGACGGCGTCCACTGTGGTGGCCACGGCCAGCAAAAAGGCGGCAGGCTGGGCGATTCCCTCCGGAATCTTCAAAACAAGCCGCTGGATGGGCGGATGGACAACCTCCACCAAAAAGATGGAGAAGGCGCCCCAGCCAAGGGAACAGAACAGGCAGATGTGGCCGTTGAGGTTCAGGGGCTTGTCGCTGTAGTCCCAGTACCGCACGCGGAAGAGCCGTTCCATGGCGGCGCCCGTAAAGTATTCCAGAATGGTGGCGGCGATCATGCCCAGCAAAAAGACCAGGAAGAGGTTGTCCTGAACCGAGAGCGTTGCCAGCAGGATGATCAGCGCCCCGGAGCCGTAGATGGGAAGCAGGGGGCCGTGGAGAAAGCCCCGGTTGACCCATGTCTTCTTCCGCACTGAGACCAGGCAGGACTCCCAGATCCAGCCGCAAAAGCAGTAGAAGAAAAAGAACAGAATCCACTGGGACAGGGTGTAGTGGGACATGAAACCTCTCCTTTTTCAATGGGATTGTATCAGTGTAGCACAAATGCAGGCGGGATTCAACCAAAGAAGCGGCGCCGCCTCAGGCGGCGCCGCGTATCACCGGGCTTCTTCCGAAATGGGCCTTACCAGAACCTCCAGCACCCGGCGGTGATCCACCTCTTTGACGGTGACGTCCAGACCCTCCCATCGGAATCGGTCGCCGGATTGAGGCAGCCGGCGGAGCTGCTCCACCACCCAGCCCGAGACCGTGCTTGCGTCACACTGGCCGCGGATGGAGAAGAGGTCATAGAGGTCTGAAAGGTCAGCGCTGCCGGAGATGAGATAGCTGCCGTCGCCCTGGGAACGGAAATACTCCGAGACCTCATCGTGTTCATCCCAGATCTCACCCACCAGCTCCTCCATGATGTCCTCCATGGTCACAAGGCCCTCGGTGCCGCCGTACTCATCCACCACCACGGCCATATGCAGCTTCTTTGTCTGAAGCGTCCGCAGCAGCTGGTCCACCCGGGTGTTGGGCGCGGTATAGTGGATGGGGCTGATGCAGGCGGAGATGTCGCCCTGGCCCCGGTAGCGGGCGGAGTAAAAGTCCTTTTCGTGGATCACGCCGATGATATCGTCAATGCCCTCGTGATAGACCGGGAGCCGGGAGTAGCCGCTTTCGGCAAAGGAGGCGGCGATCTCCTCTATGGTGGCCTGGTCTGAGATGGCGGCAATGTCCACCCGGGGCGTCAGAATATCGCCGGCCTCCAGATCGCCGAAGGTGATGGCCGAGCGGATCAGCTCACTTTCGTGCTGATCCAACCCGCCTTCGTTCTCCGCCTCGGAAACCATGGTGATCAGCTCTTCCTCCGTGATGCCCTGGCTCTCCCCCGTGCGGAAGATGGCGCTGAGCAGCCGCTTCCACTGGGCAAAGAGGAAGTTCAGCGGCCGCAGAATCACAAGGAAGACGCGCAGCACCGGCGCAGAGGCCATGGCAAATTTCTCCGGGTTCTCCTTGGCCAGGCTCTTGGGGGAGATTTCACCGAAGATCAGGATGACCACGGTGAGTAACACTGTGGAGACCGTGGGACCGTATACGCCCGCCAGGCGGGTGAACAGCACCGTGCCCACGGTGGTGGCGGTGATGTTCACGATGTTGTTGCCGATGAGGATGGTGGAGAGCAGCCGGTCATATTCCTCCGACAGGGAGAGGGCCAGCGCCGCCCGGCGGTCGCCGCCGTCGGCTTTGCTTTTCAGCCGGATTCGGTTCAGGCTGGAAAAGGCAGTTTCTGTGGCGGAAAAATAGGCGGAGAGGCATACAAGGGCAAGAATTGCAATGGTCATTGTGATACTGGGACTGTCCATGAGGACTCATCACTCCTTTTCAATCATCAAAACGAAGGTTTAATGGCGCTGCCGCCGGGTCTGTTCGCCGCCCTCTGTCCCCGCGCGTATGGATAAAAAATACAGACAGGAACCGTCCCATTACAAAAGAGAATGGGACCGTCCCTGTCGGCAATGTTCTATGTATATGGCGGGTAACGGCGGTTCGTCCACTGAGATGACTCCTTTTCCAAAGTAGGGCGAAAGAGATGCACAAGTGCTGTCAGTATACCATGGCACAGGGAAAAAGGCAATTAACGTTTTGTTAAGAAAGCTCCCGCCAGGGCGGCGGGAGCTTTCCTCTTACAGCAGGTTGTAGAGAATCTTTGCCATTTGTCCCCGGGAGATGGGGGAGTTGGGTTTGAAGGAACCGTCCTCATAGCCGCTGATGACGCCCTGGGAGACCATGGTGGAGACATAGTAGGAGGCATAGGCGGGAATGGCGGCCGTGTCGGTGAAGGACAGGGCGGATTCCGTGTAGCCCTTGGGCTGGGTGCGGCCCATCATGGCCGCCGCCTGGGCCCGGGTGATGGAGGAGGCGGGATTGAAGTACAGCCGGCCGTCGGAACCCATGGTGCCGTTGAGGATGCCCTCGGTATACAACGCCTTCACCGCAGTGAGGGCGAAGTCTCCGATTTGACCCAGGTCCGCAAAGGGGAGCTCCACAGACTCGTACTGGCTGGCGCTGAGCCCCAGGTAGCGGTACAGCATCACGGCGAACTCCTGGCGGGAGATGTTGCGGGAGGGGCGGAAGGTGCCGTCGGCATAGCCGGTGGTGATGCCGGAGGTGTAGAGGTAATCCACATAGGCGGAGGCCCAGTAATTGGCGGTGTCGCTGAAGTGGGGAGCCTGGGCGGTGGAGGCCGCGTCCGCCGAGGCGCGCCTGACATTGCCGGAGGCGTCAGTGGCAATGATGCTCACCCGATGGCCATTGCCGTCGCCCACCGCCACGGTGGCGGAGACAGCGCCGGTGGATTCGTTGTAGTTGAAGGAAACCGCCTTGCCGTCCACTGTGACGGAGATGTTCGCCTTGGGCAGCAGGCCGTCCACCTCGTCGGACACGGCGCCGCTCAGAGCCGTGCCGGCGAGGGAGGCTGTGACGGCGGGAGCGGTCTGATCCACAATGTCGTTGTAGGAGCACACGATCTGATCCAGATAGATGGTACCGGAGGGCGTTGTGCCGGAGACGGTCAGGTCGGTGACGGACGCGGCGCCCTCGGGCAGCTTGACGCTGAGCTGCTTCCAGCCGGTGAAGTCCAGAGTGCTCAGCGTCACCGAGCCGTAGTTGACGCCGTCAAAGGTGGTGGCGGAGAGGGTGTTGCCGGAGCCGTCGCCGTAGACCCAGAGGTTCAGCCGGTTGTAGTTGGCCTTGAAGTGAAGGGAAGTGAGGAACAGCGAGGCGCTGGAGGTGGCCTCGTCCAGGGCATAGCTCAGCGCGCCGGAGGCCTTGCCGAAGCGGACGGTCTCCACGTTGGTGTTGCGCTCCAGCGCGGTGCCGGAGGTGGAGGCGCTCCAGTCGGGCAGGCCCTCCTCAAAGTCCTCCAGGGTGTTCAGGGACAAAGAGGTCACGCGGATGGGCACTGAGACGCTCTTTCCGCCGCCGGAGACGGTGAGGGTGCCGGTGGCGGGCTGGAGGGAGGCGGTGAACTTGCCGTCGGCATCCACCGTGCCCACGTCACCGGAGATGCTCCAGGTGTAGGCGCTGGCAGAGGAGAAGAGGGAGAGGTGGTTATACGTGGCCTTGGGAATCAACTGGACGCTCTCCCCCGGGGCGATGGTCACCGCCGAAAGGGCTCCGGCGGGGCCGGAGATGCTGAGGCTGTCCACCGTGTCCACCGTGTGAATGACCGCGCTGCCGCTGCGGCCATCTCCGGAGGCGGTGACGGTGACGTCGCCGCTGTAGGCGGGCAGGACCACGGCGCCGTTTTCAACGGTGCCGTCGGTGGAGGACAGGTCATAGCCCGCGTCCATGGGGATATAATTGGTGTCCACGCCGGAAGCGGACACCTTGACCGTGCTGCCGGTGAGGGCGTAGGAGCTTTCGGGCTTGACATAATAGTGGCTCAGAATGCCAGTGGAGGAGCTGGAGGCCACCAGGAACACATGGTTGGACACGGACCGCTCCGACCCCTCGGAAGGGGAGTTGATGGTGGAGGCGGAGGTGGTGTCCGGAGAGGTGACGGAGAGCGTGGTGGAGCCGCCGCCGTCCAGGCCAAGGGCGGTGACGCAGCCCAATTCCACCATCCGCTGACCCACCTGGGACAGCGTGGCGCCGATGCTGTGGCCGCTCTTGCGGCCGTCCACGGTGTAGAATACCAGCGTACCGTCGGCCTTCTGGCCGATGGCGGTGCGGGGCGCCTGTCCGCTGGGAAGGCTGGAGGCAACCACGCCGCCTGAAACAAGGGAGTAGAGGGCTCCCACGGCGTACTCCACATCATTCCAGCGGGTGTCGGAGGCGGTGACGGACAATGTCAGCGTCTGGCCCGGCATCAGATTTTTCAGTGCGTCTGTGTAGTAGGCGCCGGTCTTGTTGTTGGCGGAGAGCACCACACTGTCGGCGCCCACAGCGGTGGCCGAGGCGTCGGTGAGCACCTGCTCCACCTGGAGGGTCATCTCCGTGCCGATGGACAAAGAGCCCTCCACAATGGAGCAGACCACGTCCACGCCCGGCTCAGTGGTGCCGTTGGTGTGCCTGGCGTTGAAATCGTATGTATAGAGGTAGATGCCGCCCTCGGAGAGACGGGCCTTGTTCACGTCGGCAATGGAGCGGACGACGGTCTGGCCGGAGGCGTTCTGCCCCAGGTCGACGGAGTACTTGATACCCGGCTTTCCAAGCACCGCGGTGCCGTCGGCGCAAAAGCCGATGGCATGATAGGCGGAGGCGCCGGTGCGGATCTGCCCCTCTGTGATCACGAGGCCGATGGGAACGCCGTTTCCTGTGTTGTAAAAATCGCCGTTGATCCCGGCGACCACCCGGTAGCCCTGGGCTTCCAGCGCTTTTGCGGTGGCGGAGACGGTGGAGCGCTGGGTGATCGCGCCGCCGTAGGTGACGATGGGCGTGACGGATTCGCTGGGAACGTAGGTCACCACGTTCTCCGTCCGCAGATCGGAGTACGCGCTGCTCCAGAACACGCTGGTGTTCAGCTGCGTCTGCTCATGCAGACCGGTGGAGACGCTGGTCAGGTCGTCACCCATGGCGTAGGATGCCGCTGCGGACAGCGATGCGCTGGCCAGCACCGCCGCCAGGATCAGGGATGTTGCTCTGCACAGGAACTTTCTCATGCGTTGCCTCCATTTTGTACGTTTCTTGTGGTATACATAATACCGGTACAGTCCCACATAGCATAGCACGCTCCGGGAAAAATGTAAACCGTAAAATCTTTGGGAATCCCTGTGAGACAGGTTTTCCTTTAGACGAAGCGGGAGAGGAAAAAGTTGCACACTGTGCATAAAGTTAGCGCAGAGGTAAACAGGAAGGGGAAAAAGCATAGCCGGAAGCATCGGCTTCCAGCTATACGGCGCTTGATCAGCACTCCACCCGAAAATCACCCTGTTCCCGGGCGCTGGCGCGGCGGGCCTTGTCCGCCGAAAGAGCCTCCAGCAGCGCGCCAATGATCTGGTTGGAGACAAGAAAGCCCGTGGCCGTCAGGTGCCACCGGCCGTCCTCCTCAAGGGCGTAGCCGGCCTGGGCAAAGCGGTGCATCAGCGGTTCCAGCGGATCAAAGCGCCGGCGGAAGGTCCGCTCGAACTCCCTCACATCCAGCCCAAGGGATGTCCGCAGCCGCAGCATGATGTACTCTGTGTCCCGCTCCGTAAGCGGGATGCGCTCCGATTCGCTGACCATGGGCGAACCGGTCAGAACGCCCCGGATGTAGCCCTCCAGGTCCCGGCCGTAGGCGTAGCGGACGCCGCCGAAATCCGAGTGGGCTCCGGGGCCGAAGCCCGCGTACTCCTGCAGCGTCCAGTACTTCAGGTTGTGGCGTGAGGCATGGCCCGGGCGGGCAAAGTTGGAAATCTCGTACTGCCGGTATCCCATGTGCTGCAAAAACTCCACCGTGTAGAGGTACATGTCCGCCTGCAGGTCGTCCCCGGGCATGAGAAGGCTGTCTTTGGCCTGATAGAGGGGCGTGCCCTCCTCCACCTTCAGCCCATAGCAGCTCAGGTGGTCCGGGTCCAGGGCCACGGCGGCGGAGAGGTTCTCCTGCCAGCGCTCCATGGTCTGCCCCGGCAGGCCGTAGATCAGGTCCAGCGACACATCGGGGAAACGGGCCTTCCGGGCGGTTTCCACGGCGGTGCGGACCTGGTCCATGGTGTGGATGCGGCCGATGGCGCGCAGTTCCGCGTCGTCTGCGGACTGCATCCCAAGGGAGACGCGGTTGAAGCCGCAGCGCCGCAGGGCGCGCAGGTCCTTGAAGCTGCCGGCGGAGTCGGGGTTGGCCTCCAAGGTGATCTCGGCGTCTTTCGCCACGGCGTAGTGCTTCCGGACGACCTTTAAAATAGCGCACAGCCGGGATGCTCCCAAACAGGAGGGGGTTCCCCCGCCGAAATAGACGCTGTCCACGCTGTGGCCCCGGGCACGGGGAGCGGCCTCCCTCAGATGGGAGCAGAGGGCCTTGGCGTACGCATCCATCCGCTCTTCCCGCCCCGGCAGGGAGTAGAAGTCACAGTAGATGCACTTGCTTTTGCAAAAGGGGATGTGAATGTAAAGCCCCAGGGGGCGTTTTGCCTCTTTCATGCGGAATCTCTCCCATCCAATCGTTGAATCCGCACATAGTGTAGCGCCTTTGGCCGGCTTTGGCAAGGAAAAGGGGATAGTTTTCTCAAAAAAGGGAGAAACTACAAAGCGGAAGGAGGCAGCGATATGACACCTAAGGAGTACCAGTCCTATGTCAAGCAAAAGCAAAAAAAATCCCCCCTGGCCAAGAACATGCTTCTGGCCTTTGTCATCGGCGGAGCCATCTGCGTGCTGGGGCAGCTGATTATGAACGGCTTCAGCGCGCTGGGCCTGGGGAAGGAGGACGCGGGGACCGCCACGTCCGTGTCCCTGGTGTTTCTCTCCGCGCTGGCCACTGGAGTGAACCTTTACAACAAGTTGGCGCGGTTCGGTGGGGCGGGCACGCTGGTGCCTATCACCGGCTTTGCCAACGCGGTGGTCTCGCCGGCCATTGACTTCAAAAGCGAGGGCATCATTACCGGCATGGCCACCAAGATGTTCCTCATCGCCGGACCGGTGATCGTTTTCGGCGTTACAGCCAGCGTGATTTACGGCGTGATTTTGTGTCTGATGGGGGCATAGCAAAAGGCGGGGGAATTTTCCCCCGCCTTTTGCTATTGGCCCTCCTCCGTCTGGGGAGTGGATTCAAAGTAGTCCTCCGGGACCTCCCGGCGGACCAGCTCCTGGGTGCCGTCGGCACGGCAGATCAGAACGTCGATGGACATTTACTTCACCCCCCACAGCTCAATTTTTGCCCCGGCCCCGATATGGTCGGAGTCGCTGGTGCCGGAGAGCACCAGGACGCTGAGGTCTTCGTAGGTGTAGGTTGTGCTTTTTCCATAGACAAAAGTGCCTCCAAAAGTGATGCCGCGCAGGTACTGGGCGGGGTTGTGGAGGATGAGCGCGATCATATAGACGGAGTTCAGGCTGGAGCTTGATGAGTAAAACCTGCCCAGGCCCACGAAATCAGAGCCCAGGTTGCCCATGGAGTTGCAGGAGCATTTGGAGGCGGTTCCGCCGGAAGGGGAGTACCACCAGCTGCAGGTTCCGACACTGGTGGGCGTCAGTACGCCCACCAGATACTTCCAGTCGGCAAAATGGATGTCGGAGACGTCCACCTCCACCCGGGTGGCCGTCTCCTGAGTGACCACCTCTTTCAGCTTGTGGTACTGGAGCTTGGCCCCCAGCGCACTCTCCAGTTTCTGGTTGTCGGCGTTGAAATCCGTGCGGAGGATGCGGTCGTTGTCCTCCCACTGGTTGAGCCCATAGGTTTGGGTGTGGTTCATAAGCGCTCCTTTCATTGTGAAACATACAGGAAATCAACCTTCCACCCGTTTTTGCGTAAATTTGTACAGCCGCGTGCAACCGGAAAAATCTTGTGGGACAGAGAAGAATGTGGTATAACGGAGGAAGAACATAAAATAAGGAGTGTTGCAGATGAAGACCATCCACACCGACCTGGCCCCCGCGGCAGTGGGCCCCTACTCCCAGGCAAAAGCCACCGAACAGTTCGTGTTCACCTCCGGCCAGATCCCCTTGGACCCTGTCACGGGCGCCCTGGTGGGCGATGACATCGCGGCTCAGAGCGAGCAGGCGCTGACCAATCTGAAGGCGGTTCTGGAAGAGGCGGGATCCGACTGCTCCAAGGTGCTGAAGACCACCTGCTTCCTCACCGACATGGGGAACTTTGCCGCATTCAACGAGGTGTATGCCAAGTATTTCCCCGACCGGCCCGCCCGCTCCTGCTTTGCCGTCGTCGCTCTGCCAAAGGGCGCGCTGGTGGAAGTGGAGGCAGTCGCGGAGCTGTAAAAAAGAAGGAGCAAATGCTCAATGTCATTAAATTAATCGTTTAGGCACACAGAAAAAATACCCGCCCAGTTTCAAACGGAGGCGGGTATTTTTATCACTTTTTGCGCTTTTACTTGGCGGGGAGGACAATGACCTGGCCTTCATAGATAGTGTTGGCGTTCTTCAGGCGGTCGGAATTGCGCTCAAAGATGGCCTTGTACTTCATCATATCACCATAGGCGGCCTTGGCGATGGAGCCCAAGCTGTCGCCGTACTTAATTGTGTACAGGGTCTCGCCCTCACCGGCCACGGGGGCGGGGATGAGAACGGCCTTACCCAGCTTCTCGGGCAGGGTGATTACGGTGCCGGCGGTCAGCTTGACATATTTGTTGGCCTTCTGCAGGGCGCAGCGCTGAGCGTTACTGCCGTAGAAGTTGATGCAGATGGTTCCCCAGGTGTCGCCCTTTTTCACGGTGTAGCTGCTGGGGGCGTCAGGGACGGCGGGAGCGGTGGACTCAGTGGGAGTTGTGGATTCGGTGGGGGCGGTGGACCGCACAGGGACATAGATGCCTCCCTCCTCCTCGATCACCGGCTTCTCACTTTGTGATACCAACTTCCCGGTTTGGGCATCGGAGCTGTCCAAGACAGTCAGAGTATAGCCGTTCTGCACCGTGAAGATCGGACCGCTCTCCGGCCCGGTTAGAGCAAAGCCATTCAGGTCAATGGCAATGTCGTGGGAGGGCACAGTTATGACTATGCCGCCGAACAGTCCGTCATAATCGCTGGATCCGATCACCACAGGGGCTGTCATCAATATGTCGCTCTCCAGCCGCAGGGAGACAGGCTGATCCTCGGTCTGAGACAGAATCGCTTGAAGCACACGCTCATAGGTCTGATCACCCACGGCAATCTTCTGGTCCGTTTCCGCGGCAAGGGCGGGGACGGCCAAACCCATGGACAGGGCGAGGGCCAGAAAAAGAGTTATAAATTTTTTCATGTTACGGACTTCCTTTCTCCTGTTTTATCGTGCCGATTTATGTGCGCCTTCTCCTTCCTCTCCGGGCCTAAATCCCACGGCACAGTAAACATAATCAAGGTCAGCCCGTATATTTCCGACGGACAGGCCCGGCGGGCGGGGAAACTCCCCGCTCCGGGCCATCGTCGGAAACATAAAAAGCGGTGTTGAGCGTATAACTCAACACCGCCTGACTGTAGTCAATCAAAGCGTAACACCAATCCCATTTTGACGGATAATGCTTGCAATAGAAACACTCCATCGGTATAATGGGAGGTACGGTGCAGTCTATCTGACTGTGGTGTTGAGTGGTGCTATCACTCTCCATCGGAGCATGGCGGGTTGCCGCCCGTCATGCTCTGCCGCTATTTATGTTTCCGCTCCAATTTTAACCGATTGCGCAAGGAATTGCAATAGCTTTCCACCAAGATATTGCAAAAATCCCCCTGTCCTGTTCAAGAGACGGACAGGGGGATTTTTTTGCTCAGCGATAAAACTATAGACCGGAACAATACAAAACCACCATATTTTTTGCGGCATTGCACAGGCTTGTTGTGAGGACAGCAAGAGCGTTAACTGTTCAGCTCAATTTTCTGCCCCATTCAGTTATGCGGACATTTTTCTGAAAAGCCTGTTTCGGGCCTCAAAAATGGACTTTTTCAAAGAGCAAATGCTTCTTTTTTATACCCCTCGGCAAAACCCTTGCATTTCCCGCGGAACGGCATGGCGGCCTTACGTCCGGATGATGAGGTTCGCCTGAGAGCGGGTCTGGTTGGCTGCAAAGTACTGGTTCTCCAGCGGAATCCACAGTGTGCGGAACTGCTCATAGCAGTCCTCCCCACCCCGCAGGCGGATGCGCCGGGCCTGTTCCTCCGGCGAGGTTTCCACAAATACCCGCAGATCATAGGCCCCGGGCCCAAAATAGGGGTGGCAGCTGTAGGTCCCCTCTATGATGGTGACGGGCCTTGCCTCCGCGCGGACGCTGCCACAGTAGCCGCCCTTGCGGCAGGAAAACCGCCGGTACTCAAAGGCTTCCCCCCGAATAAGGGGCGTGAGCACCTCCTCCCCAAACCGTTCGTAGTGGACGTTGCCCCGCTCCCGCCGCTCAGGGGTGCGCAGCTCCGGCGGCAGGAAGAAGTCGTCCATATGGATCAGCGTGCTGTCGTAGAGGGGGGCCAGCAGCTCCGACAGGGTGGTCTTTCCGCCGCCGCAGTTGCCGTCTAAGGCCACGACCACCCGCCCTTTCTTCCGCAGCAGGTCTTCCATGGCGCAAAGAAGGGGAAGCAGCTGCTCATACCGGACGGAGATCAGACGGTAGGCCGGGCGGTACAGCCGCCGGTAGGACTCGCTGTGGCGCAGCGGTGGAAGGGCGGAGAAGTCGTAGCCTGCCAAAAACCGGTCCAAAGTCTGAAGGTCAAAAGGGAACGCGTCTATGCTCTCCTTCAAATCGGACAGCCGCTGCAAAAAGCCGCCTACGCTGCCTCCACGCTCCTGGGCGGAGCGGAAGAAGAGACGGGCGACGGTCTCCGCCGGCAGCCCCGCCTCCCGGGCGGGCCCCAGATACAGCCGGGAGACCCGCTCACCGCAGGGCTCGCTGAGCGCCGCATCCGCCGGGGCGGAGGAGTATTCCTCCCGGATGAGCGGCAGGGCGGCCTCCGCATGGCGCAGCAGGTGTTCGCCGCCGAACTCCGCCTGATAGCAAAGCTTAACGGCGTCGGCGCACTCCATGGCGCCGTAGGCTTCGGCGTGGCGGAGGAGAATGGATGTAAACTCACTCATCAAGCATCAGATTTCCTTTCCGCAGGGCAATCAGGATGGCGGGAATCAGGACAAGCTGCAAGATGATGCCCGGGATGGCGTTGAGAAAGGCGCCGGAGACAAAGGCGGCCCAGGTGAAGCCGCCCAGCCCCAGGAGGAAGCACTCCGCGATGCCCCAGACCACACGGCCCGCCGCCATGGCCAGAATCAGCGAAACAAAGAGCATGCCGGTCTTCTTGGGCAGCAGGCGGTAAAAGATGCCGGTGAAGGCGCCATAGGCCGCCAGCTCAAAGGCCATGGCCATACCGGTGGGAAAGATCGGCGGCATGCCAAACATGGCAAAGCGCAGCAGCGGGGCGATGAACCCCACCGCCAGGCCGTAGGGCCAGCCGCACAGGAAGCCGCACAGCAGCACGGGCAGGTGCATGGGCAGCAGCATGCTGCCTATCTGAGGAATCTGGCCGGTGAGGAAGGGGAGCACCATGCAAAGGGCCAGCATCAGGGCGGATACCGTAAGTTTTTTCAGATTCATATGGATTTTCTCTCCTTTTATAATACGCGCGGCATCGCAAAAAACAAAAGGAAGGTATCTGTTTTCTGCTGAAAACAGATACCTTCCTGGTATCATGCGTGTAGGGCGACGCGAAAAACCGGCTGGGCCGGCGATGACCGGCTTCCTGCCGGTTCCAAAGTATTTTACCATAGGAAAGAGGCCATGTCAACCAAGTTTCGCTCAGAAAAACAACAGAAAGAACCCGATGACTGCGGCAAGCACGCCGCCGCAGCGGCCAAGAACCAGCGCGGCGTCGCTGGGCTCGGCGTCTTTGAACCGCCAGCCATAGCTGAGGTACCAGGAGGTTTGTGGCGAAATGGCGTTGAAGCCGCCTATGGCCAAAAGAAGCAGGCCGATGAAAGGCGAGTTGCCGGAGCTTTTTTCCGGCTGCTCTGCGCCGCCGGAGATCAGTTCCACCAGCGTGTCGCCGGGGATGTACCGGTCCTCTGAGTAGCCGTCGCTCCAGCCGCCGTGCCAGCCCATGTTGTCGTAGGTCCGAAAGTAGGTGGAGCCGTCGGGATAGGTGATCTCCACTGAACGGCCGTCCGCAGTGTACTGAAACACATCGCCGCCGCAGGTGATGGTCTGCTGCTCAGTGTCCACCACAAAGTCCCAGCCGTCCCGGCTGACCTCATAGGTGGTTGAGGGAGTCAGACTCCCGCAGGCGCACAGCAGGGCCAGCAGCAGGGCCAGCAGCGGAAAAAGACGAATTCGCATCCTGCACCTCCTTGGATGAATTCACAGCATAAACTTTTTTCTATTTTACCACAGGCCTTCGCCCGGGGGAAGAAAAAAGTTCTCCTCCCGCGCTCAGGCGGCGATTGCTGTTGACTTCCACCCATCGGTCGGATATCATAAATGCAGCCGCCGAAAGACGGCAAGGAACAAGCAAGGAGGCATACTATGGAGCGAGGCGCATGTCTTGTATGCGGGAAACCCCTGCGGTATTTTGACACGGCCCGGGAGATGGAGTGCGTGTTCTGCCATAAAAAGTTTCCATCCAACGCCAGCTGCGAGGACGGTCATTTTGTCTGTGATGACTGCCACGCGTCAAAGGGGCTGGCTGCCATCCGCTGGGTCTGCCTGCACAGCAGGCAGACCGATCCGGTGAAGATAGCACAGGAGATCATGGAGAACCCCTATGTCTACATGCATGGGCCGGAGCACCACGTGCTGGTGGGCAGCGCGCTGCTGACCGCGTATCACAACGCCGGAGGAGAGCTGGACTGGCCCGCCGCCCTCTATGAGATGGAGCGCCGGGGACGCCAGGTGCCCGGAGGAGCCTGCGGATTCTGGGGCTGCTGCGGCGCCGCGGCCAGCGCCGGCATGTTCGTCAGCATTGCCACCGGCGCCACGCCGCTGGAGCGGGAGAGCTGGGCGCTTTCCAACCGGATGACCTCCCTGGTGCTGGAGCAGATCGGCCGCCTGGGCGGTCCAAGGTGCTGTAAGCGCAATTCCTTCACCGCGCTGGTGATAGCCGTCCGCTTTGTCCGGGAGCATCTGGGTGTGGAGATGGATTTGGAAGGTCCCGTTGTGTGCGGCTTTTCCCCGGAAAACCAGCAGTGCCTGGGCCGGCGCTGTCCTTACCACCGGCTGGGCACGGGGGATATGATATAGGCATTAACGAAATTTATAGTTAAGATATCAAATTGTGTCTTTACTGATGGGGGGTTTCCCCTGTATAATTAATAAGGTTTGGGGTCTTTTGCGGCCCCTACAGAAGAAAACAAGAACCGGGAGGGCTTTTTATGGGACATTGCGCGATTGTTGGCATCAACTGGGGCGATGAGGGAAAGGGCCGGATGGTGGATCTCATCACCTCTGACTACGACGTGGTGGTCCGCTATCAGGGCGGCGGAAACGCGGGGCACACCGTGGTGAACGAGTTCGGCAAGTTTGCGCTGCACCTGCTGCCCTCCGGGATTTTCCGCAAGGACGTAGTCAACGTGCTGGGCAACGGCGTGGCGCTTGACTGCGAAAACCTGTGGATTGAGATGCAGGATGTGATGGACAAGGGCGTGGCGCTGACGCCGGAAAACCTGAAGGTCAGCGACCGGGCCTCTTTGCTGCTGCCCTGGCACCGGGATTTGGACGGATTGGAGGAGGCCCGGCTGAAGGACAAGAAGTACGGCTCCACCAAGCAGGGCATCGCTCCATTTTACAGCGACAAGTACCAGAAGAAGACGGTGATGGCCGGCGAGCTCCTCTATCCGGAGCACCTGCGCCGCCATCTGGCCGACCTTTTGGAGTGGAAAAACCTGACCCTTGAGAAGGTATATGGGGCCAAGCCCTATACCATGGAGGATCTGGAGCGGTGGATCGCTGAGTACGGCGAGAAGATCCGCCCCTATGTCTGCGACACAGGCGCGTTTTTGCGCAAGGCCCAGGAAGAGGGGAAGAAGGTCCTCTTTGAGGCCCAGTTAGGCGCCCTGCGGGACCTGGACTACGGCATCTACCCCTATACCACCTCCTCCAACGCCATCGCGGCCTATGCCCCCGTGGGGTCCGGACTGCCCTCGGCAAGGATTGAGGAGGTCATCGGTGTGGTGAAGGCCTATTCCACCTGCGTGGGAGAGGGCCCCTTCACCGCCGAGTGGTTCGGCGACGAGGCGGAGGAGCTGCGCAAGGCCGGCGGCGAGTACGGCGCCAAGACTGGCCGGCCCCGCCGTGTGGGCCCCATCGACCTGGTGGCCACCCGTTACGGCGTGATGATGCAGGGGGCCACCAACATCGCCCTGACCAAGTTGGACGTACTCAGCTATATGAAGAAAATCCCCGTCTGCACCCACTATGTGGTGGACGGAAGAGAGACCGACGAGTTCCCCTTCCCGGCGCTGTTGGATGCGGCCAAGCCTGTGGTCGAGTATGTGGATGGCTGGCAGTGCGACATCTCCGGCGCCCGGAAGTGGGAGGACCTGCCGGAGGCCGCCCGGAAGTATGTGGAGTTCATTGAGTCCCGCATCGGGTGCCGCATCGGCTATGTGTCCGTGGGCCCGGAGCGGGAGTCCATCGTCATCCGCTGAGCTGAGTCCCTCCCGCGCCTGGCGCGGGAGGGCTTTTAAAAGTCCACCGCTCCGATTATCTGACAGGAGGTTTGACCATGCGCAAAGACCGCTACGAATCGCCCCTGGCGTCCCGGTACGCCTCAGAGTATATGCTGCATCTCTTTTCACCGGACATGCGCTTTTCCACCTGGCGCCGGCTGTGGGTGGCTCTGGCCCGGGCGGAGCACACGTTGGGCCTGCCGGTCTCCGCGGAGCAGGTGGAGGAGCTGGCCGCCCATACGGAGGACGTCGATTACGACGTGGTGGCCGCCCGGGAGAAGGAAATCCGCCACGATGTCATGGCCCACATCTACGCCTACGGCCAGGTGTGCCCCAAGGCCGCCGGCATCATCCACTTGGGCGCCACGTCCTGCTATGTCACCGACAACGCGGACCTGATCCTCTACCGGGAGGCCCTGCGCCATCTGCGCGGCCAGCTGCTGGCGGCCATGAGTAACCTCTGTGACTTTGCAGAGCGCTACCGGGCCATGCCCACCCTGGGCTACACCCATTACCAGCCCGCCCAGCCGGTGACCGTTGGCAAGCGGGCCACCCTCTGGCTGCAGGATCTGGAGAGCGACCTTGCAGAGCTGGATTTTGTCATCGGCTCCATGAAGTTCCTGGGATGCCGGGGCACCACCGGTACGGAGGCCAGCTTTCTGGACCTCTTTGAGGGGGACACGGACAGGATCGACGAGATGAACCGGCTGATCGCCAGGGAGTTCGGCTTTGCCCAGTGCTTCCCGGTCTGCGGCCAGACCTATCCCCGCAAGACCGACAGCCGGATTTTAAACGTGCTCTCCTCCATTGCCCAAAGCTGCTACCGCTTTGCAAACGACCTGCGGCTGCTGCAGCACGACCGGCAGGTTGAAGAGCCCTTTGAGGACAAGCAGGTGGGCTCCTCCGCCATGGCCTACAAGAGAAATCCCATGCGCTGTGAGCGCATCTGCTCGCTGAGCCGCTATCTGATGGCCGACGCCATGAACGCCCCCATGACCGCCTCCGTCCAGTGGATGGAGCGGACGCTGGACGACTCGGCCAACCGGCGCATCTCCCTGCCTGAGGGATTCCTCTGCGCCGACGCCATACTGCGTCTCATGCAGAACGTCACCCGCGGCCTCCATGTCAATGAAAAGATTGTGGACCGTACGGTGCGGGAGTATCTCCCCTTCCTTGCCACGGAAAACCTGCTGATGGAGGCGGTGAAGCGCGGCGGCGACCGCCAGCAGCTCCATGAGATCATTCGCCGCTGCTCCATGGAGGCCACCGGGTGCATGAAGGAGGGGGAGCGGTGCGACCTTCTGGAGCGGCTGGCCGCCGAAAGCGCCTTTGCCATGACCGAAGAGGAGATGCAGGCGCTGCTGGACCCCGCCCTCTACACCGGCCGCTGTGCCCAGCAGGTGGAGCGCTACGTGGCCTCCATCCGTCCGCTGCTTTTGGAAAAAGAGGAGAACTGCCAGGAGATCAGCCTGTAAAAGCGAAATGCGCCGGAGAACAGAGGTTCTCCGGCGCTTTCATTTGCCCTATGGTCGGACAATAAAGTCTGCTGTCTGATTGCAACAAGGAACAGACAGAAAAAGGAATTTTTTTGTATTTTTTTACAGACAAAAATTACAGCCAACTTTTTTTGCAATTTTGTGGAAATTAACATTGACAGCGGACCGCTGTGGTGATAAACTGCGAAACATAAATTTTGCAGCGCACCGGAAGGGAACTTGCAAAAACAACGGAATACAGCAAAAGCGACGATGGAGAGAAGTACCTTGGGAGATCGGTTCCAGTGAGCGGGAGAGAGTGGGAACCCCGTACGCAGAGCCTGAGGGAATAACACTCCGGAGCGGCGAACCGAACGCACTGCAAGTAGGGGAGACGGGCTGCGGCCGTTATACCGCACGGGTTTAATGGAACCTTGAAAGGGGCTGCCTCATGGGCAGCAAGTTAGGTGGCACCGCGGATCGCAGCATTCGTCCTAAGGAGAAGGAGGAATGCTGCAAATTTGATTCGGAGGTGCCTTTTTATGTGTTCAATCATGGGATTCAGCAAAAAGACCGTCGGCCGGGAGGAAATCCGGGAGTATTTCGACCGGACGAAATCCCGGGGACCGGACATGTCCCGTGTGGTGGAGACCAAATCCGGGTATCTGTGCTTCCACCGCCTGGCCATCATGGGCCTGGAGGAAACCGGCATGCAGCCCTTTGAGCTGGAGGGCGACATGGTGGTGTGCAACGGCGAGCTGTACAACTGGCGGGGGCAGAAAGAGAAACTGGAGGAGCACTACCAATTCTGGAGCGGGAGCGACTGCGAGCTGCTGCTGCCCATGTACCGGGAGTATGGCCTGTCCATGTTCTCCCGGCTGGACGCGGAGTTTGCGCTGATCCTCTACGACAGCATGACCGACACGCTGGTGGCCGCCCGGGACCCCATCGGCATCCGGCCCCTTTTCTACGGCTATGACAGCGGGGACGCCATTGTCTTTGCCAGCGAGGCAAAGAACCTTGTGGGCCTGTGCCGGGAGATTCGTCCCTTCCCGCCGGGACACTACTACGCCTTTGGACGGTTTGTCCGCTATATGGACCTGACCACGGTGCGGGAGTACTGTGAGGATGATCTGGAAACCGTCTGCGCCAATATCCGGGAGAAGCTTGTGGCCGGCGTAAAGAAGCGGCTGGACGCCGACGCGCCCCTTGGGTTTTTGCTCAGCGGCGGGCTGGACTCCAGCCTGGTGTGCGCCATCTCCGCAAAGCTTTTGCATAAGCCCATCCGCACCTTTGCCATCGGCATGGATAAAGACGCCATTGATCTCAAGTACGCAAGAGAGGTGGCCGATTACATCGGCGCCGACCACACGGAGGTCTATATGACCCGGGACCAGGTCATCTCCTCTTTGGAAGAGGTGATCGCCATGCTGGGCACCTACGATATCACCACCATCCGGGCCAGCATGGGCATGTACCTCTGCTGCAAGGCCATCCACGAGCGGAGTGACATCCGGGTGCTGATGACCGGCGAGATATCCGATGAGCTGTTTGGGTATAAGTACACCGATTTTGCACCGTCGCCGGAGGCCTTCCAGCAGGAGGCCAAAAAGCGGATCGATGAGATTTACATGTATGATGTGCTCCGGGCGGACCGCTGCATCAGCGTCAACTCCCTGGAGGCCAGGGTACCCTTTGGCGACCTGGAGTTTGTGCGCTATGTCATGAGCGTGGACCCGGCTAAGAAGATGAACGTCTACCACAAGGGGAAGTACCTGCTGCGCCGCGCCTTTGAGGGCGACCTGCTGCCCCGCGACATCCTCTACCGGGAGAAGGCAGCTTTCTCCGACGCCGTGGGCCACTCCATGGTGGACGATCTGAAAGAGTACGCCGAGGCGGTCTACTCCGATGAAGACTACGAAAAGAAGCGGAAAAAGTACGGCTTCGCCATCCCCTTCACCAAGGAGAGCCTGCTCTACCGGGAGATTTTTGAACGATACTACCCCGGTCAGGCGCGCATGGTCAAGGACTTCTGGATGCCCAACAGGTCCTGGAAGGGCTGCGATGTCAACGACCCCTCCGCCCGGGTGCTGGCCAACTACGGCGGCAGCGGCGAATAAGAGCGCATCAGTCAAGATTCATATAAAGGAGGAATCACTATGTCCAAAACCACCCAGATCCCCGAGCTCTTCGGCAGCATGGTATTCAATGAGGAGGTTATGCGGCAGCGCCTGTCCCCGGCGTCCTACAAAGCATGGCGCAAGTGCATCGATGAGGGCACCGCGCTGGACCTGACCATTGCCAACGACATTGCGGAGGCCATGAAGCAGTGGGCCACCGAAAAGGGCGCCACCCACTTCACCCACTGGTTCCAGCCCATGACCGGCTATACCGCGGAAAAACACGACAGCTTCATCACCCCGGTGGAGGGGGGCGGCAAGGTGGTCATGGAGTTTTCCGGCAAGGAGCTGGTCCGGGGCGAGCCCGACGCCTCAAGCTTCCCCTCCGGCGGATTGCGGGCCACCTTTGAGGCCAGAGGCTACACCGCCTGGGACCCCACCTCCTTTGCCTTCATCAAGGGCACCAGCCTGTACATCCCCACGGTGTTCTGCTCCTACTCCGGGGAGGTGCTGGACAAGAAGGCGCCGCTGCTGCGCTCCATGGATGAGGTCAGCCGCCAGGCCATCCGCATTCTGCGCCTCTTCGGCGACACGGAGACCCGCCGGGTCACGCCCCAGGTGGGTCCGGAGCAGGAGTACTTCCTGCTGGATAAGCAGGCGTTTTTAAAGCGGGAGGACCTGAGGCTCTGCGGCCGGACGCTCTTCGGCGCAAAGCCGCCCAAGGGCCAGGAACTTGACGATCACTACTTCGGCGCCATCCGCCCCCGGGTCGCCGCCTATATGCGGGACCTGGACGAGGAACTTTGGAAGGTGGGGGTGCTCAGCAAGACCAAGCACAACGAGGTGGCCCCCTCCCAGCATGAGATGGCGCCCATCTATTCCGACGCCAACACGGCCTGCGACCACAACCAGCTGGCCATGGACCTGATGAAAGAGGTGGCTGACCGCCACGACCTGGTGTGTCTGCTCCATGAAAAGCCCTTTGCCGGCGTCAACGGTTCCGGCAAGCACGACAACTGGTCCCTGGCCACCGACACGGGCAAGAACCTATTCAAGCCCGGCAAGACGCCCAGCCAGAACGCCCAGTTCCTGCTGTTTTTGGCCGCCTTCATCAAGGGCGTGGATGAGTATCAGAAGCTGCTGCGCTGTACGGTGGCCTTTGCCGGAAACGACCACCGCCTGGGCGCCCAGGAGGCGCCGCCCGCCGTCATCTCCATCTTCTTGGGCGACGAATTGGGCGCCGTGGTGGACGCCATCATTTCCGGCCGGGAGTATACCGACGCCGGAAAGAAGACGCTGGAAATCGGCGTGGATGTGCTGCCGTCCATCCCCATGGACAACACCGACCGCAACCGCACTTCCCCCCTGGCCTTCACCGGCAACAAGTTTGAGTTCCGCATGTTGGGTTCCACCCAGTCCATCGCCGGGCCGAACATTGCCCTGAACACGATTATGGCCGAGGAGCTGAGCCAGTTTGCCGACCGTCTGGAATCCTCCGACGACTTTCAGGGCGACCTTCAGAAGCTGATCCGCGAGACGCTGACCGACCACCGCAGGATCATCTTCAACGGCAACGGCTATGAGGACGCCTGGATTGAGGAGGCGGAGCGCCGGGGCCTTGCCAATCTGAAGACCACCGCCGAGGCGCTGCCTCACTATACCGATCCCGAAAATGTGGCGCTGTTTACAAGACACGGCGTGTTTACCGCCCAGGAGATGGCCGCCCGCCAGGAAATCCATATGGAGAACTACTGCACCGTGCTCTCCATCGAGGCCACCACCATGGTCGACATGCTGCGCCATGAGATTCTGCCCTCTGTGTCCGACTATGGCGCCGTGCTGTGCAACCGGCTCCACACGCTGAAGGAAGCGGGACTCCCCTGCCGCTATGAGCAGTCCATTGCCGTGCGGGTGACGGAGAAGACCGACGCCCTGGCCGACATCACCGAGGAGCTGGAGGCGGCCCTGGCCCAGGCGCCCTCCGGCAGCACGGAAGAGCAGATGCACTATTACCACGATGTGATCTTTGGGTTGATGGGCAGGGCCCGGGCGCTGGCCGATGAGATGGAGCAGATCACCGACCGGGACTACTGGCCCTTCCCGACCTACAGCACCCTTTTGTTTTCCGTCTGATGAAAAAAGGAGCCGGAGCGGCTGCTATAAAAGCACTGAACCGCCTGGCGGCTGTTCTTCCATATAAGAGGGGCCCGGAGCGCATCGCGCTCCGGGCCCCTCTTAAAATATAGCATAACGTACTCAGTAGCTCAGCAGAATGGAGCGGACGATCTCCACAAACCGGGGCCGGTCCACGCCCAACACCACAAAGGCGTTGTGCTGGGCAGACCGCTTGCTGCTCCAAAGGTCGGTGATGGTCTTCCCCATGGCGGCAGAGTCCCCGGTCTCCACATAGACCCCGGCCTCCTTGCCGGAGAAAAGCTTGGGGTGGGTGAGGTACAGCACGGGGCACACATCGTGGAGGCAGAGCCCCGGCTTGCTGACCCGCTCGTTGAAGGCCATGGCCAGCCGGGTGCTCTGCTGGAAGAAACGGCACACCGGCGTTCCAGCCCGGCCTAACTCCTCCACCTCCTCAGGGGAGAGGTAGGCCTCCAGCGTCACATCCAGGCCGCACATCACGATGGGAATGCCGGACTGGAAGACCGTCTGGGCCGCGTGGGGGTCCACAAAGATGTTGAATTCCGCGCAGGGGGTGACGTTGCCGCCCTGGGCCGCGCCGCCCATAATGGCGATCCGCTCCACCAGATCCTTCAGGTCCGGGTGCCGCTTCAGCGCAATGGCCAGGTTGGTCAGAGGCCCGATGGCGATCACCTGCAGACGTCCGCCTTCCGCCCGGGCCGCGTCATAAAGGGCGTCCCAGGCCGGAAGCGTCTCCTCCGGCAGCGGTGAGGGGGGCAGCTCCACGCCGCCCAACCCGTTTTCCCCGTGGACATAGGGCGCTGTGGAGAGCGGCCGCAGCAGCGGACCCTCCGCGCCCCGGTACACCGGGCAGTCCGAGCCCATCAGGCGGCATACCCGGCGGGCGTTTTCAAAGGTGTGGTGCAGCTCCACGTTGCCGGCCACGGCGGAAATGCCCGCGATCCTCAGCTGCGGCAGCCGGTTGGCCATCAGCAGGGCCGCCGCGTCGTCCACTCCTGCGTCACAGTCAATCCAGACGGGAATACGCTCCATCCTGCCCGTACCTCCTTGAATCAATCAGATGGGAATGCCGCGGCCGCACAGGCCCTGGAGCCCGAATCCGGGACGGCGATACGCATTTAGTATATCCTGCTTTTGAATCGGTGTCAATTTCAGCGCCGGCGATCTATTTCGGCAAAACCGGTTTCACGCCTTCCCGCCGGGGAAGAAAGGGCGGCCCGCAATGCTCCCGCTTGACGGCTGCGGCAAAAAAGCGGTATCATGGGAAAAAGGCCTCCGGCGCTCCGCCGGTGGCCCCCTGAGCGCGCTTTGGGAGCATCCGGAGAAAGAGGGGGCGGCGGGAGAGCGCCGCGGGCCGGACGGGCGCGGACGCGAAAAAGAAAGGAAGCAATCATGGAAGAGTATCTTTTTGTCATCGACTATCAGAACGACTTTGTGGACGGCGCTTTGGGCTTCCCCGGCGCTGAGACGCTGGACGGTCCCATTGCCCGGCGGGTGCGCCAGTATGGCCCGGGCCGTGTCTTTTTCACACGGGACACCCATGGACCGGACTACCTCTCCACGCGGGAGGGCCGCCATCTGCCTGCCGTGCACTGTGTGAAGGGCACCGCCGGCTGGGAACTGTTCGGCGAAACTGCCGTTGCCATAGATGAGGTGGGCGCCAGGGGGATTGACAAGGCCGCTTTCGGCATCGACGTCACGGACCCGGCTGTGGCGGCCGTGCTGCCGGAACGGGCCGACCGGATCGAGCTGTGCGGCCTGGTGTCCAATATCTGCGTCATCAGCAATGCCGCGGTGCTGCAAAGCCGCTACCCCCAGGCCCAGATCGTGGTGGATGCCAGGCTGACGGGCAGCTTTGACCCGGCGCTGAATGAAAAGACGCTGGATGTGCTCCGGGGGCTTCAGGTGGAGATTTTGGGCCGCTGAGCGGGACAAAAGAGCGCCCGACTCAAAAAAACAGGGCCTCCCCGTCCGGCGGGAGAAGCGATGTGAAATCCGCCGCCATGGAGGCGGGCTGGTAAATAGAGGAGGAAACGAGATGAAGCAGGCTCTTTTTGTGGATTGCTGCGTCCGGGAGGAGCAGTCCAGGACCCGGAAGATGGCAGACGCCTTTTTTGCCGCGCTGCCGGATACGTATGAGGTGACGCGGCTGGATTTGATGCATGAGGGGCTTGGACCCCTTGTCGGCGAGTACTTTTGGGAGCGGGAGCGGCTGATCCGGTCCGGAGAGCTGTCCCACGACCGGTTCCGCTATGCCCGCCAGCTGGCTCAGGCGAACCTGGTGGTGTTTGCCGCGCCCTTTTGGGATCTGGGATTTCCCGCGCTGCTGAAGATTTACATTGAACAGGTCTGCGTGGACGGCATCACCTTTGGCTACGACGCCCAGGGGCTCCACGGGCTGTGCCGGGCGGAGCACTGTGTGTTCCTCACCACCCGGGGCGGGTGCTACGACGCCCAGCCGGAGCTGGAGCAGGGCAGCCGGTACCTGGACGCGCTGCACACATTTTTTGGATTCGGCGGCTACACCTGCGTGGCGGCGGACGGGCTGGATATCGAGGGCGCGGACGCGTCCGCGGTGCTGGAGAGGGCCTGCCGCCAGGCAAAGGAGCTGGCAATGACGCTGTAGATTCCCTGTGGAATCAGGATGACTGTGTGGAAAGGAGGCTTTCAGAAGCCTCCTTTCCGCATATCCCGGCCGGTTGACGCATAGATATGAGCAACACCAGTCGGGGAGTGTTGTCATTGAAGGGAAACATGGAGGAGCGGGCCGAGCGCCTCGCTCAATACATCATAGAGAATCGGGCGACGGTCCGCGCCGCCGCCCAGAAATTCGGTATTTCCAAGTCCACTGTACATAAGGACATCAGCGAACGGCTCCCGCTCTATAACCGGAGCCTGTTCCTTCAGGTCAAGGAGGTTCTGGAGGTCAATAAGGCCCAGCGCCACATCCGGGGCGGAATGGCAACCCGAAAAAAATACAAAGGAGCCTGAACCGACCTCCGCTTGGCTGCATAAGCTGAGAACAGAATCAGAAAACGGAGGGATTGCCATGCAAAACCGCTGCCACCGCCAACGCCAGGCCGCCGAGCCCCCGGCTGCTCCGCCTCCTGCGCCCATTGTCCCCCTTCGGGCGGAGGAGCCGCCTGTCCGCCGCTGGCCCCATCCGATCCAGCCGGACCTGCCGCAGCCGGATCTCCACTACGTATGCTGTACCCTGGCCTATCAGAACCAGCTGCTGGCCGACATCAAGGCGCTGCTGGAAACCATTGCCCAGGATACATCGGAAAACTGTAAATAGCGGAAAAAGAAACAAGGAGTCCTCCTTGTTTCTTTTTTGTAATGATTTATTACACTTTTTCTCTTGTGCTTTGGCGGAGAAGTTTGTATAATAAATTGTATTATGTAAATCTTTGGGCCGGGCTGTCCCGGCGCCGGAAGTTCGCAAAAAAGAGGACAAGAGTATGGCAAAGAGAGTAAAGAAAAAAAGACATCCCGGCCGGGTGCTGCTGATTTTGATTTTTGTGGCCGCCGGGCTGGTGGCGGCGGCCAAGTGCCTCATCCGTCCGCCGGAGCTGAACCCTGTGGGCCCCGATGGGTCGGCGTCCTCCGGCTCCGCCCAGACCTCCGCATCCTCCGGCTCCGCCGGCGGGGCGGACACCCTGGCCAGAAAACCCAACTTTTATACCATCCTGGTCAGCGGCGAGGACGATGAAAACGGCGGCAGCGATACCAACATTCTGGTGGCGGTGGACGCGGAAAACGGTGCGATCCAGTGCGTCAGCATCCCCCGGGACAGCGGCGCCTACATCAAGGGCAAGACCCGCAAAATCAACTACGCCTATAATGCCGGCGGAACGGAGCTGCTGCGGGAGACGGTGAGCGACCTGCTGGGCATCCCGGTGGACTTCTATGTGGCTGTGGATCTGCGGGGCTTTGTCAAGCTTGTGGATGCCATCGGCGGCGTGGACTTTGAGGTGCCCATCAACATGAACTACGACGATCCTCTCCAGGACCTCCATATCCATCTGAACAAGGGCATGCAGCATCTGGATGGGAAAAAGGCCATGGGTGTGGTGCGCTTCCGCCACAACAACGACGGCACCGGCTACGGGACCGAGGACCTGGGCCGCATTGGAACCCAGCAGGCCTTTTTGAAGGCGGTGGCCAAGCAGGTGCTCCAGCCGGCCAACCTCGCCAAGATCGGCACCATGGCGCAGATTTTCCAGGATTATGTCGACACCGATCTTTCAGTGGGAAACCTGGCCTGGCTGGGCCAGGAGGCCTTTGACATCGGAACGGACAACATCGGCTTTTCCACCCTGGAGGGCGTCTGGAACGACCGACGCGCGCTCTATCTGGTGGACCCGGAGGCTGCCCTCACCCTGGTGAACGAACACTTTAACCCCTATGTGGAGCCCCGCACGGCCGCGGATCTGAACATCCCCACCTGAGGGACCAAAAAAGAAGGAGGAGCTGAATGAAACGGCGTCTTTTGGCCCTGCTGCTCTGCGCCGCGCTGCTTTGTACCGGTACGGCGCTGGCCGCGGAGGACAGCATGGAGAACTTCACCCGGGTGAAGACCTATACCCGCCAGTTCTCCGATCTTGCCCCCGCCTCGGCCCACTATAAAAGCGTGGCGGCCCTCTATGAGTACGGCCTGACGGTGGGCAAAGGGAACGGAACCTTCGGCGTGCAGGACTCCCTGAGCGTCGGGGAGGCCGTGGTCTTTGCCGGACGCATCCGGAGCCTCTACCGCACCGGAGACGCGGAAGCCGGGGCGAATGGGTACCGCTCCGCTGCGGGGACCCTTGAAGAGCCCTACCGGACCTACGTGCCCTATCTTTCATATCTCCAGGCGGAGGCGGTTCTGGGCTCGGAGCTGGAAGGCGTGTTGGACAAGGCCGCCACCCGGGCGCAGATGGCCCATGTGCTGGCCCATGTGCTGCCGGACTCCGCCCTGCCGTCCATCAACGACCAGGCGGTGACGGAAGGGTATGCCACCGGCCGCTACATCACCGATGTGACGGAGTATACCCCTTATCAGCCCGATATCCTCAAGCTCTATAAGTGCGGAATCCTCCAGGGCAGCGGAAGCACCGGAACGTTCCGGCCGGCGTCTAACATCACCCGGGGTGAGGCCGCCTCCATGCTCAGCCGTATGGTGGACGAGTCGCTGCGGCTCCAATTGGATTGGTCGGCGGCCCCGGACTACAGCGCCGTGGGCACCACCATGGCGGACCTGGTGCCCACGGCCCAGTTCGTGGCCAATCCAGCCTCCGCCGCCGAAATCCGGGGCAACGTCCGCTCCATGCTTGCAAGCGGGCAGCGCACCATGAGCCTCCAGTATCCCGGCAACTCCCTGACCGCCTCCTTTGTCAACAACCTGCTCAACTCCGCCCTGACCAATGTGAAGTCCTACTGCGAGCAGATGTACAACACGGTCAGCTGCACCTATGACCTGGCCAAAGGCACGGTCAAGCTGAACTTTTCCGCGGCCAGCTCTACGGCGTCCCAGCTGAGCTCCTACCGGAGCTTTTCCATGGACCGGGCCATCGAGGTTCACGACCAGCTGTGGGAGTCCGGAGAGATCACGGCGGACATGACGGAGTATGACAAGGCCAGGGTATACTATGCTTGGGTCTGCGAAAACTGCTATTATGACCAGGGAGCCTCGGACCTCTCCCTCAGCCACCTGGCCTACAGCGTGTTTGCTTATGGCAAGGCGGTCTGCGACGGCTATACAGGGGCCTACAACCTGCTTTTGAAGCTGGAGGGCATCCAGTGCTACGGCCTTTCCAACGCCGACCACATCTGGACGGTGGCGAATCTGGACGGCACGGACTATCACATTGACACCACCTGGGGCGACAGCGGAGCAAAAACGGACTATGCGTATTTCGGCATGACCTCCGCCCAGTCCTGGGCCGCCCACCCGTGGTAAGAGTAAATTGAGGTGAACCAATGGATAAACAGCACTCCTTTTCCTTTCGGAATGTGACGCTTCTGGTGTTGGGGACCGTGGCGCTCTACTGGGGACTCAATCACCTGGAGGTGATCGGCAAGGCCCTTGGCACGCTGATCGGCTTTGCCTCGCCGTTTCTCATCGGCTGCGGCCTGGCGTTTTTGATGAACATTCCCATGCGGGCCGTGGAGCGGGGCCTGAGCAAGGCGGGCAGCGGGGCGTGGGTACGGCCTGTGTCCATCGTAGTGACGCTGATCCTGGTTCTGGGCGTCATCAGCGCCGTGGTCTTTGTGGTGGCGCCCCAGATTGGGACCACCGTCGCCTCCATCCGCGACCGCTTCCCCGGCTTCATTAGGGAGTGCGAGGCATTGGCGGCGGAGCTTTCCAAGCGGCTGCCGGAGATCACCGTGGCGGTGAACAACATCGGGCTGGACCTGAATAAACTGACATCGGAGCTTTCCAACTGGCTTTCCTCCCTGGGGAAGGACGTGCTCTCCTCGTCACTGAATCTGGCCACCTCCGTCTTCTCCGGAGTGGTGACGTTCAGCATTGCCTTTGTTTTCGCGCTCTATATCCTGGCGGGGAAGGAGAAGTTGGGCCGTCAGATGGTCCATCTGATGCGTGCCTACCTCCCCGGACACCTGGTGGACGAGGTGCTCCGGGTCTGCCGGCTGACCGGCGACACCTTCTCCAGCTTTTTCACCGGCCAGTGCCTGGAGGCCTGCATCCTGGGCTTTATGTTCTTTGTGGCCATGAGCATCTTCCGCTTCCCCTTTGCGCTGTTGGTTGCGGTGCTGGTGGGCTTTACCGCCCTGATCCCCGTGTTCGGCGCCTTCATCGGCTGTGTGGTGGGTGCTTTCCTGATCCTGGTGGAAAACCCCATCCAGGCGCTGTGGTTCATTGTGCTCTTCCTGGTGCTCCAGCAGGTGGAGGGGAACCTGATCTATCCCAGGGTGGTGGGCTCCTCCGTGGGGCTTCCCCCCATTTGGGTGCTGGTGGCCGTCACCATCGGCGGCAGCACCTCCGGCGTGGTGGGAATGCTGCTGTTCATTCCCACGGCCTCCGTGCTTTATGCGCTGCTGCGCCAGAACGTCCGGCGCAGGCTGAAGATCCAGGCCGCGCGGCAGGTGCCGCCCAGGCCGAAGAACTGAGGCGGGACCATGCGGGCGGCGGCTATCTCTTTGCCGCGAAGGGACCGGATTTGGGAGCGAGGCGGGAGCGGGACAGCGTCTCCAAAAGCGCCATACAATGGAATGGAGCGGCCGCTCCGGCTGGATGAGAGCTGCGGCGACTATACTTGAAAGGGTTTGTTAACTTGCAAATCAAGTGCAGGAACTGTGTTGTTGCATTGATCGGAAGCGGAATTCTGGCCTTCGGGCTTTATCATGTGCACTCCTTTGCCGGGGTGACGGAGGGCGGCGTGCTGGGCATGACGCTGCTTCTGCACCACTGGCTGCATCTCTCCCCGGCTGTGTCGGGCCTGGTGATGAACCTGACCTGTTACCTATTGGGCTGGCGGCTGCTGGGCAGGACGTTCATTCTGTACTCCCTGGTGGCCGGCGGCGGATTTTCCCTGTTTTATGCCGTCTTTGAGCGGTTTCCGCCCCTTTGGCCGGGGCTGGCGGAGATGCCGCTGGCAGCGGCGGTGGTGGGCGCGCTGTTTGTCGGCGTGGGCGTGGGTCTGAGCGTCCGGGCCGGCGGAGCGCCCGGCGGGGACGACGCCCTGGCCATGAGCATCTCCCACCTCACCGGCTGGAGCATCCAGCGGGTGTATCTCATCAGCGATCTGGTGGTTTTGGCGCTGTCCCTCAGCTATATCCCCTTTGCCCGGCTGTCCTATTCTCTTTTGACCGTGGTGCTCTCCGGCCAGCTGATCGGCCTGGTGCAGCGTGTCCGGCTGCCGGGACTTGCCCCGGAGGCCCAGCAGGAGTAAAAAGTTTTTGCGCTGCTTTTAGCCCCGCTGACTGTTCTGCCAAGGCAGCGCGGGCCGGCCTGTAGAATAAAAGCGCCCTGTACGATTTTGTACAGGGCGCTTGTTTTCATCATTTGGCCTGCTTCATGGAAAGGGAGATGCGCTTTTTCTTCTCGTCCACCTCCAGTACAGTCACCTTTACCACGTCGCCCACGCTGACCACCTCGGAAGGGTGGCGGATGAATTTGCCGGAGACCTGGGAAATGTGAACCAGACCGTCCTGGTGGACGCCGATGTCCACAAAGACGCCGAAGTCGATCACATTGCGCACCGTGCCGGAGAGCACCATGCCGGGCTTTAAATCCTTCAGCTCCATTACATCCGTGCGGAGGATGGGCTTGGACAGCTCGTCCCGGGGGTCCCGGCCGGGCTTCAAAAGCTCCGCCGCCACATCCAGCAGCGTGGGAACGCCCACGCCGCACTGCTCCGCCGCCTTCTCCTCTCCGTAGGCTCTGAGCCGCTGGGGAAGCTCCCCAATGGTCCCGTCTTTCACATCGGAGAGGGTGTAGCCGGTGAGTTCCAACAGCTTTTTTGCCGCCCCATAGGACTCCGGGTGCACGGCGGTGTTGTCCAGCACGGAATCGCTCTCCGGAACCCGCAGAAAGCCGGCGCACTGCTCAAAGGCCTTGGGCCCTAACTTGGGTACTTTCAAAAGCTGCTTTCGGGAGGTGAAGGGCCCGTTCTCCTCCCGGTACTTCACCACGTTTTTGGCCGTGGAGGCGGTGAGGCCGGACACCTGCTCCAACAAGGAGGCCGAGGCGGTGTTGGCGTCCACGCCCACGGAGTTGACGCAGTCCTCCACCACGCCGGAGAGGGCCTCACTGAGCCGCTTCTGAGGACAGTCGTGCTGGTACTGGCCCACGCCGATGGATTTTGGGTCGATCTTCACCAGCTCCGCCAGGGGGTCCTGGAGCCGCCGGGCAATGGACACGGCGCTGCGCAGATTCACGTCGAACTGCGGGAATTCCTCGGCCGCCAGGGGGCTGGCGGAGTAGACCGACGCGCCCGCCTCGCTGACGATTATATAGGAAACCTGCATCTCTTCCCCGGCACACTGGCGGATCAGCTCCACCGCCATCTGCTCCGTCTCCCGGGAGGCGGTGCCGTTGCCGATGGCGATGTGCTCCACGCCGTGGCGGCGGACCATGGTTTTCAGCTTTGCAATGGCCTCGTTTTTCTGCCGCTCCCCATAGGTGGGGTAGACCACGGCCGTGTCCAGCACCTTGCCGGTGCCGTCCACCACCGCCACCTTGCAGCCGTTGCGGTAGCCGGGGTCCAGCCCCATGGTGACCCTGCCCTTCACCGGCGGCTGCATCAAAAGGGGCTTTAAGTTCAGGGCGAACTGGCCGATGGCGCCCTCACCGGCCTCCTCGGTCAGCGCGGAGCGGATCTCCCGCTCCATGGAGGGCTGAATGAGCCGGTCGTAGGCGTCCTCCGCGGTGGCCTTCACAAAGTCCATGGCGGCGGAGCCGGGCACCACCGCCGCTCGCCGGACAGTGCGCAGGGCCACCTCCCGGTCCACCTCTACAGATACCTTCAGCTTTTCCTCCCGCTCGCCCCGGTTGATCGCCAGAATCTGGTGGCCCTGAAGCTTGGGGATGGCCTGGGAGAAGTCGTAGTAGAGCCGGTAGACCGTGTCCTCCTCCGTGGCGGCGCGGGAGACAAGCTGTCCGTGGCGCAGCATCAGCTCCCGCAGGGCTTTGCGCAGCGCGTCGTCGTCGCTGATCTGTTCGGCTATGATATCGCCGGCGCCGGCCAGGGCCTCCTCCACCGTTTCCACGCCCTTTCCCGAATCCACATAGGCCGCGGCCTCCTCCCGGAGGTCATGGAGGTCGCCGCCCTGGGCAAAAATCCGTTCTGCCAGCGGCCCAAGGCCTTTTTCCCGGGCCATGGTGGCCCGGGTGCGGCGCTTTTGCTTGTAGGGCCGGTACAGGTCCTCCACCTCCGCCAGCGTGGCGGCGCTGTCAATGGCGGCGGAGAGCTCCTCCGTCAGCTTACCCTGGGATTCGATGGAGGACTTGACTTCCTCCCGCCGCTGGGAAAGGCTGCGCAGATAGGCAAGCCGGTCGTTGAGCGCGCGCAGGGCCGTGTCGTCCATGGAGCCGTGAAGCTCCTTGCGGTAGCGGGCGATGAAGGGAATGGTGTTGCCCTCGTCGATGAGACGCACCACATTTTCCACGTACTCGCTCTTTTGGTTCAATTCCCTGGATAAAACCTGGATGATGGATTCCATAGTCTGTCCTTTCAGAGGAAACGGCCGCGCACCGGCGGCCGCTTCGTTACTTGTGGTAGAGCCGCTTGCTCTCGTAGTGGGGCTCGCAGCTGACGTTGATGCCCAGGCGGTGGTAGAGCTTGGCGTCCACCTCGGAGAGGATGACGGTGAAGTGGGCGTCGCTCCCCCGCAGCTTGCCAAGCTGCTGCTGTGCCAGATCCGCAAGAGGGTTGGTCAGGGCGGAGATGCACAGCGCCACCAGCACCTCATCGGTGTGGAGGCGGGGGTTGCGGTGGCCTAAGTGCTCCGTTTTCAGGCGGCACACCGGCTCCAATACCTGGCAGGAGATCAGCTCGAGGGCGTCGTCGATGCCCCCCACGGCTTTCAGCGCGTTGAGCAGCAGCGCCGAAGCCGCCCCCAGGGTAGAGGAGGTCTTGCCGGTGATCACCCGCCCGTCGGGCAGCACCATGGCCCCAGCCGGCGCCCCGGTGCGCTCCGCCTTCAACAGTGCGGCGGACACCGCCGGGCAGAGCTCCGGCGTCACGTTGGCCTGGTTCATCAAAAGCTCCAACTTGCCCAGCACCTTTTCGTCGCAGCCGCCCCGGACGTGGTCCACCTGGGCCGCGTAGTACCGGCGCAGGATCTCCATGCGGGAGGCCTCCCGGCAGGCCTCGTCGTCCACGATGCAGTTGCCCGCCATGTTGACGCCCATATCCGTCGGAGAGCGGTAGGGGGAACTCCCCTGGATCTTTTCAAAAATGGCGTTGAGGACCGGGAAAATCTCCACGTCCCGGTTGTAGTTGACGGTGGTCTTGCCGTAGGCCTCCAGGTGGAAGGGATCGATCATGTTCACGTCGTTCAGATCCGCCGTGGCGGCCTCGTAGGCCAGGTTCACCGGGTGCTTGAGAGGCAGGTTCCAGATGGGGAAGGTCTCAAATTTGGCATAGCCCGCCTGAATGCCCCGGCGGCTCTCGTGATAGAGCTGGCTGAGGCAGGTGGCCATTTTGCCGCTGCCAGGGCCGGGCGCCGTCACCACGATGAGGGAGTGGCTGGTCTCGATGTAGTCATTTTTGCCCAGGCCCTCCTCGCTTACGATGTGCTTCACGTCGGAGGGATAGCCGGCGATGGGGTAGTGGCGGTAGCAGCGGATGCCCAGCGTGGTGAGCCGCTTCAAAAAGGCGTCGGCCGCCGCCTGGCCGGTGTATTGGGTGAGCACCACGCTGCCCACGTAAAACTCCATGCCCCGGAAAATGTCGATGAGCCGCAGCACGTCCTCGTCATAGGAGATGCCCAGATCGCCCCGAATTTTGTTCTTCTCAATGTCCCCGGCGCTGATGACAATGACAATCTCCACGTCCTCCCGCAGCTTACAGAGCATACGGACCTTGCTGTCCGGCTCAAAGCCGGGAAGAACCCGGGAGGCATGATAGTCGTCAAAGAGCTTGCCGCCGAATTCCAGATAGAGCTTGCCGCCAAACTGGCTGATGCGCCGCCTGATCTGTTCGGACTGCATGGTCAGGTATTTTTGATTGTCAAATCCGATCCTCATACTGCTTCCTCCGTACAACTCACAATAATAGACAGAATACCATATTTTCACTCCTTTGAAAAGTGCGCCGATATGACTTTTCCCGTTAAAATTCAAGCCGCCGTGTCAAACTGAGAGAAAGGCGGCAGCGGCGTGCTTTTCCCCGGGTGCAACCAGGGGTTGCCGGATAGTTGGTGGACAAAGCGCTGCTTTTGTCATAGAATGGGCTCAATTCAACGATAGGAGGAGCGCTGTGGACATCGGAACACGCATCAGGGAACTGCGATTGGAGCGGGGGCTTTCACAGGAGGCGCTGGCGGAGCAGCTGAAGGTCTCCCGGCAGGCGGTCACCAAGTGGGAGAGCGGCGCCTCGGTACCCAGCACGGCCAGGCTGCTGGCCCTTTGCGAGGTCTTTGGTCTCTCCCCGGTGGAGTTAGCCGGCCCCGGGACAGCGGAGAAGAAGGATCAGCCGTGGAAGCGGGCCGCTCTGGCGGCGGCCAGCCTGGTTCTGATCCTGGCCACCGCAGCGGCTATTGCCGCCAATTGGGGGAGCCCCCTGCCGGACAACACCATCGGTTATGCCGACGGCCCCACGGGGATCGGAGTCTACGGACTTCCTCTTTGGGTCTATGGGCTGTGCGCCGTGACGGCGATCACCCTGGCGGCGTCGGTGATTTCCTTATGCCGTTCCTTTTTCCGGAAAAGGAGGCGCGAAACATGAAAAAGCTCTTGCGTTTGACGCTGATACTTCTCCTGCTTGGCGGCTGCGCCGGGCCGGACTCCTCTTCCGGACCTTCCTCCTCCCCCGGTATGGAGATGGAGGCAATCGACCAGTGGCCGGACAACGCCTATACCGAACTCCTGCCCGAACCGGAGACGGGAACGCCGGACTATGTGATCGAGGGGGATGGGACCTTCGCCGTGTTTTGGAAGGACATCACCAGAGAGCAGGGGGAGGAATACCTTGGGGCGCTGGAAGACAGTGGGTTCAACCAGGCCGCCGGGGAGAGTGAGGAGGAGTCCGCCGCATTTTTGATGCAAAAGGACGGCGCATCGGTGGCGGTCAGCATCTGTGAGGGCACGCTGGGGCTGGCCATTTGTCTAACGGAATAGGAAAAGACGTCCTGCTGCGGCAGGACGTCTTTTTTCAGTTCAGCTTTTCCAGGACTATCTCCGCCGCCTTTTCCACCAGAGCGGAAACCGGCAGGTCCTCGGCGCCCACTACCAACTTGCTGCACCGGCCTCCCACCGGCAGCAGGAGCTTTTCTCCGGGGCTTTGGCCCACGGCCACAGCCATAGCGGGGGTAATCTCCCCCAAGAGGGAGTCGGCAATGACAATGCCGATGGGACCGACGATCAGTTCCGCCGTTCGGCAGCATACCATCACTGCGTTTTCTCCGGTGGCAATGTGGTCCGGCTTTGCCTTGGCCATGGCGGAAGTGGCCAGGCCGTTGGTGCCCACGGCGGTGATCTCCGCGGATTGGCAGCGGGCGCGGATGGCCTCGATGAGACTGCGGCCCAGCTTCCCACCCTGGCCGTCGATGACTAAAATCCTACTTCGCATCTTTGAATCCCTCCCGCCCTCAGTATAGCAAAGAGGGGTGGTCAATCGCAACTACTTTTCCCCGCCCAGGGAGGAAATGATTTGGCGGACCTCCTGAATGGATTCGGACAAGGCGCTGAGGCGGGCCGGGTCCACGCTCTCACCGGCCTCCGACAAGTGCTGGGCCGCCTGCTCCATCTGGGATAGAAGCGGTGTAACAGCGGACTCAATTTGATCCTGCCAATCGCTCATAAAATCGACCTCCCATTCAGAATGTCTGCAACAGGTGAATCCGCCTATTTATACCCAGTATACACGAGCGGAAAAAGTACATTGTGTCGAAACTTGTCGAACTTCCTTCCGAAAGGACGAAGCCCGCGTGAAAATCTTGTGTTTCTCCGCTTCGCGTGCTACACTTGGAAAAACCGGAGGCAGGAGGGATGTACGTGTATGAATTGATTCAGGCCGGTGAGCGCACCTACTATGTGGACAGCCCATCCAAGGTGGGCATCTGCCGGATGGAGGGGAATGAGGTCTGCCTCATAGACAGCGGCAGCGACAAGGACGGAGCCAAAAAAGTTCTGCGCCATCTGGAGACCAGGGGCTGGAAGGCATCCAGACTGCTTTGCACCCATTCCCACGCCGACCACACCGGCGGGGCCGCGCTGCTGCGCCAGCGCACAGGCTGCCGTGTCTTTGTGCCCGGAGTGGACCTGGACTTTACCCGCCACCCGGTGTTAGAGCCCTCCTTCCTCTATGGAGGATATCCCGCAAAAGCGCTGCGGAACAAGTTCCTGATGGCTCAGCCCTGCGACGCGGAGGAGCTGACGGAGCACGTGCTGCCGGAGGGATTGGAGCTGCTGCGCATAGACGGCCACTCTTTTTCCATGGTGGCCTTCCGGACAGGGGACGACGTGTGGTTTTTAGCCGACAGCGTGGCAAGCGAAGCGGTGCTCAAAAAATATCACATCCCGTTTGTCTATGATGTGGAGGGGTATCTCAGGGGCCTGGACCAGGTGGAGCGCCTCTCCGGACGCCTCTTTGTCCCGTCCCACGCCCCCGCGGCCGGGGATATCCGCCCCTTGGTTCAGTCCAACCGGGCCAAGGTGGTGGAGATTCTGAAGGCCGTGGAGGAACTGTGCATCCATGGGGCTTCTTTTGAAGAGGTGCTGAAAGGGCTGTTCGACCGGTACGGCCTGGCCATGGACTGGAACCAGTATGTGCTGGTGGGGAGCACGGTGCGCTCCTGTCTGAGCTTTTTATTGGACCGGGGCGTGTTGGAGACGCGGTTTGCGGACAACCGGCTGGTGTGGCGGACAGCTGAAAAATAGGGAAGAGGCCGGATGCTCCGGCCTCTTTTTTACGCGGAAATTGGCGGGGAAACCCACCTTTAAGAGGAGAGTATGCCGTATTTCACCTTGACCCGCTCCAGCTTCTCCACCACCGGATCGGCAAAAAAGTAGAGAAATAGCGCGGTTGCCCCCGCGTGGAGGAGATTGAAGGGCAGCCCTGTCAGGTAATAGGAGCACAGGGCTCCCCAGCTGGGCTGGGCCAGCCACATCAGCGCCGAGCCGGTGTCCAGCAGAAGCCCGCAGACCGCCAGGGCGGCAAAGGCGCCGTACACGCACAGCGCCAGACGGTGTTTTGGCCTTCCCCGGAACAGGAGGCCCGCCAGAAAGCCCGCCAGGCCAAAGGAAAACATCTGCCACGGCGTCCAGGGGCCTTGGCCGAAAAACAGGTTGGAGGCAAACATGGTCAGCGCGCCCACCAAAAATCCGCTTTCCGGGCCGAAGCAAGCCCCTGCCACCACGCACAGTGCCGCCACCGGCTTCACCTGCGGCAGCATGTACAGCGCCGCCCGGCCGACCACGCCAAGGGCGCACAGCACGGAGAGCAGGAGAATCTCCCGGGCCCGGGGCCTGCGGCGTTCCATGGCAAAGAAAAAGGGAAACATGGACTCCAGGATTACAGCGAGGCTGATGAAATAGTACTTCCTGTCCTCCAGCAAAAAGACGCCGGCCGCCACAGTGGCGGGGATCAGAAGGAGAAACGTGAGATAGGCGGCCGGATGGAGGGGCCGCTTTTTCGCGGCTTTGGGCGGTGGACCCGCCGGCGCTTCCACAGCCTGGGGCGGAAGGGGCGGCGGAAGGGGGGGATCCTCCTTCCCGCCGCAGACCGCGATCAGCTCCTCCGGCAGCAGCGCTCCGGGGACAATGGACCGGGCCAGCCGCCCGGCCGCCGTGGTATAGGTGGCGTTGGCGGAGAACAGGCGGCGGGGCGTACCCTCGCTGACCGCGGACCCGTCAAAGAGAAAGACACACCGGTGGGCGCAGCGGACGCAGAAGTCGATGTCGTGGGAGGCAAGCACCACTGTGACTCCCTGGCTGCCCAGCCGCTCCAGGATGGCGCGGAGAGACCCGCGGAAAGATTCATCCAGACCATGGGTGGGTTCGTCCAACAGCAGCAGCTCCGGCCGACGCAGCAGCACCTTGGCCAGGGCGGCGCGCTGCTGCTCCCCGCCAGAGAGGTCGTAGGGGTGGCGGCAAAGCAGATGCCGAAGCCCGCAGAGTTCCACCACCTCATCAACGCGCGCGTCCGGCTCCGACAGCTCCGCCGCCGCAGCCCGAAGGTCTGCCTCCACGGTTTTGGCGGTAAAGAGGAGCTGGGGGTCCTGGGGCAGGAGGCCCGCCGAGGCCGGGGCGCAGCGGCGCACCGCGCCCCGCTGGGGCTGGAGCTGGCCGCAGAGCATCCGCAGCAACGTGCTTTTTCCGCCGCCGTTGCCGCCCACCACGGCAAGGCACTCACCCCGGCCCACGGTGAGGGACAGCCCCCGCAGCACGTCGGCGCTCTCCCGCTCGTAGCGAAACCATGCCTCCTCCACCCGGAGGAGAGGCGTCGTTTCCGGCCGGGGGCGCTCAGGCGGAAGCGGAAGGCCGTGGGGCGTCTTCAGAAGAAAGGAGCGGCCCTCGGCAATGGTGACGGGGCAGGGCAGAGGGGAGTCCAGTCCGGCCCAAAGGCGCATGGGCGCGGGCAGGGCCGCGCATAGGGGATGGCGGAGGGCGCGCAGCGCCGCTCCCGCCTCCCGTGGCGTCCCGTCGGCGATGACCCGGCCGCCCTCCAGGGCCAGAAGGCGGCCGGACAGAGGCACCGATTCCTCCAAGTGGTGTTCCGAGAGCAAAATGGCCGTGCCAAGCTCCCGGTTCAGCCGGCTCAGGGCCTCAAGGAAGTGGGCGGAGGCCACAGGGTCCAGCTGGGCGGTGGGCTCATCTAAGAGCAGCAGCTCCGGCTGCATCACCACGGCGGAGGCCAGGGAAAGCAATTGTTTCTGACCGCCGGAGAGGCTGGCCACCTCCCGGTGGAACCAGTGCTGGATGCCGAAAAAGGAGGCGGTTTCCGCCACCCGGGAGCGGATTTCCCCGGTGGGAAGGCCCAGGTTCTCCAGTCCGAAGGCCAGCTCATGCCACACCTTGTCGGTGACGGTTCCATTTTCCGGCGACTGGCCCACAAAGCCGATCAGAGCGCTGTCCTCACGGAGGGAGAGACTGGCCTGCCCCGCCAGAAGCCGCTTTCCCGTGAGGACACCCGCGGGGGTCAGAGAGGGCTTCAGACAGCGCAGCAGCGTGGTCTTGCCGCTGCCGGAGAGGCCGCAGAGGGTGATGAATTCACCCGGCGCCACAGTGAGCGACACGTCCCGCAGGGCCGGGGCGGCGGAGCCGGGATAGGTGAAATTCAGATGTTCAAGCGTGACCAGATCCGTTCCTCCTTTCGCTCCAGACAGACCGGGACGAGGCAAATCGACAGGTAGGCGCAGACGGAAAGGGCGGTGAGCCAGTCCAGTGTTCCGCCCAGGGCGGGATAGTAGGTCCACTTCAAGCCGCCCCATGCGGCAGTCGCCGCGGTGAGCGCAAGCAGGGCGGAGAGGAGAAGCAGAAGGCTCTTGTCCCGCGTTTCCAGGCGGTAGAGGGAGAAGGCGGTGCGCTCAGGAAGGCCGTAGCCCCTGGCGCGCATGGAATCCGCCGTCTCCACCGCGTTTTCCAGCGCCCAGGTCAAGAGGATGGAGAGGGTTCCCGCCCCGGCGCGGACGCGATCCAAGAGACCCCGGGGCGGACCAAATAATCCCCGCTGGGCTTGGGCGATGCGCTGGGCCTGGCGGCGGAACCGGGGAATGAAGCGCAGCGTCATGGAGAGCAGCAGCGAGAGAGACGGAGCCGCCCGGCCAAAGAGGTAGAGCACCTTGTCCGAGGTCATCACATGGCTGAGGCAGGCGCACCAGAGCAAAACCGACGAGAGCATCCACGCGGAGGCCAGGCCGAAGGCCAGCGACTCCAGCGTCAGTGGGTTTCCGGAGGGGAGATACGTCAGAATGGTAACGCCCCGGTGGTTGAAGGCCGGGTTGAGAATCAGCGCCATCAGTCCAACCGGCGCGATCCACGCAAGCCGCCGGAGGGTCTCCCGCCTGCCCAACAGCGTAACGGCGCAGCAGAGGGCGCCAAAAAAGCCGACCGCCAGCAGCGCCGGATGCATCACCACGGCGCCAAAGCCCAGCACGGACCCAAAGTAGAGCAGGCTGACGGCCGGATGCACGGAGTCAAAGGCCCGGCTCATGACCACGCTCCGTTGTCTCCGCCCACATCCGCGCCCAAGTCGCAGGTGTACTGCCAGACCACGCTGTCCCCGTCCTGAAGCGCATAGCGGGAGGAACCGTAGTTGGGAAACTCCCCGTTGACGGAGTAGACCCAGCCGGAGAGAGGGCCGCCGTCGAATTCATAGAGGTTACCGATGCCCTCGATGTAGGCAGAGTGGTAGAGGGGCGTGTTGACGTATTCAAGGTGGGTCTTGGAGGAGCGCATCTCGCGGAGCAGCACGTCAAAGACGCTCTCCCCCTCGGTAAAGGACACGGTCTGCTCGGCCCACAGCACGCCGTCGGAGGGCACCAGGTCCCGCTTGGCCTCCTCCATGTCCTCAAGGTGATCCAACAGTGTGTCACAGCAGACCACAAGGGTGCAGGTGGGGGAAGCCTCTTCCTCTTGGGGCGTGTCGGCGCCCCCGGAAGAGGCGCCGGGAGAAATCGCACCGGGGGAGGGTGCTCCGGAGGCGGGCCTATTAGATGAAACCGACGGCGCGGAGGCTGATGGCGCATCTTCCTTTCCGGATGCGTCGGAGGGCGCGGAAGGCGCGATCTCCATTTCAGAGGAAGCCTCTTCAGAGAAGGTGGGGGCGGACGCGGACTCTGAGGATGCGGGCGGGACCGCGGAATGAGACAAGAGGCCGTCATGGGGCTCCGCGCCGCATCCTGTGAGAAGGCTCAGCGCCAGCAGCAGGGCCAGGGAGGCGGAAATCAATCGGTTCAAATCATTTTCCTTCCTTTTCTATTGGACAAACGGACTTTTCAGCAATGCATAGACGCTTTCGGCGATCTCCAGCCGGGTGATGGGATCTCCGGGCCGGATTTCACGCTCCACGCCGCCCAAAAGACCGTTTTGCAGACACAGCGCCAAAGAGGGCGCGGCCCACTGGCCGCAGCGCCCCGAGTCCTGATACCGGCCCAGAATGGAGCGCTGACAGGAGGAGCTGAAGCCCACGGCACGCATGGAGGCGAACTGGGCGGCGCGGGCGATCATCACCGCGGCCTCCTGCCGGGTGATGGTGCCGTTGGGCGTGAAGGCGGTTAAGGAAGTGCCCTTCACGATGCCGCAGTTATAGAGCGGCGCCACATAGGGGGCGCACCAGGCGGGGAGTTCGGTGAACGGGGTCTTCTCCCCGTTGCCGTCAAGCCCCAGGGCGCGGCAGAGAACGGCGCAGAACTCCGCGCGGGTCATGGAGTCGCCGGGGGCGAAGGAGCCGTCGCCGCGGCCGGTGAACACGCCCCGCCGGGTCAGCACCTCCACGGCTTCCCGCTGGGTCTTGGTGAGGCTGTCCAAGTCCGGATAGCTCACCAGCAGGTTGGCCTCGGCAGGCAGATGGACCGCCGGATTGAACTGAAGCGGCCCGCCGTCGCCGCCCACGCCCATGTGGTAAAAGGAGGAGAGACCCGCGTTCTGGCGCATGAGGCCGGAGAGGGCGCACAGGGCCTGTTCTGTGGCCATCTGGTCGGCGCCACCCCCGGCGGTGTGGGCAAAGGACCCGTCGCCGCGGGCAAAGCGCAGCAGAGCGTCTACCGGAGTTTTGCCGCTGCGGGTGAGGAGGGACTGCTCCTTTCCCAACGCCGAGAGGGCCATGACCACCTGAGCGCAGGACTCGGCATTGGCGGGGGTTCCGAAGGAGCCGTCCTCCTGCTGAAGCCCGGCAAGACACTTCAGCCCTGCTTCAATGGCGCTGTCCACTCGGGCCTCCGATCCCTGACTGGGGGAGAGGGCCGTCAGCGCCATGGCGGTCAGGTCCGCATCGGCCGGCTCCCGTCCGGCAAGCGACCAACCCCCGCTGGGAAGCTGGGCAGCAAGCACCTCCTCTTGATACCAGTCCAGGGCCGGGACCACGGTTCCATCAGCATCCGCGTCGTAGAGCGCGCACTGGTCCAGGGCCTGGGCGGCGATCAGGGCCCAGACGGCCCCGTTGATGCCCTGACGGGTGACGGCGGAGCGGTCCGAAATCGGTGTGAGCAGGTCGCAGCCGCCCACAGAGCGCGCATCGGCGCCTATGGCGGCAAGGGCCAGGACCACCCGGCTGTATTCGGTGTATTTGGTGGTGCTGAGCACCCCGCCGTTTTCCCGCAAAGCGGCGGCTGCGCGCTGGAGATAGCCGTCATACCAGGACTGGGACGGAGCGGTATCCCATCCGCCCCGGCTCAGGGCCAGTACCGCCCACTCGCCGCCGATGGAGCCCACCGTGGGCTCAGGAACTGCTTTCAGGACATAGGAGGCGGTTTTTTCCGCCGCCGCCTTCACATCAGACGGCTCAGCGGCCGGAACGACCGCTGTGGAGCTGAAGGCCACAATCAGCGCCAGCAGCAGCGCGTGGTGAGAACGGAGTTTCATAAATTTCCTCTTTTCACTTTACTTGTGCCGCCAGATCGTCAAAGGCCGCAGCGGCCGCGGCCCGGGTGACCCGGTCCGGAAGAGTGATTTGCCCAGCCCAGGCCTCCGCCTCGGAAAGAGTCTGGAACCGCCCCTTCCAGACGGCCCAGCGGCAGAGGAAATCCCTCAGCTCCCGGGTGCTGACGGGCCGCCCCCCGTGGAAACAGCCGTCGCCGTAGCCCAGGGCGATGCGCTGATCGGCGGCCCAGTTCAGGGCGCCGGAATACCAGGCGGCGCTGTCGGAAAAGGTGGATGGGGCGGTGGAGTCGGGACTGCCCGCCATGCGCCAGAGCACGGCCACGGCCTGGGACCGGGTCAGCTCTTCGTCGGGGGAGAAGGTCTTTTCCCCCGTGCCGTTCATATAGCCGGCCTCCGCCATGGCCTCAATGGCCTTGGCGTATGCGGAATCCGGGTCCACGTCCTCAAACCGGACGCTGCCGGATACTGAGGTACTTCCGCCCCCGCTCCACTGCTCAGAGCCGGTTTCCCTGGTGTAGTCGTCGGTGTAGTAAAAGACCACCCGGTCCCCGCCGCGGAGGGTGTAGTTCCTGCACCCTGTGGCGGGAGACGTGCCGTTGACCAGATACTGCCAGCCGGAGAGAGCCCCGTTGTCCAATTCGGACAGGGTGGTGCCGTCTGTATTGGTGACGGAGGAGATATAATTGAAGGAGGGCTCCACATAGGTGAGGCCCGCGTCCGAGAGGGCCTGGTCAAAGGCGGCGAAGGCGGAGCTGCCGGAGGGAAGGGACACCTCCCGTTCCGAGAGCCAGATCCGGCCCGCGCCCTTGTCGTTTTTGTAGATGTGGGTGGTTCCGCTGCCGTGGAGGCTGTCGCCCACCAGGGTGAAGGACACAGTGATGTTCCCGCTGCCGCCGGACTGACTGATCAGGGATACGCTGACCCGGAGAGTCTTGTGCTGGTAAGCATCCTGGGCGGAGACGGTCAGCGTGCCGGTCTTTGGGGCATAGCCGCCGGCACTGACGGAATAGCTGTAGGTGCCTTCGACAAGAGAGTAGCGGCCGGGGGAAAGGGGCTCCACCGGAGCGCCGCCAAGGGTAAGGGAGACCTCGGCGCCCGCGGGAGTGGTGGAAAAGATCACCGGGCAGCCGGGGACGTTGGACGCGTAGCCGGGCGCTGATGCAAAGGCGGTAAAATCATAGACGTTGCAGGGGGCCTCTCCCTTCAAAAACCGGGCGGCGGCGGTCAGGGCCCGGAAGCACTGCTCGGTGGAAAAGTCGTCTGCGGCCTTGTCAGGGGTGAGGCTGAAGCCATCTTTTTTGGCGCAGGAGAGAAGAGCGGTATAAGGGCTGCCCCCTTCGGTGGTATAGCGGGCGTCGGCGGCGGGGTCCACCCCGGCGGCGCACAGGCCGATCAGCACCATGGCATCGGTGCAGCTGTTGCCGTAGCTGCCGAACCGATCCTGGAGCGAGTCCTCCGCCAGAGCGTTCAGAATACCGTCGCGCAGCGCGGCGCAGCGGCCGCGGATACCGTGGGGGTCGGATTCACTGCCGGCGCAGAGGGACACGGCCGCCAGCACGGCCCCGGCGGTATCGGGGCTGGGATAGGTGACGCCTCCCCAGCTGTAGGAAAAGAGGAAGTCGTCTCCGGCGGCCGCCTCCATCACATCCAATACACCGCTCATCTTTTCCGCGGAAGCCTTGCCGGACTGCTCCAGGGCCAGCAGCACATAGGGGGCGCTGTAGCAACTGTTGGTGGTGGAGTCCATCAGGGCGTCGGTGACGCTGAGGACCGTTCCATCGGCGCAGAGCAGGGCGTCCGGGTCCACTCCAAGGGCCCGCAGGTCCAAAAATGATTTGGCAAGCGCGGCGTCGTCCGGAACCTGGGCGGAGACGGCGGTGACGGCGTCGTCAATGACGGCCTGGGCGTTTGCGGAAAAAGGGGACGTTCCGGCATAGAGGCCGTAGGAGGCCAGGTCCACCGCCGTCCAGGAGGCGGAGCGTCCATCATAGCCCCGGGCCAGAGAGGAGAGAAGCTCCGCCTGGGGGCGGATGGAGACGTTGACGTTGTAGTAGACCGTGTCGGGATACACTCCCACGCTCACCGCGATCACTCCGCCGTCGGAGAGCGGGATGCGGCCGGGATGGGACAGATCGTAGTCCGCGTAGTTGACCTGGACGCTCTGGTTCGCTCCGCCGGGCACGCCGGTCAGCACGGCTCCCGTCACACCTTCAGCCGCGCTCAGCGTCAAAAGGGTTCCTCCGGCGGCGGGAGCGGAGGTCAATTCTCCGGCGGAAAAGGACAGACCCTCGGCGCTTTCACCGCCGGAGCCGGACACGGCGCCGGGAATGGTGAAGTCGGTGGAGTAGTAGAGCAGGATATCCTCTCCGCCGGACAGGGTGACCAAGGAGATGCCAGTGGCGGGGACCACGCAATCCACGGCGAACATCCATCCGTAATAGGTGGCGTGGTCCGCAGAGGAATACTCCGCCAGGCCGTTGATGGAGCTGATGTACACGGAGCCATGGGAATCGGAGAATTCATAGGGGACGGCGTTTTCATCCAATGCGGCCTTCACCGCGTCCCAGGCGGACATGCCCTCGGAATAGGCGGCCTCAAAGGGCCCAAGGGACAGTTCGCTTCCCTCCGCCTCACTGACCACGCGCACTGTAACGCCGCCGCCAACCGCGGCCAGCGCGGGCGGGACAAGGGAGCAGACCATGGCCATGGCCAGCAGCAGTGACAGAATTTTTCGCTTCATACAGATCTCCTTTCTTTTTGGGAAAGGACAGAAAAGCCGCGGCAACCAAGAGCGGTTGCCACGGCCGTTTTCCCATGCCAACAAAGCCTGCGGGCCACTGGCCGGCAAGCTGTTCTTCTTCCTTGTAGGTCTTCTGACTCGCGCGTTTGAAAGAGGTCTTTCGCAGCCGTGCCCTGCCTTCCCAGGCCCTGAGCCCAGTGACCGGCTTTCGCCGACGGACACGGCCTCGGCGCATACAGCGGCGGTACCGTCCGGGGTTCACACCCGGTTCCCTTGTCCACCCCCGGCGGTTCCTCGCCGCCGGGGTCACAAAGAAGCATTGAATTGCTCCAAGAATACCATATTTTATGAATACTGTAAAGCGCTTTGCCGGCCTGGATGCTCTGTGGAGATAAAAAAGAATCAAATCAGCAGAAAGATTGCACGCTTTGTCCGGGTGTGCTACAATAAATCCTATAAAATGCCTATTTGTGCGCCGGCGGATCACAGCCGCCCGGCGCTGAAGTCAAGCTCTATTTTGCAGTATTTATAACCGGGGCAGATACCGGTGATTTCGCCGCGCGGCGAAATCACGATCAATTCCGATGATAGAGGCGATGCTGACCATGGAAAAAACAGAGTGGAACAAAAGTCAATTGAGCGCGGAACAGACCCTGCGATCCTTTTGCCGCAGCTGGTTTGAGCGGCGCAGCGCGGAGGAGACCGTCGCCTTCTTTTCTCCGGACGTGTGCTTTGTGGGCACCGGGGAAAAGGAGACCGCCCGGGGGATTGACCAGATGGCCGAATATGTCCGGCAGGATATCCGGGAGATTCCGGAGCCCTTTTCCTGTGAACTGCAGGTGATTCAGGACGCACACCTGGCCGACGGCCTGCGGGCGCTCTCCATGGAGATGTCTTTGAAAAATACGATTTACACCTGGCACCTGCGGGGATTTTTCACCCTGCGCTGGGAGGGCGGGGAACTGTGGAAGATCTGCGAACTCCACTTTGCGGAGCCGGGGGGCAGCCAGCGCCCGGGTGAGCACTACCCCCAGACGCTGGTGGTGGAGCGCATGGCCCAGCAGCGCCAGCAGCTACTGAGCGACTCCATCTCCGGGGGCATGATGGGCGGCTACATAGGGGAGGGCTTCCCCTTTTACTTTATCAACCGGCGGATGCTGGACTATCTGGGATATGAGACGGAGGAGGAGTTTGTCGCCGATATCGGCGGCCTGATCTCCAACTGCATGCATCCGGAGGACCGGAAGATGGTGGATGCCTCGGTGGCGGAGCAGCTGCGGCGGGGAGAGGAATATGTGGTCGAATACCGGATGCGGAAAAAGGACGGCTCCCACATCTGGGTCCACGACCAGGGGCGGCGGGTCCGGGCCGAGGACGGACGCGATGCCATCGTATCCGTGTGCATCGACATCACGGCACAGCGGAGGGCCCAGGAAGAGGTGCTGCGGCTTTACAACAACATCCCCGGCGCGGTGTTCCGCTGCCGCTTTGACGAGGACTTCTCCATCATTGACGCCAACGACGGCCTTTTTGAATTCGTGGGCTACAGCCGGGAGGAGTTTGCGGCCATGGGAAACCGCATGTCCGCTGTGATCCATCCGGAGGATCTGGCGGGGATGGCGGATAAGCTCAATACCCAGCTGCGCTCCGGAGCCACCATCCACAACGAAAACAGGCTGGTGTGCAAAGACGGCACGGTGAGGTGGATATCCATCAATGCCCAGCTGTTTCTGGAGGATGGAGAACCGTATTTTTACTGTGTCTTTGTGGACATCACCGAGGAAAAGGCCCTCCGGAAACGGATGTGGGAGCTCTATGAGAACGAGTGGTCCTATTTTGCCCGGATGGCCTCGGCGGAGGGCTCTATCCAGGGAACCATCAACGTCACCCGCAACCGGACGGAAAATTACCTGTCCACGGCGGATGTGGCTGTGGCCCGGATCGGGGACTCCTACGACCAGACCATCGCCAACCTGTCGGATTCCGCCGTGGATCCCGAGCGGAGGGCGGAACTCTATCGGGCGCTGAAGCGGGAGAAGGTGCTCTCGGACTATGCCTCCGGAAGGACGGAGTACCACTTTGACTTCCTCCGCTGGAAAAACAACGGCACCATGTTCTGGGGCAGCACGAAGATGCGAACCTATCTCAATCCGGATACCCGGGATGTGCTGCTCTTTTTCTATACCGAGGATGTGACGGAGCGGAAGATTCAGGAGCAGCTTTTGAATCAGCTGACGGAATTGGACTACGATGTGATCACGGACATCGACATTCCCCGCGACTCCCACTGGGTGGTCTCCGCAGACAGAGGACGCGCCGACACCATTCCCCGCCAGGGCCGTTTCCAGGAGGAAATCCGAAAAATAGCCGACCGGTTTATGGGCGGGGAGGCCCGGAGGGAATACCTGAGCAAGCTGGATTACGGGTACATGGAAAAAACGCTGGAGCACCAAAACGCCTATTCGTTTCTTGTGGAGATGAAGGACGAACAGGGCGAGCCTCGGGTCAAGCGGGTCAAGGTATTTTACATCAACAAGGAGCTGGGCCGGGTCTGCATGGCCCGCTCCGACGTGACGGATGTGGTCCGGCAGGAGCAGCGGCAGAAGGAGGAGCTGGCGGCCGCCCTGGTGGCCGCGGAACAGGCCAACGCCGCCAAGACGGATTTCCTCTCCCGCATGAGCCACGAGATTCGCACCCCCATGAACGCCATCATCGGCATGAGCACCATCGCGGCCCAAGCCATCGGAGACGACGAGCAGGTGGCCGACTGCATCTCCAAAATCGGCATCTCCTCCCGCTTTCTCCTGTCCCTTATCAACGACATCCTTGATATGAGCCGGATTGAGAGCGGGAAGATGCTGCTGAAAAATGAAAAGATTCCCATGGAGGAGTTTCTCAACGGAGTCAACTCCATCTGCTACGGCCAGGCGGCGGCCAAGGGAGTGGATTATGAGTGCATCGTGGACCCGGTGTTAGACGACTACTACATGGGAGATGCCATGAAGCTTCAGCAGGTGCTGGTCAACATCTTAGGCAACGCGGTGAAATTTACGGCCGAGGGCGGGCGGGTTACCTTCTCAGCCGCCCAGCGGAGGAAGACAAAAAACAGCGCCGAGCTGCGCTTTGTGATCAACGACACAGGAACAGGCATGAGCGAGGAATTCCTGCCGCATATTTTTGAGCCCTTCTCCCAGGAGTCCACGGGCACCACCGCGCTGTACGGCGGCACCGGACTGGGTCTTGCCATCTCCAAGAGCATTGTGGACATGATGGACGGAAAGATCGCGGTGCGCTCTATTAAAGGCGTGGGCACGGAGTTTACGGTGGATGTGAAGCTTGGCATTACGGAGGAGGAGCTGCGCCGCCACCAGAAAAAACAGACTTATAATTTCTCCCATCTCAAAACCCTGGTGGTGGACGACGATGTGAGCGTCTGTGAAAGCGCCGTGGTCATCCTCCATCAAATGGGGGTCAAGGCTGAATGGGTGGACAGCGGGCGCAAAGCGGTGGAGCAGGTGAGCGCCCTTTGGGAGCAGGGGAAGCACTATGACATGATCCTCATTGACTGGAAGATGCCGGAGATGGATGGGATCGAAACCGCGCGGCGCATCCGCGCCGTGGTGGGCCCGGAGGTCACCATCATCATTATGACCGCCTACGATTGGATTCCCATTGAACACGAGGCAAAGATGGCCGGGGTCAATTTGCTGATGAGCAAGCCCATGTTCAAATCCTCCATCGTCTCCGCGTTCTCAAAGGCACTGGGCGAAAAGGAAGAGCGGGAGCGTCAGGAGGAAACGGACTTTGACTTTACAGGAAAGCGGATTCTGCTGGCCGAGGACAATGCCCTCAATACGGAGGTGGCGGTGCTGCTGCTGAAAAATAAAGGCTTTGCCGTGGATACGGCTGAGAACGGGCTGCGGGCGCTGGAGCTGTTCAGCAAATCGCCGGAGGGGTATTATGACGCGGTGCTGATGGACATCCGGATGCCCCTGATGGACGGGCTGACCGCCGCGTCCAACCTCCGCCACCTGAGCAATGCCGACGCCAGGACCGTCCCAATCCTTGCAATGACCGCCAACGCCTTTGACGACGACATCGAAAAGAGCAAGGCCGCAGGGATGAACGCCCACCTTGCCAAGCCCATCGATCCGAAGCGGCTCTATCAGACGCTTTACGATTTTATTTTTGGAGAGGAGGAGTAAACGGTGCGGAGCGTTCAGGAGATATTTGAGGCCTATGGCGCGGACTATCAGGTGACCATGAGCCGCTTTTTGGGAAATGAGGAGATGTATCTGAGGTTCCTGCACATGCTCTTCCAGGACGACAACCTGCAGAAGCTGGGACAGGCGCTGGAGCGCGGCGACCTGACCGCCGCCTTTGAGGCCGCCCACACCCTGAAGGGCGTTACGGGCAACCTGGGCCTGACGCCGCTCTATGAGGCAGTGTGCGTCATTGTGGAGCCGCTGCGCGACCGGAAGGAGCAGGACTATGCGCAGATGTATCAGCGCATCCGGGAGGAGTTCCGCCGGGCGGACGCCTTTTTGGAGCAGCTGAAAGAGGCCCGGCGGCAGGGCGGGACGCTTTGACTCTTCTGCCGAGCGGTCCGGACTGGAGCGGAGGGAAAGGCGCGGCCCCTTGACACAAACACCGTCTCTTTTTATGATGGTATCATGCTCCCTGAATCGGAATGGAACAAAATGGAGGACAGCCATGAAGACATACACCGCATCCATACAAAATACAGAGGACTCCATCCAGCGGCTGATGAAGCAGCACTACCTTGCGTTCAACAAGAAGGTGCTGGCCATTCAGATCGTCCTGTGCGTGGGCGGACTCACCATCGGCATGATGAGCACATACCACATTGTGCTACGGATGGCCTTTTTGTTTTTGGGCTGCTGGGTCCTGCCCTTTGTGGCCCATCCGGGCAAAGAGGCCGCAAGACAGCTCATCAAGCAGTTGGACGGCAAGTTTCCGTCCATGAGCTACACCTTCTATGAGACCAGAATGCTCTCCGTCTACGAGGGGAAGGAAACCGTCACGCTCTACTCCGACGTGCTGCTCCTCAATGAGGACCCGCTGTATTTCTTTCTCTTCCTGAAGGACAAGTCCGGCTTTGTGGTGGATAAGAGCACTATCCGGCCCAGGGAGGAGAAGGACTTCCGCGAGGCGCTGTCCAGGGCCTGCGGCCTGGAGTGGAAGAAGTCCAAGGGCATCCTTTCCCTCACGCTGCCTGACCTGATGGGAAGGAAAAAATGATCTGAATGAAAAGAGGGAGTCCATACCGGCAGGTATGGACTCCCTCTTTTTCGCGGCTCAGGCCGTGACGATCATGGCCAGAAACACAAGGTCGCTCTGGGATCGGTTTTCAATGCTGTGCCCCTGCCCGTTGCCGGTGGACATCACCTGCCCCGGGCGCATGATCAGCTCCGTGCCGTTGTCGCTGACCACACCTTCCCCCTGGAGGATGTAGTAGAATTCCGTTTCCTGCTCATGGGTGTGGTATCCGATGCTGCATCCCGGGCGCAGCGTACAGGTGGAAAACAGACGGACGTGCCCGTAGGTCTCGTCGATGGAGGCCAGGTCTGAAAATTCGATGACGCCCCGGCCGCCCTGGACGCCCTCCTTTTCACGGCGGGGAAGCTCTTTTTTTACCATAGTGAAACTCCTTTCCATGATCCGGCCTGGGTGGCGCCGCCTTGCGGCGTCCGGACGGATGTGCTACAATACCAACATAGATTCTCTCCCTATTTTACCAAATGCGGGAGAAATGTCCATAGAAATTGAGAATCGCGCATGGAGGCCGATATGAAACGATACATTGCCTGGTTTATCAGCGCCGCGCTGCTCTGCCCGCTTCTTGCGGGCTGTGGGCAGGGGGGAGCATCCTCCGGCGGCGCGTCCGGTTCCGGAGCGGAGCGGGAGGAGCCACTGCAAATCAAAGAACTGCGGGTTGAACTGTGTTCCGGTGCCGGCGCCGATGCGCTGCTGGAGGCGGCCGCCTCTTTGCCGGAGCTGCTGAAGGCCGCCCTGAAGGAGAGCGGCGCGGAGGCGGAGCGGGTCAGAGTCACCATCGGCACCTCCGCCAGCGCCACCGGCGCGGCCCTGAAGGAGGGCGGCGTGGACGCGGCGATGATGGGAGCCGCCGACTGTGTGCTTTGGGCCGGTGCGTCCCGGCCCATTCTGGGGGCGCCGGCAGAGGGCGGAAGAACGGAGCTTTGCACCGCGCCCTCAGATTATGGACGGGCCCTGGCGGACCGTGCGGAGGAGACGGAGCGGTTAGGCTGGTCCGAGCTGACCCACGCCGTCTGGGGGCTTCTTGAGACGGATTCGCTGTACGGCCGTCGTCTGCCCAATCTGTGGCTGGCGGACACCTACGAGGGCGGCACAGTGGACGATCTGGAGCAGGTGAAGACCTACCGGAGCTATGAGGAGCTGCTGCGTGGGGCGGCGGAAGAGGAAGTGGACGTCATTGCCCTGCCGGAGGGCTTCCGGGAGGGATATGCCAAGCTCTGGACCATGGAGGCAACTCGTACGGGCGAAAGCGGCGCCCACGGCTTTGGCCGGACAGACTCTATCAAGGAGGAGCTCAGGCCCTTTGCCCTGACGGAGCGGATCCCCACCGGCGTGATCGCCGTCTCGCCGGCCGCAGCGGAGGACGAGCGGCTGACCGACGCCATCCGGGAGGCGTTTCTTGCCCTGGCCCGGACCGGGGAGGGCGGAGCTCTCCTAAAAACAGTGGGTGGATATGATTCCTATGGGCCGGTTGCGCCGGAGGAGATAGACGCCCTGCGCCGGATGCTGACCACAGAGGGGGAGACATGGGAATAGCCGCCCTTGCCCTGGCCGCGGCGGGACTGGCGGCCTTTGGCTGGGCCCTCTTTCGAAAGGCCGTGATCCGCCGGGAGGATGTCCGCGATCCGGCGGAGACGCTGTGCCGCCGCGCCCGGCGCTGCGGCGTTGATCCAATGCCCATGCTGCAAGCGGCGCGGTGGCTTCAGAGCCAAAGCGTCCGGACCGTGGCCATGGAGGGCTTCGACGGGCTGACGCTGACGGCGGACTGCCTGATGGCGGAGGGGCCGTCCCGGGGATGGGTGCTGCTGTTCCACGGCTACCGATCCGGACCAATTCAGGACTTCTGCATGATCGCGCCGGAGCTCCACCGCATGGGCTACGACCTGCTGCTGGTGGATCAGCGCTCCCACGGGAGAAGCCAGGGGAGGTATATCGGCTTCGGCACGCTGGAGCAGCGGGACTGCCGGGACTGGATCGACTGGGTCAACCGCTGTTTTGGGGCGGAACAGCCCATCTATCTGTACGGCGTCTCCATGGGGGCTACCACCGTACTGATGGCCGCGGGGGCGGAACTGCCAGGGAATGTGAAGGGCGTGGTGGCGGACTGTGGCTTCACCTCCGCCGGGGAGATCCTCCGCCATGAGCTGAAGACGCTGATGCACCTGCCGGCCTTTCCCATGCTGTGGGTGGTGAACGGAATCAACCGCCTCTTGGCGGGCTGGAGTTTTTTTGAGCGCTCCACCCTGGAGGCCATGAAGACTATCCGGGTTCCGGTGCTTTTTGTCCACGGCGGCAGGGATCACTTCGTGCCAAGAGACATGACGCGCAGAAATTTCGAGGCCTGCCGCAGCGAAAAGCGGCTGCTTTTCGTGGAGGGCGCGGACCACGGCATGAGCTTTGCCGTGGACCCGGAGGGCTATTCAAGGGAACTTGCCCGTTTTATGAAGAATTGTGAATAAAAAGGACGTATCCTATACAGCAGGATACGTCCTTTTGTAAAACGCAATAGGTCCGGATCAGAGCAGGATGTCCAGAGCTCCCTGGATGTTCATAATCTCCACCGTGGGTTCGCTGGGGGCGTACTCCCCGTCTAACGACCAGGAGAGCTCTTCCTCCGTCACCACGCGGACGTTGGACACATGGCGGAAAACAAGGCCGCCCTGCTCATACTGCTGGGACAAAAGGGCCAGCAGCAGATTTTGCAGCTCGATGGGATTTTTGGGGCTGGGCACCAGCAGAAGCTCAAATTTGCCGTCGTCCAGGACCACGTTCTCCGGGTCCAGCCGCATCAGGCCGCCGATGGAGGTGGAGTTGCAGACCGCGCCGAAAAGATACTCCCCGTCAAAGACCTCTCCGTCCGCGTCAATGCGGACCCGATAGGGCCGCAGCGTGTTGAGGTCCTTCATCCCCTCCAGGATATAGGCAAAATGGCCCAGGGCGTTTTTGGCGCTCTGAGAGGCGGAGTAGGAGCTTTTGGTAAAGGCTCCGAAGGAGGCCACATAGACAAAGCAGCGGTCCTGAAATTTCCCCACGTCCAACACCCGGGAGTTGCCCCGCACAATGGCGCGGGCGGCGGTGACGGGGTTGCCGGAGATGTTCAGGCTGGAGGCGAAGTCATTGGTGCTGCCCTGGGGCAGGTAGCCCAACAGGGGGCGCTTCTCCCTGTCCAACTGCATCAGGCCCATCATGGTCTCGTTCAAGGTGCCGTCTCCTCCGCTGCAGACCACCACGTCGTAGCCGGCACCCTCCTCCGCGGCAAAGCGGGTGGCATCGCCCCGGGCGGCGGTACAGCGGACGCAGACCAGAAAGTCCGCATCGGAAAAAAGAGAGACCGCGTCAAAAAGCGGCGCCCGGGACTTGGTCCGGCCTGCTCTGGGATTGACAATGAACAGCAGCTTTTTCACCATGGGATCGAACAAGCCTCACTTTCGCAAAAAGCGGCACGCAGTGCCTGCGGTACAATAAGTTTCTATATTGTAGCACAGGGACCGCGCTATTGCAATTGTTTTGCAAATCGCTTATGATAGGATAAAAGCAAAAAATCTTGGGAAAAGGCGGAGAGAGCCAATGAGACGACGGGACAATGTATATGTGAAATGGGGCCTGACGGCATTTTTAACCGTCTGCGCCATCTTGCTGCTGTACGACACCTTCTTTTCCACCGGGACGCTGGTCGTCTTTCTGCGCAGGCTGCTGCGGATTCTGGCCCCGGTGCTCTACGGCTTTTTCATCGCCTATCTGCTCTCGCCGGTGGTGAATTACTTTGAGCGGCTCCTGCCGGAGCGGCTGTGCCGCGCCCGGAAGGGAAAATTCCGTTCCCCCGTGGCCCGGGCCATCAGTATTTTGCTGACTATGATCCTGGTGTTTTTCCTTGCTTATTTGCTGCTGTCCATCCTTCTGCCCCAGCTGTACAAGAGTATTCTGATCCTGATTAACAACGCGGAGACCTACTACAACACCGTGTACAAATGGGTCAACGACCTGCTGGAGAGCAACCCGGATGTGGAGAAGTGGGTCATGGCACAGTTGGACGCCTCCTATCAGAACCTGCTGACCTGGCTGACCCAGAAGGTGGTGCCCCAGGCCCAGCAGCTGTTGGGCGCCGTCACCGGCGGCATTGTGTCGGTCCTGACCTTTGCAAAAAATCTGCTGATCGGGCTGATTGTGTCCATCTACCTGCTGGCCACCAAGGAGGGCTGCGCCGCCAGCAGCCGCAAGATGGTCTACGCCCTGTTTTCCGAAAAGCAGGCCGGATGGCTGCTCCGGGGCCTGCGCCGGGTGGACCGCATCTTCAGCGGCTTTGTCCGGGGCAAGCTGCTGGATTCGCTGATCATCGGCATCATCTGCTTCGTCTTCTCCTCCTGGTTCCAGTTCCCCTATGCCCCGCTGGTCAGCGTGGTGGTGGGCGTCACCAACGTGATCCCCTTCTTTGGGCCGTTTTTGGGCGCCATCCCCAGCGCATTTCTCATTCTGCTGGTCAGCCCCATCAAGTGCCTTTATTTCATTCTCTTTGTGCTGGTGCTCCAGCAGGTGGACGGCAACGTCATCGGGCCCCGGATTCTGGGGGACTCCACGGGCCTTTCCAGCTTCTGGGTGATTGTGGCGATCCTGGTGGGCGGCGGCTTTTTCGGGATTCCCGGCATGTTTTTCGGTGTGCCCATTTTCGCCTGTTTGTATACCGCCGTGGGCGCGTACACCAACTATTGCCTGCGGAAAAGAGATCTTCCGGTGGACACCACCTTTTATACCTCCGATCTGCACCGGGAGCCGACTCCCGCTCCGCCTGAGGATGAAAAAAAATAGGGGAAATTTGCAAACCCTCTTGCTTTTTTGAGACCACTCGTGTAAAATTCGCGGTGTTGCCGCAGCCGGTCTTGGATCGGACCGGCTGCGGCGGCATACAATTGAATGTAGAGAACGATGTCTCCCGCTGAACGCGGGGAAAGGAGCAAGATGAAGAATCTGACACGCATCGTGTCCCTTCTTCTGGCTCTTGCCATGTGCGCTGCACTCCTTGGCTGTGGAGGCGGCAGCACGGAAGCAGGTCCGGAAGCAAGCACGGACATCGGCTCTGCCGAGGATACCCCAAGTGATGAGATCACCGTGGGTATCGCTCAAGATCTGGACGACAGTCTTGACCCGCACCTTGCGGTGTATGCAGGAACCAAGGAGATCTTGTTTAACGTATTCGAGGGGTTGGTAAAGCCCACCCCCGACGGAGAACTCGTCCCCGCGGTTGCTGAAAGCTGTGAGGTGTCCGAGGATGGAACGGTCTATACCTTTACCCTGCGTGAAGGCATCCGGTTCCACGACGGACGGGCAGTAACTGTGGACGATGTAATCGCATCCATTGAACGCTGCGCCGACGACTCGGAGGGCAAAACGCCCCTGGTCCCGGCGTTTTCTGTTATCCAGTCGGCAGTGGCCGCCGACGACCGCACGGTCGTCATCACCATCGATCAACGCAACAATGAGTTTCTGTCCTATCTGACCACGGCAATTTTGCCCAAGGACTACACGGAGCAGGACACCGCCCCCGTGGGAACCGGCCCCTTCCGCTTTGTCTCCCGAACCGCCCAGGACTCCATTGTGCTGGAGCGCTTTGACGGCTACTGGGGCGACAAGGCGGCCCTCGGCAAGGTGACCTTTAAGATTATGGAGAGCGCGGACGCGCTGGTGCTGGCCCTGCAGGGCGGCGCCATCGACCTGTGCGCCCATCTGACGGCCAACCAGGCCGCTCAGCTTGGGGACGGGTTCAATATCCTGGAGGGCACCATGAACCTGGTCCAGGCCCTGTACCTGAACAACGCGGAAAAGCCCTTTGACAACCAGCTGGTACGGCAGGCCCTCAGCTATGCCGTGGATCCCCAGCAGGTGATGGATATGATTGCCGACGGCCACGGCAAAGAGGTGGGCAGCTCCATGTACCCGGCATTCGCCAAGTATTTTGTGGAGGAGCTCAACGACTACTATACCTGTGATCCCGCTAAAGCAAGGGAGCTTCTGGCTCAGGCAGGGTATCCGGATGGGTTCGAAATGACCATTACCGTGCCGTCCAACTACCAGCCCCATGTGGATACGGCCCAGGTGCTGGTGGAGCAGCTGAAAGCGGTGGGAGTCACCGCAACCATCGAGCGGGTGGACTGGGGAACCTGGGTGTCCCGGGTTTACACCGACCGCCAGTTCCAGTCCACGGTGGTGGGCGTGGATGCCGCCAATATGACGGCCCGGGCCATGTTAGAGCGCTTTACCAGCAACGCCAGCGACAACTTTATCAACTATAAGAACCCCGAGTACGATCAGCTCTTCGCCCAGGCCATAACCGCCGGGGACGATCAGGAGCAGACGGAGCTCTACAGGCAGATGGAGACGGTGCTCACCGAGACCGCGGCCAACGCCTACATCCAGGATATGGCGGACCTGGTGGCCATTTCCAAGGACCTGGAGGGCTACCGGTTTTATCCCATCTATGTGATGGACCTGTCTACTGTGGGCTACGCGGGATAATTTGAGGAGGCGACGACCATGAAACATGCGGCGCGCAAGCTTGCCATGCTGCTCATCACCATGGTGGCCGTCTCCTTTTTTGCCTTTTTGGCCTTCCAGGTCCTCTCCGGCGACCCGGCCACCCAGATGTTAGGCACTCAGGCCACGCCGGAGAAGGTGGCCGAGCTGCGCCATGAGATGGGGCTGGACCGGCCCTTCCTCACGCGCTACGGCGAATGGCTGGCCGGTTTTTTCACCGGTAATCTGGGCACCTCCTACAGCTACAGCGTGCCGGTGGCGGAGCTGGTGGGCCAGAAGCTGCCGGTGACGGCTGTGCTGACGGCCATGGCCTTTTTGATGATCGCGGGGCTCTCAGTGCCCCTTGGCATCTTCTCCGGTCGCCGTCACGGCGGCGCGGTGGACCGGGGGCTGACGGTGCTGAACCAGATTGTCATGGCGGTGCCGCCCTTTTTCACCGGGATTTTGTTCACCTGGCTCTTCGGCCTGGTGCTGCACTGGTTCACCCCCGGCGGATACGTGCCGTGGAGTGAAAGCCGCTCCGGCTTTCTGGGCTACCTTGTTTTGCCGGCCCTCTCCATCGCATTGCCCCGGGCGGCGATGTGCGTGCGGATGATGCGCGGCACCATCCTTGCGGAGCTGCATAAGGACTATGTGCGCACCACAATCTCCCGGGGCGGTGACAGCCGCTATCTCCTGTACCGCCATGTGCTGAAAAATTCCGCCGTGCCTCTTGTGACCTTCCTGGCCCAGACCATGGCGGAGATCGCCGCGGGCAGCGTGGTGGTGGAGCAGGTCTTCGCCATTCCGGGGCTGGGGAGACTCCTTTTGGGCTCCATCTCCGGCCGGGACTTCCCCGTGGCCCAGGCCATCGTGGTGCTGATCGCCTTCTGGGTGGTGGCGGTGAACACGGCCGCGGACCTCATCAACCAGCGCGTCGACCCCCGGCTGAGACTGGAGGCGGATCATGAATAGACGCAAGACCCAGCACTACCTCTTCTGGGGAGTGACCCTTACCGGCGTGCTGCTGGCGCTTTTTGTCATCGGCTATTTCTGGACGCCCTATGACCCCGCGGCCATGAACGGGACGGAGAAGAACCTGGCTCCTTCGCTCCGCCACCTCTTCGGCACGGACCTCTTCGGACGGGACATCTTCAGCCGCGTGCTCAAGGGCGGCGGCACCACGCTCTTTGTGGCGCTGTGCGCCCTGGCCATCGGCGGCGGCGTGGGGGTCACATTGGGCGCATTTACCGGGTATTTCGGCGGCTGGCTGGACCGGGGGCTGATGCGGCTCAACGACGTGATCACCGCCTTTCCAAGCATATTGCTGGCATTGGTGCTGATTTCCGTGCTGGGCCCGGGAAAAATCAATCTGATCTTAGCACTGGGGATTGTCTTCATCCCAAGCTATGCCCGCATGTCCCGCTCGGCCTTTGCCGCCTGCCGGGATAAAAACTATGTGATCAGCGCCCGGCTGATGGGGGCACACAGCGGGAGAATCCTCCTCAGGCACATCCTGCCCAACACAGGGGCGGTGCTGCTGCCCGCCGTCACCATCGGATTCAACAACGTGGTGCTTGCGGAGGCGTCCATGAGCTATTTGGGGATTGGCATCACGCTGCCGGATACCTCCCTGGGCTACATGCTCTCCGACTCTCAGCAGTACCTTTCCGCCTCACCCTGGTATGCCCTGTGCACCGGAGGCACCATTGTGCTTTTGATTCTGGGCGTGGGTCTCATCGGCGAGGGACTGCAGCGCAGGGGCAGAGAGGGATAGCGTCCCTGTGAGCTGAAACGGGAGGTGGAGAAATGCTGAAAATTGAAGACCTGCACGTCAAGTTCCATGCCCGGGACCGCCAGGCCGTGGGCGGGATCAGCTTCTCCATTGAGGACGGGGAGATTCTGGGCCTGGTGGGGGAATCCGGCTCCGGCAAGTCCGTGACAGCCATGACGGCGGCGGGCCTTTTGAACCGGGAGAAGGCGGACGCCTGGGGCCGCGTCCTGTTGGACGGCACCGATCTTTTGACCCTGAATGAACAGCAGATGCGCCGCCTGAGGGGCAGGGAGATCGGCGTGGTCTTTCAGGAACCCCAAAGCTGCATGGACCCGCTGATGAAGGTGGGACCCCAGGTGGAGGAGGCGCTGCGCATCCACACCGACGCCTCTCCCGCCGAGCGGCGCCAGGCGGCCCTTCGCGCCCTGGAGCAGGTGGAGCTTGGCGATGTGGAAACCGTGTACGGCAAGTACCCCCATGAGCTCTCCGGCGGGCAGCTCCAGCGGGCCATGATCGCCGCGGCCATTTTGACCCGGCCCAAGCTGCTGCTGTTGGATGAGCCCACCACGGCCCTGGACGTGACCACCCAGTCCCAGATTCTGGAGCTTTTGAAAAAGCTGAACCGGGAGCAGGGCATCTCCATGCTGTTCATCTCCCACAATCTGCAGGTGGTGCGCAGGCTGTGCTCCCGTGTGGTGGTGATGCAGCGCGGCCATATTGTGGAGGCGGGGGAGACGGAGCGGATTTACGCCAGTCCCCGGGACGCCTATACCCAAAAACTGATCGCCGCTATCCCGAGGCGGGAGAGGAGGGAGCCGTGAACAAGGAATTGGTGCTGAAGGTGGACCATGTGTTCAGCAGCTACCGCCGCCGCGGCTTCTCCCGCAGCCGACAGGAGGTGCTGCGGGACGTGTCGTTTACCGTCAGCCAGGGGGAAATTCTGGGTCTGGTAGGAGAGTCCGGCTCCGGCAAGTCCACGTTGGCCAGGGTGATTTTGGGCCTGGTCCGCCCGGACGCGGGGGAAGTGATCCACTACACCAAGCGGCCCCAGATGATCTTTCAGGACCCCTACAGCTCCCTGAACCCTGCAAGGACGGTGGAGTGGATTCTGGAGGAGCCGCTGCGCATCTATGGCAAGTATGACGCATCGGAGCGGCGCCGCAGGGTGCGGGACATCCTGAACCGGGTGGAGTTGGGAGAGGAGGTGCTGGGGTCCAGCCCCTCCGAGCTCTCCGGAGGCCAGCGCCAGCGGGTGTCCATTGCCGTGGCGCTGATCCAGCGGCCCCGGTTTTTGATTGCCGATGAGCCGGTCTCGGCCCTGGATGTGACCATCCAGGCCCAGATTATAGGGCTGCTGCGGGACCTGCGCCGGGAGCTGAACCTCAGCTTCCTCTTTGTCTCCCACGACCTCAATGTGGTCTACCAGCTGTGCGACAGGGTGCTGGTGATGGAAAACGGCGCCGTTGTGGAGGAGGGCCTGGTGGACGAGCTCTTTGACCACCCGCGGCACCCCTACACGAAACAGCTGCTGGCGGCGGCCCAATAAAAACCCACGAAAAAGGACGGAGCCTGACTCAGGCTCCATCCTTTTTGTCCTTCTGAAAGCTCTTCCAGAGCATATTTGCACCCACATAGAGCAGGAATAGGCCAAAGGGCTTGCGCAGCAGCTCCACATCCACGGCGGTGGCGATCCAGGAGCACGCCAGCGCCGCCGCCACGCCCCAGGGGGCCGCGGCGCGGATGGTGGGCTTATCCAAAAAGTCGTTTTTCCAGTGGGAGTACAGCGCCGCGGCGGCGGTGGGCAGGAAAAACAGGAGGTTGATGCCCTGGGCGGTCTGTTGGGGCACGTCCAAAAAGAGGGTCATCAAAAGCAGCAGCAGCGTGCCGCCGCCGATCCCCCAGGAGGAGACCATCCCCGTGAAGGCGCCGCACAGGGCCGGCAGCACCCACTTCACAGGAGGTAGCGCACGCCGCCGTAGAGCAGGAACAGCCCAAAGGCCCGCCGCAGCCAGATGGTGGGGATTTTCCCGTAAAACCGGCCGCCCACAAAGCCGCCCACCGCCCCGCCCGCCAGATAGGGCAGCGCGGTCAGGAAGGAAAGCCCCCCGCGTAAAAAGTACACGGCCGCCGATACACAGCAGATAGGCAGGATCACCGCCACACAGGTGGCGAAGAGCCGCCGGTCCTTCAGCTGGCCCGACAAGAGAGGTAAAAAGATCATGCCGCCTCCGCCGCCGAAAAGTCCGTTCACCGCCCCCGCGGATGCTCCCGCCAGCCGGGCCTTCCACACATCGCTCAATGCGTTCACCTCCAGACTATGTAGGCGGGGCGAAGAGGTATGTTCTGCGGGAGAAGGCGTGAAAGAAGGGAAGGTCTCTGCTTTCACGCACACTCTCCCGCTGTCGGAAAAGGACAGTTACTTCAGCTTGAAGCTCTTGCAGTCGGTGCACTGGTTCTCAGTGGGGTTGCCCTCGTGGGTGCCCACCATAATGGAATCCAGGCCGCAGTAGTCGGCTTCCTGGCAGTGGTTGGCGCAGTTGTTCACGGTGCACTTGATGCTGGTGTTGGGAGTGCAGGCGCAGCCGCCGTTGGTGCAATCTTTCGTCATGGAAGGTTCCTCCTGAAGAAAATGTTTTGGCTTTCGCCAAAGCATAGTCTGTGCGCAGACGGTCAAAATATGCGCGTCAAAAATCGATTGTCAGGATCGCCGCGCTCATCGTTCCACCGCCAAAAGGCTGTTCAGCTCCGCGCACTCCTCCAAGCTGAGATCAAAAAAGCTGTTGTGGATGGAGAGCGACCGCACCGCCGGATTGTAGAGAAGATACAGCTGATCGCCGTTTTTCAGATGGAGGAGCAGCTGCCGCTGATGGCCGTTCCACAGCTTGTGGGCCCGGTCGTAGATGGTCCAGTCGTTTTTGTCCAGCCCGTCGTAGTGCATGGAATCCCCGTTCAGATAAACCTCCCGGGTGCCGTAGGTCTCATACCATAAATCCGCAAAACGCTGTTCGTGGGCCTCGGCGCCCATGTCCTCCCGTCCGGAAAAGAGGTCCAACAAAAATGAGATGTCCTCCTTGATGGAGAGGACAATCACCGGGAGGTCGCCGCCGGTGGTCACTTCAATGGACTGTACCGAGTCTGGACTGATGCCGTAGGCGTCGAAAATCTCCGTGGAGGACGCGCCGGACTCCGACACGTCGGTTCTCCAGGCAAAGACGAAGTAGCCGTAGCGTCCTTGGGCGATCTCCGCCACGCAGATGCGGTCGTTGTCCGGAAGGGATGCCCAGCGGTAGACGGCCGCGCCCACAAGGGCGGGATCGTCGCTCTGCCCGGCATAGCCGATCCGTTGGCCAAGGTCCGCTTCCGTCGGCGGGAAGCGATGTTCCTCCGCCAGCCCCACGGCGTCCTCAGGCACCAAGCCGAACTCCTTGCGCTGCTCAAAGGTGATGGGAAGGTAGAGCCGGTCGTTCAGGACAAAGCCGTACACCGCCTCCGCCGTTGCGGAGCCGGCGGAGGAAGAAGCGGCGGTCTGGAAGGGAAGCTTGCCTCCGCCGAACACCGCCGCGGCCAGCAGGAGGAGGCAGGCGGCAAGGGCCGCCATGCGGAAGGCCCGGGGCTTTTTTTCATAGGAGGCGGCCTCGGCGATGTGGGCGGAGCTCAAAAAGCCCATGGCCTCCGCCAAATCAGTTCGATCCATCGTATACCCCCTGCTCCGTCAGATGATGCCGCAGCTTTTCCCGAATGCGGGAAAGCCGGACGGACACATTGTTTTTCGAGATGTGAAAGGCCATGGACAGCTCCTCCACAGAGTCGCCGAACCAGTACCGGCGCACAAAGAGCACCCGGCTCTCCCGGTCGATCGTATCCAAAAAGCGGTCGATCTCCCGGCCCAACTCCCTTGCCGCCCAGAGCCTCTCCGTGGAACAGGCTCCCAGAGTCTCCGCCAGCTCCTCCATGGAGCGGTCAAAGGAACTGTCCCGCTTGCGGGCCGAATTGTCCCTCCGCCTTTTCAGCGACAGATTCCGGCACACAGCGCACACATAGGCGCAGAGCGGGTCGGGCCTCTTGGGCGGGATGGCGTTCCAGAGGGCCAGATACGTGTCATTGACACACTCCTGGGCGTCCTCCCCGCTTGGCAGCAGGTTGGACGCGATGCGGCGCAGCAGTGCGCCGTATTTGGCGGCCAGCTCCTCCACCGCCCGCTCCGACCGCTCGAACAGCAGCGCGATGATCTGCGTGTCCTCCATGGTTCCACCTCCCTCTATACAGATAACTACCGGTTGGAAGGCCGATCTTACAAAAAAAGCCGGCGGCTTATTTTCAGCCGCCGGCGGTTTGTCATCCGATATGCAGCAGCATATGGGCGAACTGGAAATAAATCAGCAGGGAAATGGCGTCCACAATGGTGGTGATGAAGGGGGAAGCCATCACCGCCGGGTCAAAGCCTAACTTTTTGGCCAGCATGGGCAGCGTGCAGCCCACCAGTTTGGCACACAGCACCGTACATACCAGGGTCAGGCAGATCACCGCCGCCACCAGGGGCGTCACCGCCGGATTCTGAAACAGCAGCCGGTCCACCAGGATCAGCTTGACAAAGTTGGCCACCGCCAGGACCACGCCGCAGAGGACGGAGACGCGGATCTCCTTCCAGATCACGCGCAGAAGGTCGGAGAATTCGATCTCACTCAGGGAGATGCCGCGGATCACGGTCACCGACGCCTGGGAGCCGCAGTTCCCGCCGGTGTCCATCAGCATGGGGATGTAGGCGGTGAGCACGGCAAAGGCCTCAAGGGCGTTTTCGAAACTGCTGATGATCTGCCCGGTAAAGGTGGCGGAGATCATCAGCAGCAACAGCCAGGGGATACGCGCTTTGAAGGTCTCCAAAATTCCGGTCTTCAGATAGGGTTTGTCGGAAGGCGTGATGGCGGCCATCTTCTCGATGTCCTCCGTCACCTCTTCCTGGAGGACGTCCATGGCGTCGTCCACGGTGACAATGCCCACAAGGCGGTTTTCCGTATCCACCACGGGCAGGGCCAGAAAGCCGTATCTGCTCAGAGACCGGGCGGCCAGCTCCTGGTCGTCCAGGGTGGAGACGGAGACGAAGCTGGTCTGCATAATGTCCTCGATGACATCGTCCTCCTCCGCCAGCAGCAGCGTGCGGATGGAGACCAGCCCGATGAGGTGGCGGCCCGCGTCGATGACGTAGGATACGTTGATGGTCTCCTTGTCCGGACCGGTGCGGCGGATGCGCTTGAAGGCGTCCTCCACCGTCATATCCCGCTTCAAATCCACGAACTCCGTGGTCATGATGCTGCCCGCGGAATCCTCGGGGTACTTTAATATCTCGTTGATGCTTTTGCGCACATCCGGATCGGAGTGCTTCAAAATGCGCTTGACCACGTTGGCGGGCATCTCCTCCACGATGTCCACGGTGTCGTCCAGATAGAGCTCATCCAACACCTCTTTGAGCTCGGTGTTGGAAAAGCCGGAGATCAGCAGCTCCTGCTCGTCGGAGTCCAGCTCCACGAAGACCTCCGCCGCTAACTCCTTGGGCAGCAGGCGGAACAGCAGAGGCATGGTCTCCTCCGGCAGCTCCTCCATCAGCAGCGCGATATCCGCCGCCTCCATGGGAAGAAGCATCTCACGCAGCTGGGCGTATCGCTTTCGCTCCATCAACTCCTCGATTTTTTTCAGCAGTTCTGCTTTTTCGGTTTCCCAGTCAAACATGCGCGCCTCCTCCTTTCCAAACGTAGTTTGTGCGCCGGGGTCCGCGAAATACGGATCGCGCTGCGCACAAAAATGCCCCAATCGCTTCCGTCCGGCGCGATTGGGGAAATACCCTGAAAAGCCGCCCAAAAGCGACCATTCCACCGTTCAAGCTTTAGCCTCACAAGGCGGTGCAGTTGCATTAGATGATACCTTGATTTCGATATCGCCTGTTCAAACCCTCTCATGATGTCTCCATCACTCTGCGGCAGCAACCCATATCCCTGTGGTAGCCTTACCTACCGGACAGTATTCACTTTACTTTTTCAGTCTATGCCAAAATTTTGACCATGTCAACCCTGCTTTCATCAAAATTGTACATTTTTCAAAAATAAGGGGGTAAAGTTAACAAAATAGCGTCCTTTCAGGAGGAAAAAGGAATTTTTAAATACAAAAGCCACTTGCCAAACATTTGTTCGTGTGGTATAATAACATATTCCTTTTGCAAAGGGAGCATTCGATGAAAACTTGGGGCGGAGGAGAGCGGAATGGGCGTTCACGACGGACACAGAGAGAAGAAGCGGGAGCAGTTTTTAAACAGCGGGCTGGACTCCTTTGCCGACCATGAGGTTCTGGAGCTGCTGCTCTTTTACGCCATTCCCCGGCGGGACACCAATGAGACGGCCCACCTGCTGATGGAGCATTTCGGCACGCTGGACGCGGTATTTCACGCGCCGGTGGAGGAGCTTTGCCGGATAAAGGGCGTGGGGCGGAACGCGGCCACGCTGATTCACCTCGTTCCAAGGGTATACGGCCGGGTGAAGCGCTCGGCGGCGGAGAATGAAACCGTGCTGAACACCACACGCAAGTCCGGGCGCTATCTGATGGAGCGCCTTGCGGGAGAAACCACGGAAAAGCTCTATCAGCTTTGCCTGGACCGCAAGGGAAAGCTTCTCAATTGCCGCCAGCTCTCCGAGGGGAGCGTGGGCGCGGCGCCGGTCAACCTCCGCAAAATTGTGGAGAACGCGCTGCTCACCGGCGCTTCCGGCGTGATCCTTGGGCACAACCATCCCAGTGGAGTGGCCCTGCCCTCCCAGGAGGACGTGGCGGCCACGATCCAGGTGCGAAAGGCCCTGGAGGCGGTGGACATTCCGTTGCTGGATCACATCATTGTGGCGGATGAGGACTTTGTGTCCATGGCGGAATCGGGATACCTGCCCCTTTGAGAAAAACGGATTACAAACTGCGGAGGATTGAACGATATGCCAAAGTTTCAGGTGGTTTCTGAATATGAGCCCTCCGGCGACCAGCCGGAGGCCATTGCGGCCTTGGCCGCGGGCGTGGAGAACGGCTTGAACGAACAGGTGCTCCTGGGCGTCACCGGCTCAGGCAAGACTTTCACCATGGCCAAGGTCATCGAGAAGGTCCAGCGGCCCACACTGGTGCTGGCCCACAACAAGACCCTGGCCGCCCAGCTGTGCGCCGAGTTCAAGGAGTTTTTCCCCAACAACGCGGTGGAGTACTTTGTCTCCTACTACGACTATTACCAGCCCGAGGCCTATATCGCCCACACCGACACCTATATTGCAAAGGACGCCTCCACCAACGATGAGATCGACCGGCTGCGCCTCTCCGCCACCTGTTCGCTGCTGGAGCGGAGGGATGTGATCGTGGTGTCCTCCGTCTCCTGCATTTACGGCCTGGGCGAGCCGGATGACTTTGCCAAGATGATGATCTCCCTGCGCACCGGGGCCGAGTGGAACCGGGACGAGCTGCTCCGCCGCCTGGTGGAGGACCGCTACGAGCGCAACGACATCGCCTTTGAGCGCAACATGTTCCGGGTCCGTGGGGACACGGTGGAGATATACCCCGCCTATTATAAGGACCGGGCCATCCGGGTGGAGTTCTTCGGCGACGAGATCGACCGCATCAGCGAGTTTAACCCCGTCACCGGCGCGGCCTCCCGGGTGCTGAACCATGTGGCCATCTACCCGGCCTCCCACTATGTCACCACCCAGGACAAGATGGACCGGGCGGTGGGGGAGATTCGCCGGGAGCTGGAGGAGCGGGTGAAGTATTTCACGGACAACGACAAGCTGGTGGAGGCCCAGCGCATCCGCCAGCGGACGGAGTACGACATGGAAATGATGACGGAGCTGGGCTACTGCACCGGCATCGAGAACTACTCCCGGGTCATCTCCGACCGGCCCGCCGGCAGCGCGCCCATGACGCTGCTGGACTTCTTCCCCAAGGATTTTCTCCTGTTTGTGGACGAATCCCACGTGACGCTGCCCCAGGTGCGGGCCATGTACAACGGCGACCACGCCCGGAAGGACTCCCTGGTGGAGTACGGCTTCCGCCTGCCCTGCGCCTACGATAACCGACCGCTGAAGTTCGAGGAGTTTGAGCGGCGCGTCAATCAGGCCATCTACGTCTCCGCCACGCCGGGCCCCTATGAGCGGGAGCGGGCGGGTCAGATCGTGGAGCAGGTGATCCGGCCCACGGGGCTATTGGACCCAGTGGTGGAGGTCCGCCCGGTGGAGGGGCAGATCGACGACCTGATCGCCGAGATCAACCTCCGCGCCGCCAAGGGCGAGCGGGTGCTGGTCACCACGCTGACCAAAAAGATGGCGGAGGATTTGACCGAATACTTCCGCAGCGCCGATATCCGGGTCCGCTACATGCACTCCGACGTGCAGACCATCGAGCGGATGGAGATCATCCGGGACCTGCGCCTGGGCGAGTTCGACGTGCTGGTGGGCATCAACCTGCTGCGGGAGGGGCTGGACCTGCCGGAGGTCTCTCTGGTGGCGGTGCTGGACGCGGACAAGGAGGGGTTCCTCCGCTCCGAGACGTCCCTGATCCAGACCATGGGCCGGGCGGCCCGCAACGCCAAGGGACTGGTCATCCTATACGCCGACGAGATCACGCCCTCCATGCGCGCGGCCATGGAGGAGACCGCCCGGCGCCGGGAGATTCAGGACGAATACAACAAGGCCCACGGCATCGTGCCCAAGACCATCATCAAGGGCGTCCGGGAGGTGCTGGAGATCTCCAAAACCGCGGAGGAGGATACCCTCCGGGCCCGGCGTCACCGCAAGCTCAGCCAGCAGGAGCGGGAGGCGGAGATCGCCAAACTGGAAAAGGAGATGCGCCAGGCATCCAAGATGCTGGAGTTCGAGTACGCGGCGGTGCTGCGTGACCGGATCATCGAGCTGCGGGGGGAGAAGTGACAGACTTCGGAGCGCCGCGGCGGGCCTGGTCTCAGCCGATTAAGAAAAAAGCCGCAAGGGGCTTTCGGGCCGGAAAGGAAGATTCAGATGCGCTATGACTGGCTGGACGAATACCTGCTCTCCCTGCCGGGAGTGGAGAAGGACTATAAGGTGGAGTGGCAGTGGTTCCGGTATAAAATCCGGGGTAAGCTCTTTGCCGCGGTGTGCTCGCCTGAGGAGAAGTACCGCCTCTACGGCGGCCATTCCCTGGTGAACCTCAAGTGCGACCCCCGGGAGGCGGAGCTGCTTCAGGCCCGGTATGGCGAGGTGCTGCCCGGATTTTACACCGACAAGCGCGCCTGGATCGCCGTGCTGCTGGACGGCGAATTGCCGGACGATGTGCTGCGCCGCCTCTGCCAGGAGTCCTACCGCTTGGTGCTTAAAAAGCTGCCCAAGTACGTTCAGCGGGAGATACAGGAGGAGATGTGATGAGGGAAGAGCGGAACCTGCTGCAAAAAATCGTGCTGGTGGCGCTGGCCGCCATGATTCTGGTCTTCGGCGCGCTGACGGCCTATTTCCGCAGCCAGCCCGGCGTGGCGTTCCGGGATCAGCTGCTGCACTATATGGTGGGGCCGGAGCGCGCAGACTATTTCGGCACGGTGGACGGCCAGCCGGTGGAGATCACGGTCACTGCCGGCGCGGGCGTGACTACAGTGGAGGTTCAGATCGGAGAGCTGGTTCACGACCTCTGCCGGGTGGAGTATCCGCTCAAATCGGTGAAGACGGAATACGGCACCTACAGCGGCATCCGCATCTACCGCAACGATACCCTGCTCTTTGAGGGGGCCTACGATCCGGAGCGGGAGATAGACGGCGTTCCAGGCATGCTGTTTGACAGCAGTGGAGAACTTGCCATGAGTGAACTGATCCATTTTGGGTTTTCCACCGGCGGAGACCCCTGGGCGGATTATGAAACGGCCATCCCCAGCATCCTCCAGTTTGCCTTCGGGCCGGAGGAGGCGGTTCGGGGAAGCTGGGGACTCTATGCGGTGATGGTGTTTTTAACGCTGTTGGTGATGGCGGATGCGGCATTTCCCATGGCGCTGTTCCATTGGCGCTACCACTTTTCCGTCCGGAACCCGGAACCCACGGAGTTCTACATCGGGATGCAGTACTTCAGCTGGCTGGTGCTGACGGTCATCCTGCTGGCGGCCTATATCAAAACATTGGGAATCTTTGTTTAAAGAGAGGGAAACGGCTTGGAAGAGACAAAAAAGCAGGGCTTGGCCAGCGCCTATCTTGCCATTTTGGCAGGGGCCGCGCTGTGGGGGATGATCGGCCTGTGGAACCGCAATCTGATGGCCGGGGGATTTTCGCCCTACAGCATTGTGGTGGTGCGGAATTTTGGCGGTCTGTTGCTTTTACTCTTGATTTTTGCCCTCCGGGACCGTAGTGTATTCCATGTGGAACGCTGTCATCTGAAGTACTTTTTCGGCACAGGCGTGGTCAGCGTGGTGCTGTTCACCCTCTGCTATTTTTCCTGCCAAGAGATCTGCTCCCTGGCGGTGGCTTCCATCCTGCTTTACACGGCGCCCTCCATTGTGGTGATTTTGTCCGCGGTGTTGTGGAAGGAGCCTGTGACGAAAAAGAAGCTGCTGGCCCTGTCGCTGACGCTCCTGGGCTGCGCCTGCGTCACAGGGCTTTTCTCCGGCACCGCGACCGTCACGGCCGGCGGCATCCTGCTTGGGATAGGCGCCGGATTTTTCTACGCCCTCTACAGCGTGTTCGGCCGCTATGCCCTCAGCCACTACTCCTCCATGACCGTCACGGTGTGGACCTTCGTGTTCTGCGGCATTGGATCGCTGGTGTTCCTCCGGCCGGAGGAATTGGCCCTTGGGTTCTCCCAGCCTGAGATGTGGCTTTTGTCCCTTGGGCTGGTGGTGTGCTCCACTGTTGCGCCGTACCTGCTCTACACCTGGGGCCTTTCCCGGGTGGAGGCGGGCAAGGCCTCCATCATGGCCAGCGTGGAGCCGGTGGCGGCGTCCCTTGTGGGGGTGCTGGTATTCGGCGAGCCCATGGGCGTGCTGACCGTTGCGGGCATTGTGTGCGTATTGGCGGGCGTGTATATTTTGAGGTGAGCGCGGTGGAAAAACAGAAGGAAGAAAAGACCAACGTGGTGCGGATTTTGGAGCAGCGGAAAATCCCCTGCACCGTCCATACCTACGATGGGATGGAGGGACCGGACCACACCCGGGAGTACGGACTCCACGTGGCCCTAAGGCGGGGCGAGGACCCGGGCCGGGTCTTTAAGACGCTGGTGTCAAGGGGCGCCTCCGGGGGAGTCTATGTGTTCGACATCCCGGTGGCGGAGACGCTTGATCTGAAAAAGGCCGCCAGGGCGGTGGGGGAGAAGTCCGTGGAGATGCTTCCCCTGGCCCAGATCAATGCCGTCACCGGCTATGTCCGGGGCGGATGCAGCCCGGTGGGCATGAAAAAGCGCTATCCCACCGTGTTCCATGAGACGGCCCTTGGGTATGAGACCATCTTCATCTCCGCCGGAAAAATCGGCGTACAGGTTGAGGTGGAGCCCCACGCGCTCTCAGCGCTCTTGGGGGCGGGTTCGGCGGACCTCGTCGTGGAGCAGGCTGAGTCCTAAGTGGAGGCCCGCCGCAAAGGCGTCCGCGGACCAGCGGTAATAGCAGTCGAAAAAGGCGTTGAGCAGGTCAAGCCTGGTGGATTGGTCTACAGCCATCGTGTCCAGGAGGCCGCTGAGCTCCTTTTCGTCGTAGACCTCTGCCTCCCGCAGAAGGGAGTCGCCGTAGGTATCAAACAGCTTTGCATAGACCGGGCGCATAGATATCACCTCATATTACATTTAATGCAATGTGAATTATACGGCATAAAAGATCATATGCCAAGGGGGATTTTATGGAAACACTAAAATCGATGGGGGAGCGGCTCTGCGCCCTGCGCAGGGAAAAACACATGCGTCAGGCCGACGTGGCAGAACTTCTCCATGTGACGCAGGCCCATTATCAGCGTGTGGAAAAGGGAAAAATCAATATTCCCACCTTGACGTTGTGCTTTCTGGCAGACTATTTTGGCGTAACCACGGACTATTTACTGGGCCGGACGGACGAGCGGTGATCCGCCGGTCAGGCTTACAATAAAAGGAGAACCAGTTTACCATGCAGGATAAAATTGTTGTCAAAGGCGCCCGGGAAAATAACCTGAAGAACATCGACGTCACCATCCCACGGGACAAGTTGGTGGTGGTGACGGGCCTCTCAGGCAGCGGCAAGTCCTCCCTGGCGTTCGATACCATCTATGCCGAGGGGCAGCGGCGGTATGTGGAGTCCCTCAGCTCCTACGCCCGGATGTTTCTTGGACAGATGGACAAGCCGGATGTGGACTATATCGACGGCCTGAGCCCCGCCATCTCCATCGACCAGAAGACCACCAGCAAAAACCCCCGCTCCACCGTGGGCACGGTGACGGAGATCTACGACTACCTGCGCCTCCTGTGGGCACGGGTGGGCACGCCCCACTGCCCCAAGTGCGGCAAGGAGATTCTCCAGCAGACCATCGACCAGATCATCGACCAGGTGCTTTCGCTGCCGGAGGGCACCCGCATCCAGGTGATGGCCCCTGTGATCCGGGGCAAAAAAGGCGAGCACCACAAGGTGCTGGAGGATGCCAAGCGCTCCGGCTATGTCCGGGTCCGGGCCGATGGGTCCATGTACGAGCTGGACGAGGAGATCAAGTTAGATAAAAATAAAAAGCACAACATCGAGGTGGTGGTGGACCGCCTCATCATCCGCTCCGACATCCGCCAGAGGCTCACCGACTCCGTGGAGACCGCCTCCGGCCTCTCCGGCGGATTGGTGGTGGTGAACCTGCTGCGGGAGGAGAAGGACCTGATGTTCTCCCAGAACTACGCCTGTGAGGACTGCGGTATCTCCATTGAGGAGCTGACGCCCAGGATGTTTTCCTTCAACAACCCCTTCGGCGCCTGCCCCACCTGCACGGGTTTGGGCAGCCAGCTGAAGGTGGACCCGGCCATGGTGGTGCCGGACCAGAGCCTCTCCATCTTAGACGGCGCCATCCAGGCCTCGGGCTGGAACTCCATCCGCTCCGACGGCATCTCCCGGATGTATTTTGAGGCCATTTCCAAAAAGTACCAGTTTGCCCTCACAACGCCCTTTGCCCAGCTCAGCGACGAGGTGAAGGACATCATCTTCTACGGCACCAAGGGAGAGCTGCTGGAGCTGCACTACGACCAGCCCCGGGGCAAGGGCATTTTGCGCCAGCCCTTTGAGGGCATCTGCAACAATCTGGAGCGCCGCTACCGGGAGACCCAGAGCGACGCCAGCAAGCGGGAGCTGGAGGAGGCCATGTCCGAGTGCCCCTGCCCGGACTGTCAGGGAAAGCGGCTGCGCAAAGAGTCCCTGGCCGTCACCGTGGGTGGGATGAACATCAACGATTTCACCAACCTCTCGGTCACCGATGAACTGGAGCGGGTCCGGGGCCTGGAGCTGACGGAGCAGCAGCACCGGATCGCCGACCGGATTTTAAAGGAGATCAGGTCCCGCCTGGGCTTTTTACAGTCCGTGGGCCTCAGCTATCTGACACTCAGCCGCAGCGCGGGAACGCTCTCCGGCGGCGAGAGTCAGCGCATCCGCCTGGCCACCCAGATCGGCTCTTCGCTGATGGGGGTGCTCTATATCTTAGACGAGCCCTCCATCGGGCTGCACCAGCGGGACAACGACAAGCTGCTCTCTACGCTGCAGCGGCTGCGGGACCTGGGCAACACGCTGCTTGTGGTGGAGCACGACGAGGACACCATGCGCGCGGCGGACTACCTCATCGACATCGGTCCCGGCGCCGGCCGGGCGGGCGGAGAGGTGGTGGCCGCCGGCACGCCGGAGGAGGTCATGGCCAACCCCGACAGCCTGACGGGCCAGTACCTCAGCGGTAAAAAAATGGTGCCTGTGCCGGAGCGGCGCCGGACAGGGAACGGGAAGTTTCTGAAGGTGGTGGGCGCCTGCGAGAACAACTTAAAGCACATCGACGCGGAGTTTCCCCTGGGCGTGCTCACCGTGGTCACCGGCGTTTCGGGCAGCGGCAAGTCCTCCCTGGTCAACGAGATTCTCTTCAAGCGGCTGGGTGTGGACCTGAACCGCATGAAGGCCCATCCCGGCAAGTGCGAGCGGATCGAGGGCATTGAGAATCTGGACAAGGTGGTGGACATCGACCAGAGCCCCATCGGCCGTACGCCCCGGTCCAACCCGGCCACCTACACCGGCGTATTCAACGAGATTCGGGACCTGTTTGCCGCCACCCAGGAGGCCAAGAGCCGGGGCTACGGGCCGGGCCGGTTCAGCTTCAACGTCCGGGGCGGCCGCTGCGAGGCCTGCTCCGGCGACGGCGTGCTGAAGATTGAGATGCATTTTTTGCCGGACATCTTTGTGCCCTGCGAGGTCTGCAAGGGAAGGCGGTACAACCGGGAGACGCTTGAGGTGCGCTACAAGGGCAAGAACATCGCCGAGGTGCTGGACATGACCGCCGAGGAGGCGGTGGAGTTTTTCTCCAGCATCCCCCGCATCCGGGACAAGCTGCGCACGCTGTGCGACGTGGGACTGGGGTACGTGAAGTTAGGCCAGCCCTCCACGGAGCTCTCCGGCGGCGAGGCCCAGCGGGTAAAGCTTGCAACAGAGCTGAGCAAGCGATCCACCGGCTCCACCATCTATATCCTGGATGAGCCCACCACGGGACTGCACACCGACGACGTGCGCAAGCTGCTGGAGGTGCTCCAGCGGCTGGTGGACGCGGGCAACACCGTGGTGGTCATCGAGCATAACTTAGACGTCATCAAATGCGCGGACCATATCCTGGACCTGGGGCCCGAGGGCGGCGACGGAGGCGGAACCATTGTCTGCACCGGCACGCCGGAGGCGGTCGCGGCGTGTGAAAAGAGCTACACGGGCCAGTATTTGAAAAAGGTGTTGAAGCGGTAAACCGGGGCAGACAATATCCGGGGCCCCCGCCGGACCCATACGGGTTCGGCGGGGAGAGGACGAGCGGCGCAGCGAGGGAGCCGCGGCGGCGTTCAGCCGGGGCGAGGGATGCGGAGCCTGCGAGGACGAGCACCGGCACGCCGGAGGCGGTCGCGGCGTGCGAAAAGAGCTACACGGGCCAGTATTTGAAAAAGGCGCTGAAGCGATAGTGAGACTTGAGAGCGGCACGGCCTTTCTTTGAAGGACGGGGCTGCCGCCTGCTCCGCGCCCAACAGGTGGAGCGAAACGGCGTGCTTTTGGAGAATTTCGCAATGGAAAGGTCCCGTTAGCGTCATTTACACCAAAGACCGCCCAATTGCATAGGATGGCCCGAGGTGATGGGAATGAATTTGTGGCAGGACGGAATTGTCGCCATGCTGGCCGCCGTCGGGCTGACGTCGCTTGTCTGGATAGTCGTAGGAGCCTTCTTGCGGATGAGCCGCAGCCCGGTGATGAAGCCGGTTATGGTGCTGCCGGCAAGCGGCGCCGCCCCGGCGCTGCAGCAGAGCGTCCATGAGTTAGAGCAGCTTCGGGGCGAGCTGCGCGCCTACACGACAATCGTCATTCTGGACTGCGGCCTCACCGACGAGGCCAGAAAGATCGGAGAGCTCCTCTGCGCCGAGGACCGGGCCGTGGTTCTCTGCACTGCGGAGGAGTTTGCACAAGAGCTGATGGAGAGGGGAAGGTCAGATGGAGGAATACAGCACGCTGGAGGGGACGGTACATAGCATCATCTTCCAGAACCCGGACAACGGATACACGGTGCTGCGCCTTTTGACGGATGAGGGCGAGGTGGTCAACACGGTGGGCTGCCTCCCCTGCGCGGCCCCCGGGGAACGGATGCTGCTCACCGGCAGGATGGAGGTCCATCCGCAGCACGGGGAGCAGTTCTCCGTTCGGGACGCGGAACGAAGAATGCCCGCGGAAGAGGATGAGATTTTGAGCTACCTCTCCTCCGGCGCCATCAAGGGCGTGGGGCCGGCCACCGCCGCCCGCATGGTGGAGCGCTTTGGCTCCGAGACGCTGGACGTCATTGAGCGGGCGCCGGAGAAGCTGACCCAGCTCAAGGGGGTTACCTCCAAGCGGGCTATGGAAATCGCCCAGTCCTTTCGCAGCCAGATGGAGCTGCGGCGGCTGATGGAATTTCTTGCCCGGTTTGAACTGCCCATCGTGCTGGCTATGCTGCTTGAAAAGCGCTACGGCGGTACGGCGCTGGATGTGCTGCGGGAGAACCCCTACCTCTTGGCCGGGGGGACCTTTGGGGTGGAGTTCTCCACAGCCGACGAGATCGCCATCAGCCTGGGCATCCCGGCCGACAGCGCCTGCCGGGTGGAGGCGGCCGTGCTCTTTGAGCTGGACCACAACGCCGACAACGGCCACGTGTTTTTACCAAGGGAAAAGCTGATCGACGCCACGGCGCGGCTGCTGGAGTGCGGCTGTGAGCAGGTGGAGCGGGCCCTGGACGATCTGATGGAGCGCTGCGCCGTGGTGCAGGAGCAGGTGGCCAATGTGACGGCCTGCTACCTGCGCCGTCTCTATGATGCGGAGCGCTATGCCCAGCGGAAGATCGAGCTGCTGCTCTCCGCCGCCGCGGATCAGGGAGGCGGCGTGGAGGAGCTCATCGGCCGCATCGAAGAGGAGCAGGGCATCTCCTATGCTCCGGCCCAGCGCCAGGCCGTGGAGCTGGCCGCGCGCCAGGGCGTGCTGCTGCTCACCGGCGGTCCGGGCACCGGAAAGACCACCTCCGTTCGGGGCATTGTGGCCCTGTTCCGGCGGATGGGGTTGGACACCGTGCTGGCGGCGCCCACCGGCCGGGCCGCCAAGCGCATGGGAGAGCTGTGCGGTATGGAGGCCCAGACCATTCACCGCCTTTTGGGCATGAGCTTTTCCGAATCCACCGGCGAGGTCTCCTTCATCAAGGGGGAGAAGGAACCGCTGGAGGCGGACGCCGTCATTGTGGATGAGATGTCCATGGTGGACCTGATGCTGATGGCAGCGCTGCTGCGTGCGCTGCGGCCGGGCTGCCGTCTTGTGATGGTGGGCGATCCGGACCAGCTGAGCGCCGTGGGGGCGGGCAATGTGTTCTCCGACCTGATCCGAAGCGGACGAATCGCCACCGTCGCCCTGCGGGAGATCTTCCGCCAGGCGGAGCGCTCCGCCATCGTCCGCAATGCCCACGCGGTGAACGAGGGCCGCCTTCCCGCCCTGGACAACGATCAGGGGGACTTTTTTTTCCTGCGCCGCCGGGACCCGGTCCGCACGGCTGCCACCATTGTGGAGCTGGTCCAGACACGCCTGCCAGAGAAGATGGGCGTCCCCGTGGAGCAAATCCAGGTGCTGACGCCCACCCATAAGGGCGAGGCGGGCACGGTGAATCTGAACCGGGTGCTTCAGGCGGCGCTGAACCCCCGCCGGCCGGACCGGCGGGAGCGGAGCTGGGGCGAACGCCTTTTCCGGGAGGGCGACCGCATCATGCAGACGAAAAACGATTACGACGTGGTGTGGGAAAAGCCGGACGGCACCGTGGGCACCGGTATGTTCAACGGTGATGTGGGGCGCATCGAGCAGATCGATCCCTCCGGCGAGTGGCTGACGGTGAACTTTGACGACCGCCTGGCCACCTACACGGCGGATCAGCTTTCAGAAATTGACCTGGCTTATGCCATGACCGTCCACAAGGCCCAGGGCAGCGAATACCGCTGCGTGGTGCTCTCGGCGGTGAACGCCGCGCCGGCGCTGATGGTGCGCGGCGTGCTCTATACGGCCATCACCCGGGCCAGAGAGCTGCTGATCGTGGTGGGGGACGAGGCGGCCGTGGGCCGCATGACGGAAAACGACCGCCAGCAAAAGCGCTACTCCGGACTGAAATGGCGGCTGCGGGGAGGGGAGCGTGCGTGAGTGTTCTGGACCTGCTGTTTCCGCCCAAGTGTCCCTTCTGTCAGAAGGTGCAAAAGGCGCCGGGCATCTGCCCTGCGTGCAGGCAGTCGCTTCCCTGGGCGGAGCCGCTGGTGAAAGAGGGCGCGGGCTTTGGCAGGTGTGCCGCGCCGCTGCGCTATGAGGGCAGTGTCCGCGAGGCGATTCTCCGCTTCAAGTTCAATGGAAAGATCGCCGGGGCCGATCTCTTCGGCGACTTTTTGGCCTCCGCCGCGGCGGAGGCCTTTGCCGGTGAGTTCGACTGCGTCACCTGGGTGCCCGTCTCCCGCAGGCGTCTGAAAAACCGGGGCTTTGACCAGGCGCAGATGATAGCGGAAGCCGCGGCCGCCCGCTGGGACGAAAAGCCGGTCCGGCTTTTGCGCAAGATACAGGACAACCCCGCCCAATCCGGACAGGACAGCGCCTCGGCCAGACGGGCCAATGTGCTGGGCGTTTACGAACCGTCGCCGGAGGCAAGGGGCAGGCGTATTTTGCTCATCGACGATGTGATTACAACCGGGAGCACATTGGCAGAATGTGTCAAAGTATTGTGTCTTGCCGGCGCCGAACATGTGGTGTGCGCCGCCGTGGCCCAAACCACCTTTGCAAACAATGCGCAAAACCGCACATAAAAGCGTGGAAATGTTCAAAAAATGTGCTTGCAAATTGCAATTGGCATTTGTATAATAAACTGTACGCGTGTATGCTGCGAAAGCTGCTGAAATAGAGTGGAAACGAACGAATGAGGTGGATATACTATGTGCTCTCTGGCAAAAGACATCGGGATCGACTTGGGCACCGCGTCGGTGCTGGTATATGTGAAGGGCAAGGGCGTTGTGCTCAATGAACCCTCCGTGGTGGCTCTGGACAAGAACACGGGCAAGCTCCTGAAGGTGGGCGCGGACGCCCAGGCCATGCTGGGCCGTACCCCCGGCAACATCATCGCCATCCGCCCCCTGCGGGAGGGTGTGATTTCCGACTACGACATGACGGAGCGGATGCTCAAGGAATTCATCCACAAGGTGGCCGGGTTCCAGTTTTTCAAGCCCCGTGTCATCATCTGCGTGCCCTCCGGCATCACCGAGGTGGAGGAGCGCGCCGTCATCGACGCGGGCATCCAGGCCGGCGCCCGGAAGGTCTTTCTGATTGAGGAGCCTGTGGCGGCGGCTATCGGCGCGGGTATCGACATCACCCAGCCGGACGGCCACATGGTGGTGGATATCGGCGGCGGCACCGCGGATATCGCCGTCATCTCCCTCAGCGGCGTGGTGGAGTCCTGCTCCATCAAGATCGCCGGCGACCAGCTCAACGAGGCCGTGGTCAAGTATATGCGCCGCAAGCACAACCTGCTCATCGGCGAGCGCACCGCTGAGGATATGAAGATCAAGATCGGCTGCGTCTTCCCCAAGGAAGAGGAGGAGACCATCGATGTCAAGGGCCGCTGCCTGCTGACCGGTCTGCCCCGTGTGGTCACCGTCAGCTCCACGGAGATGATGGACGCCTTTGAAGAGCCGGTGGAGCGCATCATGGAGGCCATCCACTCCGTGTTGGAGCGCACGCCCCCCGAACTGGTGGCGGATATCTCCACCAACGGCATTGTCATGACTGGCGGAGGCAGCCTGGTTGCGGGCTTCGACAAGCTGGTCACCGCCCGCACCGGCATCCACACGGTCATCGCCGAGGACGCCATCTCCTGTGTGGCCCTGGGCACGGGAAAGAGCCTGGATTCCCTCAATAACATGCAGGACGGCACCATGAACTTAAGCCGCCGCAAGCAGATGAACTGAATGGAAAAGAGGTCTCCCTTTTGAAAAGGGAGACCTCTTTTTTTGCGGAAACCGCCGCCTTGATGAAAAGGGCCTACAGGCCGTTGACAATGTGCGCGGGCCGCTCTCCAGCGGCGATGCGCGCCACGTTCTCCCAAAGCATCCGGTGGCCCTTCAGGAAAAAGGTGCGGGTGACGCCGGCAATGTGGGGCGAGTAGACGATTTTATCCCGCAGCTCATCCGGAATATCGATGAGGGGATGGTCCCTTGGCACCGGCTCCGGGGAAAGGGTGTCGATGCCGGCTCCGGCCAGACGCCCTTCCAGGAGGGCGCGGCGCAGCGCCTGGGAGTCCACCACGTCGCCCCGGGCTGTGTTGATGAGGTAGGCGGTGGGCTTCATCCGGCCCAGAAAGGCGCTGTCCACCAGGTTGCGGGTGGAGTCGTTGGCCGGGCAGTGGAGGCTGACGATGTCGCTCCTCTCAGCGAGCTCCTCCAGGGGCAGGTAGGTGACGCCCCAGGAGCGCTCCTCCGCCTCGGCGCGGCGGTGGGGAGCGTTGTAGTAGACCGTGCAGCCAAAGGCGTTCAGCCGACGGGCAACCTCCCTGGCAATGCTGCCAAAGCCCACGAGGCCCACGGCGCACTGGCCCAGCTCCGTCAGGGGTGAGAGCATCAGATTGCGGAGGATGGGCGTCTCCTGCCCCTCCCGGGTGGCCTTGTCGTAGGGGACGGCGTGGCGCAGGAGCATCAGCATCAGCAAGACGGCCTGCTCGGCCACAGCGGTGGCGTTGCAGCCCGCCGCGTTGCAGACATAGATGTTCCGCTCCGCGGCGGCCTTCAGGTCCACCCGGTCAAAGCCCACGCCCTCCGACTGAATCAGCTTCAACTGGGGCAGGCGGTCCATCAGGGAGGCGGTGACTGTGTTGGTGGGGTTGATGCACAGGACCTCGGCACCCTCTCCGGCCTCCGCCAGCTCCTCCTCCTGACAGCGGAAGCTGCGGTAGACGGCCTCGACCTGGCGGGTGATGGGCAGGTCGGGCATAAAGTGGAGGTAGTGGTCGGGCTTGCCTAAAATCAGCAGTTTCATTTCAAATCCTCCTCTGCGGCGCCGGCGGGCGGCGCGTCCGGCGTTGATCTGCTTTTCTGAGCCGCACCGCACTCCGGCTCCTCCTCCAGCCCCCGGGCCAGCGCCACATCCCGGGTGGTGATTTTCATCAGGTCCTCCCGGGTCACCGCGTCCAGGGCGGCCAGGCGGTTGGCCTGATTCACCAAAATGCGCTCAAAGAGGTTGCGCACACCCCGGGCGTTGCCAAAGGAGATGGAGTTGGTATTTTCCTCGGCGATGAACTCCCGGAGCTGCTGCTCCACGCCGTCGCCCAGCTCATAGCAGCCCTTCCTGCACTGCATCTTGAAAATCTCCAGCATCTCATCCACGCTGTAGTCGTCAAAGTGGAGGAACCGGTTGAACCGGGATTCCAGCCCGGGGTTGGAGTGGATGAACGCATCCATCAGCCCGTCGTAGCCCGCCACAATGACCACCAGATCGTCCCGGTGGTCCTCCATGGCCTTGAGAATGGTGTCGATGGCCTCCTGGCCGAAGTCGTTCTCCGCCCGGCCGTTGAGGGCGTATGCCTCATCGATGAACAGCACGCCGCCCAGGGCGGAGTCGATCACCTTGCTGGTCTTCAGGGCCGTCTGGCCCACATAGCCCGCCACCAGTCCGCTGCGGTCCACCTCCACCAGCTGGCCCTTGGAGAGGATGCCCAGGGCGTGGTAGATCCGGGCCATGATCCGGGCGATGGTGGTCTTGCCGGTGCCGGGATTGCCGGAGAACACCATGTGGAGGGAGAGATCGGTGGTGGGCAGATCGTTGTCCCGGCGCAGCTTGTAAACCGTCACCATGTTGATGAGATTTTTGACCTCTTTTTTTACGGCGGCAAGGCCGATATAGCTGTCCAACTCCGCCTGGAGGTCTTCCATCTTCTCCGGCGGTGCCGGCTCTTCCACAGGAGGAGCCATGGTGTCGTCGTTGCCGGTGGAGGCGGCGCCGCCCGGCTGGTCCTCCTCCTTCCGCACAGGCAGGGGACTGCCCCAGAAGTCGGTGCCCATCCGGCTCAGATTGTGCTCCGACATGGTGCGGATGACGTCCAACTGCTGGAGGATGATCTCATCTTTTTTGCTCTTTTCCAAAGTCAAGACCTTCTTTCTTCACTCCTGTTCCGCCAAAAGGTCCGTATGGGCCACGGCGCGGAACAGCAGCGATGCAATGAAGCCGTTCAGCGCGCCGGAGGCCAGGGCCGCCGCCAGCAGAACCGGCAGGTAATAGAGTGGGGCCGAGTTGCCCAGGGTCAAAACGGCAGCCGCAACCTGACCGCAGTTGTGGGCCGCCGCGCCGCCCATGGAGACGCCGAACACCGAGAGCAGGCGGCTGCGGCAGAGAATGCTCATCACCGCCATGGCGCAGACACCGCCCAAGAGGGAGAAGATCAGGGCGGAGGCGTTTCCGGCGAACAGCGCGCCTAAAAAGCACCGGCACAGCAGTATGGCAAATGCCTGGGCCGGCCCAAGGGCGTAGAGGGCAAACACGGTGACGATGTTGGCAAGCCCTAACTTGATCCCCGGCAGGGGGATCAGAAGATTCAGGGGCAGGAAGTTCTCCAGGTAGGAGAGGGCCAGCGCCAGCGCGGTGAGCACCGCGCATAAGGTCAGCTGCCGGGTGGAACACTTCATACAGCCCGCCTCCTATCCGATAACCGCGTCCGTGCTGGAGGGGCCGTCTCCCACCAGCTGGATGCTGATCCGGGCGGGCAGGCACACGATGCTCTGGCCGCTCCGGGTGATGGTCCCGGTGTGGACACAGTCCTGGCTGGGACAGTCGGAGGAGCGCACCCGGACGCCTGTCTCACCGCCGGGGCAGAACTCCACCTCCAGAGTGTAGCCGTTGTTGGAATAGACGCGCTGGGCGCTGGAGGCAAGGCTGAGGCGATCCGCCTCCGCCCCCTCAATGGACACAACGGCCGTCAGCGAGTCTCCGGGGCTCCGCCCCCACACCGCCGTGCCGCAGGCCACGGCCAGCGCCAGCACCGCCGCCGCCACCAGAAGGTCCCACGGGCCGGGCCTGAGCTTAGGAGAGTGTTTCATAGACATAGGCGCTGCCCTCCTTTGGTTCAAAGCGGTCGGCAAGACCTGCGGTAATCAGCACCCGGCCGTCCTCCGTCACCAGCACCATGTCAAATCCACGCTCCCATTCCGTCCCCTCCCAGAGGCCCACGGCCCCCTGCTCGCCCAGGACAAAGAGTGCTGTGGACAGGGCGTCGCAGACCGTGCCGCTGCTGCTGACCACAGTGACGGAGGTGAGGTCGCTGTCCGCCGGGCAGCCGGTGGAGGGGTCGATGATATGGTGATAGGTTTGTCCATCCTGTTCAAAATAGCGCTGATAGCCGCCGGAGGTGACGGCGTAGGCGTCCTCCAGCAGCAGCATGCCCACATAGTCCGCCGGGTCGCCGGGGTCCCGGACCGCCACGCGCCAGGGACCGCCGTCGGGTTTTGTGCCTCTGGCGTAGACATTGCCGCCCAGGGAGATGATCGCGCTCTCCACCCCGTAGCCCTGCAAGGTGCGCTCCACCTGATCCGAGGCGTAGCCCTTGGCAATGCCTCCTAAGTCGATGGCCATGCCGTCCGCAAGCTCTACCTGCTGCCCCGTGATGTGGATGCGCCCGCTGCCCACCAGGGGAAGCAGTTGGCTGATTTCCTCCTCACTTGGGACGCGGTATTCCGCTTCCGTAAAGCCCCAGGCGGAGGCCAGCGGGGCCACGGTGATGTCAAAGGCGCCGCCGGTTGCCGCGCTGAGCCGGACCGCCTTCTCCAGCAGCGAAGATACCTCCTTGGTGGTTTCCGACGCTTTTCCGGCGGATTCGTTAAGGCGGGAGACCTCGCTGGTTTCAAGGGTGCGGGAGAGAAGCCGCTCCAGCCGCTGAATCTCCTGGGTGGAGGAGTCGATGGCGTCGGTGGCGGAGGGGCCGTAGACGGTAAAGTCCATGATTGTGTCCATGGCAAAGATCTGGGCGGTCTGAGGATCACCCTCCCTTCCGGCGCAGCCGGAGAGCAGCAAAAGAGGCAGAAGAAGAGCGAAAAAATGTTTCATTGGATTACCTGCTTTCGGAAAATGCGGAATCAGGGCCGCTGTGGAAACAATGGCCGGCGGCCGGAAAAGGGCGGGAGTCCGGGGGGAACGCCCTGCTCGCCTTTGGAAAATACCATACCATATTTTTGACCGCAGAACAACCAAAATCCCGGAGCAGTCCGGACAAAAAGGTAATCCTTGCAAAATGGGCGCAAGTCTGTTAAAATATAAGCCTATGCGAAATCATTTTTGGAAAGAGTCCGCTTTTTTACAAATTCTCAGGAGGAATTGCTCCTCTTTTGATGGAGGCTTCGATATATGGCAAAGAAAACGAATCCCGCTTCTTCAAGGAATATACGCAAGGGCAACGCCGTGTTCCACGCGTCCATGGCCGTTTTCCTTGCCGGCTGCGCGGCGGAGATCTACCTGCTGTTCATCAACAAATACCTGGTGGACGGCACGCTGGACCAGGTGCTGGCCATGGCCGAGGCACTGCCTTATGTGATCTACGCCGGACTCGGCGTATTGGCTCTTGGCCTGGTGCTGCTGGCCCTTTGGTGGAAGCGGGGCGGAGCACTGCGCAAGACTGCCGCGTGGATTGCCGGCGTGGGCGCGTTTGTGGCCGGCGCCACCTTTGTGTGCCTCCACTATGTGGCCGACGGGACCCGGGCCATGTGTGTGGCGGTCCCGGTGGTCATGCTGCTGGGCGTGGTGTTTTTGCTGTATCAGAGGGAGTGCTTTTTCAGCGTGGGCAGCCTGAGCCTCGCCCTCATCGCCCTCTATGCGTGCCGGCGCAGCTTCTCCCCCAATGTGAAGATCGCGGTCTGCGTGCTGATCGCGGTGTTGGCGCTGATCGTGGTCCTGGTCCGGATGGCGGAGAAAAACGGCGGCAGGCTCAAGGATATCCGGCTGTTTGCAAAGGAGACGGACTACCTGCCGGTGTATGGCTCCATTGGACTCTCCGCCGCCAGTCTGGCCGTGACGCTGATCGTGAACAGCGCGGCTTACTACGCCATGTGGCTCCTTGGCGCGGTGCTCTTTGCCCTGGCGGTCTACTACACGGTGAAGCAGCTGTAAAGATCAGGTCAAAGCGCCCCGGAACGTAAGTTCCGGGGCACTTTTTTCACGTGTAGAAAAAGAGAACCTTCCGGTGGGGCGCCACAAAGGTCCCCACGCTGAGCTCCATGCGGAGCTCAAAGACCCGCTGCCAGGGCAACGTGACGGCTCCGATGCCGATGCCTCTGAGCCCCGCCGTCTCATAGGGGGACAGGGAGGTGATGAGGTTGCTGTGGTTCAGGTTGAGGATCAGGTCTGCACAGGCTCCGTCCAGATAGGAGTTCAGCTGGGGCAAAACAGCGTCCAGGTCAGTTCCGGTTTTGGCAAAGTTGTCCGGGTCGCCGCCCAATTCTCCTTTGACGTATTGGGTGATGGCAATTTTTGCGTCATTTTTGTAGCAGATGTCCTTGATCAGGGAGTCGGTCAGGGTGCGGACAAAAGCTTTCTCTTGGGCGGCGCTGCGGCTGTCGCCCAGGCTGAGACACAGCCACCGGGCCACGGCGTTGGCCAGTGTGATGCCGGTGGCGTTGGCCAGGTCGTAGAACCCGGCGTAACCCAAGAGCGATCCCAGGTTGGCTTCTTTGACCAGCTTGCTTTGAAAAGAGGTGCCGTAGGCGTTTTTGGCCGCGTCCATCAGCGCGGTGGGGACGCCGTTCTTTTCATTTTCCCGCAGCGCGCGGATCAGCTCACTGCAGTAGCTGCCGCTCCTGGACGCGTCCGCCGGGGCGGTGAGCACCAGGACCTGAAGGTCGGCGGAGTCGTCCGGGACCTGGGCAAGGCCCAGGTAATCGAGGTGGGCGTCCACGATCTGCGTCAGGGGCTGATGGTCGTAGTCGCTGGAGGCGCTTTCCTCACTGCCGCCGAAATAGCGCACCCGGACAGCAGGCAGCCGCCCCTTGTAGGTGACGTCCTCGTACATGCGGCAAAGGGACAGCATGCCGATCTCGTCGGCGCCTGAGAGCACCGCGCCCCGGCCTTCCACGGCCTGGCGCAGAAAGCTGAGTTCATTGGTCTGTATACTGGCCGAGGGAGCGGAGTCATCCACGCCGATGAGGAAGCGGACATTTTCCTTCTCCTCCGTGGCGTCCAGGACGAAGGCGATGAGCCGAAGCTTGCGCTCCCGGGCTTTGAGATAGTCCTCCACCGCACCCTCACGCAGGCCGTCCGGAATGGGTACTGTGCCGGACTGGGCGGAGAGGGGGTAGGTGTCCACGATGTTGTCGATGGTCAGCAACCTGCCGCTGAGAGCGGGGCGCTCCGCCATGCCATAGGAGCGCAGGGCCTCGTAGCCGGCCAAATCAAATCCGTCGTATCCCACGGTGGGCGCCAGCCGCATCACCGTGTCCAGGAGATAGATCCGGTTGGCGGAGTCAGCGCACAGGGGCAGGAGGAACCGCTCCACCGCCTCCTCTTCACTGAGCGTGGTGCCGTCGGAGAAAAGGATGGGGTCGTAACCGGTCATGGACCGGGAGCTGACCAGACCGCCGGAGAGCAGCTGATCCAACGACAAAATAAAGAGGTCGCAGCCCGCCGCGTCCTGCTCCGCCACCCACTGCCACAGCGCGCCCCGGTCCCCATAGCCAGTGCCGCTGCGATTGCGCTCCTGGCCGTCCAGGCAGGTGTGATAGAGGTCCTGGTCCGGCAGGAGAATCTCATAGCCCAGAGACTGGGCCAGGTAGACCGCCCGGTCCGAATTCACCGGCCGGTCGTCCAAAGGCACGTAGGCCACCGTGCCGGCGGAAGGGGTTTCGTCGGGATAGGAGAGCGGCTCACCGCCGCAGCCGGCCAGCAGCAGCGTGAGCAGCAGACAGAGAAGTTTCTTCATAGGCAGCTCCTAAAAACAGCCTGCATGTGGTTTCATGCAGGCTGTGGGATGTGGATGTTACAGGCCGAAGGCCCCTAAGTTCAGACCGCCTGTCGCCCGGGCCATGCTGTTTTGCATGGCTTCGTCCGCCTGGCGCAGCGCTTCATTCACGGCGGAGACCACCAAATCTTGGAGCATCTCCACATCCTCGGGGTCCACGGCGTCGGGCTGAATGGTCACGGAGAGCACTTCTTTCTTACCGTTGACCTTGGCGCTGACCACGCCGCCGCCCACGCTGGCGGAGAACTCCGTCTCCTCCACCTGGGACTGGGCCCTGGCCATCTCCTCCTGCATCTGCTGAATCTTTTCCTGCATCTCCTGCTGGCGCTGGGCGCCGGTGGGTTTCATACTGCCGTTGCTGAAGCCGCGGCGTGCGCTGTATGACATAGTCTTACTCTCCTTGCTTACTTAATCTGGAAGCTGTCAAACCTGCTTCCGAAATCGATCAAATTCTTCATCCGCTCCTCGGGAGAAGGTTCGGCGGTCTGGCCAAGGACAAAGGTCAGCCGCACCGGCTTTCCCGCAAGTTCAGCGGCCTGGGCGATGAGCACACCCCGGACCCGGTCCGTGTCCAGCCGTCCCTTTGTCAGCTCGTCGGGGCAGGTCACCGTTAAAAGATCACCATCTAAAGCGCCTGAAACCTTATCCAGATAGACCCGGTTCATGGCGGGGAGCTGCCCCTTGCACTCCTCGGACAGGCGCTGCCACCAGACATTGGAAGCGGCCGGGGCCGCCGCCTTTCGGGGCGGTGCCTGCTGGACAACGGGAGGTTCCTCCGGGAGGGGGGGACGCTCCTCTTCCGCCGTCTGAGCCGGGGGCTCTTCCCAGGGCGGGGGGTCATAGGTGGGCGGGACGACATCCGGTTCCCGGGCCTCCGGGACAATATCCGCCTCCGGAGCGATTTCCGGATTCATTGGGGCGGATGGCGCGGCGGGAGAGAGGGAGGCCTGCAAAACAGTGGGCATCTGCCGGACCCGCTCCTCCAATCGGTCCATCCGGGCGCAAAGCGCGCTCAGATCGCCGCTCAGGGACTCGTCACACAGCCGCAGCAGGCACAGCTCAGCGTCCGTGCGGCGGTTGGCGCTGCGCAGCAAATTGGCCGTGGTCTCCTGCAGTGTGGTGGCAAGGTAGATGAGCTGTCGGGCGGAGGCGTTTTTGTCCAGCGCGTCCAGGCTACGGCTGTCGTATCCGCCGGAGAGCAGCGCTGCGCCGCCCTCGGGAGCGGTCTTGCGCAGCAATAAATCCCGGGTCAGGGTGGAGAGCTCGCCCAAAACGGCGCCCACATCCTTGCCGCTGTCGTAGAGCTGGCTCAGCAGCAGCAGGGCCGCCTTGGCATCCTTGCGGAGGATGCAGTCCATCATGCGGGCGGTCTGAAGGTTGCCCGCCAGCCCTAACACCTCCAGTACGGCGGCAGAGTCGACGGTGCCGCCGGAGGCCGCGCACTGGTCCAGCAGGGAGAGCGCGTCCCGCAGCGCGCCGTCGGAGAGCCGGGACAGCAGCTCGGCGCCGTCGCCGGTCAGATCGATCTGCTCCTTGTCCGCCACATAGAGGAGGCGCTGCTCAATGTCCTTGGGCGTGATGCGCTTGAAGGAAAACCGCTGGCACCGGGAGAGAATGGTGGCTGGCACCTTGTGGAGTTCCGTGGTGGCCAAAATAAACATTAGATGCTCCGGGGGCTCCTCAAGGATTTTCAGCAGCGCGTTGAAGGCCGGGGTGGACAGCATGTGGACCTCGTCCACGATGTAAACCCGCTTTTTTACCTGGGCTGGGGTGTAGATGGCCTCATCCCGCAGGGCGCGGACCTGGTCCACGCCGTTGTTGGAGGCGGCATCCAGCTCCAATACGTCCAAAAAACTGCCGCTCTCAATCCCCTTGCAGGAGGCGCATTCATTGCAGGGGTCGCCGTTTGCCGGGTGCTCACAGTTGACCGCCTTGGCCAGAATTTTGGCGCAGGTGGTCTTTCCCGTGCCCCGGGTGCCGGTAAAGAGGTAGGCGTGGGAGGTGCGGCCTTCGCAAACCTGCTTTTGCAGTGTCTGGGTAATGTGGGACTGACCCACCACGTCGGAAAAGGTTTTGGGCCGCCATTTGCGGTACAGCGCCTGGTACATTTGAAAACCTCCCTTCTCAAAAGACAGAATCAGTCCTTCGTATGCAGCTGCGGACCCGGCACCCTCGCGGCACATGGGAGATCCCGCTTAATGCTGCTCGGTTCCCCGCCTGACATGGTTCGCAGGCTCCCATTGCGCGAGACCGACTCCGCAGCTGCACGCGGAGGACTGATTCAGAACAAAAACAGTGTACTATAAAAAAGAGAAATTATCAAGGCAAAATATCACCCGGCACAAAAAATCTCCTTTACAACTTTAAATTTTATGGTATAATATCATCTGTCGCCAGATGAAAACGATGCGCTTGGCCGACGGCAATCAGAATAATATATGGGCTCGTAGCTCAGCTGGGAGAGCGTACGGTTCGCATCCGTAAGGTCGAGGGTTCGATCCCCTTCGAGTCCACCATAATGCGAAGATACGAACACCTTTTTGGAGGGAGAATCGTCTTTGCGGCCACAGAAGGAACAGGGAAGCTCTGAAAAGAGGTTTCCTGTTCCTTTTATTTGGCAGAGAAAGATATTTGTTTGGCAAAGAAAAAATCCGGAGAGATCATCTGCGGCGGGGAGCGATAAACGAAAGGCTGTATTTTTGAAGGATGTTCCCAAGAAAGGATATGGAATTCTTACGGGGTGTGCTGGAGACATACCGCAGAATCGGCAGATTTGTAAGGACGATATGGCTATTCCATTGGCGTCAAAGAGCATCTGCGTTATGTGGAGCGGAAAGTGTTTCAGCAAAAATTTGTCAGCTGCAACGAAGCTCAATCAGTTGAATGCAAGAGGACAACTGTTGGAGGGCGGCGTCTATGGGAAGAGGGCAGACGGCGCCAGAGAGGATTTTTTAAACGAATAGGCTCGCGGTAGATTTCCAACTTTGGCATGGACTGACCCGCTCCAAAGCAGTTGGAGGGGAATTCAAGCCGCATCCAAGATCACGAAGGATGGGCGAAATTGTCCGACCCAAATGCTTCGGCATGGCAGAAAAGGCTTGCATCGGGATTGGATCACACCGAGATTTCCCAAGAAGCCCATGATATTTTAAAAGATTTTCAACACTCTGCCAAGGTAGTCGGAAGCGCAGGGCGAGTACTGTCGGTTTCAGGCGCGGCGATCGGTACAGCGATTTTACCTGGACTTGGCACTGCTGTTGGCGGGATCGTAGACGGGTTGATCCTTGGCGTTGCAGGTTCCTCTTTGGGAAAAATGGGTGGTTGATATCACGAATATGGGAGAGTAAATATGGTTTTTTGGAAACGAAAAGGAGAGACTGATAGCCCATTTAACGAGCTGCGCCCAGGAGAGTTTTGGCTGATGTCCGGAGAATTCCGGGCAGAGGAAGCGACTGCCGGCATGACGGGATTATACGGCCTTCCCGGCGAAAATGGAGCGCTGGCAGCCTCAGCCGGACAGGAGGAGGCGATGCGCCCCTTCCACGCGATTGTCCAGCACGCCGTAGAAGAGGTCAGCGCCGGGCTGCCTGTGGCTCTGACCGTGTCGGACTATACAGGACACACCTGTGTCCCGTGGGAAGCGCGCTTCCCGGGACTGCGGCAGATGGCGTTGGAACAGTGCGTCTGGTTCAGGGTGCAGGTAGTACACGAGGGGAAGCAGTATGCATTTGGCTTCAGCCGGCTGCCGAAAGAACTGTATGCATCGCTCTACCGGTGTATCAACATGGAGATTGCCTGGGAGGACATCTATCTAAATTGTTCTGTCCTAAAAAAAGAACTTCTCCCCCGCTTCGATGGAGTTTCAACACTGGAGAAGAGTGCCCTTTTGAACCTGCACGTGGATTGGGGGTATTTGGTGCTCATCATACAGACCGCACCAAGCTTTCCGATAGAAAAACTCACAGCAACGCTTGCTGATGCGTGTAAGATAGAAGGCTGGATTTTTTCTGACTATACAAAAAAATCATAACGATCAACACGACAGCGAGAATTTGAGGCAAATCATTCTGGTGCGAAGCAAAAGAAAAGTTCCTGATTTCGAGAGAAATCAGGAACTTCTTGGTGGAGACTGCTGGACTCGAACCAGTGACCTCCTGCGTGTGAAGCAGGCGCTCTAACCAGCTGAGCTAAGCCTCCAGATGAAAGAAAGTGGTGACCCGTACGGGATTCGAACCCATGTTACAGCCGTGAAAGGGCCGTGTCTTAACCACTTGACCAACGGGCCATCTATATCAAGCCCTGCCAAGGCCCGTTTGGGGTTCTCCTGAGACGCTGTGCGTCTCAGGAGAATGGTAGCGGCACCTGGATTTGAACCGGGGACACTGCGGGTATGAACCGCATGCTCTAGCCAACTGAGCTATGCCGCCATAAAAAATCCTCGACAGGGCACAAATTACTATACCAAAAACCAGTGTATTTTGTCAAGGGTAATTCTTAAAAAACGGAAAAATTTTGTCCGTGATCTCTAATTGGCCGACTCTCTTGCGCAGGGCGCTGCGCAATTCCGCCGGAGCCTGAAAAACAGGCTCCGGTTGGCGGCCTGCCCTCTGCGCCGCGGAGGCATGGGCCGCTGAACACTACTGCTCCACCATCATGCGGATGATCTCACAGTCCGTCTCCCGCATACCCTCCCGGCCCAGGCGGCCGAAGTTGCGGATGGAGTTTTCCACGCCGGTGAGCACCAGGCCCTCGCCGCCGTAAAACTGCTGGCCGTTGCGGTACATCTCGAATCCAAGGATGCCCGCCTCCACCGCCATGGCGATCTTTGCGGCACAGGAGGACTTGGCACCGTCACAGACGATGCCGGAGGTGACGGCCAGCGTATTGACAATGGTGTGGGAGATGACGTCGCAATCCCCGCCGTACAGGTAGCTGATGCCCGCACCGGCGCCGGCGCCGGCGCAGACCGCGCCGCAGTAAGCGCTGAGCCGTCCGATATTCTCCTTGATATGGAGTGTGACCAGATTGGAAATCACCAGCGCCCGGTAGAGCGTCTCTTCATCCGCGTGAAGCTCTTCGGCGTATACAATGACCGGCAGGGAGGTGGTCAGCCCCTGGTTCCCGCTGCCGGCGCAGATGACCACCGGCAGTTCACAGCCGTTCATCCGGGCGTCGCTGCCCGCCGCCGCATAGGCTTTTGCCCGGACCCGTACGCTGTCTGCGCCGCTTTTAAGCAGCACCTTTCCGATGTTTGCCCCATAGGTGCTGTGAAGGCCCTCCTCGGCGATGCGGGTGTTTTTTTCAATCTGGGACGCGATGACCTCCCGGACGTCCGCCAAGTCACAGGTGGCTGCAAACTCATAGATGTCCTGCACGGTCAGAAGAGTGTAGTCCGGCAGGTCGGCCTGGGTGTCCTGGACACTGGGGAGAAGGTCTTTTTCCAGTGTCACCTGGCCGTTGTGCTCCACGTGGACGATGTTGGTGTGCTCATTGACGATGCGCACTTTTGCATAGGAGTCTCCATGGAACGCGGTCACAGTGAGGTCAAGCAAAAAAGGAGATTGGGCCATGTGGATGGCCACAGGCGTCTTTTTGAGATACTCAGGCAGCATGTCCTTTGCAGCCTGGTCCACATGGGAGATCACCTCAAGCCGGGCGGACGCGTCGCCGCCCAAAACGCCGATCGCGGCGGCCACCTCGATGCCCCGCCTGCCGTCCGTGTTGGGGACGATGACGCTTTTCACATTTTTGATGATGTTTCCACTGGCCTCGATGTCCAACCGATCCGGCAGGGCGCCCAGCTCCGCCCGGGCCACCGCCGCACAGTAGGCGATCGCGATGGGTTCCGTGCAGCCCATCGCACAGACGAGCTCCCGCTGAAGGATCCGAACATAGGTGCTGTATTGGGTGGACATCTTTTCCATGGCGTTCTCCTTTTAGTGGCCTGCCGCTGAAGCGGCCCGCTTATAAAATGTATCTTCTGTCAAAAGGACGCTTGTATTCCGCGCGGGCGGCAAATTGCCCACTGGCGGAAAAGAAGCGGTACGATGGGATGGATCGCTTCCGTGTCAGGCCGGCGCATCCTCCCGCTGCTTTCCGCGAAAATCACAGACGGAGAGGAGAAACACAGCCGCAAGAATCAGGATAATCCCCAAGATGATCTGCACGCTGCAGGACTCGCGTAGGAACAAAATCCCGCACACCACACTGGTGAGAGGCTCCAATACGCTGAAAATGGCGGCGTTTTGCGCGCCGCACAGCTGCACGCCCCGCTGGAACAGCATGGTGGCGCCCACGGCGGTTCCCCAGCTGAGCAAAAGGGTGTAAAGCCAGCCCTGCAAGGTGAGATTGAACGCCCACGTGCCCATCAGGGTGTTGAGGATGGCCAAAACCACCACGCCGCCAAGGTTCAGCCGCAGCGTCAGCTGGAAGGGGGCCAGGGTCTCCTGCACACGGCTGACCGGCAGATAGGCTACATATCCGGCGTAGGTGATGGCGGAGAGCAACGCAAGGAAGAGCCCCAGACCGTCCACCTGCTCACCCACCGTACAGAAGAGGGCGACGCCCGCGATGCACAAAAAACAGCAGAAGTACTTCACGGGCCGGATGCTCTGCCGGAACATGGCCCGGCAGAGCAGCAGCACGATGGCGGGATAGATAAAATGCACCGTCGTGGCCAGCCCGCTTGCAATTTTGGTGTAGGAGATGAACAGGAGGGAGGGGGTCAGAACATAGGTGATGCAGACCAGGAAAAATTTCCTGTCCGGCGCGGTCCGCTCATGGTGCGGGCAGAGCTTCCGGTCCAGTATGTACAGGAGCGGCAGGCTGAGCGCAAACCGGCAGAAGGAGAGAAAGACAGGATTTCCCCCGTTGTCATACACGTTTACCGCCCACAGCGGCATGACGCCGAAGAGGACAGCGGCCAGCATGACATAGATCATGCCCTGCATCTGCTTTTTCACGAGAAAGTCCCTCCACGCTTTACGGAGCGTTAAATCTGTTCAAAGTCGGTTCCGCTGTAGGAGTCCAGCACAGGCAAAAAGTCTTTGCCGTAGCGTTCGGACAGTATGGCGCGAACCTGTTCAATGAGTCCGGCGGCGTCATTCGGCAGCACCTGGGTGATGACGTGGCAGTACATCTGATAGACGTCCGCGCAGTGGTAGGCCATCTCCCGCTTTACGCACTGGCCGGGCTTCAGCCGGGTTTCATAGGTGCTCATGAAATCGCTCTTCACTTCCGGACTGTGGAAGTAGAAGTCACAGGAGGAGTTGAGGTGCATGTTCTGCGTGCGTTCAAACCCCATGGTGGGATTGAAGCCGCGGACCACGGCGCCGTCGATTTCCTTGCAGTAATCCACACCGCACTGCTCACAGTCCATGGCCCGGAACTCCCGGGCCCACCAGCAGTCGGTCTGATGCTCGTGGACCGTGCCGGGAATGGCCTCATAGGTCCCCTCGTCATTTAAGCCCTCGTCGTTGCAGAGCAGCTCGCCATAGGCAAAGTAGGACGTGAGGTCCAGAGGATTGCCGTCCCGCATGGCCCGCATGGCCATTCTCCGGCCGCGCCGGGCGCCGTAGGTACGCCCGGCGGTCATGAAGAGGTCGTATCCCCGCTCCCGGCCGCAAAAGTCCATCAGAACCTTATAGAATGCCACCAGGATTCCGCCGTGGTGGGTCTCAGTCAACAAGATCGGTTGCTTTTGCGTCATCCTGCACCTCCAAATTCGGGAATGCCAGAACCAGAACCAGGGCGATGGTCAGGATCAGGCTGATGATCATAAGCGCCGGTCCACCGCCCATCAGATAGTAGAGGCAGATGCCGTACGCCAGGGCAAAGTTCACCGCGCACAGAAGCAGCGTCAAAACAGAGCGCACACGAAGGGAACCCACTTTGGATTCCAGGAAGGCCGACATTTTTTTCGCCATTATGCCCACACTCCTAACTTAGTTAAAACAAAGGTGACAAAGGTGAGGTTGAGAACAACAACGCTGATCAAAACGCCGATGTTGTAGAGGTAGTTCTTCACCACATGCTTGCCAAGGAACTTGCGGTCGTTTGCCAGCAGGAACCAGGAAGAACCGCTGACCCAGGAGAAGCAGGACTGGAGGCCTGCCACCAGGATGACCGCCCACATGGGCTTGCCGATGTAAGCGCCCAAAAAGCCGATCTGCGTACTGATCAGGCCGAATTTCCACAGCTTGGAGTGGGGGTCCAGGGGCTTTCCAAAGGCGCGGCACAGGGACTGGGCAGCGATGGTGCTCATGCCGATCATGGTGGACACGGTGATGGCCAGAATGCCGATGTAGAAGCCGATCTGGATGGCCAGGCTGGGGATGGCGCCTACCAGGGCATTGGCCAGGGCGTAGGTGTCGTCGGGGAAGGAGCCGCCGCTGAAGGTCACGGCGAACGCCACGCCCACGAAGGTGAGGACCAGCGTTACGGGAACCAGGCCGCCCACCACCAGGTCAAAGTGAGCAAGCTTTTCATGGGTGGGGGTGAAGTTGCGCTGCTTCATGGCATAGTGGTATTGACACCAGTCGCCCACAGCCACCACGGAGATCAGCGCGGCGATGCCAGTGGAGATACCCTCGATTCCGCTGGGCAGCGTGGGGATCAGCAGGCCGTGCAGCAATGCACCCCAGTCCACGCCGGTCACAAAAATGACGGCCACGAACACGACCAGCATGACGGCGATCAGGATTTTGCAGAAATTCTCCACAAAGCGGACCGCCTTGTCGTTCTTGCCGTACATCCAGGCGAAGGGGAAGGAGAGGATAAAGATCACGATCCAGTTCACAGATCTGGGGAAGTTGATGTTCACCAGAGCGAACATATTCTCCAACGCGTCCGTACCCAGGGCATACTGTCCGAAGGTAAAGGTCACGTATCCCAGATAGCATGCGATCAGTCCTGTGACGGCGGAGCCGATCAGCTTATTTTGATACTTGTTCTGGGCAGTGATAACGTCCAGCCTGCTGTGGACAGCAAACTTGGTGCCCAGCGTCAGCATGAACATACCAAGCAGATAGGAGTAGAAGGGGATCCACAACATCTCATAGCCATAGGCCGCGCCCATGGCTGCGACGGACGCAAAGGAACCGGCGCCAAGGGTGGTGACGGCCTCCAGGAATGCGGGCCCGGTATATTTGCTGAATCCCCGCCACCGGGTTAAGGCAGGTGCTTGATTAAGACGTTCAAGGTCTTGAATCTCATTGAGATTTACCTGTTCACTCATAATTTCCCTCCCTGAATTATCACGCTTCACATATTAAGTCTCGGATCACTTTTTTCGAATAGGGTTCCAATGTAATTTGGTCGGCACTCACCCTTTCCTTGCAGGCCAGCTTCACCGCGCCATTCACCTTTACCATGCATTTGCCGCATGCGGCCTGACGGCAGGCCGCGTGGGAGAAGAATGCGAGGGAGTGGTCCTGATTATTGTATATTTCCTCCAGGAGATTCATGACAGAAACCGCCGCGTCATCCTCCACCGTCACTGTGTAGGTCTGATACCGGCCATTTCCTGTTTCGGCCCCCCGTAAGATTTTGACTTCAATTTCTCTCATTTCCGGCCTCCTTAACTCAGCTTTGCGATTACGTCTTCCACATAGGGGATGTAGTCCTTGCGGACCGGCTCCGGATGGATGTCGGTGTGGACCGGTGCCACCCATTCGGTGTCCAGCGCGCAGTTTTTGACCACCAGGTTTTTGAGATAGTTCTCATTGTCCGTGTAGAAATAGTCCTCCCGCACATGGACGCCCCGGCTTTCCTTCCGCATGGAGGCCGCCGTAAGGGTGGCCGCGGCAGTGATGAGTCCGTTTCGCAGCTGCAGGTATTCCAGCCACTCCTTATTATATCTGCGTTCCTTGGTGGCCAGGGATACGCCGGTCAGCTCCTTCTGCAGGCTCAGCACATCCTGAAGGCCCTTTTCAAGAGACTTGCCGTTGCGCAGGACCGTCAGGGAGGCGGCGGTGGCGTCGTGCAGCGCCTGACGCAGCTCCACCGGGCTTACGCCGCTGTCCTTCGTGAAGGGGCGGAGCAGTTCCTCCTCCATCCGGGCAAGCAGCTTGTCAGACGCAGTGTCCACGGCGGCCTTCCCCGCATAGGAGGCGGCGGAGGCGCCGGCGATGTTCCCCTCGATCAGCATCTCTGTGGTGGCGGCGGAAACCCGGTTGGCGCCGAACATGCCGCCGGTGCATTCGCCCGCTGCAAAGAGGCCGGGCAGTTTTGTCCCCATCTCCTCGTCGATGCGGATGCCGCCCTCGAAATAGTGGGCAAACGGGGCGCAGGTCACGCAGCGGTTGTTCAGGAAAATCTCCATAATGTCATGGTACATGCCCTTGGACAGGTTGGGGAGATCGTGATAGAGTTCCTCCTTCAGCTCCTCCGGGGAGAGGGGAAGGGTGTAATAGACGCCGCCAAAGCGGTTGCAGCGCTGGGAATTGATCTCCTTTTGCAGCGCATAGGAAAGCAGCATCTTGTTCCACTCGGTGTCAAGGGCCAGAGCTTCCACCTCCGCGGTCAGGTGGCGCTGGGTAAAGGGCTTGCCGAATTTGTTGACATATGTACCATAGCCGGTGGTGTTCATGATGTAGGGAAGAATGTTGCCCTTATACATCACTGGGTGAAGAATGACCGAGGGGCAGAAGGAGATCATCTCCATGTCGATGAGCTCGGCACCCGCCCGCAGAGCCGCCGCCGGGCCTTCGCCGCAGCAGTCGGTGGGACCGCTGTTGTTCCGAAAGATGCCGTGGCTGCCGCCGGTGGCGATGACCACCGCCTTGGCGGGGAAGTACTTGATCTCGCCGGTGAGCAGGTCCACACAGGTGCAGCCCTTTACCACTCCGTCCTCCACCACAAGGTCGGTGAAAAGGTGGCTTTCCACATAGGAGATGCCCAACTCTTTTACCCGCCGGAACAGGGAGTCCAGGATTGCGGAGCCGAACACGGAGATGCCCCGCTCGCCCTCAGTGCCCAGGACCTCCATGCCCCAGCCCATCAGCTCGCGGATCCGGTCCGGCGCGCCGTCCACAAATTTGCGGATCAGCTTCTGGTTGCCCAAGTAAAAGCCCTCATGGCAGACGTCCGCAAAAAACTTCTCTTTTGAATCGTCCTGGTTCCAGTCACTCAGCCCCATCTCGTGGAGGCTGCGGCCGTCGCAGGCGATGTCCGCGCTCAGGTTTGCTCCTGCCAGCAGCGTGGAGCCGCTGCGGTTGATCTTTCCCTTGGCCACAATCAACGTGTTTGCGCCGCCCTCTGCGGCGCTGATTGCCGCGCGCAGACCGCCGCCGCCGCTTCCGATGACAATGACATCAAATGGAGCGCATTTTTCAAGCATATTCGTTCCTCCTGATCGTTCCATCCAGCTTTTTGTTTTGTTTCCAACAAAACAAAAATACTCCTATTTTAAAGAAAAGTCAACTGTCTGTTGAATATTTCTATATACCTTCTGGAAATTTCGGAAAGTTATAGACAATTTAAACAAAAACAGACTGCATAAAAAAGAGCCCGCCCTTGGATCGGAAAACGGACTCTTTCGTATGAAATCAGAGGGAGTCAAGGGACTGGACATGCTGACTGCAAAGATCCTCCATATAGTCGGCATAGCGGTGGAGCACATCCAAAACAGCTTCTTTGGAAGAGTCAGAAAGCGCGTCAAAGTAGGAGTAAAACTCCCGGCCGATGACCCGGTGAAACTCGATGTGGGCCTCGAATACCTCCAAGCCGGTCTCTGTGCCCCGGTAGTAGACCTCCTTGCGGTTGGACTCGTCTTTAAAGCAGTCGATCAGCCCCCGAACTTCAAAATCCCTTGTCATTTTGGAGATGGTACCCTTCGGGATGCCCGTGATCTGGGCCAGCTTTGTGGTGTTGATCCCGGGATGGCAGATGATTTTCTCCAGTGTGTGCATTTCCCGCGGCAGCAGGCGCACACCGGGGATATATTCCCGGTGATTGCGGTTGTCGATGTTGGTATAGCTGCAGATGCGCAGGATGACCTCATCAAACTCTAAGCGGTTGTCAGACATATTGAAATCCTCAAATTAAGTAGTGATGGTGTGAGATCATTCTATCGTATGTAATTGGAAAATGCAAGGGATGTCACCCCCGGACATCGGCCTGAATATTCTGTAAACAGCCTGTACCTTGTGCTCACAGCCTCCAAATAGCAGCACAAGACACTTGAAACTTGGGTGAGGCAACAAGCACAATGCCTCAACAAAATGCACCATCTGATGCCACATTATGGATGCTGACGCCGCCTTTATTGGCTGCATACCGGAGGGTATAAGCCGTTCCTCCGGTATTCCTTGTGCAGTATGCGACGCAGTGGGACGATTCATCCACAAGGCGCCTGTCCCGGGCCAGATAAGCCTCCTTGGAAGACACAGGAGAGATACAGACGCACTTATCGTATTTACTCAGCATCCTCGCATAGGTATCTTTTTGATCGTCCGTCCAGCGACTTGTAAAATCTTCGAATGGGTATACAAGGATCACTTTAATATACGGGAAATCGGTTTCCCGCAGGCGGAATAATATCTGGGCAGCAAGCGTGTCAAAGCCAAGCGCGCCGCCGACGCCAAAGTACTGCACACCCGAGACGATTATCAATTTTCTGATTGTGAGTTCTGTTCTGACAGTTATCGTTTTAAACTGATCTCTTGGAATGTCCCGGTGTCCGGTGAAACAGCATGTCACACTTCTCTTATCCATGCGTATTGCCTCCTCACCTCAACTTACAGAGTTATTATAACTCTATAATAACTCTGTTTTGGTTTGGGAACAACACAAAAGTCTAAAATAGAGTCATGGCAACTCTGTTTTGGAGGTTCTACTATGGAAAATAAGAAGGTCAATGAGAAACATTTTGGCCTGCGGGTTGATGGCGATATTCTTGCAAAGTTCCGTTATGCCTGCGGCTTTCATGGCCGCTCCGCAAATGCCCAGATCATCCAGTTAATGCTAAAATTTATTGCAGAATACGAGGCAGAGCATGGCAAGATAGAGCTTGAGAAATAATTTGGAGGGGTGATTGCGGTGTTTGACTGCAAACCAATGTGGGAGACCATGGCGGGGGTGCAGATATCGCAATACCAGCTGCTCAAAGCGGGATTGACAACAAGACGCCTGAACCACTGAAAAAGGGAAAGAACATCACGATGGTTACGCTGGAGGAACTCCGCGGGATCATCGGCTGTACTCCCAACGATATTGTTGAATTCAAGTAGGACCGCCATGGCAAGTACATTGCACATGGCAGTTTTTTTGTATCGGCGAATCAAAAAAACACCGCTGTCCGCAATTGCGGACAGCGGTGTTTTTATCAATCAAGGGCTTGCTGATTGGTAGCGGTCTCTTAATACATCCCGCCCATGTCGCCCATGCCGGGAGCCGCGGCGGGTGCGGGAGGCTCGGGCTTGTCGGCCACAAGAGACTCGGTGGTCAGGACCATGGCGGAGACGGAAGCGGCGTTCTCAAGAGCGCAGCGGGCCACCTTGGCGGGATCGATGATGCCGCTGGCGACCATGTCGCAATACTCTTCCTTATAGGCGTCGAAGCCGTAGCCCTTCTTGCCGGACTCGCGGACCTTCTCGAGGATGACGGAGCCGTCCAGGCCGGCATTGGCGGCGATCTGACGGATGGGGGCCTCCAGAGCCTTGGCGATCAGGCGCACGCCGGTCTTCTCATCGCCCTCTACGCTGTTCAGCAGGGCTTCCACGGCGGAGATGACGTTGACAAAGATGGTGCCGCCGCCGGCAACCACGCCCTCTTCCACAGCGGCGCGGGTGGCGTTCAGCGCATCCTCGATGCGGAGCTTCTTCTCCTTCATCTCAGTCTCGGTGGCTGCGCCGACCTTGATGACGGCCACGCCGCCGGCCAGCTTGGCCAGGCGCTCCTGGAGCTTCTCACGGTCGTAGTCGGAGGTGGTGACGGAGATCTGGCTGCGGATCTGGCCCACGCGGTCCTTAATGGCCTGGGAGTCGCCGGAGCCGTCCACAATGGTGGTGGTCTCCTTGGTGACCTTGACCTGACGGGCGCGGCCCAGCATGTCAACAGTGGCTTCCTTCAGCTCCAGGCCCACCTTCTCGCTGATGACGGTGCCGCCAGTGAGGGTGGCGATATCCTGCAGCATCTCCTGACGGCGGTCGCCGAAGCCGGGGGCCTTGACGCACACCACATTCAGCGTGCCGCGCAGACGGTTGACAATCAGGGTGCTGAGGGCCTCGCCCTCCACATCCTCGGCGATGATCAGCAGCTTCTTGCCGGCCTGGACCAGCTGCTCCAGGATGGGCAGGATGTCGGCGATGACGGAGATCTTCTTATCGGTGATCAGAATATAGGCGTCGTCTAAGTTGGCCTCCATCTTCTCGGTGTCGGTGACCATATAGGGGGTGATATAGCCGCGGTCGAACTGCATGCCTTCCACGACCTCGCTGTAGGTCTCGGCGGTCTTGGACTCCTCGATGGTGATGACGCCGTCGGCGCTGACCTTCTCCATGGCCTCTGCGATCAGCTTGCCGATCTCGTCGTCGCCGGAGGAGACGGCGCCCACGCGGGCGATGTCCTTGGTGCCGTCCACGGTCTTGGCCAGATTCTTGACCTCGGCCACTGCGGCCTCAACAGCCTTGGACATGCCCTTTTTCAGCACAATGGGGTTGGCGCCGGCGGCCAGGTTCTTCAGGCCCTCGTGAATCATGGCCTGGGCCAGCAGCGTGGCGGTGGTGGTGCCGTCGCCGGCCACATCGTTGGTCTTGGTGGAAACTTCCTTCACCAGCTGGGCGCCCATGTTCTCAAACGGATCCTCCAGCTCGATCTCCTTGGCGATGGTGACGCCGTCGTTGGTGATCAGGGGAGAGCCGAACTTCTTGCCCAGGACCACGTTGCGGCCCTTGGGGCCCAGGGTGACCTTTACGGTATCGGCAAGGGTGTTGACGCCGGTCTCCAGCGCCTTGCGGGCATCCTCACCGCGCTTAATCAGCTTAGACATAATTTATTACCTCCAAAATAGAAGAGTTTGTTTTTTTGATCTCTGCTTTGCCGCCGAACCCGAAAGAGCGTCCCGGCGGACTCTGGATGACAACAGCGGATTATTCCACGATGGCCAGGATGTCGCCCTGACGAACCACCACGTACTCCACGTCCTCCAGGGTGACCTTGGTGCCGGCGTACTTATCGGTGATGACCTTATCTCCGGCCTTGACGGTCATGGTGATGGTCTTGCCGTCCACCACGCCGCCGGGGCCCACGGAAATGACCTCGGCAACGGAAGGCTTCTCCTTGGCGGAGCCGGTGAGGATAATGCCGCCCTTGGTGGTCTCCTCGGCCTCTACCATCTTCAAAATGACGCGGTCTGCAAGCGGGGTGAGTTTCATGAAAATTGCCTCCTTATTGTATTATATAATTTTTGAATGAACGGAACCAGCGTTAGCACTCTTGCCTCCTGAGTGCTAACGCTGCTATCATAGTACATTGTTTTCCATTTGTAAAGGGGGTAGCGGGAGAAATTCTGTAAAGAATTTGTGAATAGACCTGTCAGCGGGCGGTTTTGTTGCAGTCGCAGCCCCTGGGGCCAAAAAAGTTGAGCCGCTTGCCGGCCAGGCGCACCGTCACGTCGTGGGAGCGGAAGCATTCGCCGTCCAGGCAGGTGACGATCTCCCCGGCGTCGGAGTGGATGCGGACCTCTTTGGCCCGGACCACCCGGGCCAGGTCAGGGAAGCGGGCGTACTGACCGTCGGAGTAGGGGCGGAAAAATCGGGCAAAGGTGGGGCGGCTCACTTTTTTGACCAGGATGGTCTCCAGCACGCCGTCGTCCATCCGGGCCTCGGGCACGGGCGTGGAGCCGCCGCCGTAGTACCGGCCGTTGCAGGTAGCCACCAGGGCGAACTCGTCGGTCACCTCCTCCCCGTCCACGGTGACGGTCCAGCGCTGGCCGATGCCCTTGAAGAGAAAGTTGACGGCCACGGAGGCAAGGTAGCTGCCCCGGCCGCTGAGCAGCGGATGGTCGCCGTATGTATGCACATCCTCCGCCACCCGGGCGTCGATGCCGGAGCAGGCGATGGTGGTGCAGTACCTGCCGTTGCACTCGATGAGGTCCAGGGGGAAGACGTCGCCGTCCCACAGGTTTTCAGCATCGGCAAAGCGGGGCATGTCAGCGCCGAAGTTTTTCAAAAAATCGTTTCCCGTGCCCACGGGGATACAGGTTACGGCCACATGCTCAAAGCCGGCGGCGCCATTGGCCACTTCAAAGATGGTGCCGTCGCCGCCGCAGGCGTAAAGGCGGATGGGTTCCCCGCTCTCCGCCGCCTTGCGGGCCAGCTCCGTGGCATGGCCGGGGCTTTGGGTCAGCATACAGGCGCAGTCCAGGCCGTGCTTTTGACGCAGCTTCTCCGCCATGGCCAGAATGCGGCTGGCCTGGCTGCGCTTACCGGCGCTGGGGTTGATGATAAAGATGTGCTTCATAGGTCCTCCTTCCGGTCAAAATCCAATACGGTTCGTAAAAATTCGACCAGAAATTACATATGGTAGTTATTTTCCCCCGTAGAAGAAGGCGTCACACTTGATCATCCCGTTGTATAGCTTGCGCTTTTTCAACGCCGGACGGCCGAAGGAACGCTCAAACTCCGTGTGGGAGGAGAGCACCACCACCCGCCACTTGGGAGGCAGGGTCAGCAGCGCCTTGCCAAACATCCTGTAAAGGGCTTCCGCTTCCGAGCGCTCCATGAGCCGCTCGCCATAGGGGGGATTGGTGACCAGCTGGCCGTACTCGCTGTCACGGCGGAACGCGGCGGCGTCGGCCACCTCAAAGCGGACGCAGTCGTCCACCCCGGCAAGCTCCGCGTTGTGCCGGGCAAGCTCCACCGCCGCCGGGTCGATATCGCCGCCCCAGATGTCATAGGCGCCGTGGAACTCCCGGTCCATGGCCTCCTGGGCCGCGTCGGTCCAGAGACGGGAGGGCAGGGTTTTCCACCGCTGGGCGGAAAAGCTGCGGTCCAGGCCCGGCGCCCTGTTTTTGGCAATGAGGGCGGCCTCGATGGGAATGGTGCCGGAGCCGCAGAAGGGGTCGCAGAAGGGGTCGCGGCTCCGGTAGCGGGACAGCGTCACCAGGGCGGCGGCCAGCGTCTCCCGCAGCGGCGCGCCCATGTTCCGGGCCCGATAGCCCCGCTTGTAAAGACCGTCTCCGGAGGTGTCCAGATACAGCGTGGCCACGTCCTTGATGATGGAGAACTGAATCTGGTAGCGGCTGCCGGTCTCCGGCAGCGTCTCCACGCCGTAAGACTGCCCCAGCCGTTTGGCGGAGGCCTTCTTCACAATGGCCTGGCAGGCCGGAACTGAGTGGAGGATGGAGTTCAGAGTGTAGCCCTTGACGGGGAACTCGCCATCCCGGGGGATGTAGTCCTCCCAGGGCAGGGCGCGGACGCCCTCAAAAAGCTGGTCAAAGGTGGCGGCGGGGAAGGAGCCAAGCTCCATCAGCACCCGGGCGCCGCAGCGCAGGTTCAGGTTCAGCCGGGGAATGTCGGCCTCCGAGCCCAGGCAGTGAACCCGGCCGTTTTCCGCACGGACCTCCCGAAGGCTTAGGCGTTTCATCTCGTCGGCCACCAGACTCTCCAGGCCGAAGAGGCAGGGGACGGTCAGCGTCATTGTCATAAAATGCTCCATTCTGCCGCTGTGCAGAAAAAATAAGACTCCACCAGCGGCGTATGGAGTGTCTCTGATATGCCGCCGCGCGTTCAGCCGGCGCGGCGCATTCAAATTGAAACGGCTGTTGAATATGCATGGAACAGCATCCGGAGTAATTTCCAGAAACAGTATAACAAAAGGGAGGGGAAAGTGCAAATTGAAGAAGCGGGAAAATGATAACAATTTCTTAAAAAGAATCCGGTGGAAATGAAACAAAAGATATGGTATACTGCGTCTATAGGCAAAAGTGTTAAAAGAAAGGAGAAACACATGATCCCTGTAATGACGATCGTCTGGCTCATCGCCATCGTGGTATTCGCGGTGGTGGAAGCGGTGACGGCAGGGCTGGTCTCCATTTGGTTTGTGGCCGGGTCCCTGGCGGCGCTGATCGCGGCCATCGCCGGAGCCAGTGAACTTGTACAGATTATCCTCTTTGTGGCGGTCTCCGCCATAGCGCTGGCGGTGACCCGGCCGCTGGTGAAAAAATACGCCCGCGGCAAAGCCGTGCCCACCAATCTGGACCGGGTCATCGGCGAGCATGGCAAGGTAACAGAGGAGATCAACAACGACAACGCAACCGGCGCCGTCTATGTGGACGGCAAGACCTGGACCGCCCGCAGCGTGGACGGCACAGTGATCCCCGCCGGCGAGCAGGTTCAGATTGTGAAAATGGAGGGCGTCCGGCTCTTCGTAAAATTAAGTGAAAAATTGGAGGTAGTCAAATGAATGGTTTGGGCTGGATTCCCGTATTGGTGCTGGTACTGCTGATCGTGCTGCTCATCATCACCAACATCCATATTGTGCAGCAGTCCCGGGCGTATGTGGTGGAGCGCCTGGGCGCTTTCCACAGCGTGTGGAACGTGGGTATGCATTTTAAGGTCCCCTTTATTATGCGCATTGCAAAGAAGGTATCCCTGAAGGAGCAGGTGGCGGACTTCGCGCCCCAGCCTGTGATCACCAAGGACAACGTCACCATGCAGATCGACACGGTGATCTATTTCCAGATCACCGATCCCAAGCTTTATACGTACGGCGTGGAGCATCCCATGAACGCCATTGAGAACCTGACGGCCACCACGCTGCGAAACATCATCGGCGACATGGAGCTGGATCAGTCCCTGACAAGCCGCGACATCATCAACTCCCGGATGCGCGCCATTTTGGACGAGGCCACCGACCCCTGGGGCATCAAGGTCAACCGGGTGGAGCTGAAGAACATCATCCCGCCCAAGGAGATCCAGAACGCCATGGAGAAGCAGATGAAGGCGGAGCGCGAGCGCCGTGAATCCATCCTCCAGGCCGAGGGCCAGAAGGCCAGCCAGATCCTTGTGGCCGAAGGTGAGAAGGAGTCCGCCATTTTGCGGGCCGACGCCGCCAAGCAGGCCGCCATTATGAAGGCCGACGGCGAGGCCCAGGCCATCAAACTGGTACAGGAGGCTCTGGCCGCTTCCATCAAACTGATGAACGAGGCGAATCCCAACGACCAGGTCATCAAGATTAAGGCCCTGGAGGCATTCCAGAAGGTGGCGGACGGGCAGGCCACCAAGATCATCATCCCCTCTGAGATTCAGGGCCTGGCAGGGCTTGCCGCCTCCGCCAAGGCTCTCATGGAATCCGACAAGTAAAGAAGACCGGCTTCTGCACGGCAGGCGGGGAGACCCGCCTGCCGCTTTTTGAGGAAACTTTTTTCCATTCGTTGCGTCTAAGGGAGCAGTAACAAGAAAGAAAGGAAATCAACGACATGAAAAAACTCTTTGCCCTGCTGCTGAGCCTGAGCCTGATGCTCTCTCTGGCCGCCTGCGGCAGCGACAACAGCTCCTCCGGATCTTCCGGCTCCTCCTCCGGCGAGGGGTCCTCCTCGTCCAGCGACCTGCCGGTCTCCGGCGGCGTAATCGATGTGGAGGATGGAGGGAGCGATTCCTCCGATGCGCCGGAGAACCTTCCAGCCGGTGAGGATGCGGGAGATGTGGACAATTCCCCGGCCACGGACCCTGCCGGAGATGCAAAGCCGGTGAATCCACCGGCCTCCAAGCCCTCCGGCGGTAACACCTCCAAGCCCTCCGGCGGAGGAAGCAGCAGCTCTAAGCCCTCCGGCGGCAGTTCTTCCTCTGGCAGCGCGTCCAAGCCCGATGGCGGCGCTTCCTCCGGCTCATCGTCCTCCGGCAGCTCCTCCTCTTCTGAAGAGAGCCTCAGCGACCTGATGGGCACCATTCTGGATGGAGTGGAGACCCCCAATTACAGCATCAGCGAGCTGGCCGGCGACAGCTTCCCCTACATGCTCTTCATCGACCAGCCCAGGGGCGCCACAGCGGTCAGCGCCGACGCCATGATCGGCTCCATTGCCCACTCCGTGGTGCTGATGCGGCTGCCGGACGGCTCCGACGCGGAGGGAATCGCCAAACAGGTGAAGGACAACGCAGATCCCCGTAAGTGGATTTGCGTGGAGGCGGAAAAGACCATTGTCAAGACCAGCGGGAACCTGGTGCTGCTGGTGATGTCCGACACGGCTACGGCTGACGCCATTGCCGCCAACTTCGACGCCCTGTAAGAACCATATGAAAGCAGCCTCTTCCTTGGGAGGGGCTGTTTTTTCTGAGTGAAAGGAACCGACCGGTATGCAGCTTTCGTCTCTCATTTTCCTGTACGCCTTTTTACCCCTGACACTGCTTGCCTCTTATCTGACCCCCAGGCGGTGGCGCGGCGCCGTGCTGGCCGGGGCCAACGCTTTGTTTTGCGCCTTTGGCGGCCCGTCCTCCCTGCTCCTGCTGTTGGTAAACATCCTTTTGGGATGGAGGGGGTGCGTTGCGCTCCGTCAAAATAGAGGCACGGCAAAGGGGAGGGCGCTGCTAACGTGTTTTGCCGCCGCCCATCTCCTTGCGCTGCTGGCCCTGCGCTATGGCGGCTTTTTTGCACAGGCGCTGAACGCGCCGCCGCCCCAGTGGAGCGCGCCGATAGGGCTCTCCGTCTACACGCTGGCACTGATCGGGGCGGAAGCAGACGTGTTCCGGGGTCGGGCAGAACCGGTGGAGAGCATTCTTTCCTTTGCGGCCCTGACCAGCTTTTTCCCGGCTCTGGCGGGGGGCGTGGTGGCGCGTCTGCCCGGTGAGGCGCCGCTCCGCTCCTGGGAAACGGCCGCCGGCGGGGCCAGAAAAGCGGTGTGCGGTTTGGGAAAGCAGGTGATTTTGGCCGGGCCGCTGTGGGAGATTGCCTTTCACGCATCAGGAGAGGCCAGCGTGCTTCACGCTTGGTTATATGCCGGAGCGGTGACGCTGGGGAGCTACCATTTTCTCTCCGGCTGGGCGGATATTTCTTCCGGGCTTGGGCAGCTCTTTGGGCTTCGGATGCCGGAAAACTTCCGCTATCCTCTGACAGCCTCCTCCCCGCTGGAATTCCAGGACCGGTGGATGATGTCTGTGAACGGCCTGCTGCGCGGCGTGCTGCCCGGAGAGGCCGCGGTGATCCTGTTGGGGCTGTGGCTCCAGCCGGGATGGAACGGGCTTCTCTGGGGCGTGCTTTGGTGCGCGGCCCTGATGGCGGAAAAGCGCTTGGGAGCGCTTCACGGTCCGCTGGGCAGAATCTGGGTGATCGCGCTGTGCGCGGTGGGCTCCGTGGTGCTGATGGGGAACGGCCCTGCGGGAGCGCTTGGGGACTTGGGCGCTCTGGTGGGCTGGGGCGGCATACCCCTGACCGGTGAGGAAGGCTTTTACCAATTGAGAAGCGCCGCCGTGCTGCTGATCGCGGCCGCCCTGGGCGCCACGCCTGTGCCGGGGCGCATCCATCAAAGGATCTCCGGACAAAAGTGGATGGCTCTGGCGGAGCCGATCGCCGCCGCCGCGCTGCTGGCGCTGGTGACAGGCTTTTTGGCCGAAGGCGTCCCGGGGGCTTGGTTTACACTGTAGGGAGGAGAAGAGATGGACAAGCTGAAACAAATTCTGACCGCGTCTCTTTTGGGGCTGATGGTCCTTGTCTTTTCCCTTGCGGGGCTTTTGCTGCCGGATCAGGAGAGCTCCCGGGAGGAGCGGCGCAAACTCCAGACCCTCCCGGAATTTTCCTGGAGCAGGGATTATGGAGAGGATCTTGAAACGTATTTTGCCGACCAGATGATCCTGCGCCGGGAGCTGCGGACGGCAAAGGGCTGGTTTTCCACCAAGGTGATGGGGCGGCTGGATAACGGAGGCTATTATCAGGCAGGAAATGTGATCTGCAAGATGGAATATCCCCTGGATGAAAAGCAGGTGGGATATGCCGCGGACCGTCTGGCCGGTGTATATGAGGACTTTTTGAAAGGAACCAACCTCCGCTGGGCGGTGATTCCCGACAAGGGATACTACGCCGGGGAGGGCCGTCCGGGACTGGACTACGAACGGCTGGCGGAGCGGATGTTGGAATCATTAGGCGATTGGGGGGAGTATGTGGACCTCTTCGAGGTGCTGAGCCTGGAGGACTACTATGCCACAGACACCCATTGGCGGCAGGAACGCCTCTTCCCGGCCGCGGCCGCTCTTCTTAAGAGCTTTGGCCTGGAGGGGCCGGATCGGAAGCACTACACGGCCCATGAGATAGATGGGTTTATGGGAGCCTACTTCGGCGCCTCCGGCCTCCCGGCAAAGCCGGAGACGCTGACTTATCTCACCAGTCCCTTGACGGAGCATGCGGTGGTCACCAGTGCGGAGGAGGCGGGCACGATGCCGCTTTACACCCTGAACCAGTGGGAGGAATCCCTGGACGGCTACAACATCTTTTTGGGCGGGCCCCAGGCGGTGGTGACGGTGGAGAACCCATTGGCGGAGGAGGAGCGGGAGCTGGTGCTCTTTCGGGACTCCTTCGGCAGTTCCATTGCGCCGCTGCTGTTGGAGGGATACAGCAAGGTGACTCTGGTGGACCTGCGCTACATTGCCCCGGAGCTGCTGCCCCAGTACGTGGACATGGCGGCGGCGGATGATGTGCTGATGCTCTTTTCCGTGCAGGTTCTCAATGCCGGGAGGATTTTGAAGTAAGCGCTTGACAGGGTGGGAAAAGACCGGTACAATACAGAAGAACCAGTCGGAAAGACCGGAATCCAATGAGATGGGAGTTGGGAAGATGCGTCACATTTCTTGCTGAAAAGACAGCGTCGGGGGAAGTATGCCCTGGCGCGGAGGCAGGAAAGTGAACGGTATCTTCTTTTGCCATAGGATGCGTGCGCCCTCATAGGGGCGGATTGGCGCTGCTGTGAGCTGCGGGAAAGATCGCTTTCCTGCGGCTCATTTTTTTACGCCCCCAGGGCGTGGCGCCAAGGAGGAATACAAGATATGTCAATGATTCAGGTGACCAATCTCACCTTCGCCTATGAGGGCAGCTATGATTTCATTTTTGAGGACGTCAGCTTTCAGATCGACACAAACTGGAAGACAGGCCTCATCGGGCGCAACGGACGTGGCAAGACCACGCTGCTGCGCCTGCTGCGGGGGGAGTTCGACTACGAGGGCTCCATTGAAGCCCCGGTGGATGTTGACTACTTTCCCAATCCGGTGCCGGACCCGTCGCTCTCCACGGCGGATGTGCTGGAGCGGATATGCCCGGAGGCCATGGAGTGGGAGCTGCTCCGGGAGTTAGGGCAGCTGAAGGTGGACGGCTCCGTGCTCCGCCGCCCCTTCTCCACGCTGTCTGGCGGCGAACAGATCAAAGTGCAGATGGCGGCCCTTTTTTGCAGGGAGAGTCATTTTTTGCTGTTGGATGAGCCCACAAACCATCTGGACGCCGATGCGAGGCGCACAGTGGCCGCCTATCTCAGGGGAAAGCGGGGGTTCATTCTGGTCTCCCACGACAGGGCCTTTTTAGACGGCTGTGTGGACCATATTCTCTCCATCAACAAGTCCAATGTGGAAGTGCAAAGGGGCACATTTTCCTCTTGGTGGGAGAATAAACAGCGCCAGGACGCCTGGGAGCAGGAGCGAAACCAGCAGCTCCGCCAGGACATCGGACGGCTCCAGTCGGCTGCCGACCGGGCGGCACAGTGGTCAAGCCGGACGGAAAAGGGGAAATTCCATGCGGAAAACTCCGGACTGCGGCCGGACAGGGGCTTTGTGGGCCACAAGGCGGCCAAGATGATGCAGCACTCCAAGTCCATTGAGCAGCGGCGGAGAAAGGCCGCGGAGGAAAAGGGGGAGCTGCTGAAAAACTTGGAGAAGGCGGAGCCGCTGAAGCTTCATCCCGTTTTGTACCACGCCTCCCGGCTGGTGGAGCTGCGGAGTGTGTCCGTGGCCTATGACGGCCGGGAAGTCTGCGCCCCGGTGAGCTTTACGCTGTGCCGGGGGGAGCGGATCGCTCTGAGCGGCCGCAACGGCTCCGGAAAGTCCAGCCTGCTGCGGCTGATCTGCGGGGAGGAGGTGCCCCACACCGGCGTGTGCACGGTTCCGGACCGGCTGATCATCTCCCGTGTGCCCCAGAGCACCGAAGGGCTGCGGGGACCGCTGAGGTGCTATGCCCGGGCCTGCGGCGTGGACGAGACGCTGTTTCTGGCCATATTGCGCAAGCTGGACCTCGATCGGGTTCAGTTTGAAAAGGACCTGAGCGAGTACTCCGAGGGGCAGAAGAAAAAGGTGCTCATTGCCAGAAGCCTTTCTGAGAGCGCCCACCTGTATGTCTGGGACGAGCCGCTGAACTATATCGACATCTACTCCCGCATGCAGGTGGAGGAGTTGATCCGGGAGTTTCAGCCCACCATGCTCTTTGTGGAGCACGACGCAGCCTTCCGGGAAAACGCGGCCACGGCGGTGGTCGACCTGTAACAAGCGGCACCCGGTCGGAGAATATCCGGTGCCGGCCATGAAAAAAGGGACGCGTCCAATCGGACGCGTCCCTTTTTCCTATCAGTGGATTTGCGCATCACAGCCGGGTCACAACGGGAATGACCATGGGGCTGCGCTTGGTGGTTTTGAAGAGGTAGTTGCTGACCGCGGACTTCACCGTGCCCCGCAGCTCGCCGTCATCCCGGCGCTTGCGGGAGCCGGACTCAGCGGCCTCCATGGCTACGTTTTGAAGCTCCGCCATCAGGCTTTCCGATTCCTTCACATAGATGAAGCCCCGGGTGATGATCTCGGGCGGGGAGAGCAGAGCGCCGTTTTGGGCGGACACGGGCAGCACCACGACCACCATGCCGTCCTCCGCCAGACGCTTGCGGTCCCGCAGGACCACCGCGCCCACATCGCCCACGCCGGAGCCGTCCACAAATACCTCTCCGGAGGGAACGGAGCCGTTGAGCTTCATGGTCTTGGTGGTCAGCTCAATGATGCTGCCGTTTTCCGCAATGGCCACATGGGTGGGCTCGATGCCCATGTCCTGGGCCAGGCGGGAATGAATCTGCAGCATCCGCTGCTCGCCGTGGAGCGGGACAAAGAACCGGGGACGGGTCAGGGCGTGGATGATCTTCAGCTCCTCCTGGCAGGCGTGGCCGGAGACGTGAAGCATGTCGCTGCGGTTGTAGCAAACCTCCACACCCTTGCGGAAGAGCTCATTGACCACCCGGCTGACGGTCTTTTCGTTTCCGGGGATGGCGGAGGCGGAGATGATGACCTTGTCGCCAGGACCCACATCGATCTGCTTGTGGGTGGAAAAAGCCATGCGGTACAGAGCGGACATCTCCTCGCCCTGGCTGCCGGTGGTGACGATGACCTGCTTGTTCTTGGGCAGGGACTTGATTTTGGCAATGTCCATCAGGGTGTTTTTGGGCACCTTCATATAGCCAAGCTCTGTGGAAACCTTCATGATGTTCTCCATGCTCCGGCCGGTGACAGCCACCTTGCGGCCGTTTTCCGCGGCGGCGTCGATGACCTGCTGAACCCGGTGGACGTTGGAGGCAAAGGTGGTGACGATGATCCGCTGGTCGCATCCGGCAAACAACCGCTTAAAAGTGTGGCCCACCGCCTTTTCACTCATGGTGAAGCCGGGCCGCTCCACGTTGGTGGAGTCGGCGCACAGGGCCAGCACGCCCTCCTTGCCCAGTTCGCCCAGACGGGCCAGATCGATGACCTCGCCGTCGATGGGCGTGGAGTCGATCTTGAAGTCGCCGGTATGGACCACTGTGCCCATATGGGTGTGGATGGCAAAGGCCACGGAATCAGCGATGGAGTGGTTTACGTGGATGAACTCCACGTTGAACTTCCCCGCCCGGACCGTTTCGCCGGCCTCCACGGTGATGAGCTTGGTGGACTTGATGAGCCCGTGCTCCTCTAACTTGAGCTTGACCAGCCCCGCGGTCAGGCGGGTGCAGTAGATGGGCATGTTCACCTGCTTGAGCACGTAGGGGATGGCTCCGATGTGATCCTCATGCCCGTGGGTCAGAAACAGTCCGCGGATGCGGCTGCGGTTCTTGATGAGGTAGCTCACGTCGGGAATCACCAGGTCGATGCCATAGAGGTCGTCACCCGGAAAGGCCATGCCGCAGTCCACCACGATGATTTCACCGCCGAATTCGTATACGGTCATGTTCTTGCCGATCTCGTTGAGCCCGCCAAGAGGGATGATTTTCATTTTTTCTGCCATAAATTCTGAATACTCCTTTTGCTTATCAAAATATGTAGAGAATCCCCCGGACAGCAGACGCGAAAAAAGCCGCACAAAAGTAAGCGGTGATGCCGGAAAGCCTCACCGCGGAAAGTGGACGCCCGCTCCCGGCCGGCCCCGTTACGCCGTCGGGAAGAGGGAACGCATCCGCTTTTCGATTGGGATTATCGTCTATAAAACCGGCGTAGACCACCGGTTCAATACAAATCAAATGGGAGGACCAGGGCAAAAGGCTGTCCGCCGGCGGACGACACGCATCCAAGCGAATCAAAAGGCGGTCAGTGGAGCCGATCCGATTCCCAATTTATATTAGTATACCACGACTGTATAAATTTGTATACTACTTCCTGCAAAATAACTTTTTCATGCGGAGCGATATGGATAAGATGCCCGGTTTTTTGCATTTTGAAGGCAGGAAAAATTTAACTATGCCTTCGGATAAACGCATCAAAGGCGCCGTATGGAACATACGGCGCCTTTGCGGAAAAATTATGATTGAAGAAGGAAACTGCGGCGGAATTCTTCGGCGGGAAGGGGACGGCCCAGAAGAAATCCCTGAATATAGCTGAGGGACATGGAGCGCACCGCGTCAAATTCATCCTCCGTCTCCACGCCTTCCAGGCACGTGTCGATGCCCAGTACGCCGCACAGCTCCACCACAAGGCGCAAAAAGGCGCTGTCAAAGGTGCTGGACTGGATGCCCTTGACAAAGGTGCGGTCAATTTTGGCAATGTCGATGGGCGCGGTTTTCAGCACGCCAAGGGAGGAGTAGCCGGTGCCAAAATCGTCCATCGCAACACGGATGCCGCTGCGCCGGGTATCGGTGAGCAGCTGCGCCACCCGGTCCATGTTGGCGGCAAGGTAGCTCTCCGTCAGCTCCAGCACAATGTGGCGGGGGTCAGCCCCTGACTCCTTTACGGTGTCCAGCATAAAGGGGAAGAAGCTTTCGTCCTGGAGCTGGAGATAGGAGAGGTTGATGCTGATGGCAAGGTCGGACATATCCCGTTCCCAGCTGACGCAGGTGGATAAGACCTCACGGAAGATCCAGCGTCCCACCGGCAGGATCAGCCCGCTCTGCTCCAGCAGGGGAATGAACTCGGCAGGGGAGACCGGCCCATACTTGGCGCAGCTCCATCTGGCCAGCGCCTCGGCGCCGATCACCTGACGGGACATGTTGAAGACTGGCTGGTAGTACAGTTCAAAGTTCTCAAAGCCATGCTCCACGCTTTCCCGCAGCAACTCCGTCAGTTCAAGGGTGCGGCGCCGGCCCGCCACGATCTCGTGGGTATAGCGCTCCAGGCGGTTTTTGCCCCGCCGCTTGGCGTACTCCAGCGCATAGGAGGCGCAGCGGGCGAGCTCCACATAGGAGGAGCCGTTGTCCGGCGCAAACACACAGCCGCCGGAGAGGGTGCAGTAAAACTTCTTCTCATCGAAGACCTGCTGTTCACTGAAAGACTCCCGGATGAGACGGAACAGCTGGTCGGCGGCGGTGCGGCTGCTGCCACGCATCAATATGGCAAATTCGTCGCCGTCCAGCCGGTACACAGTGGAATTGGGGGGCAGCAGGGACCGCAGCCGGTGGGCCACGATGCGGATGACCTCGTCTCCGAACACGCGGTCGTACAGGGAGTTGATGTGCTTGAAGTCGTCGATGCCCAACAGCATAAAGGTCAGCGGCTTGGGGGTGGAACCATCCAGCAGCTGCGTCACATCGTTTTCCAACTCGAACTTGTTAAAAAGCCCGGTCAGCGGGTCCAGCTTGTTCTTTTTGCCCAGATTGGTAATGAACCCCGCGAACAGGGCGGGATCGCCGGATTCATCCCGCTGGAGATGTCCCCGGCAGCGCAGCCACAGCCATTCGCCCCGCACGTTCTGAGCCCGGTACTCCACGCAGTGGACGTCGGTGCGCCCATCGATGATCTCCTGGTTTGACTCCAGAAAGACCCGCTTGTCGTGGGGATGCACTTTGGCGCCCCAGACCGCCGCCGCATTGGGGATGACCTCCCCGGGAAGGCCGAACTCCGCCACCATGGCGCTTGTATAACGAAAGACGCCGGTTTTCATGTCGCAGACATAGACATAGTCGTCTGTACTTGCCACAAGGGCGTCATAGAGGAGGTTGGCGTCATAGGAAAAGGGGGCGCTGGGGCCTCGGCTCTGGGGCTGATCCAGCAGCGCCTCGGCGCGGCGGATGTGTACTCTGCGCTTTTGCTGGTACATGCGCTCGTCCGCCCGGGCCAGCGCGTCCTGCATTGCAATCCGGTCCCGCACCTCGATCACACCATAGCAAAAGGCGTCTCCCTCCGGGAAGAAGGCGGGGCGATCCCGGCTAAGCTCCTCCAGCATTGCCTGAATCCGGGCGGTGGCCTCATTTTGCCGCACGCCGGGCAGCACAGCCACGAACTCGTCTCCGCTCAGACGCATGAAGAACTCCTCCCCGTGGAGCATCCGGCGCACTGTGGAGGCCACGCGCTTTAGGAGGCTGTCGCCGGCGGCGTGGCCATGGAGGTCGTTGACTGCTTTCAGCCCATTGACATCCAGCATGCACACGCACAGCGGTTCTCCTCCGCCGATCTTTTCCAGCAGAAGGGAGAGGGACTGTTTGCCAGCCCGACGGCTGAGGGCCCCGGTGAGCTCGTCGATCATGGCGGCCTGATAGAGGCGGCGGGTTTCCGTGACATCGGTGGAGTGATGGAAATGCACCAGCCGCCCGTCGGTCCAGCGCATCAAGCTGTCGTAGTTTTCATAGGTGCGTCCGGTGACGGGGTTTTGCTCCTCCCACACACAGGAGGGCGCGCTGCCGTCCTCGGTCAGCATCTGCACGGGGCAGAAGGCACACCGGCCCTGCTGGCCGTACTGGAGCACCTGCCAGCAGAGTTTTCCCTCCGGGTCCTCCAGGCTGAAGGCCTGCTTCATGGCCTGGTTCATGAAGAGAATCTCGTCGGTCTGGGGATCGGTGACGTAAATACAGGCGTTGGTGCTGTCCATCATTTTGCTCCAGACCCAATTCTGAAGGGAAGCGTCCCGCCGGTCCCACTCGGCGCGCAGCGCGTAGGCATAGACGGCGGCGATGCTCTCCAGCAGCGGATGCTCCGCCTCCGGCCATGGGCCGTCGCCGCGGGCAAAGCAGACAGCGCCGAAAGCGCCTCCCTCCTGCAGCCGAAGCTGCCGGGCAAAAAGCCGCCCATCCTCCGGAGGGACGGACGCGCCGTCTTTTGCAAGCTGCTTCAGCAGCTGCCGGATGGGCCCGGGTATCTCCGCTTCCCGAGGGTCCACAAAAAAGGATTCCTCCATTTGTGCATGGGGCGTGCAATAGAGGTAAATGCAACATAAGCCCTGGGCCGCGCGCATGGCGAACTGCCCAAGGCTGTACAATTCAAGGGTGAGCGCGGAAGGGATTTCATTTGCTGCCACAGGGAAGGCCCCTTTCGTCTCCGTATCCCGGCGGAAAGCAGGTGAACCGTCCATGTCGCTTCCGCGGAATGCGGGTAATATAGTCCGCGTCCGGAAAAGCCGGGGCAAAGAGCCGGCGGCTGTGCCGCGGAGACTGTTGTGCTGTTGAATTATTATATCATGCTTTGACGCCGCCGGGCAAATGATTTTCAAAGATTGACGCCCATGCGCCGATTCAAAAACAAAAAAAGAGCGGGCAGCTTTGCTGCCCGCCGCTGAAGTCAATGGTCGCCGGCCCTCAATAGGCCACCAAAATGCCCTTTTCCATGGCGTAAAAGCTGCAAAGCCCCTTGCAGCTGTAAAGCGTGACACTGGAGACGGGAAGCTCCTGGAGGATCAGCTGCTTGAGCTTCATGGCGCCTGCCAGGTTTTCACAGTGGGAGATGGTCACCGGAAGGCCATCCAAAGACTTGTTCTCCGCCATCATTCTGACGATGGACTTATAGGTTTTCATTTCGCCTCTGGCCTTTCCGGCGATATGGATGGTGCCCTGGGGCGTATTGTCCGCGATGACGTGGATGCCTAAGTTGGTGAGGACGGAGCCCACAAAGGATTTCATCCGACCGGCCTTGATGAGGTTGCTGAAATTGCACAGCGTGAAAGTGATCCGCAGCGAGGCGGCATACTCCCGCAGTGCCCGGGCAACGTCTTCAAAGCTTCCGCCTGCCTCGATGAGTTCCTTGGCGCGAAAGGCGATAAGCGCGGACACAGTGCCCGCGGCTTTGGAATCGATGATGCAGATTTTTTTCTCCGGATGGGTTTCCAATACCATGTCCCGGGCTGTCATGGCGGCGTTATACGTGCCGGACAGCTGGCTGGAGATAGTGACACAGATGGAGTTGTCAGCCTGCAAAAAAGACTGCACAAAGGCGTCCGGAGAGGGACAGGCGGTGGAGGAGGCGTCCTTGGAGCACTCCATGGCCTGAAGGAGCCTGGGGATGGAGAGACTGCCGTCATCCACGTATTCCTTATCGCCCACAAGCAGCTTCAGCGGGATGACGTCAAAGCGCGCCGCGTCACTGACCAGATCACTTTTACGCAGGTCGCAGCTGCTGTCACAAACAATATTCCAAGTCATATTGATCTCCTTACAATCTGATCTTCCATATTAGATTACAGCAGAAAGAAGAATTTGTCAATGCATGATATGCATTTCTCTGCTGATTGTATGAAAAAATGAGACGCCATTTCACGTTGGACCTGTGCCGCAACCTGGAGAAGCAAAAAAGACCCCCTGACGCGCAGGCGCCAGGGGGCGGATATTATTCCTCGGCGAATCGGGCCAGCTTCTCCCAGACGGGGGCGGACAGCTCCGACACCTCTTTGTAGATCTGGAAGAGCTTCATATACTTTGCGTGGTTTTCCGGATTGGGCAGGTAAGACTTCTTCATGCGGATGCAGGTCCTGGCGGCCTCCATCTCATCGGCGAAGACACCCACGCCCACGCCGGCCAGCAGCGCCCCGCCGAAGGAGGACTCCGCGTGCTCGGGCATTTTGACCTCCAGGCCGAAGATATCGCTGACGATCTGGCACCACAGGGGGCTCTTGGCGCCGCCGCCGATGATCACAATGTCCTCCATGCTGGTAGTGAACTCCTTGAGCACCTGGAGGCAGTCATAAAGGCTGAAGGCCACGCCCTCCAGAAGGGCACGGGCGAAATGGGCCTTGGTGTGGACCATGCTGACGCCGAAAAAGTCGCCTCTTGCGTTGGGGTTGAAGAGGGGGCAGCGCTCACCCAACAGGTAGGGGTGGAAGATCAGCCCCTGGCAGCCCAACTCCGCGGAGGCGGCCTGCTCATCCATCAGCCGGTAGACGTCCGTGCCCTCTTTTTCACACTGGGCCCACTCGGCCGGATACAGGCTGTCGCGCATCCAGCGGTAGGCGGAGGCGCAGCTGTTGGTGGCTGTGACGGTATACCACTTGCCCTCGACAGAGTAAGGGTAGGTGAAGGATTTGGCGTGGGGATTGGCTTCATTTGTGACCAGGTTCACGTTGCCGGCGGTGGCCAGCTTGATGATGATCTGGCCCTCATTGACGGCGCCGGCGCTGAAGTCCTCGGCCGCCGTATCGGAGCAGCCGGCGATGACGCTCAGGCCCTCCGGCAGCCCCGTGCGCTCGGCCACCTCCCGGCGGACCGTGCCCACGATGTCCTTGGTCTTGCGGATCTCCGGCAGGACCGAGAGGGGCAGGTCAATGAGGCCGCACAGCTCGCCGGACCAGCACTCCCTGCGGGCGTCGTAGAGCAAACTGCCCTGGGCGTCCACCACGTCGGTGCAAAAGTCGCCGGTGACATAGGAACGAACATAGTCCTTGGTGAAGAGCAGGCGGCGGATTTTTGCGTAGTTTTCCGGCTCGTTCTCCCTGACCCACATCAGCTGGGGCAGCGTCCAGGTGGGGGTGGGCATCTGCATGCCGATCTCAAAGATGGTGCTGCCGTGGTCCTCCTTCAGCCGGCGGCACTGGTCGCCGCTGCGCTGATCGTTCCACATGATGCACCGGCGGATCACCTGGCCCTGCTCATCAAGAAGCACGGCATTGTGGGTGGAGGCGGTGACTGCAAGGCCCAAAAGACCGTCAAACCCGTCGGACATCTGCTGGCGGCAGGACTGGACCGTGTTGACGAAAGCGTCGATCCAAAGCGCCGGGTCCTGTTCGGACCAGCCGGGCTTCATATGTTCGGATGGGTATTCCTGGAAGGCACTGGCCAAGATATTGCCCTCCGGGTCAATGACGGTGGCTTTGCAGCCTCCGGTTCCAAAGTCCACGCCGAATAGTTTTTTCATAGGATCTCCCCATTCAAGCTGCGATGCCGCCCGGGAAATACGGAACCGCAGGTCAGTATTTTTTGACAATCAGCGCCTTTTCCAGCGCCTCAAAGTTGTCGATGGCCTGCTCGCCCATCTTCAGCGCCACCCCGGTGTAGAGGGTGTCGATGATGGTCAGCTCAGCCATACGGGAAGAGATGGCATAGGTGCGGTACCTGGTCTCCTGAGAGTAGGTGTACAGACGGATGTTGGCCAGTTTGGACACGGGGGAGATGCCGTTGTTGGTGATGGAGATCACCGTGGCTCCCCGCTCCCGGGCCAGCCGGGCGGCGTCCGCCGCGTTCCGGGAGCTGCCCGAGTGGGAGATGGCCAGCACCACGTCCTCCGCAGTCAGAGAGGAGACGGCGATCATCTGAAGATGGTCGTCGGTGTAGGCGTGGGCGTCCAGCCCCACACGGAGAAGCTTGTGCTGGGCATCCATGGCAATGGCGCCGGAGTTTCCGTTGCCCAGCACCACAATGCGCCGGGCGGAGCACAGCGCGTCGATGCTGCGATTGACGGCGGTGGTGTCCATGGCCCTCTGGGTCATCACCAAGGTTTCGATGGCGCTGTTGAAGATCTTTTCAATGATGACCTCCGCCGGGGCGTCCGGCTGCAGGTCCTCATGGATCTTCTCCTGAGGCGTCACCAGCTCCCTGGCCACGCTGACCTTCAGCGCCTGAAAACCCCGGTAGCCCAGCTTGACGCACACCCGGGTGACGGTGGCCTCGCTGGTGCCCACCAGTTCGGCAAGCTCCGTGATGGAGGCGTAGATCAGCTGCCCCTGGTGGGCGGCCATATACTCCGCGGTCTCCCGCTCCTTTTTGGACAGGGAATCCAACTTTTCCTGCACACGGCTGTAAAAAGCGCCGCTGCCCATGTTCTCTTCCATTCGCTTTTGCCCCCTCATTGGACGTATTGTGTCATAAAATTTATTTTACACGCAATCAGGCCCCGGAGCAAATGAAACTTCCAGAAAATCAGGCCTTTTTACAGAATATCCTCCACCTCGCCGCGTTTGCCGGGGCGGGTGAGCATATCCAGGGCCTTTTCCACATAGCGGCGGCGGGAGGTCTTCTCATCCGCCGGGCTCAGGGAGGGGTTCCCCACAGGACAGGTGATGGCAAAGCCGCGGAGAATCCGGGAGGAACCCACGGACTTTGCAATGTCCACCACCGCGCAGATCTGCGTGACGGGGATGCCCACACGTTCAATTTCCTTTACAATCGTTGACCCGCAACGAGTGCTGGTGCCTCAGGTGGAGGTGAGAATGGCGGCGGTGATGCCCTTGTCCAAAAGCGCCTGGGCAATCTTCTGGCCCTTGGCCTTGGAGGCCGCCACGGAGGCGCAGTTGCCGCAGGCAACATAGACCTCGTCGTCCAGATAACCTAAGGCTCCCTGCTCCACCTCTTCCCGGAGAACGTCCACGGGGAACAGGCGGTAGGGGTTTTCCATCACCCAGGTGCCGTCATAGCCGCTGTGGATGACGAAATAGGGCTCCGCGATCAGCTGATCCCAGTTGTAGCAGCCTACGGTTGTGCTGCCGTTGGGCTTGAGCTTGTCGGGGTTGGTCTGAGGGATCAGTCCGCCGTCGCTGACCAGGGCCAGTCGGGCCGTCTTCAGATCGGCCACGGGAGGCGCGGGCTCCACCACATCGAAGTTGGGAGGCAGCAGCTCGCTTTTGAAGGGCTCTCCCTTGATCTTTTTCAGCAGCATCTCAATGGCCCGGTCCGCCGCGTTCTGAGGCTGCTCCTCGTTGAGAATGATGTCCCGGATCACATAGCCCTCGGACTCTGCGCTGCCGATGTGCTCGTGCTTTAAAAGACGTGCTCCGATGCTGGCCATGGTGGGGGCCACCTTGCGCAGCGTGGAGGAGAGGATGGCGGTTTTGACGATGTAGGTGTCCTTGCGGAAGAGGTCCACCGCCGGATTTTCCGGGAACATGCCGGTGACTGTGGGAATGCCAAGCTCGCGGCCCACCGCCGCGGCCATGTTGCCGCAGCTGATGCCGTAGCGCCCTGCGTTGAAGGCGGGGCCGGCGATAAAGAGGTCGGGCTTCAGGCCGCGGACCAGTTCCACGCCCTCGGCCACAGCCTTGTCCGTATTCTCTGCGAAATAGTTGTCGCCGCAGATCACAGTGCCCACCACGTCACAGTCGTCCTTCAGCAGGTTTTGAAACAGCAGGGCCGGGCCCACAGGCTCCTCTTTTACGCTGAAGCCCACATGGGCCATGTCCTCGCCGCCGATCTGACCGAAAAACTGGTTGACGTAGCAGACCACTCTCCATTTTTTCGCTTCCATATGTCCCTCCTTTCTCAATAGTCCACGGCCATGCCGTAGGAATAGCCCACCTGACTCATCAGGCCCACCTGCTTCATATAGGTGGAGCGGACCTGGCCCTTGGCGGGATCGCCGGTGGCGATCTTGTGGCCGCCGATGACGCCGTCGTCGCCGCTGAGATACAGCGCGTCCTCGGGTCCGCCCAAAAGGGTTTCCACAGGGGGCAGGGTAAAGTTGTGGTAATAGGTGCCGGAGCAGACAATGGAGTCCACATTCTGCTCGCTGATCATGCACTCAATGGCCAGGTTGCTCTTGCCGTTGAGGATCTGGATGATGGGTACGGCCTTGATGCCCAACTTTTCCGCCTCGCTGGCGATGGCGCCCACGCACAGCGTGGAGGCGCCGCCCACGCCCTTGGTGACAATGACGCCGTCGGCGTGGAAGACCTCTTTGAGGAGGTTGGCCGCCATTTTGGAGACCAGATAGCGGTGCTTTGCCTCCACGGAGGTGACGGTGATCAGCACGCCGGCAAAGTTCAAATCCTTGCCGTGGCGGCGCATCAGCTCCACGATCACGGGGTGGTTCTGAATCTCATAGGTGGTGACGCAGCGGAAGCCGCCGCACAGGGAGATGGCGCCGTCCAGGATCTCCGTGGGCTGCATGATGAGGGGCAGGCTGTCGGGGACAGCGTTGCCGTAGACCATGGGCTCACGGTAGTTCTGGGTGTCGTACTGCTTGGAATAGATCTGATAGGAGTAGGCGATGGAGGGAAGGTCCGGATACTGCGTCTCGTTGTCAAAGGTCTCGGAGCTGTCGGCCTCCACACCCAAGGTGGCCTTGGCAAGCATGACGCTGGTCTTGTATCCCACCCGGCGCACCGCCTCGCGGTAGTCGCGGAAATCCGCGTTCTCCGGGGCCATGGGCTCGATGACCAGCTCCGGCATCTTGGCATAGGGGTTGATGGCGGCGCATTCGCCGCTCATGTCAAAGGAACCCCACTTCCGGGACCAGTAGGTGTCGTTCTGGCACAGGACGATGCCCATGCCGTTCACCGCCCGGGTGATACCGGAACCGGCGATCTCGTACTCCTCCGTCAGCACGCCGGGCCAGTCAATGTTACCGGAGATCTTGCACCGGGGCTGCACCACATCCACCACATTGATGATGCGGGTGGAGTCCCCGGGACGGGCAATGTCAATTTTCAGAGTGTCGAAGCAGGGCTCCCCGGCGGCAAATGCCAGGATATCCTCTTTGTTCACATAGAGGATTCCATCACGGAAGCAGGTCTCGGCTCCGAACTGCAGATCCTTGATCTGGATGGTTTCAACGGTTAACTTCATTGGATCAGACTCCTTATAAAAACTACGCGCCCATCAAAAGGTTGGGTACAAATGTGATAATCGGCGGGAAGAGGTAGGCAAGAATCATGACGGCCAGGACGATCAGCACCACTGGCGCCACGTATTTGACCGCCTCCTTAAACGGGGCTTCAGCGATGTTCATGGACAGGAAGAGATACAGGCCCACCGGAGGCGTCAGGCCGCCCACCACGGTTGCGATGGAGAAGATGACGCCAAACACCAGGGGGTCCACGCCAAGGCTGGTGACAATGGGATATACAATGGGGAGGATGACCGCGGTAGCGGCCAGAGTCTCCATAAAGCAGCCGATGACCAGCATCAGAACAATGATGATCAGCACCACCAGAGTGGGGTCATTGGTGACGGAGAGCATGAAGTTCTTGATGGTGGTGGCCAGGTTCTCACGGGCGAAAATGTAGGAATAGATGTTGGAGATGCCCATAATCATCATCAGCATGGCGGAGGAAGAAGCCGCCCGCTTGAAGATGTTCACCAGGTCCTTCAGGTGCAGCGTGCGGTAAATAAAGAAGCCGCAGATCAGGCCATAGAGGCAGGCAACGATGCCGGACTCGGTGGCGGTAAACACGCCGGAGATGACGCCGCCCACAATGATGAGCGGGGTGATGAGGGCAAAGAAGGCATTTTTAAAGGCCTTCCATACATTTTTCCAGCTGAATGCTCCGCTGCCCGCGTCCACGTTGTGTTTCCCGGCGTACCAGCGGCACAGGATCATCAGGCAGATGCCGATGATGATGCCGGGGATCAGACCGCCGATGAAGAGCTTGCCGATGGAAAAGCCGGTCAGGGAGGCAAACACGATCATGTTGGTGCTGGGGGGAATGATGGGGCCCAGGGCGCCGGAACCGGCGATCAGGGCGGCGATGAAGGAGCGCTTGTAGCCGGCGGCCCTGAGTTCAGGGACCGTCAGGGAGCCCACCGCGCTCATGGTGGCCGCACCGGAGCCGGAGATGCCGGCAAAGATCATGTTGGCCAGCACGGAAACCATGCCGAGGCCGCCGCGGACCTGAGAAATGCAGGCGCGGCAGAAGTCCAGAATCCGCTTGGACAGCTTGGCGCCGCCCAGGATCTCACCGGCCAGGATAAAGAGGGGACCGGCCATCAGAGAAAAGGAGTTCATGCCGCGGACCGCCTGCTGCACGGCCATAAAGGGGGCGATGTCGCTGCCGAACAGAATGGCCAGCAGGCCGGAGAGGCCGATGGCAAAGCTGACGGGCACGCCCACCACAAGAAATACCAGAAGGGTGACTACTGCAATTGGTATCATTTACTTTTCCCCCTTTGCATACTGCTTGGCCAGCTTGGGAATGGCGCTGGCATAGGAGCAGAGCATCATGACAATTCCAAGAGGCACTGCCGCATAGATGTAGGAATAGGGAATCTGAATGGCGGCGCCTAAGGAGCTTCCGCTCTTTTGCACCAGGGCGATGGAGCCGGGGAAGAACATGATGAGGAACACCACGCAGATCAGCCGGGAGATGACGAACAGGGCCGCCCGGACCTTATTGCTCTTCAAAAAGCTGATGACGATATCCACCGACACGTGGCCGTCCACACGGATGGTCAGAGCGGAGCCGATGAAGGTGAGGTAGATGCCGCAAAAGCGCATGGCCTCCTCCGTCCAGGGGGGAGCGGCGTGGAAGATAAAGCGGCCGAAGACCTGGACGGAGCCCAGAATCAGGATCAGAATAAACAGGGCCATACAGAGGTAGGTCTGTATGTTTTCGATGACGCGGTCGATTTTCAATAGTGTTTTCATTCGCTTACCTGCCTTTCAATTGGAAGATGCGTGCGCACGAACGAGTCCGGTGCGCACGCATCACAAGCCGGCAATACTGGCTTTTGCTGGACCTTAGCCGTTCAGGGCTTCCATCTGAGCAATCAGATCGGCCTGGCCGTATTCATCTGCATACTTATCATAGATGGACTGGCAGGCGTCTCTCATGCGCTGGCGCTCCGCGTCGGAGACCTCATTGATCTCAACGCCGGCGTCGGCAATGGTCTTCTCCGCCTCGATGCCCAGGGCCTCACGGTCCGCCAGCTGCTTGGCCTGATTCTCTGCCAGGCACTCAACCAGAATCTGCTGCAGGTCCTCGGGGATGGAATTCCACTTGTCCTCGTTGATCAGGACGATGTAAGCCTGGCTCAGGTGACCGATCTTGGACATGTACTTGCCGATCTCCTGCAGGTTCATGCTCACAAGACCCACGTCATCGGCTTCCACCGCGTCGGCAACGCCCTGCTGCAAAACAGTGTAGGCCTCGCTCCAGGCGGAGGTGACGGTGCTGGCGCCCAGGGCGTTCCAGAGGTTCACGTACATCTCGGTCTCGGGGGTGCGCATCTTCAGACCCTTGATATCCTCCAGGGTGTTGATGGGATGGTTTTTCAGCAGGGGCTGACGGATGCCGTTGGAATAAGTGGTCAGAAGCTTCAGTCCGGTGCCCTCCAGCATCTCGGGAACGGCCTCGGGGATGATCTCATTGATGACCTTGATCTGAGAGGCCAGGTCCTTGTTCAGGAAGGGCAGGTTGAACACGCCAAGCTCAGGCAGGTTCAGCGCGGAAGCCCAGTCAGAGGCGTCGGCAAAGGTGATGTCCAGGGTGCCCATGGTGACCTGCTCCATCATCTCGCGGGCGGAGCCCAGCTGGCTGGCGGGATAGATGTTGAGCTGGATACGGCCGCCGGAGCGCTCTTCCACCAGGGGCTTGAGCTCTTCCGGAGCAATGTAAAGCGCGTGGCCGGGGTTCTGAATGTGGCCGAATTCCAGGACCACCTCAGGCTCGCCGGAACCGCCGGAGCTGCCCGAGGAAGCGGAGCCAGAGGAGCTTCCGCCGCTGGCAGCGCCGCCGCCACCGCCGCCACAGGCGGCCAGCATGCACACGCAGAGCAGTGCAGACAGAGTTGCAACAATCTTCTTTTTCATAGTGTACCTCCCATAATTCAACAAACGTCTTTTATTTTCAGGCCTGTTTACAGCCTTACTTGTCCGCAGGTGATGGAGAAATTGCTTCCCGTGGTGGCCCGGCCCAGATCGCTGCAGAGCATGGCGGCCCAGTTGCCGATCTCTTCGATCTCAAGGAGCCGGTGGGTGGGGATCAGGTCCGCAAAGTAGTTGTAGCCGCCCTCCTCATCCGTGCCCAGCTGCTCGGCCATGCGGGCGATGGAGTTTACCATCATGGGGGTCCGGACAAAGCAGGGGCAGATGGCATGGACCAGGATATTGTCCTTGGCCAGCTCGTTGCCCCAGATGCGGGTGAGGTGGGAGACGGCGGCCTTGGAGGCGGAATAGGCGCTGTAGGTTTCGGTGGTCAGGAACGCCTGAGAGGAAGAGGTGTTGACGATGCGTCCCCAGCCGGCCTTCTTCATGTAGGGCACGGCGTGCTTGGTGCAGATGACCACGCCGTGGATGTTGATGTCCGAGACCTTCCGGAACCGGTCCATATCCAGGTCCTGAACCAGGTCCTTATAGATGATGCCGGCGTTGTTGCAGAGGATATCCAGTTTGCCGTACTTCTCCGCGATTTTGGCAAATACCTCCTTCACATTCTCCTCGTCGGTCACGTCCATGATCATGCGGTCGATGTCCGGGCAGAGCGTATGCTCGGCGCCCTCCTGGTCCGGCTTGAAGACAATGTCGGTTGCCACAACCGTGGCTCCGGCGTCACAAAGGGCATTGGCGATTCCAAGGCCGTTTCCCTGGGCCGCCCCGGTGACCACGGCCACATGGCCGCTGAGATCAAAGAGTTTTGCAAAGCGGTTTAGATTTTGCATGAGCGGGTACTCCCTTCCGTCTTTTATTTTTACAGTCCCCGATAGGTTCTTCCTAACTTGTCAGCCACCAAAATGGCGTTGTACACCGACTCGGTGGTGACCAGGAAGGGCTCCTGATGGACCAGCGGGCCGTCGGCGGTCTTGCGGGCGATGGCCATGACGTTTTCATAGGTGGGCTCCACATTCAGCTGCTCCAGCGTGACAGGCAGCCCGATGTCCACCATGAACCGCATCACCTGATCCACAGTCTCCGTGGGCGTGTTCTCCAGCACCATCTGGCAGACCACGCCGAAAGCCACCTTCTCGCCGTGGAGGTAGGCATGGGTGGAGGCAAGGGCGGTCAGGCCGGAGTGGATGCCGTGGGCGGTGGACAGGCCTGTGTTCAAAAAGCCCAGGCCGCTGAGCAGCGTGTTGGCCTCGATGACATTTTCCAGCGCCTCCGTGACAACGCCCTGTTCAAGGGCGGTCAGGGCGCTGCGCCCGTCGGCAAAGAGAATGTCCCAGCAGGACCGGGCGATGGCCATACCGGCCTTGCAGCGGCGGTGGCCGGAGCCGATGTAGTTGGGGGAGTCGGACTGGTCGCAGGCCAGCGCTTCCGGATAGGTGGCCAGGGCGTCGCCCATGCCGGCCACAAAGAGGCGCTTGGGCGCCTTAACGATGATCTCGCTGTCCACCAGCACCAAATTGGCGTTGTGCTTCATCTTGCGGGACCCAATGTATTCGCCGCCGGCTGTGTAAACCACCGCGATCTCGCTGACCGGAGCGTCGGTGGAGGCGGAGGAGGGGACGATGATCACAGGCACGTCCATGGTGTCGGAGCAGAGCTTGGCGGTATCCAGCGTCTTGCCGCCGCCCACGCCCACAATCAAAGAGGCGTTGTGCTCTTTTGCGACCTTGCTGATGTGAGCGACCTCCTCGTCGCAGCACTCGCCCTGAAACTGGATGGAGACAAAGCTGGTCTCAGCGCCCTGGTAGGCCTTTTCCAGCTGTGCGTTCAAAGTCGGGTAGAGGAAACTGTCGATCAATACACAGGCGTTCCCATAGGCGGCCGTATACTCCGGCAGGTGATTGAACTCGCCCGGCCCCTGTATGTATCTGAGGGGACTTCCGAAAGCTCTTGTCGTGGAATTCACCATACTCCGTAGCGCGCTGCTTGACGCGCGCATACCCTCCTGTTCCATTTTTAAAGTTTTAACAGCTTTCTCAAACGGAAAGCGATTGAAGTTATCTCTACTATAGTCACATTGAAAAATATTTTCAATAATAATTTTCAAACTCTTTACATTTTCTATGTTCTTCATGAAAATCCCAAGAGGCAATTGGATGAAATACACAAGGAACGGTTGATAACTCAATCGAATTTGTGGAAAAAATCAGATCAAAGAAAAATATTGCATCAAAATAAAGCGATATCCTTTGCGAAAAAACCAATAGTAAAAGAAAAAAAGGGGAGAAATAAGGCATTATGAATAAAAAGGTAAAAAACGGCACTAAAAGTGGGAAATACTGGATTCAATGCGAAAACTATTTTTAAGTTGATGACAAAGCGCTAAGAAATCACCAAAAAATATTCAAAAGAAAAATTATTTTCAAAATGATTTTTACCATAAAAGTTTATGCGCCAGCCGGATGGTCCATGCCTTAATTATTGCCCCGCTGCAGGCGCACAGGTTGGCGCGTGGCGATGCAGAAGGCCCCGATCAGTTGATCGGGGCCTTCTGCATCGCTTTTGGCGGGGCGCCTTTTCCTGAAAAGGCGGTTATTCGGAAAAGAGGGGGGTGGAGAGATACCGCTCACCGGTATCGGGCAGCAAGGCCACAATGGTTTTGAACCGGTTCTCCGGACGCCTGGCCAGCTGGATGGCGGCCCAGACCGCCGCACCGGAGGAGATGCCTACCAGCACGCCCTCCCTGCGGCCGATGAGCCGAACCGTGGAAAAGGCATCCTCATTCTCCACCGGAAGGACTTCGTCATAGATGGATGTGTTCAGCACGTCCGGCACAAATCCCGCGCCGATGCCCTGGATTTTATGGGGTCCCGCCGTACCCCCGGTGAGCACCGGAGAAGCGGCGGGTTCCACCGCCACCACCCGGACAGCGGAGTTTTTGGACTTGAGATACTGTCCCGCGCCGGTGATGGTGCCGCCGGTGCCGATGCCGGATACGAAGATATCCACTGCGCCGTCCGTATCTTCCCAGATTTCCGGGCCGGTGGTGGATTGGTGGACGGCCGGGTTGGCCGGGTTGGTAAACTGGCCGGGAAGAAAGCTGTTTGGAATGGATTTGGCCAGCTCCTCGGCCCTGGCAATGGCGCCGTTCATTCCCTTGGCCCCATCGGAGAGGATGACCTCCGCGCCATAGGCCTTCATCAGCTGCCGGCGCTCCACGCTCATGGTCTCCGGCATAACAAGGAGGATGCGGTAGCCTCTTGCAGCTGCCACAGAGGCCAGGGCGACGCCGGTGTTGCCGGAGGTGGGCTCGATGATGACGGATCCGCTTTTCAGCCGCCCGTCTGCCTCCGCATTGTCGATCATGGCCTTTGCCACCCGGTCTTTTACAGATCCCGCCGGATTAAAGTACTCCAGCTTTCCAAGGATGCGGGCCTCCAGCTTCAATTCCCGCTCTATATGGGTCAGCTCCAGCAGCGGTGTCCTGCCGATCAGCTGGTCCACGGATGTATAAATGTGATTCATAGTAATCTCTCCCTGTCAAATCAAATATATGGGCGCATGAACTCCTTTGACAGGGACATCGGCCCATCCGGCGCGGAAAAGCAGGCCGGAGCATGGAAAATGAGCGGTCCATTCAAATACCAACCTTTCAAACAGGTTACAGGGAGCATACAACATAAATCATAGTTTGTCAATAGGAAATATAGAGTTAATTCGGATAATCTGCCTTGAAAAGCAGATACCGGAGGAGGGACGGAGGAGATGATGCACACAAACAGGCAGCGTGCGCTGGGAAGCGCGGCCGACCTGACAAACCTGACGGCCTACGCTGGGGTTGGCATCCACCTGATAGACCGGAACTGCACTTATTCACTTTTCATACTTTTAAGCATGGACTTATACTTGCTATCGTTGACAAATGAGAATAGTATGGATGGCACTGCAAGTGCAGACAATAGTAGGCATAGTGTAGCGGTACTGACATCAGCGGAGAAATAAGCCACAGCCCTGTTCAATATAAGCCAGGGAACTCCAAGCAGCAACCATGACACCCCTTGACTGTGAATATAGGACTCTGTCCAGTCGTGTCCCCTGTATTTAACTGGTATAATTTGAAATCCAAATACGCCAGCAATTCCATAGATTGACCAAAACAGGCTCAATGCAAAAATGACATCCATCAAAATTACCCCCGTTTAACTTCCGATTTGCCACTCTGTTGTTTACAAATAGTATATCATAAGGGGGGCCATAAATCCACTTTCCTTGCCTTTCGTTTGACTGAAGGAGCGCCGGGGCCGTTTCCGGGATTTCCTGCCTGCTCCCGCTGTTTGGCGACCTCCACGACTTCTGCCTCCCGGGGGCCAAAGGCCCGCTTCACCCGCTCAAAGCCGGCGGAGATCCGCCGCAGGGCCCTGGTCTCCGCCTCCATTAAGCGGTCAGATAGATGGGCGCTGTTCTCCTCCGCCCGGGTATATATCACTTGGCGTAAAATAAAAAAAGCCGCCCTGCTGAACGAAAAGTTCAGCAGGGCGGCTTTTTTGTCCTTTTGTGACGATTCCCCTTGCACATACCGGGCCGACGCAAATCATATCAATCCGGTATCAAGGGCGGCAGTGACGGAAAAAGCCTGTATTCATGCGGGTTTGCACCCTTTCGGACTTCATTCCCATTCAATGGTGCCGGAGGGCTTCGGCGTCAGGTCGTAGAGGCAGCGGTTGACGCCCGCCACCTCGCTGGTGATGCGCCGGGTGATCTTCTGGAGAAGGGAGAAGGGCACATCCTCCACCGTGGCGGTCATGGCGTCCACGGTATTTACGGCCCGCAGGATCACCGGCCAGTCGAAGGTCCGCACGCCGTCCCGCACGCCCACGGACTTAAAGTCGGGCACCACGGTGAAATACTGCCACACCTTGCCCTCCAGGCCGGCGTTGGCAAATTCCTCCCGCAAAATGGCGTCGGATTCCCGCACCGCCTCCAGGCGGTCCCGGGTGATGGCGCCCAGGCAGCGCACTCCCAGGCCGGGGCCGGGGAAGGGCTGGCGGTAGACCATGGAATCCGGCAGGCCCAGGGCCTTGCCGCAGGCGCGGACCTCGTCCTTAAAGAGCATCTTCAAAGGCTCCACCAGGGCGAAATCCAGATCCTCCGGCAGGCCGCCCACGTTGTGGTGGGACTTGACCGCCTTGACGGTCTTGGTGCCGCTTTCAATGATGTCGGGATAAATGGTTCCCTGGCCTAAGAAGCGGATGCCGTCCAGCTTCCGGGCCTCTTCCTCGAAAACGCGGATAAACTCTGCGCCGATGATCTTGCGCTTGCGCTCCGGGTCGTCCACGCCGGCAAGCTTGTCCAAAAAGCGGTCCACAGCGTCCACATAGACCAGATTGGCGTCCATCTGGTGGCGGAAGACCTCGATCACCTGCTCGGGTTCGCCCTTGCGGAGCAGGCCGTGGTTCACGTGGACGCAGGTGAGCTGCTTGCCGATGGCCTTGATGAGCAGGGCGGCCACCACGGAGGAGTCCACGCCGCCGCTGAGAGCCAACAGCACCTTCTGATCGCCCACCTGGCGGCGGATCAGCTCCACTTGGTCGGCAATGAAGTTGTCCATGGTCCAGTTGGCCTCGGCGCCGCAGGTGTGGAAGACAAAGTTGGAGAGGGCCTTCTTCCGCTCCGATTCGTCGGCGCTCCAGGGGGCCTCCCCCTTGTGGTCGGCGGAGAGAACCGGCAGGCCGCAGTTGAGAAGGTCCGCCGAGACGTCGATGGTGACGCCGTCCACCACCCGGTTGGGGCCGCCGTTGAGGATCACGCCCTTTACGTTGGGGAGGGCCTTGAGCTCCTCCAAGGTGAGATCGTGGGGGTGAATTTCGCTGTAAACGCCAAGAGAGCGAATTTCACGGGCAAGACGGGGGTTTTCCTCGCTGCCCAGGTCCAAAATGACAATCATGTCCTGCTTCATTGCAGTCCTCCTTAGTATTTTAATAGGGATATCCTACCATAGATGCACCGCTTTTCGCAAGAGAGTTCGGCAGCTTCCGCATACTCTGTTTGTGGGACTTATGAGTTCAGGCGATGATCCACAGCTTAAAAAACAAGTTCTTTTCTGGTAGAATACGTTGCGGCACAAAATGTGATGAAGGAATTCTGTATGGGGGATGGCAACATGAACAACACCGCTGTAAGGGCAATTATCACAGTTGCTGTATTTTTGCTGCTTTACTGTTTGTCCGGTCCGGTGATCGGATGGACACAATACGACATGTACTTAAAAGGAATTGAATTTTTAGCAGCGGTAATTGGCGCGGGCTGTTATTGGATAGGAAGAAATAAAAAATAAGTTGCTGTTTGATTGCAGCTTTTATTCAGGGAGGCCTATATTATTTGAATGAAAAACACGTTAAGATACACAGATAAGGATAACGGCAGCCTCCGATTTTTCCGGAGGCTGCCGTATTGGATTCAATCTGGGCGCTGGGCCTGCTTCTGCCGCTTGATCACCTTCAGGCGGGAGAACTCCTCCCGCTCTTTTTCCTCAAGAGCGTCGGTGATGAATTTCACCGTGGATTCCAGGGTGGGGATGCTCACGTTTTTCAGCGCGTTGGCCCTGCGCTGGGTCTTGACAATGGCCTGTGCCAGGCGAAAGGCGCTGTTCTCCACCTCCGCCAGAAGAGCGGTCATCCGTTTGGCCTCGCAGAAGCGGCAATAGGCATTGTCCAGCAGGGAGTTGCTCTGGTGAAGCCCATAGGAGAGGGTGCGCTGCGGCTCCTCATATTCCACAATGGGGATATCCACGCCCATTACGCTGCGAAAGCGGATGCGCCCGATGCCGTGATCCACCGGAGCGGCCTGTGCCAGATCGCCCACCGAACCCAGTGTCTGATTGGCCTTGGCCAGGGCCTCGTAGGCCTGCTGATAGGTGGAGCCGATCTCCCGGCGCAGCTGCCTGGACTGGTCCAACAGCGACATCATCTCCCGGATCAGCACGTTGCGCTTTCGGTCCAGAAGGTCAAAGCCCATGGAGGAGAGGGCAAGTGATTTTTTCGCGGCGATCAGATTGCCCTTGGTGGCAAAAATCTGCTGGCTCACAGCTCCTCACCCCTTTGATCCAGGAGGGACTGGGCTTCGTCGGGGTGATAGTGTGCCTCCAGCATCTCATTGTCCACCCGGTCCAACTCGCTTTTGGGAAGAAGGGACAAAAGGGTCCACCCCAGGTCCAGCGTTTCATCCATGGTGCGGCTTTCGTCAAAGCGCTGGGTGATGAAGTGGCGCTCAAAGGCCGTGCCGAACTTCAGGTACTGCTGATCCACAAGAGAGAGGTCCTCCGCGCCGATCACCGAAGCAAGGGACCGGGTATCCTGGACATGGGCGTAGGCGGCGAACAGCTGGTTGGAGACGGAGGCGTGATCAGCCCGGGTATAGCCCTCGCCGATGCCGTCCTTCATGAGGCGGGACAGGGAGGGGAGCACCGCCACGGGGGGATAGACGCCGGTGGCGTCCAAAGAGCGGTCCAGCACGATCTGGCCCTCGGTGATATAGCCGGTCAGGTCGGGAACCGGATGGGTGATGTCGTCGTTGGGCATGGTGAGAATGGGAATCTGGGTGACGGAGCCGGAAGCGCCCTTGACAATGCCGGCCCGCTCATAGAGGGAGGCCAGGTCGGAGTACAGGTAGCCGGGGTAGCCCTTTCGCCCGGGGATCTCACCCTTGGAGGAGGAGAACTCCCGCAGAGCCTCGCAGTAGGCGGTGACGTCGGTCATGATGACAAGGATGTGCATGCCCAACTCGAAGGCAAGGTACTCCGCGGCGGTCAGGGCACAGCGGGGCGTCAGGATCCGCTCGATGATGGGGTCGTTGGAGAGGTTCAAAAACATGGTGGTCCGGTCCATCACACCCGCCTCTTCAAAGGAGCGGCGGAAGTAGTCGGCCACGTCGTTTTTTACGCCGATGGCGGCGAAGACGATGCCGAAGCGGGTGCCGTCGGCTTTGGCCAGGCGCGCCTGGCGCACGATCTGGACGGCTAACTTGTTGTGCTGCATGCCGGGACCGGAGAAGATGGGCAGCTTCTGCCCGCGGATCAGGGTCATCAAGCAGTCGATGGAGGAAATGCCGGTGTGGATATAGTCCTGGGGATAGACCCGGGCCACGGGGTTCAGGGGCAGGCCGTTGATATCGGCCTTCTTTTCGGAGAAGAGGGGCCCCAGGCCGTCGATGGGACGGCCGGCGCCATCAAAAATGCGGCCGGGCAGCTCCGGAGATAGCGCAAGCTCCATGGGATGACCCGTCATGGACACATGGACGCCGCTCAGCCCCAAGTCGTTTGTACCTTCAAACACCTGGATGATGCAGCGCTCACCCTCAATCTGCACCACCCGCCCCGAGCGGATGCTCCCGTCGCTCAGCCGCAGGCGGACCATTTCGTCGAAGCCCGCGCCGGTGACGCCGTCCAGCGCCACCAGAGGGCCGTTGATCTCGCTCAGGCCGGTCAAATCAATGCTCATTTGTCTCCCTCCCGTCACAGCGCTGACAGGACCTGGTCGATGTCCTGGTCATAGCGGTCGAACTGCTCCGGATGGTCGTTGGGCACCTCGTATTTCATCTTGGAAAGGCGGCTGAAGATGCCGGACTCCAGCACCTCGGAGAGGGCCACGGCGTGGGGCTCGGCGCCCTTTCCGGAGATGGCTTCCAGGACACCGTGGTAGAGGTGCAGTATGACCTCCATCATCCGCAGCTGCTTGCTCAGCGGCACATAGGTGTCCTCCTTGTGATAGGCGTTCTGCTGCAAAAAGCCGGTGCGGATCAGCTTGGCGATCTCGATGATCAGCTTCTGGTCGTCCGGCAGGACGTCGGAGCCGATCAGCCGGACAATTTCCATCAGCTTGTTCTCCTCGTGCAAAAGGCCCATCAGCTCCTGGCGGCGGGCCATGAACTGGCGGCCCGCGTGCTGGGCATACCACTGAGAGAGGTCCTCCACATATTCGCTGTAGCTCTCGTTCCAGTTGATGGCTGGGTAATGGCGGTTGTAGGCCAGGGATTTGTCCAAGGCCCAGAAGCAGCGCACAAAGCGCTTTGTGTTCTGGGTCACCGGTTCTGAAAAGTCCGCGCCCTGGGGCGAGACGGCGCCGATGATGGACACGGAGGCCTCCTGGCCGCCAAGGGTCCTGACCAGACCGGCCCGCTCATAGAACTGGGAGATGCGGCTGGGCAGATAGGCGGGGAAGCCCTCCTCGGCGGGCATCTCCTCCAGACGGCCGGATATCTCCCGCAGCGCCTCGGCCCAGCGGGAGGTGGAGTCGGCCATGATGGCCACGTGGTAGCCCATGTCCCGATAGTACTCCGCCAAAGTGATGCCGGTGTAGATGGAGGCCTCCCGGGCCGCCACCGGCATGTTGGAGGTGTTGGCGATCAGGACCGTGCGCGCGGTCAGGGGCTGGCCGGATTTGGGGTCGATGAGCGCACTGAACTCCTCCAGCACCTGGGTCATCTCGTTGCCCCGTTCGCCGCAGCCCACATAGACGATGATGTCCGCGTCGCACCATTTGGCCAGCTGGTGCTGGGTCATGGTCTTCCCGGTGCCGAAGCCCCCCGGGATGGCCGCGGTCCCGCCCTTGGCGATGGGGAAAAGGGTGTCGATGATCCGCTGCCCGGTGATGAGGGGCACGGAGATGGGCAGCCGCTCCGCCGCCGGACGGGGCGTGCGGATGGGCCACTTTTGGCATAGGCTCAGCTCACGCTCCCGGCCTGATTCCTCCCTGAGGCGTACCACCACGTCGTTGACGCGGCAGAGGCCGTCCCGGGCCGCGAAGGTCACCGTGCCGCAGAGGCCGGGGGGCACGAGACAGCGGTGCTCAATGAGCGGCGTCTCCGGCAGGACGGCATAGACCTGGCCCGGGGAGAGGCGCTGGCCCTCACGGACCTTCACGCTCACCTGCCATTGGCGCTGTTCATTGAGGGCGCTCAGGCTGGAGCCCACGTCGATCACGGCGCCGGAGGTGCGCATTAGCTCCATCAGGGGCCGCTCGATCCCATCATAGATATTGGAGAGGATTCCGGGACCCAGAGTGGCGCAAAGGGGCGAGCCGGTGGACTCCACAGGCTCGCCGGGAGTCAGACCGGTGGTGGATTCATATACCTGGATGGTGGTCTTCTCCCGGGTGATGCCGATGACCTCGCCGATGAGCCGCCGCCGGCCCACATAGACCATCTCCAGCATTTTCAGGGATGTGGCGCCCCGGACGGTGACCACCGGGCCGTTGATGGAATACACTTCATTCACAGCTGATCACCTCCCGGGCCAAGGAAAAGTTCCGAAGTTTCGTAAAACCACTGGCGCTGGGCCTCCAGGGCCGAGTCCAGCGTTTCATCGGCGGCTCTGCCGCTCCCGGGCAGAGAGACAAGCAGCCCGCCCAGTGCAATGGCGCCCGCCGCCTCCACGCGGCAGGGTGCGCCGCAGGCCTGGATCAGCTCTTTTTCGTACCGGAGGTCCTCCGCTCGCACCTGGAGCACTACTTCCTCCCCACTGCGCCGGAGGCCGGCGGCCGCGCCGGCCTTCCTGCGGAGATAGGCTGCGTAATCCGGGCCGGCGGCAAAGGCGCTCAGCCGCTCTCTGGCCTGGGAGAAGAGCTCGTCGGTGAGCTGGGAGCGGCGCTCATAGAGCTGGCGGCGCAGCTTGTTCCGACGGACCGAGACCCTCTGACCCGCTTCATGCTCAATCCGGAGCCGCTCCTCATCCAACATGTGGTGGGAGTTCCCCCGGGCGTCGTCCTTGCATTTGCCCAACTCAGCGGCGCGGAAGGACTCCAGTTCCGCGTCGATTTTGGCGATCCGCGCGTCGGCCTGACGCATGATGCTCTGGCGGAACTGCTCACGCTTTTTTTGAATATCCCGCTGAGACGCTTTCATGTGAACTCCTCCCTACAGTTTGATGCCCAGAGATTCGCCGATGTACCGCTCCAGAGCGGCCCCCACATCCTCCCCGTGGCGATCGGGAATTTCCACGATCAAAGGGCGTTTGTAGTTCCGCTTGCGCTCGTTGATCAGCGCGGAGCAGAGCGAGACAAGCTTGGCCGTCACAAGCACAATGCCGATGTCCGGGTCCTGTACGGCCTGGCTGAGCGCCTGCTCCACCTCGTCCGCCTGATGGACCACGACGCCTTCAATCCCGGCCAGGCGCATGCCCATCTGGGTATCCATATTGTCGCTGATTAAAAAGAATTTCATTGTAAAGCCTCTTACAGGCGGTTGATAATCAGGATGGAGATGAGCAGGCCGTAGATGGCGATGCCCTCGCCCAACACCACGAAGATAATGGCCTTGCCGAAGGATTTCGTGTTTTCACTGACCGCTCCGATGGCGGCGGGGGCTGCGGCGGCCACGGCGATGCCCGCGCCAAGGGCCGAAAGGCCGGTGGAGAGGGCGGCGGCCAGGAAGCCCAGGCCCTGGGCGGTGGTGCCGGCGATGGAGAAAGCCGCGGAGTCCGCGGCGGCCGCTGCCGGCTCGGCGGCAAAGCCGGTCATGGGCAGTACGACGCCGCAGAGGCACACGAAAGCAAAGGTGCACAGGTTCATGACAATCCTGCGCCGGGCGGATTTGGCGCTCAGGCGGCCCCGGGCAAGGGGCACTATCGGCGCGCACAGCGGGGCGATCACAAGGGAACAGATCAAAACAACCGACCAAATACTCATGTTGAATTCCTCCAAATCTCTTGGGCAGACGCCCGTTATGGCCGCTGGGACTCAGCGGCAATGGACACAAAGGGGATTCCCTGCCCCTCAAAGTAGTGGCTGAACATCTCATAGAACTCCAGGCGCAGGACCTGAATGCCCACGATAAAGCCCTCCAGGGCCATGACAAAAAGATTTCCGCCGATGAAGGTCAAAATGCTTCCCGAACCCCGCATCATCTCAGTCAGCGTCAGGACTACCGCCATCATGCCGGCGTGGCTGATGACAAAGCCTCCCACACGCAGAAAGGACATGGTATTGGTGACAAAGCTCAAAAGCACCTCCAGCAGCTCAAAGAACCCCTCCACCAAGAAGCCGCCGGGACTTACGCCAGGGGGCAGAGGGCGGCTGCCGGCAATCAGCCGCCCCAGCGGCTCTTTGAGAAAGATCACCAGAATGGGCAGGATGCACAGGCTGAGAAGAATGGGGTTTCCAAAGAGGCTGCGGCCCATGACCATGGAGACCACCCCGGTGAGTACGGCCCCATAGAAGATAAGCCCCGCCAGGCCGTTTTGAGAGAAGAAAGCCCGTTCCACGTCGTGGGCACGCAGGCCCAAGACGATGTTCATGCAGATGGAGGCCACGATCAGCACCACGCCCAAGCCGATGGCAAAGAAGAGCAGGTTGTTCATGGTCACGGGGCTCATGATTTCAATGGGCTTTTCCGTAAAGCCCAAGGCGTGATAGAGAGGGTTCAGGGCGTTTTCCAACCCAAACACCGATCCGTAAAGAAGGCCGAACAGAGCGGAGGAAAGGCCGATGCGGCTTAAAATCCGGCCGAATTCCATCCCCTTGCACCGGGCAAGGAAGAATCCCAACAAAGCGATGCAGAGCCCCTGCCCAAGGTCGCCGAACATGATGCCGAACAGCAGCGTGTAGCTGAGGGCCAGAAAGGCGGTGGGATCCAGCTCTTCATAGGAGGGGATGCCGTACATCTCTACGAAGAGCTCAAAAGGGCGGCAGAACCAGTTGTTTTTCAACAGGGTGGGCGTTTGAAAACGCCGGTCACTGTCGTGGGGCCTGAAGTCCACGCTCAGGTTGCCGAGCCCGGCAAACCGCTCGGCAAACAAGGGCTCATCCGCGGTGGGGATGAATCCGGTGATGTGGAACATGTCGTGGTAGGCGCCCACATACTTGCGGTATTCAAAGGTACGGTTCAGCGCGGAAAGGCGGGTATAGGCGGAAAGGATGAAGCTGCTGTTCTGCATCATGATCTCGGTGAGCTTCTCATTGACCGTCTCCAAATCCCGGTTGGTCTGCTCCAAGCTGCGCTCCAGGCTCTCCCTGGCAGCTTCCGGCGTTCCGTGGATGGTTTTGGGCACCCAAATCCGCTCAAAGTAGAGGGAGGCAAAGAGGTCGTCGATCTCGGCGATCACCTCCTCGGTGGTGAAATAGAAGCCGTAGCAGTACTCCTCGTCCTCAGTCAGCGAGACAAAGACAAAAAGCTGATCGGTATAGTAATCCAACTTCCGGTAGCTGTCTGTGGGAAGCCGGCCGAAGCGGACCTTCACATACTCGCAGGAGAATATGTCGTCCACGTCCGCGTCCAGGGTCTGAAGCCTCTCCAAAAGCGCAAGGGCGTCTTTATTTTCCTCGGCGAACCCGGTGAGCTTTTTCCGGTAGTCGGAGAGCTTGTCGAACTGGTCCTTCAGCGCGGACAGGGAGGCTCGCATTTCCTCCGGGGAGGGCGGCGCCGAGGCGGAATCCGGGTCTGGCCGCAGCTCAAATCCGGTGAGCTGGGCCAGATCGGTCAGCTGCTGCAGCAGCGGCTTGTAGGGGTTTTCCTGCGAAATGGGGGAAAAGCCTTTGACCTTGCCGGAGAGCTGAAAGGGCTGCTCCGGGTGGAAGCGGGGGATTTCCGTAAGGCGCAGCAAAGCCTCGTCCAACACCTGGAGCTTGCCGGTCAGCTGCACCAGCGTCATTTTTTCAATGGACAAAATTACACCGCCTTTCCAATCTGGAACTTATAATATGAGCATGGAGGCAATCTCCTCCGGAGGGGTTCCATATCGGACTCCCTCGATGATGGTTACAATGTTTTCCAGCTCCAGCTGGGTCAGGACCATAAAGGCCATGAAAGCCGTGGGCGCGTCGGAGGCGAAATGCATGAAGCGCCTGGCCAGGTGGTATTCCACCCGGTCGGCCCGATAGTCGATCTCAGATAGGTCGTCGGGGCCGAAGTATCGACAGTAGCGGGATTCGCTCAGCGCCGTGCGAAACTCTCCGGCTGTGGGCGCGCTGAGGAGCTGCTCCATCCCGCTGCTCCGCCGCCAGGAGGGGAGCAGCAGCCCGCGGATCCGGTCCGGTCCCGCCTCGGGAAAGAAGGTTTTCATCCGATAGATGGCGCGGATGTTGATAAGCTCCACATGGGTCTCGATCAGCTCATGGAGCTGAGAGCGGACCCGCCCCCGGAAAAGCTGGTCCACGCTTTGCTCCAGGCGGCGGTAGTAATCGGCGTACAGAGCGGTTTCACAGCCGGTATAGTCGATGGATTGATCCGGCCCCTCCGACTGGAAGGGCGCCAGAGCCTTTGCGTAGGAGGTGCGCTCCAGAACCCGAAGGAGCTGGGAAAAGTCCCGGACCTGGGCCAGAGCTTCAAAGGAAAAGCTTGCGCCGCGCTCCAAAAAGACAGGGTACTGTTTGGCAAAGCGCTCCGGACAGCCGGCGTTCAGCAGGCGGATCAGCTCCAGTATCTGCTCGATTTCGCCCCGGCGCATCAGGCAGCGGTAAAAGCTGTCCGATGCAGAAAAGTCATAGCGCATCAATCCTGCGTACTGGGCGTGGCGGCTTTTCCGCAGCATCCGCTCCAACTGGGCCCGGTAGACGGCGTCGGGGCGGACGGAGGCAAGGGCCTGCTGATAGGCCGGTTCCTCCTTGAGATAGGAGGCGATGGCTGAGACGCCGGAGCAGTGCATCATGTCCTGATACTGCTGGACCGTCAGATGCTGGCCGTACATGGCCTTGCACTTGGTCATGATGGCCTTGCTGGAAAAGGAGGTCAGCATTTCAGCGCCCCCTTCACAGCTGGATACAGCGCGTTACAATTTCGTCGATCCACTGCTGCCGCTGGCGGTCAAACCGATCCTCCAGGTCCTGAAGCGACGTCTGGTGCGCTTTTTCCAACTGAAGGATGCTGCGCTCCGCCTCCTCGCCGGCGGCCTTTTCCAGTGCCTGGGCCTTTTGCTCGGCCCGCTTGCGATAGCAGGCGCTGAGCGCCTCTTTCTCCCGGACGATCTCAGCCCGTTCCGCCTCGCTCCGCTGCTGGGCGGAGCGCACCGCCTCCCGGGCCTGGCGGTCGATTGCAACCAATTCCTGAATGATCTTATCCAAAAGAGCACCTCCCTCAGTTGCAGGAAATCATTTAAAATGTGCCTATCACATTACACCCATTTTACGTAAGATGCAAGCCATCCGTCATTGTGGATTTGGAATGATGACCCCGACGTTTTGGATGGGATTGTATGGGTACATAGTCTATGGAGAATCAAAGAAATGATGCTGTGACGACCCCGCCGGATGCAAAAAAAACGGACCGGACCGCCAAACGCCTCTGCGACAGGGGGTGGCCGGCGGAGCGGATGGGAGGGGATGCTGAGCGACCCGGGCTGTAAAAAAGGCGCGGAAGGGAGAGATCGAAAAAATATCAGCCGAAAAATTAACGGCTTCTTTACGGGAAGCCTGTGCGAAGATAAAGCGGGTCTGCGCGCAAGGCGCAGACCCGTAAGGACAGAGCTATAACTTGTGCTTAATATAGATGCCAGAGAAACCGAGAGCGGGGGAGAAACCCGGTCAATCCGGAATTTTGCCGTCGGCGGAGAGACGTTTGAAAAGCAATCCGGACGATTGTTTATTCCCACTCTGTTCCGGATTCGGTTTCACAACTATTTTCAGTACTTTTTGGTGCTATTATTCGCTAAATTCCCACTTAATTTCGGAGATTTTTTGAGTTGCAGAGGATCCGTGTACTTTTCGTGTACTGCGGTTTCGCAGGTCTCACAGGCACCATTGCTTCGTCAACAATGCATCTAATCAACACTATATTATCACCGCTTGCTATTTCAACTTACAATATTAATGCTACCACACCAAGGCATGGGCTTTTATAAATAGGGCCCATGCCTTAATCTATCGAATCTGTTTTCACGGTACCAACAATCCAACAGTTTTTAAATGAAAAATGTTTATGCAAATATTTAATCAAAAGCACCGAGATTGAAAAAAATTATCCTTGATTTTGGATACGTTCACGAATACGAGTACGCTCCTCAACACGATTACGAATGCTGACAGTTTCGGCTATTTTTTGATGTAATAGAATATTTTCTTCTGCATCATAAGAAAATGTTACCGCAAGAGCGTATGACTGTGGTATTTCCTTTTCAGCATGGGTGAATCGTTCTTTTCCTGTTATAAGTATGTAAATATAAGGTTCATTCTCGTCCCAAAGTAAATCTTTTCCACCCGTTTTTCCCTTTGCCCAAACCCGTTGTTGAAGCGTACTATTCTGAATTGTGGTACTTCCGGGTTCGAATGCCGCACCATATTGTTTCCGAAAGTTTTCTAAAGCAGTATCAGCATCTTCTTCTAAGCCATGTTCTTTTTTCTGGGCAAAGTTTAGAAGCTTTTCCGCATCAGTTCTGCGGAATACCTCAATAAACAGAGAGTTAGCAATATATTCTTTTCTGCTCATGCGTGTTGGTGGGTTGTAGGCAAAGCCGATTGATATTCTTTTGGCTCCTTTTACATTGATAAACTCAGTTGGCACTGGAATTTTATAGAGATGCAGTGACCTCAGCGTTAGCTCATCTTCTGCAAAAAGGGTCACATGCTTAGGGTCATCGGCAGTTGAGAAGAGGACTTCATCATCAATTTTGCCATAACCAATAAGCCGCAAACGATTTTCAGCTTTCTGTGCCCTTATACCTACATGGCTTGCATCGACCGCATCCTCGGCCCAGGAGCGAAGCTCATCAGGACAACAAGCTGCGCTCGCAAGCATTGCACGAATTAGATTTGCAGAAGGTGCCTCATCTATTTGTGCTTTCAATAATCTTTCCAATCTGGCAGCATAATGGGTTACATGGGGTGCAGCAAAACTGGTTCCTACCCACCCTCTAAAAGACTTATCATTTGTATGATTTGTAGTCGGTTCCATCATAAGCCTGTCATTAGTACGCCAACGACTGGTGCCACGAGTAATCTGGCTAACAGAATAGTTTCCGCCATAGTCTACAAATTCCGGTTTCACTGCGTCATTGACGCCTTTCCCTGCACGTGTAAATACTGACATCATGCCAGCATTTCCCGCAGCAATAGCAGTGATACCTGTTCGCACATCTGGGGTCGCACCCCGGGTAATTGAACCAACCGAAACAGCTAAAGCCGCAGTCGCGGGGTCAATTAGGCGGTGCGCTGGATTCAATAGCTGGTTACGTACTTTTTGGCAGAGGTCATCACGGCTAATGAAATCCGGCAGATCAGGGTATTGGTTTCCGGCGCTAACAATAATAACAATATCCAAATCCCGTGCGAGTTGGTCGAGCATTCCCGCCCAAGTCAATTGTCTACCACCAGCATATAGATAATCCAAATCACCTGAAGAAAGATTGAAAACACGACAGTGGTAGTGTTCATTAAAGTATTCAATTGCTTCTTTAACTATTTGTTCTGGACGCTTTTCTTTTGAATATACGGGGTTACCTTGTCCATCGTCGTGCATCACTTTCCCATTACATAGCCGAACTAATGGTTTAAAAATCGGATTTTCATCAAATATATGAGAAAAATCTCCATATGCTACGATTCCCGCCACACCAGTTCCGTGTCCGTTCAGATCAGAGGCCGTATTTTCAGTAAAATCAAAATCCTCCTCACCTACAATAATCGCTGAGAGTAGAGGATTTCCAGAAAAAATTCCCGAATCTATAACTGTAGCAAGCGGTGCATTTTCATCCAGATCGTTATGGACAACTGGTGTAAAATCCTGAGCATAAAGCCCGCTATAGTCATGAAGTATTGTTTCCATTGGGAAATCTACGCATGCAATGATGTCAAGATCCAACAACACATTCAAAGTAAATTCGTTAACTTTAGCGCGCCCAAGCAAGAGGGTCTGCAACTCAAACAGATCACCCAATAATTGACTGCCACCTGTCCCCAGTGCACTCCTTATTTGCGCTTCAATTTCGAGAATTGTACCCCGGTCACCGTTATACCAAACATCAATATTTACAGAGAAGAAGCCATTTTCCAACGTCTTTCCAGAGTCAAGGTGCTTTTTAAGTCTCTGTCCGATACGATCATCACGCTTTAATTTGCGTATTTCTTCAATGCAATCAAATAATTCTCTGCGTTGACCTGGAGCAAGAGTGCCTCGTTCAGAGCTGTCTTGCATATATAATAAACGCTCGTTCTCAAAAGTTGACATAGCGGAGGCATCTTCAAATTGAACAACAAGTTTGGATTTTTCGGACTGGGGAAGTTTCACTTCTTCAACAATCCACAAATTGCACATACTGAGAAGCCTGTCTAACGAAGTTGCCGACAGGGCATCACTAACTAATTCCAGTACCATGAGGTTATCTGTATCAATGCTACTCACTCTTCGAGATGCTTTAATATCGGCCACAGTGGTATCCCAATCTTGTTTAAGCTTGCCACCATGCTGACTCGGCTGGCGGACCGGAGGTCTTGGCGGGTTTGGATTTCTTCTGAATCGTCCATATAAGGCAGATAAATCTTCCTTTTTAATTTCTATCCTATCAGCCACAACGATTTCCTCCTCCGTATATCAGTTTCAATACTGGGTTTTCCGCAAAGCAACATTCTCCTTTTGCCGTTGTACCGCTTGCTCAATATCTTTTTTTGTGTATATCTTCCTACCTTCAAGTACACATTGTTTTCGTACAAAATTAGCAGTCTGCTCTACATCCGCGTAAGTGAAGCCATCCGTTTCATTCAAGAATTCAGCAAAAATATGATTTGCTCCATCTAAAGACTTAAGACGCAAGTAGAATAGCCGCATCTTTGCATCGTTGGTAGGCATATCAAAGCGCAACGTACAGTCAAAGCGTCGCCAAATGGCATAATCTAAAGACTGCTCAAAATTTGTTGCAGCAATCACCAATGATTTTCCCTTGAAGCTATCCAATTGCTGTAAAAAAGTATTTACAACGCGCTTTATCTCTCCGTGTTCAAAAGGATCGTTTCGGCTCCTTGCTATGGCATCAAATTCATCAAAAAAAACCACATAGCTGTCTTGTCGAGCAAAATCAAAGACTTTTCTGAGATTGGATGCCGTCTCACCAAGATATGAGGAAATCACCGCATCAAAGCGCACATATATCATTGGAAGGCCGATTTCAGACGCAAGTGTTTGGGCTGCGAGAGTCTTTCCACAGCCAGGGGCACCATAGAAAAGAATTCGTTTTGTTGGAGCTACTCCATTACTAACAAGAACATCCCAGTTCTGAAATTCATGAACAATTCGTTCAAGTTCCTGCTGCATTTGCGGCAATGCAATCAAATCAGAAAAATACTTTTCTGGATATATGATCTCAAATAGTCGCGCGTCCTCACCTTTCTCCTTATTAATATTTGCGGAATATGTGGAAACTGAACGCTTCGGCTGCGCCGAACCGTTCAGAATGAGCTTTAACTCATCGGCGAGAATGCCGTGGTTTTTTTTGCGCTCATCTTCTATAATCTCTTGAGCCACCCTATAGAAGGCTTCATGATCGCCTGCTTTGTGGCTTACAAAGAGCTTTTTTAGCAAGTCAGCTCTCGCCATAGCACATTCTCCTTATCTAACAACGGTGTTACGTAATATAGGCTTTCAACTTTCGCGATTTCTACGCTCCAAGAAAAGTTTATCTAAAATGCCCTATACTATAAACATTCCAAAGCATGAATGATTTCTTTAGATACGCTTTGTGAAATGCAAAATTCTAAAAGTCGCATCTTCGCCAAACGGCTGGGAGTGCGGTGAGAATTCTCCCAACGATTTATGGTTGTATAGCTTATATTAAGCTCACGTGCAAGTTGCTCTTGAGAAATACTGAGCTCCTTGCGAATCGATTTAAGGATTTCTTCAATTGGCATTATAATTCACCTCAATAAATAAAATATAGCATTAGCTATAGCAAATGTCAATTGCGTATCGCTTCAAAGATAGAATTCGAACCCGGATTTGATTAAAACAAGTCGCATTTCGAGTGCGACTCATTCGAACTTCACCTATTGGGTTCGAATTCCCAATCAGTACCGCCATATAATATGGCGGTATTTATTTTACTAAAGGAGACAGCACAAATGATTTCAGGACATTTAAGCGCAAAGGCAGGTAAATGGTATATGGTGTTGGAGTTACGTACACCAGAAGGAAAGCGTATACCAAAGTGGATTGGCACAGGCCTTCCAATAAAGGGGAACAAACACAAGGCTGAGGAAATGCTATATCAAATGCGTTTGGAGTATAGTGACGCCAGGGGTACATCCGGTAATATGCTGTTTTCCGAATACCTAAAACAATGGATCAAGGATCGCCAATGCGAGCTCGCAAAGGCGACCTTTGACAGCTATAAGTCAATTTTAGAAGGGCAAGTCATCCAATTCTATGCGCCAAAAAGAATTGCTTTATCTGCGCTAAGGCCTGCCGATATCATTGCATACCATCAGGAGCTTCGGAAAAAGGGAGTATCTGAGAGCACCGTTCTGCGTCATCATGCGGTCATCCATAAGGCGCTGGAAGATGCATACTATCATGAGTTAATTTCTGCAAATCCCGCCGCACGGGTAAGACGGCCAAGAAAAGAAGTGTATGTCATTAAGCCCTATACTGCCCAAGAATGCCGTCAGCTTCTGGATTCCATTCAAGGCGAAAAACTGGAGCCAATGCTTACAATGGCGATTTATACGGGAATGCGGCGTGGAGAGTTATTGGGTCTACGCTGGGGAACAATCGATTTTTCAGCAAATATCATCAATGTTCAACACGAAGTGATCCGCGGCAATGTGGATGGAAAGGCTGCTTTATTTGCGCAAGATAAGCTTAAGCGTACCGCCAGCCTACGCACGCTTCCAATGGTTGAACCGTTGCGCAATATGCTGCTGACAGAGCGGCAGCGACGCTACGGAGAAAGTCAGGTTAAAGCAGGTGATTATGTCTTTATAGATGAAAAAGGTCATCCACTTAAGCCAAACTATGTTACAACGGCGTTCCCAAAGCTATTAGCGAAGTATGGACTGCGGCCGATTCGGCTGCATGATCTTCGTCACAGCTGCGCAAATTTGCTCATTACCGCACGCGCACCGCTTATTGAAGTTCAGCAGTGGCTTGGTCACAGCAGTATTCAGACAACAGCTGACCTGTATTCCCATCTAACTTTCCAAGAGAAACTCAATAGTGCTGAAACCATAAAAAATTTTGAATAAGATGGAGGTTACAAAATGAAAAGGAACCAGCGAAAAACGATAGCTGAATGGATTGCGGAAATAACTCCCGAAGAGTTTGAGAACATTCAAGCAATCTTGAATCGTGGCGCGTTGCAAAGCCTTACGGAATCGGGTATTGGGTGCTATGATGCCGTCATACAATCCAATGATGGAGAGCCGTTATTTATAGAGGTGAATCTTGATGCAAACGGCTGTGTGGAAGATCTGTATTGTTCCTGCAATATCGGATTCTGTATCCATCTTGCGGCAGTATTGTATGAAATCAACGCCGGCCATGTAAGTTCTTCTTGTGAAACAAGGTTTGAAGTATCACAATTATTTTGCTAAGTGTAACCTTAAAATTTGAGTTGTAACATAAATAATATTACAACAATAAAAACGCTAAGGAACCATTAAGCGATTCATTAAAATGCTTGATGGCGTCTTTCTATTTACCCAAAAGGAGTGAACAGATGAAACAAACCTATCCGCCTCAAGGTAAAAAATTTCTATCAGCCAGTGATGTTGCTGATATCCTAAATGTTTCAAGAAGCACTGCCTACAGAATCATTCGGCGACTAAACGAGGATTTGCAAAAATCCGGGAAGATCACTATAGCAGGCAAAATATCCGCTAAGTACTTTTATGTAAATGTCTACTTGTAAAGCCAACCTAATATACAACGGTTATAGGTAATGCTATAATATGGTCGTGGTAGCAGAAGGAGGTGCAAATGCCTACCTACAAAGACCCCAAAACCGGATTGTGGTATTGCAAATTTGTTTTTACTGATTGGACGGGCAAGAAGACGCAGAAAAAGAAAATGGGCTTTAAGCTGCAAAAAGAGGCGAAAGCCTATGAAACGGAGTTTTTAAGCAAGGCGCTGGCTTCGTGTGATATGCTCTTTTCCTCCCTTGTAGAACTCTATATGGAGGATTGTGAGCCGCGCCTAAAGCCTACGACCTATGCAAACAAACAATTTCTCATAGGCACCCATGTGCTGCCCTACTTCGGGAATACGCCAATCAACAAGATCTCCGCAACTATAATTCGGAAATGGCAAACGACACTGATTTCGCATCCTGCCGGCTATAGCGAGACGTATCTGAAGACCGTACATAATCAGGTATCCGCAATCTTCAACTTCGCCTGCAAATATTACAGGCTCCCGGAAAATCCAGCCCGGATCTGTGGCGCAATGGGAAAGAAGAATGCGGACTGTATGCTGTTTTGGACGGTGGATGAGTTTAAGCGATTCGTTGCCGCTGTTAGCGATAAAATCGTTTCCACGACCATTTTCAATCTGCTCTTCTGGTCTGGAATGCGTTCCGGTGAAATGCTTGCGCTGACCTTAAACGACTTCGACTTTGATGCGAACACAGTGTCGATCAGCAAAAACTACGCACGGTTCGATAACGAGGACTTGATCCTTGAGCCCAAAACACCAAAAAGCAAACGGAAAGTGACCTTGCCGCCCTTTGTCTGCGATCTCATAAAGTCTTATGTACAAAAACTTGTAGATTACGAACCAAACGAACGGTTATTTACTGTGACAAAGCACTATCTCAAGCATGAGATGGACAGAGGCTGTAAGAAAAGCGGCGTCAAGGTTATCAGAATTCATGACTTTCGCCACAGCCACGCAAGCCTGCTAATCGAGATGGGTTTTTCCCCGCTTCTCATTAGCGAACGGCTGGGTCATGAAGATATAAAAACCACCTTGCAGACCTACTCCCACCTGTATCCCAATAAGCAGGGGGAAGTAGCTGAGAGACTGCAAAGTTTCTTTTAACCCCATTTCGTGTACCTTTTGCGTACTTCTGGGTAAAAGAGAAAGCCGCAAACCCCGATCAACAGGGTTTGCGGCAATGGTTATGTTATTCCCACTCGCAAAATGAAACTTAATTCTAAACGCTTTTGTTTGGGAAATTTGATACCATTTGATTTTTCCTGATACCTATTATCCTTATCCTATGGGCTTGCCGAACTTTTGCTATCATTTGGCTATCAAGGAAATGGCTATCAACGGTAAAATTAGATTGGTTTCTCTGGTGGTTTACAACTACATTTTACCACGAAAGACAGGGAAATGCAATAACCTTCCTCGCTGTGGTGTATCAAGTGATCTTACTGAACATATGGCGCACCTTGTCCAGGCGGCTGTTTGGACGGCGGGGCTGGATGACCGGCTGACCGACAGCGGCCTGATATCCTTTCAGCTCTGTAAGGCATACGCTCCGCCCGTTGGTGTAAAAGGCCAGATCAGTACGGTATGCCTGTATACAGCGGGCGGGAATCTCGCCAGTAAAGACAACTTCATCCTTTTTTACCTGGGCCGTTTCGATGGTGGCACAGTATTTCGGTGCATCATGATAAGCCCTGGAAAGGTATTCCTGGGGCGCATAGAGGATGAAGGAGAGATAAGGTTCCAGCAGCTGCGTCCCCGATTCCTTCAATGCCTGTTCCAATACAATCGGGGCCAATGAGCGGAAGTCCGCCGGCGTGCTGACCGGACTGTAATAAAGCCCGTATTCAAAGCAAATCTTACAGTCCGTTACGTTCCAGCCGAACAAGCCCTGCTCCAGCCCGTAACGGATACCATCCCTGACAGCGTTTTGAAAACTCTGGTTCAAGTATCCCAGCGAAACCCGGCTCTCGTATTGTACACCGGAGCCAAGCGAGAGTGGTGTAACAGACAGTCCTATGGATGCCCAAAACGGGTTGGGCGGCACCTCGATATGGATGGTGTGGCTGGCTGCTTTGAGCGGCCGCTCCATATAAATGACGGAGGGTTCCTTTACCACTGTTTCAAGCTTGTATTTTTCCGACAGCAAAGCGGAAACAACCTCCAACTGCACCCGGCCCAAAAAAGAAAGAATGATCTCATGGGTGATGGAATCCACTTCGCAACGCAAAAGCGGGTCAGTATCCGCAAGTTGCGTAAGAGCGTCCAGCAGCCGTTCTCTTTGCGCTGCCGTTTTCGGCGCAATCGTCGTCCGCAGCATGGGGAGGGGGTCCTCGCGCCACCTTTTACGAGGGAGCCGGGTTTGGTCCCCTAATACATCGTTTAACCTCACGCTGTCGCTGGGAAGGATAACAATTTCACCCTGATAAGCGGTGTCTGTCCGAACAATTTCCCCTTTGGATGGAATACGCATCTCTGTGATTTTCAGCTTTTCTCTCCCGGCCAGGGCCACCGTATCCCGCAGGCGCAGCGTTCCGCTGTATAACCGTAGATAGACACGCCGCTGGCCGCAATCGGTGTACTCAACCTTGAAAACGCTGCCGCATAGGGCGGCGCCCCCCTGTTCCCCAATCGGTTGGAACAGCCCTGTCACCGCATCCATCAACGGTTGAATGCCAAGGCCATTTTTGGCGCTGCCATGATAGACTGGGAACAGGGAGGCGTCTTGAACCCGCTGCTGTTCCTCCCGCGCAAGTTTTTCCCGGCTGATTGGTTCTCCTGCGATATACTTTTCCAATAATTCATCGTTATTTTCGATGACCGCATCCCATGCTTCTATGTCGGTATTTTCCTCCAGGACTATTTCCGGGGACAGCGACACCGTCTGCTTGATGATAATATCGGCGGAGAGCTTATCCCGAACAGACTGAACCACGCTCTGCAAATCAACGCCAGCCTGGTCGATCTTGTTGATAAAGATAACGGTGGGAATGTTCATTTTCCGCAGGGCATGGAACAGAATACGGGTCTGGGCCTGCACGCCATCTTTAGCGGAGATCACCAAGATGGCCCCATCTAAAACAGCCAAAGAGCGGTACACCTCCGCCAAAAAATCCATGTGGCCGGGCGTATCCACAATGTTAACTTTACATCTGTGCCACTGGAAGGAAGTGACTGCCGCTTGAATGGTAATCCCACGCTGCCGCTCCAAAAACATGGTGTCCGTCCTCGTTGTCCCTTTTTCGACGCTCCCCGGTTCTGAAATGGCTCCGCTGGCATATAGCAGGCTCTCCGTCAAGGTCGTCTTTCCAGCGTCTACATGGGCAAGAATTCCAATATTGATTATTTTCATGTGATTGTCCTCCCTTTACAGCCCCAAAGGGCATAAAAATCCCCAGCGGCTAATACTTTTACCGCTGGGGATCATGACTTCGGACAAACAGAAGTATGACGGCTTACATGAGCCGCTGTCCGTCACGATATTTACTAAAAAGGCAAAAGTATTCTTAAATTGGGTACAAAAACTAAGCCCCTGCAAGGGGCAATCATTTTTGCGCCCATTATCAAATTTTATTTAAGAATACCTTGCCGCATATTTGGTAGACTCCTCAAATCAGGATAATAGTAGTATATCATAGTACGCTCTAAAAAGCAAGAAATTATTTTACCCGATTCCCCAAATAAATCAGGAGGGCATTCACTGGAACACCCTCCGGTTTTGGTGATTATCGTGCGCCTACCCTTGTTTTTTGCCTTGCGGCCCGTTTCCGTTCCTTTTCGGCCTGTTCCTGCTGGTAAGCGGCCTCTAATATTCTGTCCGCCTGTTCCGTGCCAATGGCCCGCCTGACCCGCTCATAGTCTCTGACCTTTCCCTTTAGGCTGTCTCGCTCGGCGCAGACCTCGTAAATCCTTTCTGACAAGGAACTGTTTTTGCTGACCTCCCGGCCATAGTCCGCTTGCAGCCGCTCAAATTTGGATTTGAGGTCACAGTAGGCCCGATAGACAGACCGTAGCACCTTGACGATCTTCGCCCATAAGGGCTTGGCCTTTTTCTCCCGGTAGGCCCTGGCTGATTCCAGCGGCCCCGCTTCTGGCAAGACCTGTTCCGGGTCGCTGGAAAATTCCTCCGCCAGCTTCTCCATGCCTTTCAGCATGGGGGCCACATCGTTTAGTTTGGCCTTGGCCTGGGCCGCTTTCTTTTCGGCAGCTGTCGCCTCCCTGTTCCTTCGGTCAACCTCGGCCTGGGCCAGCACAGCCGCCTCTTGAAGCTGTGCCAACCGCTCCTGTTCACACTTCACCTTGAACTGCGTGACCGTCAGATGTTCCTCGGAACTGCCACGCTCTCCACGCTCCAAATCCGTGTAGCCAGCGGAGCGCATCTGCTGAAAGAAATCATCCTGCAAGACGCTGTACGACTTTCTCAGAACAGGCTTGCCCTTTGCTGTTCGTAATGGCTCCCCGGTGGCCTCGTCTACTGCGGGCTGGGACGCCCACTTTTTGCTCATGCTGACCTGCATAACGGTTTCCTTGACCTTGCCCACCAGGGATTTGTCCTTGCACCGCTTTGTCCATCGTATCTCCTTCTTCACCACCGGGATATAGACCACATGAAGGTGGTAGTGGTACACATCCTCCCCCAGCGCCTCGGACATGGCCCGGTTGCGCTCGTCAGCGTGCATGACCGCCGACAAAATATACTGCTCTCCACCTACGATTTTGATTGCGGATTTGTAAGCGTCGGTGTAAAATTGTTTTGCGAAGTCATAGCCGCCGTGATTGTAGAAGTAGGCGGAGTTCACATCAAAGACCAACTCACCGTATCGAAATGCGTCCGCCTTAATGCCACGGGTGGAGATCACACCATCGGCCTCCATTTGGGAGAACATCTCCTGATACCCTGCAGATGGGGCCTTGAAATGGACATTGAGCGGCGTCCGCTCTGGTACAATGTCCTGGTTGACATAGGAATCCTTCTCACGCTCGTTGTGCTGCTGGGTGTTGCCGATCTTGGTTTCGGTCAGCCTCATATTTCTTGCGTTGGTACGGTCAATACCGTCGCCTCTCGCCATAGGCAAAAATCCTCCTGTTTCAGATGTTTGGTTGTTGAAAATGGACGGGGGTTCGGGGGAGTCACTTCCTGCGGGAAGTGTAATAACCCACTATGACACTTTCGCCCCGTTGGTGCGAAAGTGCCGTGGGCTCTCCCGAGGGGGTGCGGGGGCTTTGCCCCCGGCAACTGCGGTTGCCTCCCCCAGCAGGGCCGCCCTTTGAAAAGGGCACCCTGCACCCCGCCTAAACTTTTCCACTCGCCGTTGGGCAGGTGGAAAGGCTGTGCCTTTCCACCACCCGGCAAGTGTCCTCCGTGGGCCAAATGTCAAGGGGTTCGGGTTGTATTGCCTTGCGGCAATCTCCACCCGTAGGTATGCCCCCTTGACATTTGACCCCGCTCCCCCGTGACAGCCGTGACGACCGTGACGATGTTTTAGACACCGCCCCCGCTCTCAAAAAAGCCGTCACGGTCGTCACGCTTGGGGAGGCTCCAGCGTCAAGCTGATACTTCTCCCGGCGTGGGTACGGGTGTTCTCATAATGGATGTGATACTCTGCCGCCAGTTTCCCGGCCCGGACGTTCAGCCGCATAGCCAAGGCGTTAGGCTTCATATCCACTTGCAGGACCGCTGCCAACTCCGTGGCTGTACCGCTCCAGGACGGCCTCTCCGCCGTAATAAAAGCGGCTACGGCCTCCAGCACCGGGTCGGGGGGTTCTACCCACAACTCCGTTTCCATCCGCTCCAGTGTCCATGTTAGGTGTTCCTTGTCCTTGGTGAGATAGAGCCGCTGGTCTTGCTGGTCACGTCCTACCACATCCAGGGTGGCGGTGTCGTCTGTCCGCTTCTCCTTCTGAAGAAGAAAGGCCCCATCCGCCGCCCCCGACAGGCCGTTGGTGCCAGAGATCATATCAAACTTGTCGTCGGCCTGCTGTTTGCGAGTGTGATGTACCAGCAGGAGACAGACGCCGCAAGCGTCAGCGAGGCGTTTCAGCTTTCCCACCACCTCATAATCGTTGGCGTAGCTGTATTTATCCCCGCCAGCCTCCCGGATTTTCTGGAGGGTGTCAATGATAATCAGCTTGGTGTCGGGGTGTTCCTGCACGAACCGCTTTAGCTGTTCCTCCAGCCCAGCGCCAACCTGTTTGGCACAGATGGAAAAGAGGAGGTCGTTGGTGCCGTCCATGCCGAACATCCGGTAAAGCCGCTCCTGCAAGCGGCGGTGATCGTCCTCCAGCGCCAGATAGAGGACAGTCCCCTTGTGAACGGGATAGTCCCACAGGGGGAGGCCCATGCTGACGTGGTAGGCAAGCTGGGCCATCAGGAACGACTTGCCCACCTTGGGTGCTCCCGCAAAGAGGTACGTCCCCGGATAGAGCAGACCGTCAATGACGGGCGGTCTGCTCTGATAGACGTTCTCGTACAACTCGTTCATGGAAATCGTGGGGAGATACGCCGGGTCATTCATGCGCTGCATTTTCCGCAGCAGTTCCGCATAATTTTTTTCAGGGGGATTGTTTTCTGTCGTTTCCTCTGTTATACTTGCGGTGGGTGTTTGTGAAATGGGCTGTTCCCCGTCTGCGCCAACAGACGGAACCGGGACAGTCCCTTTCGTTTCCTTGGAATCCATCAATCTATCAAACCTCCTTCATGCCGCCCATGATAGCGGCGATCATCTGAATGGTGTCCAGCAGTTCATCGTCCACGCCAGCCCCGTCCTCGGCCCGCCGCAGTTCGTCCAGAACGGCGGCAAGCTGGTCACGCAGGGCCTTGTAGACCTTGGGATTACCCTGTACCACTACTTCCCGGCACAGGAGGCGTCTTGTGATGTAGTCCTGCTTTGTCAGGCCGGAGAGCCGCACAGCGGCCTCGATCTGTTCATCTTCCTCCGGGGACACCCGGAAGGCCACGGTCTTGTTCCTCCAGCGATTTTTGTTGTCTCGGTTTTTCAGTGACATGGTTACGTTCCCATCCTTTCAAAGTCCAGCTTGTCCGCCATCTCCGTCTGCCTTGTAGGAAACAGATGGGCGTAGCGGTAGGTGATGTCGATACTCTCATGCCCCACCCGGTCAGCGATTGCCAGGGCGGTGAAGCCCATATCAATCAGCAGGGAAATGTGTGAATGTCGGAGGTCGTGAATCCTGATCCGCTTCACTCCCGCCGCTTTCGCACCTCTGTCCATTTCATGGTGGAGATAGTGCTTGCTGACAGAGAAAATCCGTTCATTTGCCCCGGTGCTGTAAAACATCTTTAAGTAGTCCTCCATCTCTCCACAGAGGAATTTGGGCATCTTAATGACACGGTTGCTCTTTTTCGTCTTGGGGGTGGTAATCACGTCCTTGCCCTTGAGCCGCTGATAGGATTTGCTGATGGACACTGTACCCGCCTCAAAGTCGAAGTCTGTTGGGGTGAGGGCCAGCAGTTCCCCCTCCCGGATACCGCACCAGTAGAGCATTTCAAAGGCGTAGTAGGAGAGGGGCTTGTCCATCATGGCGTCGGCAAACTTCAAATACTCGTCCTTCGTCCAGAACAGCATTTCACGCCGTTCCTCCACACCCATGTTCCCGGCCTTGGCCGCAGGATTGACCTGGAGGCCGTAGTAGCGGACAGCATGGTTAAAGAGGGCGCTCAACTGATTGTGGACGGTTTTGAGATAGGTGGGGGAATAGGGCTTTCCTTTGGCGTCTGTCAACTCCCGGATCGCGTTCTGCCAATCCATCACATCCTTGGCGGTGATTTCCGACAGTTTCCGCTTTCCAAAATACGGCAGGATTTTCTTCTGGATAATGCTCTCTTTTGTCAGCCAGGTGTTCAGCTTCAGCTTGGGCTTCATGTCCTTTTCATAGAGCTGGGCGAAGCTCTCAAAGGTCATGTTCACATCGGCCTGCTTCTGCATCAGGAACTCCCGCTCCCACGTCTGGGCCTCCTTTTTGGTGGCAAAGCCACGCTTCAACTTCTGTTGGCGCTCTCCCTTCCAGTCCGTATAGCGGAACTGGACGTACCAAGTGCCGTTGGCCTTGTTCTTAAACGCCGCCATAGGTTAATCACTCCTTTCACTCTGACCCCTTGTGCCATAAAATTTTTCGTGGAAGAATTTGCGGTCGATCCGGCCTGAAATGGTAATACAGCCCGTCTTTTTCAACTCCGCATTCATGGAACGAATCAGCTTATAGGCATAGGGGACAGAAACCCCTAATTCCTCCGCTACCTCGTCCACCCGCATGAACATGGTGCTTGCCATTGTGAGCTCACCTCCTTTCATGGCTCGAAAACTAAGCCTTTATGCTTAATCTATTATAACTAAGCAAATTTGCTTTGTCAAGTGGCTTGCGGAATAATTTTTAACTTTTTTGTTTAAGATACTCTTGACTGTTACTAAGCGAATATGTTATACTACTTTCGACAGAAACCACCAGATAGGAGTTGGCATTTATGGCAATAGGAGAGCGCATCCATTTTTTCCGCACCCTCCGGGGTATGACACAGAAGTATCTTGGTATGGCGGTGGGCTTTCCAGAGCGTTCCGCCGATGTTCGTCTGGCACAGTACGAAACAGGCACCCGGACGCCGAAGGCCGACTTGACCGCTGCCCTGGCGCATACATTAGATGTATCGCCCCAGGCGTTGAGCGTCCCGGACATAGACAACTACATAGGTTTGGCCCATACGCTGTTCGCCTTGGAGGATGTTTACAGTCTGAAAGTGGTAGAGGCGGATGGACGTGCCTGCCTGCAAGCAGATATTTTTCAGGGAGGCCGTCAAGCCAGTGAGCTGAACAAAATCTTGATTGCGTGGCGGGAACAGGCGGCGAAGCTGGAGGCCGGGGAGATCACCAAGGAGGACTATGACCGCTGGCGCTACAACTACCCGAAGTACGACACCACCCAGCGGTGGGCCAAAGTCCCCTCGAAGGAATTAAGCGATGCTCTGATAAAAGGATTGAAGAAACAGAGAAAAGACAAATAACAAAAAAGGTCTTGCCGACTGGTGAAAGTCAGCAAGACCTTTTTCTTAGGATATGGAGGATTTACCCGCAAACCACCCGTTATACGGGAGTGAACAAAGTAAATCCGGTTTTGGTATCTGCTATCAATTTGCTATCAAATGCCCCGTTTCCGCTTTAAGACCCCAGTGTTTTCAAGGCTTTGCTGGTTTTGTCAGTTATTCCCACTCGATGGTGGCGGGGGGCTTGGAGGTGATGTCGTAGACGATGCGGTTGATGGATCGGACCTCATTGACGATGCGCACGCTGACCCGATCCAGCACGTCATAGGGGATTCTCGCCCAATCGGCGGTCATGAAGTCGGAGGTGTTCACCGCCCGCAGGGCCAGGGTATAGTCATAGGTGCGGCCGTCTCCCATGACACCCACGGAGCGCATGGAGGTGAGGACCGCAAAATACTGGGACAGGGACGCGTCAGCGCCGGCTTTGTGCAGCTCGTCCCGGAAGATGAAGTCGGCCTCCCGCAGGATGTCTAACTTCTCTCTGGTGATCTCGCCGATGACACGGACGGAGAGGCCGGGGCCGGGGAAGGGCTGACGGGAGACCAGATACTCGGGAAGGCCCAGCTCGCGGCCCAGCTGTCGGACCTCGTCTTTGAAGAGCATGCGCAGAGGCTCCACGATCTCCTTGAAGTCCACATAGTCCGGCAGGCCTCCCACATTGTGGTGGCTCTTGATGGTGGCGGAGGCGCCCAGACCGGACTCGATGACGTCGGGGTAGATGGTGCCCTGGGCCAGGAACTCCACAGCGCCGATCTTTTTGGCCTCCTCCTCAAAGACGCGGATAAACTCCTCGCCGATGATCTTGCGCTTGCGCTCCGGCTCTGTGACCCCGGAGAGCCTGCTGAGGAAACGCTCCTCCGCATCCACACGGACAAAGTTGAGGTCCCACTTGGAAAACGCGGCTTCCACCTCATCGCCCTCGTCCTTGCGCATCAGTCCGTGGTCCACAAAGACACAGGTCAGCTGCCTGCCCACGGCCTCGGCCAGCAGGGCTGCGGCGACTGAGGAGTCCACGCCGCCGCTGAGGGCCAACAGCACCCGGCCACCGCCCACCTGATTACGGACTTGGGCGATGGCGCTTTTGCAGTAGTCGCCCATGGTCCATTGGCCGTGGGCCCCGCAGACCTCGTAGAGGAAGTTGCGGATCATTTTCACCCCGTACTCCGTGTGGTTGACCTCGGGGTGATACTGTACGCCGTAAAAGCCCCGGGACTCATCGGCAATGGCCACGTTGGGGCAGGCGTCGCTGTGGGCGGTCAGGGAAAAACCGTCGGGGACCCGCTCCATATAGTCGCCGTGGCTCATCCAGGTGACGCTTTGAGCGGGCAAATTTTTGAACAAAGGAGAAGTGGTGTCGAAAAAGGTCTCGGTGCGGCCATACTCCCGGGCGGTGGCGTCGGTGGCGGGGGAGACCTTGCCGCCCAGGTGATGGGCCATCAGCTGGCAGCCGTAGCAGATCCCAAGAATGGGAATGCCAAGGGAGAAGATGGCGGGGGCCACCTGGGGGGAATCAGGTTCATAGACGCTGCTGGGACCGCCGGTGAAGATAAAGCCGATGGGATGCATGGCCTGCAGTTCAGATAAGGGGGTGGTGCAGGGCTTGACCTCGCAATAGACATTGCACTCCCGGACGCGGCGTGCAATCAGCTGATTGTATTGGCCGCCAAAGTCAAGGACGACAACACGTTCCATATAGTAGTTCCTTTCCGAAAGAAATCAGTCCCGAAAGACGATGTTGCCCGGTTCAGCGCTTTCAATGATGGCCAGAGACTGGAGATTCACGCCGGCGGCCCGCAGCCGGTCTCCTCCGCCCTGGAAGCCCTTTTCCACAGCGCAGCCCACGCCCACCAGCGCGGCGCCCGCGGAGGTCACGATGTCGCACAGGCCGCGGATGGCCTCGCCGTTGGCCAGGAAGTCGTCGATGATGAGCACGTGGTCGCCGGGACGGATCCATTCCTTGGAGACCAGAAGCGTGACCTTTTTCTTATAGGTATAGGAGAAGATGTCGCTCTGGTACAGGCCGCCCTCAATGTTGTCGCTCTTGGCCTTTTTGGCAAAGACCATGGGCTTGCCCCATCTGTGGGCGCAGATAGCCGCCAGGGCAATGCCGCTGGCCTCCGCCGTCAGGATCAGATTGACCTGGCGCAGATCGAAATGATGGGCAAACTCGTCGGCGATATCCTGCATGAGCTTGGTGTCGACGCGGTGGTTCAGAAATCCGTCTACCTTGATGATGTTGCCGGGCAGAACCTTGCCCTCTTTTTCGATGCGCTCTTTCAGCTGCTGCATGTATGTTTCCCCCTGTATGTTCTTTTATAGTTTGGCATCCGCGGCAGAGCAGTCTTAACTTTACTATTATCCCTGCTTTTTCCCGCTTTTTCAACTGTTTTTCCAACAAAAAAGGAAAAGAGGCATATCCCTCCCTTGGCTATTTTCCATAGCCTCCCATTGCGGACAGGAAAAACGCGCCCGTCCGCGTGCCATAGACTGCGGACGGGCGTATCAGGCTCAGCAGGACTCAAGGGCTGCGGCTGCGCCGTCCAGCCAATTGCCGGAGAACTCCTCGATTTTTCCGGCGTCTGCCAGAGCCGCAAGGGCGGGTTCAATGGGCATCCTGCCCAACAGGGAGAGGTTGTGGCGCGCTGCGGCCAGCTCGGATTTGCCCTTGCCGAAAAGGTAGATGGGCTTGCCGCAGTCGGGGCAGGTGACATAGCTCATATTCTCCACCAGCCCCACGATGGGAACCTCCATCATCTCCGCCATGCGGACGGCCTTCTCCACCACCATGGATACCAGCTCCTGGGGCGAGGCCACGATGACGATACCATCCAGCGGGATGGACTGGAACACGCTGAGGGATACATCGCCGGTTCCGGGAGGCATATCCACGAAGAGGTAGTCCACATCCCAGATCACGTCGGTCCAGAACTGGGTGACTACGCTGCCGATAACCGGACCGCGCCAGAGCACCGGGTCCGTCTCGTGTTCCAGCAGCAAATTGACGCTCATCAGCTGGATTCCCGTGCTGCTGTCCACCGGGTAGAGGCAGTTGTCACCGCCCCGGGCCCGCTCGTGGACGCCGAAGACCTTGGGGATGGAGGGCCCGGTGATGTCGGCATCCAGAATGCCGACCCGATAGCCCCTGCGGCGCATGGTGACGGCCAACTGGCTGGTGACCATGGATTTGCCGACGCCGCCTTTGCCGGAGACCACGCCATAGACCTTGCCGATGTGACTTTCGGCGTGAGGCTGCTTCAGGAGGGATTGAGGCTCCTGGCGCTCGGCACAGCTTTCGCCGCAGGTGCTGCAGTTATGAGTACATTCGCTCATCGTTCTGACTCCTTTTTATAATCTGAAATAAAGTTCTCTCCATTGTATGGAGGAAAGCCTGTTCTAATCCTCAAATGCTTTGGATGTGTGCAAGCCCCTTTGTCCGCAGATAGTCTGCCTCACGGGACTGGCAGGTAAACATCAGAATCTGCCGGCCGCAGGTGCTGAGGTAATCCAGCGCCGCCGCCATTCGTTGGTCGTCAAAGGTGACCAATGCGTCATCTAAAATCAGGGGGACCTCCTTTTCAGGCGGCAGGAGCAGATCACAGATGGCAAGGCGCACCGCCAGGTACAGCTGGTCGGCGGTCCCTTGGCTCAGCAGCCGCACGTCCCGGGCAATGGGGTCCTCTCCGGCCTGGGCGGAGGCGCCGAAGCTGCGGTCCAGGGCGATCTTGCAATAGCGGCCGCCGGTGAGGGCGGAAAAAATCTGTGCGGCCCGCCGGCCCAGCTCCGGGGAAAAGCGGTTTTGCAGCGTGGTATTGGCGCTACTGAGGGCATCCATGGCCATGGCAATGGCGTCGTACTCCTGCTGCAGTCCGGACAGGGCGGCCCGGAGAGTGTCCACGGAGGCGCGCAGGGTATCCTCGTCCCCAATGGCGGACAGGCGGCCTTGCAGCTGATCGGCCTGGGAGCGGACGGCGGCCATCTCCCCCTGCGCCGCCTCCAGCAGCCGCTTCAGCTCCTCCGGACTCTCCTGGGGCCGGGGCGGCAGCTCCTGGCCGGAGGGGGCGGACTCAAGTCCGGCCTGGGCAAACTGACAGCGCAGCGCAGCCTCCCGGGCCTGAGTCTCCGCCTCCGAGGCCTCGCGCCGCCGCCCAACGCACTCCCGCAGCGCATCGTCCGCTGCAGTGAGGTCAAACGCCGCGGGACGGAACCGGCGGATTTCGATGAGGATGGCCTGCTCGTTGGTGGTGAGGGAGGCGTAGAGCGCCTCCGCGGCCGCGGATCTGGCGGCGGCTTCCTCCTGTGACCTCTCCCAGGCCATATATAACTTGATATATGTATCCGCTGCCTCTGCCAGCGCCTCCGGAGAAGATGCCTGATACATCTCAAGAAAGGCGGTCCGTTTCTTAAGATCGCTCCGCTGCCGCCGGAACACGGCCAAAAGGCCCAGAAGAAGGCCTGTACAGCCCGCCATGCCCCCGGCCCAGAGGGGATACGTCCCCTGGCTGAGCAGAAAGGTTCCGCCGGCGCCGACGAGGAACAGTAAAACCGGGAACCACCAGGCCCTGGGGCGGAGAGCAGGGACAGAGGCGGCGGTCTTCCGGGCGGACTCGGGGCTCTGACCGGCAAAGGGACTGTTGTTGACAGCCACCTCCGCCTTATAGAGGGCGCGCTGAGCATTGTCCCGATCCTCACGGGCCTTCTCCACGGACTTGCGCACAGTTCCAAGGTTGACGATGGCGGCGCGCAGCCGGGCGATCTCCTCCATGGTGGGGATGCGTTCCTCTTCCAGCCGGGAGCGCAGCAGCTCCGCCCGCCTCTGGGCGGCCTGAGCCTCCTCCTGCTGAAGACGCAGGGCGGTTTGGGCCTCCGCTTCCTCCCAGCTTCGGCAGAGCGCGATCTTTTCCTTCAGCGATTTGCAGCGGTGATCCAGTTCCTTCAGGCGCTGCAATTGGTCCTGGAGCGCTTCGGTCAGAGCGCGGAGCTGGGCCAGCTCCCCCTCTCTGACCCGCAGGACGGCCTCTGTATCGGGAATCAGGCCGTTCTTATTATAGCGTCTGCGGTTGAGCTGCTTTTTAAGGCGGTCGCAGGACTCCGTATAAGAGGTGTCCTCTTCTCCGGTGGTGATGAGTGAGGCGATGCGGCGCTCCAGCTCCGCGTCTTGCCCGACAGCCATCCCGGCCTGGCGGATCAGGGCGCTGCGCTCAAAAACCTCCCTTGGAACGCCCAGCAGCTCCTCCCCGCAGGAAGAGGCGGTAAGCCCGGGGACCTCGTCCGCGGTACCGGCGTAGACGGCGGAGAAGCGGCCCAAAGGAGAGCTGGCCCGGGCGGTATCCCGGGTGACCAGCAGCTCTCTGCCGCCGCAGCGGCACTCGATGCTTCCCCGCATGGCCGCGCCGCTCCAGGGGGTAAATCGGTTTTTATCAGCCAAAGGCCCCCGCTCCCGGGCAGGGAATCCATATAACATGGTTGAGAGAAATGCACACCAGGTGGACTTGCCAGCCTCATTGGGGGCGCAGATCAGGTTGAGCCCGTCGGAAAGCTCCAGGGTTTGATCCGTCAGCTTGCCGAAGGTGGCGCTCATGCGGTGCAGCAGCAGAACGATCCCTCCTTGTCCAATTCATCTTGCCGCAGATTCTGCGGTTCGGCAGTATTATAGTACGTTTGCGGCGGAAAGTCACGTGCAAAGAGAAGGAAAGGTATAAGTGAGAGAGATGGCAGGGATAAAAAAATGAGAAAAAGGGGAGAAAGGGTATTGACAAGCGGGGAGAGATTTGGTATTCTAAGCAAGCTGTTTCCAAGCCCCCCGCGAAAACAGCCTCGAAAGAAATCTGAAAAAGATTGAAAAAAGAGGTTGACAAGAGTGGGGGAGATGGGGTATAATAGCAATGTTCCGCCGGTGAGGCGTGCACCTTGTAAATTAAACAACGTAACGAAAAGAAAGCACCAGACGGTAAGCGCACTTGTGAGAAATCACGGTGCGCGCCGATAAAGGCTTTGCAAGTAGGGGTTTAGTCAATTACCCGAACGCGGAGCGAAAAACAAGAAGCTATGGAAATAGCTCTGTAAGTCAAGATTAGCTCAGGCCACGGCCTGTGTTGATACGAATTTATAGAGAGTTTGATCCTGGCTCAGGACGAACGCTGGCGGCGTGCTTAACACATGCAAGTCGAACGGAGCACCCCTGAAGGAGTTTTCGGACAACGGAAGGGAATGCTTAGTGGCGGACTGGTGAGTAACGCGTGAGGAACCTGCCTTTCAGAGGGGGACAACAGTTGGAAACGACTGCTAATACCGCATGATGCATATTGACCGCATGGTCGATATGTCAAAGATTTATCGCTGAAAGATGGCCTCGCGTCTGATTAGCTTGTTGGTGAGGTAACGGCCCACCAAGGCGACGATCAGTAGCCGGACTGAGAGGTTGACCGGCCACATTGGGACTGAGATACGGCCCAGACTCCTACGGGAGGCAGCAGTGGGGAATATTGGGCAATGGACGCAAGTCTGACCCAGCAACGCCGCGTGAAGGAAGAAGGCTTTCGGGTTGTAAACTTCTTTGACAGGGGAAGAGTAGAAGACGGTACCCTGAAAACAAGCCACGGCTAACTACGTGCCAGCAGCCGCGGTAATACGTAGGTGGCAAGCGTTGTCCGGATTTACTGGGTGTAAAGGGCGTGTAGCCGGGAAGGCAAGTCAGATGTGAAATCTGGAGGCTCAACCTCCAAACTGCATTTGAAACTGCTTTTCTTGAGTATCGGAGAGGTCATCGGAATTCCTTGTGTAGCGGTGAAATGCGTAGATATAAGGAGGAACACCAGTGGCGAAGGCGGATGACTGGACGACAACTGACGGTGAGGCGCGAAAGCGTGGGGAGCAAACAGGATTAGATACCCTGGTAGTCCACGCTGTAAACGATCAATACTAGGTGTGCGGGGACTGACCCCCTGCGTGCCGGAGTTAACACAATAAGTATTGCACCTGGGGAGTACGATCGCAAGGTTGAAACTCAAAGGAATTGACGGGGGCCCGCACAAGCGGTGGATTATGTGGTTTAATTCGAAGCAACGCGAAGAACCTTACCAGGGCTTGACATCCTACTAATGAAGCAGAGATGCATTAAGTGCCCTTCGGGGAAAGTAGAGACAGGTGGTGCATGGTTGTCGTCAGCTCGTGTCGTGAGATGTTGGGTTAAGTCCCGCAACGAGCGCAACCCCTATTGTTAGTTGCTACGCAAGAGCACTCTAGCGAGACTGCCGTTGACAAAACGGAGGAAGGTGGGGACGACGTCAAATCATCATGCCCCTTATGTCCTGGGCCACACACGTAATACAATGGCGGTAAACAGAGGGATGCAAAGCCGTGAGGTGGAGCGAACCCCTAAAAGCCGTCCCAGTTCGGATTGCAGGCTGCAACCCGCCTGCATGAAGTCGGAATCGCTAGTAATCGCGGATCAGCATGCCGCGGTGAATACGTTCCCGGGCCTTGTACACACCGCCCGTCACACCATGAGAGTCGGGAACACCCGAAGCCCGTAGCCTAACAGCAATGAGGGCGCGGTCGAAGGTGGGTTCGATAATTGGGGTGAAGTCGTAACAAGGTAGCCGTATCGGAAGGTGCGGCTGGATCACCTCCTTTCTAAGGAGACATTACCAGGGCCGAGGTTCTGGTATAACATCCTAAGGTCAGCCGGAAGGCGCGGGCTGAGTAGTTACGTTGTTTAATTTAGAGGGTGCAGCCCTCGGTGGTTATGGGCCCGTAGCTCAGCTGGCTAGAGCGTACGACTGATAATCGTAAGGTCGGTGGTTCGAGCCCACTCGGGCCCACCACAAAAAAGGAAGCCGTACCTGAAAGAGGGCGGAATGGAATAGAGCCGGGGATATAGCTCAGCTGGGAGAGCGCCTGCCTTGCAAGCAGGAGGTCGCCGGTTCGATCCCGACTATCTCCACCAATTGAGATCAGATTGAAGCATTTAAGGGATTAAATGTTTCAATCTGGCTTCAAAAGGAGCCGGAAAAAAGAATACGTCGTATCCAACTCCGACGCAACCCAGCGAAAGCGGTTGCGGAGGAAGAGGAGATGCAGCGAAATGAACGAGCTTTGCCACTTGTGGGAAAGCGAGTGATATGGAGCCTGCATGGACGCGTGCACCTTGAAAACTGAACAATGATATGATGAAAGACATGTAAGGCAACAGAAGAGGTCTTCTGGACAAAAGTTCGGAAGGTAATTTAATTGTGGAACAACATCTGAAAAGATGAGGGTAACAATTACAATTTCAAAAAAAAGAATTCTGAGGAAGCCTGCATAATTCAACTAAGAGAACCAATTGAAAGATTGTTCGAAATAGGTCAAGCTAAAAAGAGCGCAAGGGGAATGCCTTGGCATCAGGAGCCGACGAAGGACGTGACAAGCTGCGATAAGCTTCGGGGAGGAGCAAATATCCATTGATCCGGAGATTTCCGAATGGGGCAACCCGGCAGAGCAATACTCTGTCAGCGTGCGTTGAATAAAATAGGCGTACGCGGGGAACCGCCTGAACTGAAACATCTAAGTAGGGCGAGGAAAAGACATCAACAGAGATTCCGTAAGTAGTGGCGAGCGAACGCGGAAGAGGCCAAACCAGAGGATTTATTCTCTGGGGTTGAGGACTCACAAAACGGCGCAATAGTTTAGGAGAACGGCATGGGAAGGCCGGCCATAGCGGGTGAGAGCCCCGTATCCGAAAGATGAGTTGCGTCAGTGAGTATCCAGAGTACCGCCGGACACGTGAAACCCGGTGGGAAACAGGGGGGACCACCCTCCAAGCCTAAATACTACCTGATGACCGATAGAGGAGCAGTACCGTGAGGGAAAGGTGAAAAGGACCCCGGAAGGGGAGTGAAAGAGAACCTGAAACCTTGTGCTTACAAGCAGTCAAAGCACGTTAAAGTGTGATGACGTACTTTTTGTAGAACGGTCCGGCGAGTTATAGTAACGAGCAAGCTTAAGGCATTCAGTGCCGGAGGCGCAGCGAGAGCGAGTCTGAATAGGGCGTATGAAGTTCGTTGCCATAGACCCGAAACCGGGTGACCTATCCATGAGCAGGTTGAAGTGGGGGTAAAACCCCATGGAGGACCGAACCGACCCCCGTTGCAATGGTGGCGGATGACTTGTGGATAGCGGAGAAATTCCAATCGAACTCGGAGATAGCTGGTTCTCCCCGAAATAGCTTTAGGGTTAGCGTTATGTTAGATTACCGGAGGTAAAGCACTGAATGGTCGAGGGGTCGATAAGATTACCAACGCCTATCAAACTCTGAATGCCGGATAATTGATGCATAGCAGTCAGACAGTGTGAGATAAGTTTCATTGTCAAAAGGGAAACAGCCCAGACCCACAGCTAAGGTCCCTAATGTATGCTAAGTGGAAAACGATGTGGAGCTGCAAAAACAACCAGGATGTTGGCTTAGAAGCAGCCACTCATTAAAAGAGTGCGTAATAGCTCACTGGTCGAGTGGTTCTGCGCGGAAAATATAACGGGGCTAAGCATACAACCGAAGCTTGGGATGCGTGTGAAAACGCGCGTGGTAGGGGAGCGTTGTGTACGGGGTGAAGTCTGAGCGGAAGCACAGGTGGACTGTACACAAGTGAGAATGCCGGAATGAGTAGCGAGAATTATGTGGGAATCATAATGGCCGAAAATCTAAGGTTTCTTGGGGAAGGTTCGTCCGCCCAAGGTAAGCCGGGGGCTAAGGCGAGGCCGAAAGGCGTAGTCGATGCACATACGGTAGAAATTCCGTAGCCACCGAACCTTAAGCATGAGGGACACTTTGAGATAGCAGAACCCGGGCGTTGGTAGCCCCGGGCGAAAGGGACCGAAAATATAGTAGGGAAGTCTGCGATGCTTGAAGGCGAGAAAAGCTCATGTGTATGCTAAGGTGCCCGTACCGCAAACCGACACAGGTAGATGAGGAGAGAATCCTAAGGCCAACGGGAGAAGGGTTGTTAAGGAACTCGGCAAGTTGACCCCGTAACTTCGGAAGAAGGGGAGCCCCGAAAGGGGCCGCAGTGAATAGGCCCAAGCAACTGTTTACCAAAAACACAGGTCTATGCTAAATCGAAAGATGACGTATATGGGCTGACGCCTGCCCGGTGCCGGAAGGTTAAGAGGAGATGTCAGGCCGCAAGGCCGAAGCATTGAATTGAAGCCCCGGTAAACGGCGGCCGTAACTATAACGGTCCTAAGGTAGCGAAATTCCTTGTCAGGTAAGTTCTGACCCGCACGAAAGGCGTAATGATTTGGGCACTGTCTCAACAGCCCGCCCGGCGAAATTGTAGTACTGGTGAAGATGCCAGTTACCCGCAACTAGACGGAAAGACCCCATGGAGCTTTACTGCAGCTTAATACTGGAAATCGGTAATTCATGTACAGGATAGGTGGGAGACTTGGAAGCTGGGCCGTCAGGTTCAGTGGAGTCGCCGGTGGGATACCACTCTTGGATTGCTGGTTTTCTAACCTGCGGCCCTGAATCGGGTCGGGGGACACTGTTAGGCGGGCAGTTTGACTGGGGCGGTCGCCTCCAAAAGAGTAACGGAGGCGCTCAAAGGTTCGTTCAGCACGGACGGAAATCGTGCAGTGAGTGTAAACGCATAAACGAGCCTAACTGCGAGACCGACGGGTCGAGCAGTAACGAAAGTTGGAGTTAGTGATCCGGTGGTATGTGAGTGGAAATGCCATCGCTCAACGGATAAAAGCTACCCTGGGGATAACAGGCTGATCTCCCCCAAGCGTCCACAGCGACGGGGAGGTTTGGCACCTCGATGTCGGCTCGTCGCATCCTGGGGCTGAATTCGGTCCCAAGGGTTTGGCTGTTCGCCAATTAAAGCGGCACGCGAGCTGGGTTCAGAACGTCGTGAGACAGTTCGGTCCCTATCTGTTGCGGGCGTAAGAGATTTGAAGGGAGCTGTCCTTAGTACGAGAGGACCGGGATGGACGTACCTCTGGTGCACCAGTTGTCCTGCCAAGGGCATAGCTGGGTAGCTATGTACGGACGAGATAAACGCTGAAGGCATCTAAGCGTGAAACTCCCCCTAAGATGAGATCTCTCACTCTATATGAGGTAAGGGCCCAGGAAGACTACCTGGTTGATAGGCCGGAAGTGGAAGTGCGGCAACGTATGCAGCTGACCGGTACTAATCGCCCGAGGGCTTGACCTACAATGAAAATGCAGGCGGCCTGAAATAGAAGGACATCATATCGTTGTTCGGTTTTGAGGGTGCATGGAGCGGCCATGAACCCCGTAAAGAGCAATGTCCACGTAAATCGGCATGCAAAGCAGCGCAGCGTTTGTGTGTCGAAAAGGAAGGGCAACGGAGCAATACGGAGTTTCCGCCGGGGGCGGAAATGAAGCGAGCGCAGTTTGCCCCGATGACGACGCGGCCCGTTGGTCAAGTGGTTAAGACAGCGGCCTCTCACGCCGTTAACATCGGTTCGAATCCGGTACGGGTCACCAGATCAAAGCAAGTTGCGGGGAAACCCGTATTGACGAATATGCGCCTTTAGCTCAGTTGGTAGAGCAACTGACTCTTAATCAGTGGGTCCCGGGTTCGAGTCCCTGAAGGCGCACCAAAGTCAGCCGTTGAGGGTTGAGAATGGGAAGCGAGCGGGAGTTTGCTTCCGGTTCTAAGTCCTCAAAAAGGGCTTGACAAGAGTCTCAAAAAACCTTATAATTTGTTTGTTTTCCGGAGCTTCCGGATGACAGTTGGTGCTGATTAGAGCGAGGGTCCACCCGTTCCCATTCCGAACACGGCAGTTAAGCTCGCTTCTGCTCACAATACTTGGCTGGAGACGGCCCGGGAAGATAGGTAGCGCCAACACAAAGTTCAGGCTTTGGTTCAAGAGAGCTGGAGTCTGACACATTCCTCCTTAGCTCAATGGTAGAGCACGCGGCTGTTAACCGCGGGGTTGTTGGTTCGAGCCCAACAGGGGGAGCCAAAGTATTGCCGCCACACGGCGTGGCGGCAATACTTCTCTTAAGACCAGGGCACCAGATAAGGGCCTTTAGCTCAGTTGGTTAGAGCAGACGGCTCATAACCGTCCGGTCCCGGGTTCGAGTCCCCGAAGGCCCACCACTTTATTCTGGCAGGGTATACGTTCTGACATAGCTTTGAAGTGCGAGATAGGGGTATAGCTCAGTTGGTAGAGCAGCGGTCTCCAAAACCGCGTGTCGAGAGTTCGAATCTTTCTGCCCCTGCCATAAAAACTCTTTACATCAAGGACAGGCTATGTTACAATAATTTGGCTTGGTTGTGATGTCAATATGGCCAAGTAGTTCAGTTGGTTAGAACGCCAGCCTGTCACGCTGGAGGTCGTGGGTTCGAGCCCCATCTTGGTCGCCATTTGCTGCTGTAGCTCAGTCGGTAGAGCGCATCCTTGGTAAGGATGAGGTCGGCAGTTCGAATCTGCCCAGCAGCTCCAAAAGTACAAGGCAAAAAAGATATTTGGACCAAAGATCCAGTGTTTTCAAGCCTTGAGAGGCCCTCAACTTAGAAAAGTTGAGGGCCTCAAATCTTAGATATCGACCCACCCAAAAGCCATTCCGGCAGGAGTCGAACTCCCAGCTACCAGTAGGTACGATGGGTGTGAAGGAAGAAAACTGAAAAGAAAGCACAAGGGTGGTCCTTTTGTGGGCCGCCCTTGTACTTTATCTGGCAATCGTTACCGTTCAAAGATTAAGCCAATTCCTGCTGCAATTGCTTCAGAAACACTTCGGCTACTCTTGTAAACACCTGATACTTTTTCCAGACAAGATACAGCTTTGTCTCCAGCGCAGGCATGAGCGGCTGGAAGCACAGCTCGCTGTCCGAGCCGGTGTTGATCAGCTTATCGAAGGACAGGGCGTAGCCCATCCCCTCCCGCACCAGGATTCCGGCGTTATAGGCCAGATTAAAGGTGGCTACGATATTGAGCCGGTCCACCTTCTCTCCGAACCACTTTGGAAAATCCTCCGTGATCCCCTGCCGGGAGCAGATCAGCGGCAGGCCCAATAAATCCTTCATCTGGACAGCCTCCTTTTTGGCAAGGGGGCTGTCCTTACGCATCACAAGGCCCCAGCGGTCGGCGTGGGGGAGCTCCAGGTAATTATATTTGGACAGGTCTACCTCCTGGGCCAGGACCGCAAAGTCCAGCAAGCCCCTGTCCAGCCGCTCCGACACATCCTCGGTGTTGCCGCTGTACAGGTGCAGCCGGATACGGGGGTACTGTTCCTGCAGGGATTTGACGCACCGGGCCAGGTATTTGACTCCGTCGGACTCGGCGCAGCCGATACGGATATCCCCGCCGGTGATCTCCCCCAGGGCCTTGAATTCATCGGCGGTCTTATCCACCATCTCCAGGATGTCCTCAGCACGTCTGCGCAGAAGCATCCCCTCGTCGGTCAGCTTGACGCTGTAATTGCTGCGGACAAACAGCTTTTTGCCCAGCTCGCTCTCCAGGTCCTTGAGTTGCTTGGACAGGGTGGGCTGGGACACATGAAGACGTTCCGCCGCCCGGGTGATATTCCCCTCCCGAGCAACCTCCAAAAAATAGCGCAGGACACGAATTTCCATATAGGTACCTCCTGTTTCCAGAATAGCAGAGATAGTTATTCTTTTCAAGAATAACTTGATATAGAAAACGGGTATTTGATATTTCTGGATGACAGACTTATACTAAAGACAACAGGAGGTGGTACCATGACGGAGGCGTCAGACATCCAAGGCATCCTCTATCAGAATCTGATGGACGCGGGCTGCGACCGGGAGACGGTCCAGCAGTGTATGGCCCTATCCCAAAGCGGGAAAACGTCCGAGCTGCTCCGGCTGCTCGCCAGTCATCGGAAAGCCCTGCTGGATGCGGTCCACCGGAACCAAAAGCAGCTCGACTACTTGGACTACCTTGTCTATCAAACAGAAAAAGAACAGCGTCAGGAGGAATCACAATGAACCAATTTGATTTTAATAACCCCACCCATTTGATTTTTGGCAGCGGGAGCATCGCAACGCTGGGCCGGCAACCGCTGCCGGGAAAAAAGGCGCTCCTGCTCATGTCCGGCGGCAGGTCTGCTCAGGTCAGCGGCGCCTACGGCAAGGTGACGGCCCAGCTCAAGGCGGCGGGCGTGGCGTGGGCCGAATTCGCAAAAATTATGGAGAACCCCCTCAAGAGCGTCGTCATGGATGGGGCGGCCTTTGCCCGGGACAACGGCTGCGACTTCATCCTGGCCCTGGGCGGCGGCGCGGTGCTGGACGCCTCTGTCGCCGTCTCCGCCATGGCTACCAACCCCGGCGACCTATGGGACTATGTGCAGGGCGGCACCGGCAAGGGACAGCCCCTGGTGAATCCCGGCCTGCCGATCGTCACCGTCACCCTCACCGCCGGGACCGGCTCGGAGCTCAACTTCTGGGGCGTCATCTCCAACCCGAACACCCACGAGAAGATCGGCTTCGGCGGCCATCCTTCCCTGACACCAGTGCTGGCCGTGGTGGACCCAGAGCTGATGCGCACCGTACCGCCCAAGTACACCGCCTACCAGGGTTTCGACGCCCTGTTCCACCACACGGAGGTCATGATGAGCAGGGGCGTCAACCTCCTGAGCGAAACCCTGGCTCTCTCCGCCATTGAGCATATCGCCCAATATCTGCCCCGGGCCGTCAAGGACGGCAGCGACCTTGAAGCCCGGGAGCACGTGGCCTACGGCAGCACCCTGGCGGGGATGACCATGCAGCTCACCAGCACCACCGCCCAGCACTCCATGGAGCACTCCATGAGCGCCTATCATCACGATCTGCCCCACGGCGCGGGCCTGATTATGATCTCCAGGGCCTTTGCCCAGTTTTTCATTGATCGCCACGCCTGCGACGGGCAGTTTGTTAAAATGGCGCGGGCCATGGGGATGCCCGCCGCCGACAGGCCGGAGGATTTTATCACCGCCCTGGTAAAGCTCCAGAAGGACTGCGGCGTGGCCGACCTGAAGATGAGCGACTACGGCTTTGTGCCGGAGGAGGCCATGACCCTGGCCAAGGGGGCTCGCTCCATGCAGGGCGGCCTGTTCGCCGCCAACCCCTGTGAGATGACCGACGAGGACTGCGCGGAGATCTTCCGCAAATCCTACCGCTGACGGGGAGGGCCTGCGATGAATCCCGATGACCAGATTCAGACCGGACTAAAAGACCCGGAAGTCATGCGCGCCGCCAGCCAGCGGGCGCTCCGCCTGACCATGGAGCTGAACGGGGCCTACCACACCCCGGAGCGGGTGCGGGCGCTGTTCTTCCAACTCATCAACCAGCCGGTGGATGAGACCTTCTGCCTGTTCCCGCCCTTCTACACCGACTATGGTCAGAACATCACGGTGGGCAAGGACGTGTTCATCAACACCGGCTGCCGCTTCCAGGACCAGGGCGGCATCGTCCTGGGGGACGGCGCGCTCATCGGCCACAACGTGGTGCTGGCCACCCTCAACCACGACGAGGACCCGGCCAGGCGCTATATCCTGCACCCGGCCCCCATCATACTGGGCAAAAACGTCTGGATCGGGGCCAATGCCACCGTGGTCCCCGGCGTTACCATCGGGGACGGAGCCGTGGTGGCCGCGGGAGCGGTGGTAACAAGGGATGTGCCGCCCAATGTAGTGGTGGGCGGCGTGCCCGCCCGTATCCTGAAACGAATCGAAACGGAGGTATCAGAATGAAAAAGAAAGTCCTGGCCCTGTCCACCAGCCCCCGGCGGGGCGGCAATTCGGAGCTTCTGGCTGATGCCTTCCTGGCCGGCGCGGCGGAGGCGGGGCATGAGACGGAAAAAATCTGCCTGTATGATCAGAATATCCAGTTCTGCCGGGGGTGCCTGGCCTGCCAGAAGACGAAACGATGCATCATCCGCGATGACGTGGAGGGTATTCTGGAGAAGATGCGCCGTGTCGACGTGCTGGTCTTCGCCACACCCATCTACTTCTACGAGATGAGCGGCCAGATGAAGACCCTGCTGGACCGCACCAATCCCCTGTTCCCGGCGGAGTACGCCTTCCGGGATATCTACCTGCTGGCGACGGCGGCGGACGGGGACGAGAGCGCCATGGATGGCGCGGTAAAGGGCCTGGAGGGCTGGATCTCCTGCTTTGACCGGGCTAAGCTCTCCGGCGTGGTACGGGGCGTGGGCGTGGACAGTCTCGGCGCAATCCAAACCCACCCCGCCCTCCTGGAGCGGGCCGCCCGGATGGGGCGGAGCCTGTGAACAGGAGGCTGCATATGAGAAGACGGTTTTTATCCCTGGCGCTGGTATTCTGCACGCTGAGTCTGCTGACGCTGCCGGCCTGCGCGGCGGAAAAGCGAACGGAGTCCTCCTCCGTACCGGAGGACATCCGCACTGCCGACACCACAATGGCTTTTACAGACATAGACGACAATGCTTGGTATGCGGAGGCGGTCCGATTCTGTTCCGAACAGGGGATCATGGGCGGCACCACCAATACCACCTTTTCCCCCGACGCTTCCATGACCCGCGCCATGCTGGCTGCGGTGCTCTACCGCATGGCCGGAAGTTCCTCTGTGACGGCGGGCACAGATTTCACGGACGCCACCGGAGGCGCGTGGTACAGCGACGCTGTCTCCTGGGCCTCCGGCTCCGGCATCCTGTCTGGTTACGGGAACGGCCTGTTCGGCGTAGATGACCCGGTGACCCGTGAACAGGCCGCGGCAGTCCTCTGGCGCTATGCCGGGTCCCCCGAATCCGACACGACGGGGGAAGCCTTTGCCGATGGGGCGTCCATCTCCACTTGGGCGGTTCCGGCTGTGAATTGGGCTAAAGCCAATGGCATTCTGAATGGAAAAACGGGCAACCGATTTGACCCCAAGGCGGAACTCACCCGCGGGGAGACCGCCGTGCTTCTGCACCGCTATTTGAGCCGCGATTCGGTGGATGCGCCGCCGCTTTCAGAGCAAGTTCTCGTGATTTCCGTGGGCGGCAGGGACTTCACAGCCCTGTTGGAGGACAACGCCGCCGCCCGCGCGCTGGCGGAGCGACTGCCCCTCACAGTGACCATGGACGAGCTCAACGGCAACGAGAAATTTCACTATTTCCAGGAGAACTTCCCCACCACCCCGGAGCGGCCAGGGACCATTCAGGCAGGCGACCTGATGCTGTATGGCTCGGACTGTCTGGTGCTGTTTTACGAGAGCTTTGCCAGTTCCTATTCCTATACCAGATTGGGGCGGATCGCTGACCCGGCCAGATTGGCCGAGGCCGTGGGCGGCGGAACTGTGGAGGTGACTTTCCGGATGCAGACACAGGAAAGCGTGTGGGATACCCATGCGGAACCCAAAACCCTTGTGGCCTATTTTTCCGCCACAGGCACCACCCGCCCCCTGGCCGAATACGCGGCCAATTTCCTGGACGCCGACCTCTATTAGATCGTGCCGGAGATTCCCTATACCGCCGATGATTTGAACTATAACAATAGTTCCAGCCGGTCCAATCGGGAACAGTCCGATCCCTCCGCCCGTCCCGCTATTTCGGGGAGCGTGGAGAATATGGAGGATTATAATGTCGTGCTTCTGGGCTACCCCGTCTGGCACGGCCAAGCTCCAAAAATCATCTACACATTTTTAGAAAGCTATGAGTTTTCCGGGAAGACCATTGTGCCGTTCTGTACTTCCCACAGCAGCGGCATCGGCTCCAGCGATACCAACCTCCATGTCCTGGCGCCGGGAGCAGACTGGCGCTCCGGCAAGCGGTTTCCCGGCGGGACCGGCCGGGAGACAATCACGGATTGGGTCCACGGACTGGATTTGTCCCGGACACCCACCGCAACAGGCATCGGGAGATTCGACTTCGAGACGGGGACCGTCATACTCAACAGCGGCTACGCTATGCCCATTAACGGCCTTGGAACTTACTCCCTGACCGGCGAAACCTGCTTTACCTCCGTGTCGGCGGCGCTGGAACGGGGCGTCCGGCTCATCGACACCGCCTATATGTACCATAACGAGGCGGAGGTTGGGCGGGCGGTGCGGGAGTCCGGCATCCCCAGGGAGGAAATTTTCGTCATCACCAAGCTCTACCCAAGCCAATTTGCCAATGCGGAAGACGCCATCGACCAGGCCCTCTTGGTGGTCAGCTCCTTCTGGGTGTCTGCGTAGATGTAGCGGAAGATGGAGTCACCGTTTTCTTTGTGACCCACCACGATGCGGCCCTCCCAGCGGCCATCTTTTCTTTTTCTAACCATGCCGCCCCCGGACGGTCTGCGTTTTGCCATGATTATGCACCTCCTTTGTAGCAACACACAATACCCTAACTCTGCCGGAATAGCCATACCTAATAGCGGATATCCATAAAATATTTTTGTTGCGGCGGCCCTTTTACTCTTTGTTTTGCGGCGCAGATTTTGAATCACCTCTCGTTGACCTCTTCCTCCGATTCTTCGTCTATGAGAAGAGGGACTGTGTACTTTCTTGCGGTATCCAGGGAGATGTATCCCTTGGTATCGTTGACCAGAGCCACCGCTTTGCCCCGCAGCTTGTGGGTGTCCTCGTATGAAAGCCCGACCATGGAGGCCAGCGTCAGATGCATCTGCGCGATCTCCACCGCAATCTTGTAGGACAGCTTGGCCAGATGCTTTTCCATCTGCTTGATCTCACTGCGCTCGATGGTCTGATAAAACTGGGACAGCTCTCCCGTAAACTCCTTCAGCAGGTCCCGGCTGACATACTCCCGGAGGGCGACGTTCACTAATTAGGAGCGATTAGCGAAACCGAATCGCTCCCAGCTTTGGTCTGCCAACCAAATGGTTTCAGAGGGAAGCGACACTGTGATCTTCTCAGTCTTCTTCATCGTCACTCTCCTCCGGTTCCCGTCCTCTGCGCTGGTAGGCATAGATACTGTCGTAGCGGATGCTCCCCACTGTCTTGCGTCCGGCGCAGTTCCTCGAAGGTTTCCTCCGGGACGCCCAGAGACTGGCTGGCGAACAGGTGGCTGGCCATTTCCTGCTCCACGCACATCCGAAAGAGCTGACGGCAGATCCGCCCCTCCAGCTTTCCAAGCTGCTCCTCCAGAAACGCAAGAGTTGTCTTATCCATGTACGCTTCGTGACTTTCTACGTTGAGAAATCCTGTGTAGAACTCCACCGCCTTGCAGACGAATTCGCTTCGGATGGCGTGGCCGTGGAGCGGGTAGAGTGCGTCGATCTCTTTTACCTGACTGGGCGGCATCAAAATACCGACCCGTTCCTTTCTCTCCTGTGTCATCTTACATACCTCCATAAAATCTTGAAAATCCATTGGGGAAAATATTGACTTACAGCCACCTTGACCCCCGCCTTCAAATCCCGCAACCCCTTGCCCCGACCCGCATTGCGGGGCGGTGTGGCTTGGCGGAGGACGCTTGCGCCCGCCCGCCTTTATCCTGCACCGTTTTCGACCCCTCGGTCCACCCGGGACTTTCGGCCACACGGTTCTTACCCTCGGGCTTTATGGTGTAGCGGCCGGGTGGTTGCTCCTCGGCTGAAAATGGCACACAGCGGCGCACAGGCGGCTACACGGTGCATTTCTGTGTTTGCATGAGTTTCGCAGTTCGTTGGCGCTCTGTATTCAACTCCAACTGTTCCAGCTGTCGGTTGTAGTGCTCCTCTATCCATTCCTGAACAGGGCGGAGGGTATACCGCAGATTGCCGTTGCGCTTTACCCCAGCCTTGGTGATGACCTCGGTAGGCTCCGTGGAGATCAGCCCTCGTTCCTCCAGCAGCAGTGTGTACTTGCGCACCGTGTTCTCGCTCAGCCTCACCGCCTTGCCGATGGCTTTATAGCTGGGCCAGCATTGGTGGGTCTTGTGATCTTCACACCGCCGCAGGTAGCTGTACACTGCCAGCTCGCCGGGAGTCAGCCCCAAGAGGAACACTTCGTTGGGCAGAGAGGGAAAATTTCCGTGACCACTGTACTTCATGTGTTGCCTCCCGCGTGCTCAGTCACCCACTGGATGAACTGTTCCTTTGGCACCACCATCCGACTGCCGACTCTCAGCACTGGGAACCCTGGTTCGTGCATGAGCTCGTATCCCGATGATGGAGATACACCCAGCACCTTTGCCACCATCGCCACATTCAGAAACAGCGGTAGCTCCTCATAGCTTTTGTAGACAGACTCTTTCATATAGACCTCCTTCAAAAAATTCCCCTCTACTACTAATCTGGACATATTGGCCAATCGACATAAAATTGACATACAACGTCTGCTTTCTTTGCCGTAGACTTGACAGAAAACCGGAGCATCTGCCTTATCAGCAGATGCCCCGGTTTTGATTTGTTGATTCAGTTGAAAGATACTTAATTTTTCCGCAGGCGGCACTTGTCCTCTGTTTCATCTCGCTCTTTCAGCAGCTGTGCCAGAGCGGAGAAGAACTTCTTTTGCAGATAGTCCACACTGCCTCGGTTGAGGTGGTGTACTTCGGCATACTTGCGGATGGACAGACCATCCACGAATCGCTCCCGAAAGTAACTTTGCTGATCCCGTAGCACCGTTTTCAACGCGTTGTCCAGAAATTGCAGGTCCTCCTTCAAGTTAGCGAAGTCCGTTCTGGTGATGGCGGCGTACTTTTTCTCGTTCATACAGAAGCGATACTTGCGCAGATCAAAGCGGTAGTTCTCGCAGAGATCCTTGGCGTATGCGTAGTAGGTGGGGGACTGCTGATACTTGCGGGGGTCATATTCTCCATCAAGCTGTCGGCTTGTTTTGCGCAGCGGACCGCGGAAACCATCCTCCGCAAGATTTTCGATGACAGCCTCCGTGATCTTCATGTTTGTCAGCCGTATGTGTTTGGCCCTTCGCTCACCGTTCACATTTACAAAACCGCAGAAGGATTTTTTGCTGACGGTATAGTACTTGGGCGCGTCCGAGAAGGTGTGAGGACGCCAGATGACAGTCTCCTCGCGGGTGTCGGCATCCTCAGCCAGAGAGACTACATAGATCACCTTTCCATCGTACCGCCGATAGTAGCCAGCACGGATTTGCCTACCTGCCATCTTCTCATCCCCGTTCTTGCTTTCCTTAACTTCAGTATAATGGAGTGGGTTGGTTCTGTAAATGATAAAGCAGGTTCTTTTGTTTACAGCACCGCAAATTTTGAAGACCTTTTCCAGAGGTAAATCAGTGTTTTTCTGGGATTACGAACTTATATCCCATTCCAACCACCGTTTTGATGTAAGTGGGGTGTCTGGGATCTGGTTCATTTTTGCTTCTGATCCGGCAGATGGTGTTGGGAACGGTGTTGCTGAAGAAATGATCCTCGCCATAAACTGCATTATATAGTTGATCCCTTGAGAAAATTCGGCCAGGATGCCGGGCCAGGTGGCAGAGCATGGAGAACTCACCATAATTAAGCTGAACGGAGATGCCGCCCCGAAGTACGACACCGGCCTTGATCTGGATAATGAGTCCTGGGAAATCAAGCACAGCATTCTTGTGTGGAGAAAGGTCAATTTCCTCCGCAGGAATGCCGCCCAGTGCATCCCGGATTCGCTGATAGATTGTACCGTCCGGATCGGTTGCCCGAATTATGATGATGTCCTCCATGCGATACCTGCCTTGCTGTTATTTAGGGAAGTATATTGTATTGAGACTCGTCCACCGGCTCCAGCCACTCGTTGCTGCCCTCCTTGCCGGGAACCTCAATGGCCAGGTGGGCGAACCAACTGTCTCTGGCGGCGCCGTGCCAGTGCGTCACCTCCGGGGGAATATAGACCGCCTTGCCGGGGGTCAGGGAAACCGGTTCTTCCCCCTCCGCCTGATACCAGCCCCGGCCGGAGGTGCAGAGAAGGATCTGCCCGCCGCCGCTCTTGGCGTGGTGGATGTGCCAGTTGTTGCGGCACCCCGGTTCGAAGGTGACGTTGAAGATGCCGATTCCTTGGGTGACCACGGGATTCAGGTAGCTCTGGCCGATGAAAAACTGGGCAAAGCCGTCATTGGGCTGCCCCAGGCCAAAGATTCCTGCCTTTTCCAGCTCAGTCATGCTCATACACCTCCTTTGCCATGCGGAAGGCCGCCCAGGCGTTGGGCCAGCCGGCGTAGAAGGCGGCGTGGGTCAGGATTTCCGCCATCTCCTGGGCGGTAACGCCCTCCTTCTTCGCGTTGGCAATATGATATTGCAGCGAACTGTCCAGAAGGCCCTTGCTCATCAGGGCGGTAACGGTGACGATGCAGCGGTCCCGCGCTGAGAGCTGTGACTCCCGGTTCCACACCTCACCAAAGAGGACATCGTCGTTCAGCCGGGCGAATTCCGGGGCAAACTGCCCCAGTTCATTCCGGCCCGCTGTCTGCTTGACCATCATAAAAACTTCCTTTCCACTTAAAATTCCAGCCCGCCGATCCAGTCCCGAACAGCGGACTGGGCAGAGGACACATTCTCCCGGGATACGCTGATCTCCTTCAGAACCGTGGTATCCTTGGGCAGCGCGGCGGTCAGGTCCCGGATGGTGGAGGCCAGCCCGCCGGTGCCGTGGGTGACGAAGGGGACCACCGTCTTGCCGGACCAGTCATATTCCTCCACGAAACTGAGGACCGGCATGGGCAGGGTGTACCACCAGTTGGGGAAACCCAGGAACACAACGTCGTAATCAGCAAAATTGCTCACATGGGTGGAGAGGGCCGGCCGGGCGTTCTCCGCCTTTTCATCCGCGGCCCTATCCAGGCACTCGTCGTAGTCACTGGAATAGAGGTCGGTGACCACAATGGAGTGGAGGTCGCCGCCCACCTCCTGTTGAATCCAGGCGGCCAGTCTTGCGGCATTTCCAGGGGCCACTACACTGGCAGAGGTGGAAGCGTCAACATCCACGGCGCTGGGATCGTCCACTACGGTGTTTTCCGCCCAAGTAAAGTAGGCGATCAGCACCTTGGGCGAATCATCCGCTGGCGCAGACTGCTCCGGCGCGGGCTGTTCCGGCACAGAAACTGTCGGCGTTTGACCGGACGGCACCGTATGATTCTGCTCCAATACCGGAGGCTGCTCTTGAGAGCTGCCTTGCTCCGTATTCTCCGGCGGCACAGGCTGCTCCAAAGATCCGTCAGAGGGGTGGCTTGTGGGTGTCTGATCGGCGGGATCACCGCTTGGGGATACCTCATCCGGAGAGTCGGCGCCATCTGCCGTTAAACTGTTTTCCGGAAGGTCGATCATGGAGTAGTCCGTGGGATCATCTGATTGGGTCCCAGCCTGTCCGCCGCAAGCTGCCAATGAGAGGATCAGCAGCGCACTGAGGAAAAATGACATTGCTCTCTTCATGTTATGCCTCCATTCTCTCTGCCCCGGAAACGGAGCCTTTGGTCCACGCCAGGGCGGCGCGGCTTAGGTAGTGGCCCAGGGCCGTCCACAGCCCCATCATGGCCAGGTGTTCTGAAAAGAACGCCGCAGGGGGCTGTTCAAAATCGAAAAAGACAAAGGTGCTGCGGAGGAACAGATAGTTCGCCATTTGATGCTTGCAAAAGGCAAAGATCCCATACCCGGCGATCCCCGCCGCCAGCAGCCGCAGAATAGCGGTGCGGACCGGGGAGCGGCCGGTGATCCCGGCGCGCTTTCTCACAAGGCCCAGCACCATGCCCCAGTGCAGCCCCAGGTGGGCGGACAGGAGGATGAAACCCCAATAGCCGCAGACCATATGGACCTCCCGGGCCAGGACCATCCCGCCCTGAATGGGCAGAAAGTCGAACACATACCGGCTCATCACCATGCCGCTGGCCATAGCCCCCAGCATACAGGCCAGGAGCAGCGCCGCCAGGGCGGTCTGCAAAACCCGGAAGGGCGTGTATCGTCCGGTATGGATGTGCCGAAGCCATCCGCCGTTGAGGACATGGTGGAGGAGGAAGAGGACCAGTTCCACGGCACCCAGCCACTCATGGAGCGCCTGCCCGGTGAGCATGTAGGCCATCAGGCCCAGCAGCGCGGCGGTCATCAGGATATCTACCCCGCGGCGTACAAAGACTTTGGACATCACAGCAGCTCCTCCTTTGGGGACAGCTCCCCCAGCGCCATCAGGTGTCCGGTCCGCAAGATCCAGCCATGAACGGTTTCATGACACTGGGGCACCTGCCGGTCATAGACGGCCAGCATGGGCAGCACGTCACAGCCCATGCAGTAGGCGGACAGATCGACTGTCATTCTGGCCGCGCCCCCGCCGCCATGGGTGCAGAAGGGGAGGATGAACTTTTCCGTGGGCATGGTTTGGTAGAGGAAGGAGGCCACCGGCGGCGCGATGGTGGAACACCAGTTGGGGGACCCCACATAGACCCTGCCGTATTGGGAAAGGTCGATGCCCATTGGCTTCAGCGCCGGGCGGACGCCGGCGGCGATCTCCGCCTTTGCCTGCCGCACCGTGGCATCATAATCCTGGGGATAGGGGATCTCTGGCTGGAGCTCATACAGCTCCCCGTGGGTCTCCTCTGCGATCATCTGCGCCAGACGGCGGGTACAGCCGGACCAGGAGTAGAACACAATGAGATATCTCTCAGACACAGGCGGCACCTCCTCAGCGGTAGGACTTCTCCAAAATTTTGACGCAGTCGTCCTGGGGCAGGTCACAGGGATCGGCGAAAAACAGCCCGCCCATGGTCTCCTGGGCGTTTTGGGCGATGCCGGCGAACTCCTCCGGGGTGAAGCCGTAGTCGGACATCTTCAGGCCGGCCACACCGCACTTCTCCTGGAGTAGTTTCAGAGCGGTGATGAAGTCCTGGGGCTTTTTCGCTTCCTCCATGCCCAGGGCCCGGGCCATGCGGACAAACCGGTACGGGCAGCAGCCAGCGTCCACAAAATGCTGGTAATAGGCCAGGGAGATCATGATGAGGCCCGCCCCGTGGGGCAGCTGGGGATGGTAGGCGCTCATGGCGTGTTCCAGAGAGTGCTCGCTGGTGCAGCAGCCGGTGACCATGGAGTAGCCGGACATGGTGTTGGCAAAGGCCATGTGTTGCCGGGCCTCCAGGTCTCCGCCGTCCTTTACCGCCCGCTCCAGATAGCGGCCCACGTTTTCTATGGCGGTGAGAGCCACCATGTCGCTCATCAGGTTGGCCATTTTGCCCACATAGACCTCGGTGGAGTGGAACAGGGCATCAAAGCCTTGATAGGCGGTGTACCGGGGCGGCACAGAGGCCATCAGCTCCGGGTCCACCACAGCCAGCACGGGGAACAGGCTATCCAGGCCGCCGCAGCCGATCTTCTCCCGGGTCTCCTCGTTGTTCACCACCCCCCACTGGTCCACCTCGCTGCCGGTTCCGGCGGTGGTGGTAATGCAGACCACCGGAAGGGGCGCGTTGGGCGGGATCTGCCCCTTTCCGGTGCCGCCGCTGACAAAGTCCCACAAATCGCCTTCGTTGGGGGCCATCATGGCGATGATCTTGGCGGCGTCCATCACACTGCCGCCCCCCAGGGCCACCACAAAGTCACAGTCGTTGTTCCGGGCCGCCTCCGCCCCGGCCATGATGGTGGACTTCAGGGGATTGGCCTGCACCTGATCGAAGAGCACAGACTGGACCCCGGCGGCGGACAGCTCGCTCTGGGTGCGCTCCAGCGCCCCGTTCTCCCGGACGGACTTCCCGCTGGAGATGACCAGCAGGGCCTTGCGGCCGGGCATGGCATGCTCATGAAGATGGTTCAGCTGGCCCGCCCCGAACAAAACGCGGGTAGGGGCGTACATCATATAACTCATAAAACTTCCTCCTGTCTGAAATCGAAAAGGCTGCCGGTCGGAGCGTTTTTCTCCGGCCGGCAGCCTTTTACTCCTGATTTCATTGTAAAACGATTGCGGCAATCAGTCTAATACCTATGTTGGATTATTTACCATGCCTATTCTGTATGATGAGTAGTTTACCGCACAGGCATATAGTCCAGAGCGGACTCCGTTTCGGTCGATTCCAATTTGAAGATGACAGGGCGCAGCCCGTCATTGCAGCTGCAAATGGCAACGCCGGGAATCCGGATCCAATCGTCATAATAAAACACATCATTCCCCGCGCCGTGGGCCAGCGCGAAAACATACTGGTAGATCGCTTTCCACGCCTCATCGCAAAACCCCTCTGGTTTGGCATAATCAGCGTAAAATGTCTGGCCCTCTTTCAGCATAGGGCAGGCAGTCAGGCCCGACGCGCCATATTCCCGTGACAACTCCTCATCGAAGGTGGTTTTGAGGACTGTGATTCTGACTTTTTTCATTTGATCTCGCCTCACGATAAGTTTGATTGAATTTGCGGATCGACACAGGCTTTTTCTTGCTCTATAAACTCCCGGAAGTGGTGGGCGGCAGGGTGGAACACCCGGTTTTTCTTCCAGGCCAGCACATGGCCGGTGGTCCGCTCCGGCGTGAGGGGGACGAACTTCAATCCCTCCGTCTGCCGGATCGCAAAGCACCCGCCTACGCAGAAGGCATAGCCCAGCCCGGCCTCCACCAGCAGTGCGCCGTTGTTGATGAGATTGTGGCCGGCAAAGATGTGCAGCTGGCTGCGCTCCACGCCGAACCACCCTGCGATGTTGTCCTGCACGATCTCCCGCCGGGGCAGGATCAGGGGCAGAGGCAGGATGTCCTCCACCGTCATCGCCGCCTTTTCGGCCAGGGGATCATCGCTGCGCATAAGGAGCCCCCAGGTCTCCCAGTAGGGCAGGCGGAGGTAGTCGTACTTGGCGGCCTCGATGGGCTCCAGCAGGATGCCGAAGTCCAGCTCCCCCCGGTCCAGCTTCTCCCGGATGTCGTCCCCGTCGGCGCTGTACAGCTGGTACTGGACCCTGGGATGCTGGGCGGCGAAGTTCTTCAGCACCTCTGGCAGCATCCTGGAGGCGCTGGATTCCACGCAGCCAACGGCCACCGTGCCGCCCACCAGATCGTTCTGGTCCGCCAGGTCCTGCTGGGTTTTTTCCATCAGCGTTACGATCTCCTCCGCCCGCTGCTGGAACAGCACCCCGGCATCGGTCAATGTCACCTGCCGCTTGCCCCGGCAGAGCAGGGGAGTTCCCATCACCTCCTCCAGGTCCATCAGCTGGCGGCTGATGGTAGGCTGGGTGACGTGGAGTTGCTCCGCCGCCTTGGTGATGTTGCCCGCCCGGGCCACCGCTAAAAAGTATTCCAACAGCCTGAGATCCATGGGGTCTTACCTCCTATCCCTTCAGAAATTTCAGTTTTATTATCCAAGGGATCGTCCCCGCTGTCAAGTGGTCAAATAATATTTCTATACGAAATAGGCATAGTAAATTATCCAATATAGGTATTTTACATTTCTTTGGTTGTCAGATAAACTATGACCAGCATCCAAGATAGGAGGATTCCTTGATGAAAAAAATTATGCGCCGGGCCGCTTGCGGGGTCTTGGCCACAGCGATGCTTTGGTTTCTGTCTGCCTGCGGAAACGAGACGGAGCCTGTTCAAACACCGGAGGCACCCCTATCTACGCCCCAGGATACGGTCCAGCTTCCACCGCAGACGGCGGATACGACCGTTTATCATGACCAGCAGAAAATCCTGATTGCCTATTTCTCCCTCTGGGAGAACGCACCTTGGGATGAGGACACCGACGCCAATACCTCTGCCAGCGTGGTGGTAGATGGAGACAGTGCGGTGGGTACCACCGCCTATGTGGCACGGATGATCCAAGAAGCCGCAGGCGGCGACCTCCACCCCATCGTGGCGGCGGAGCCGTACCCCGCTGATTTTCAGGCGGTGGTGGACACCAACCACAGCGAGAGCAGTCGGGAGATCTCGGATACGGTGGAAAACATGGACCAGTACGATACAGTTTTCATCGGCTATCCGGTTTGGGCCACGACGCTGCCCCAGGCGGTGCGGACTTTCCTGACCTCTTACGACTTTTCCGGCAAAACGGTGATCCCTTTCTGTACCCACGATGGCTACGGGGCGGGCAGGAGCTTTTCCAACGTGGCGGAGCTGGCCGCCGGCAGCACCCCGCGGGACGGCCTTGTTCTGGCGGCGACTGAGGCGCCGGAGGCACGGGAAGCGGTGGAATCCTGGCTGGATGAACTGGGGCTGAATAGCACGACGCCCGCAGAGGAGACCGCCATCCGCATCACGGTGGAGGGCCAAAGCCTGGAGAGCATCTTGTACGACAGCCCCATGGCGGCGGAGTTCCTGGCCCAGCTGCCCCAGACCATCACCATGAGCAATTACGGCGGCCGGGAGGTCTACGGTGGCATCGACATCGCCATCACGCCAGTGGAGGAAGGGCAGTACCGCTTTGACAACGGCGACATCACCTACTGTCCCGCCAACAACACCGCCGCCATCTTCTACGCCCAGACCGACCGACCCAACCTGACCATGGAGGTCTATCCCATTGGCCGGGTTACCTCTGATCTGAGGATCTTCCCTGATCTGCCCAGCCGGGTCGACATCACCTTCGAGCGCTGAAATCGTCCTCCTTTGAGCAAGGGTGCGGAAAGCCAGTTTCATCATTGGCTTTCCGCGCCCTTATTTTCATACAATCTAAGCATAGTTTTTAATCCAATATAGGCATTTTACATTTTACAGGCAGGCATTTACAATAGAGGCAGATCAAAAGAGAATGGAGGTACATACAGAACGTGAAATACTTGGCTGCATTATGTTGTACCTATATTCTCTCGCTGCTCTGCTGTGCCTGCTCCGCGCAGACTGCATCACCGGCGGAACCTGCAGAGCGGAATTTCTTCGCCATGAACACTTACGTCACCATGGAGGCCACCGGAGCGGACGCTGGGGAGACCCTGGAGCAGGCGGAAGCGCTGGTGCATCAACTGGAAGCCCGGCTGTCCGTGACAGATGAGAACAGCGAGCTCTACGCCGTCAACCACAGCGGCGGGCAGCCGGTGGAGATCAGCGCAGACACGGAATCCCTGCTGACCTTCGCGCTGGATATGGCAAAGCAGACTGACGGCGCTCTGGACCCCACCATCTATCCGGTGCTGACCGCCTGGGGCTTTACCACCGGGGAGCGGCAAGTGCCTGCCCAGGAACAGCTGGATGAGCTGCTCCCCCTGGTGGACCATGAGAACGTCCTAATTTCGGACGGCGCTGTGACCCTCCCAGCGGGGATGGCCCTGGACCTGGGGGCGGTGACCAAGGGCTACACCGGCGACCGGGTGGCGGAACTACTGCGCCAGCGCGGGATCCGTTCGGCCCTGATCAGTCTGGGCGGCAATGTCCAGGTCGTCGGGGGGAAACCGGATGGGACATCCTGGCGGGTGGGGGTCCGCGATCCCTTTTCGGAGGGAAATCTGGGAGTCCTGTCCCTGCGGGACGAGGCGGCTGTGACCTCCGGAGGCTATCAGAATTACTTCTACGGCGAGGATGGCCGGGTCTACTGGCACATTCTCGACCCAAAGACCGGATGCCCTGCCCGGTCGGGCTTGGCCTCCGTCACCGTGGTCGCCTCCAGGGGCGCCCTGTGCGACGCCCTCTCCACGGTCCTCTTTGTTATGGGCCTGGAGGATGGGCTGGACTACTGGCGCGCCAGCCGGGCGTTTGAGGCGGTCTTTGTGACCGAGGAGTGGCAAATCTATCTGACATCCGGCCTGGCGGACCGCTTTGCCGCAAATACGGACATGGCTGCGGAAATTGTGGAGCCATGAAAAAGAGTGTCGTATTGGGAGTCCTGTGCGCCGTCATTTTAGCCGTCGGGATCATTGGCTGTATCTGGATCACACACACGCCCAAAGGCGAATGGGTGGAGATCATTCAGGATGGTGTGACATTGTATACCATAGACCTGTCCCATGCGGATGACCAAACCATTGAGCTGGACAACGTTGATGGCATCAACCGCATCCAGATCGAAAATGGGACCATCTACATGGCGTATGCGGATTGCCCCGATCAAACCTGTGTTAATATGGGTGTTCTCACAAAAAACGGGCTACCCATCGTCTGCCTGCCCCACAGGCTGGTGATCCAGTATCAGAACAGAGCAACAGACGGGGCTACCGGCTAAGAGGTGAAGAGGAATGAGAACAAAAAAATTAGCGGAACCTGCGCTTCTGGCCACCATTGCGCTTACGATATTTATGGTGGAGCTGCGTATTCCCAATCCCATCCCCATTCCCGGCGTTAAGCTGGGACTTGCTAATATCGTGACCGTCTATGCAGTCTACCGCTACCGGCCAGGAGATGTGCTGCTATTGGTACTCACGCGAATCATTCTGGGAGCGATATTCGGAGGAAATCTCATGGCGCTGCTGTATAGTTTATCCGGAGGGCTGCTCTGCCTGTGCGGCATGATCCCACTCCGCCATGTGATCCCAGCGCAAATGCTGTGGGCCGCCAGTGTGCTCGGCGCTGTACTTCACAATGTGGGGCAGATCTTGGCCGCCTTTGCTGTAACAGGCACCAGCGGAATTTTCATCTACTTTCCATTCCTGTTGGTTTCCGGCTGCTGTACCGGCCTGTTCACCGGCCTTTGCGCGCAGTTCCTTGTAAAACGAGTATTTCCCGCAGCACAGCCTGTCGGAACGTATCCCCAAAGCATTTAGGAGGCGGAACAAACTTGATGTATTCCAAGCAAGACCTGAAACATTTACTGATCCCGCTGGTCATTGAGCAGACCTTGGTGGTCCTGGTGGGCATGGTGGATACGGTGGTGGTATCCACCGCCGGGGAGGCCGCCGTGTCCGGCGTGGCTCTGGTGGACATGGTCAACTACCTGATCATCACCGTTATGGCAGCCCTCACCACCGGCGGCTCAGTGATCTGCGCCCAGTATTTCGGCAGCGGCCAAAGGGACCGGGCGGCCTTTTCCGCCGGACAGCTGATGGCGGCATCCGCCATCTTCTCCACTGCCATCATGTTCCTGTGTTTAACCTTGCGTACAGCCATCCTACACCTGTTTTTCGGCGTGGTGGAGCCGGATGTGGTGAGCGCCGCCCGGGCCTACTTTCTGGTGACTGCTTGCTCCTTCCCCTTTCTGGGGATCTATGACGCCGCCTCCGCCCTGTACCGGGTGATGGGCCGCACCACGGTGACGATGTATGTGTCCCTACTGATGAATGCCGTTAACATCGTGGGGGACCTGCTCGGGGTCTATATTTGGAAGGCCGGCGTGCTGGGGGTGGCGGTGCCCACCCTGGTCTCCCGGGCTATGGCCGCGCTGGTAATGACATCGCTGGCCTTTCGGCCCGGAAAGGAGATTAGCCTGTGCTGGTCCAGCATCCTCAGCTGGGACCGGGACACCGTAGGGCGCATTCTGTCCATCGCGGTGCCCAGCGGTGTGGAAAACGGCCTGTTCGCCCTGGGGAAAGTGCTGGTGGTCAGCATCGTGTCCCATTTCGGCACCGTCCAGATCGCCGCCAACGGCGTGGCCAACAGCATCAGCCAGATCGCCGTCATGGTGGTGGGCGCGGTGAATATCGCCGTGATCTCCGTGGTGGGCCGCTGCATGGGCGCGGGGGAGCATGAACAGGCGGAGCAATACACAAGACAGTTGATGAAGGTGTCCTACATTTCTCTGGCCGTTCTGGGCACGCTGGTCTGCGCCCTTCTGCCGGTCATTCTGCCTCTCTACCAGCTGGAGCCGGAGACACTGCGGCTGGCCGCCGTGCTGATCGTGCTGCACAATGTGCTGGCCCTCCTGCTCCATCCCACCTCCTTCAACCTGCCCAACAGCCTCCGGGCGGCGGGAGACGCCCGCTTTACCATGGAGGTGGGAGTCTGCTCCATGGTGGTATTCCGGCTGGGCTCCGCCATGCTGCTGGGTGTGGCTTTGCACCTGGGGGTGCTGGGGGTGTGGCTGGCTATGGGGCTGGACTGGCTGGCCCGGTCGGTGGCCTTTGCCCTGCGGTATCGAAGTAAAACATGGGCGACCATTCAGACGATTTGACAAGGAGGAACCAATATGGACTATCGCAAACTGCCCCACGGCGGGGAGCAGATCAGCATTCTTGGCCTTGGCACCAGTTCCATCGGCATGGCCGGGGAAAAGGATATCCGCGCCACGGTGGAGATGGCGCTGGAGAACGGGGTCAATTTCTTTGACATGGCTTCGGCGGATGCCGCTCCATTTCCGGTTTATGGCGAGGCCATGAAAGGCTGCCGGGACAAGGCCTACTTTCAGATCCACTTTGGCGCCGACTACCACACCGGCCAGTACGGCTGGACCACCAAACTGGACACCATTAAAAAATCCATTGACTGGCAGCTCTCCGCCCTGAAAACTGACTATATCGACTTTGGATTTCTCCACTGCATTGACGAGGAAGCCGATCTGGACCGAGTGCTGGACAGCGGCGTTTTGGACTACATTCAGAAATTGCAGGCTGAGGGAACGGTGCGGTATATCGGTCTCAGTTCCCACACACCCAGGCTGGCCCACCGGGTACTGGATCTGGGGGCCATCGACCTGCTGATGTTCAGCATCAACCCTGGCTATGATTACCGCCACGGCGAATATGCCATCGGCCAGCCGGACGAACGGATGGCCCTTTACCGCCGCTGCGAGGCGGAGGGCGTGGGGATCTCTGTGATGAAGGCGTTCAGCGGCGGACAGCTGCTGGATGCAAAGACCTCTCCCTTCGGCAAAGCCCTGACGGAATACCAGTGCATCCAGTACGCGCTGGACAAGCCCGGTGTGCTGACGGTACTTCCCGGCGTGCGGGACCGGGCCGACCTGCAGCGAATCCTGGGGTTCCTGAACGCATCGTCCGAGAAGCGGGATTATGCGGTCTTGGGGAGCTTTACTCCTACGGACACCGTCGGCACCTGTGTCTACTGCAATCACTGCCAGCCCTGTCCGGCCGGTCTGGATATTGGCCTTATCAATAAATACTACGACCTGGCCCGGGCCGGGGATGCGTTGGCTGCCGGTCACTACGGCAAACTGGAGAAAACAGCGGGCGACTGCATCTCCTGTAGCCACTGTGACCGTCGCTGTCCCTTCCAAGTGAAGCAGGTCCAGCTGATGCAGGAGATCCAAGCCTACTTCGGCAAATAACTCATGAGCGCCTGGAACAAACGCCAGTCTCAATACATGAAATCTTAAAAATAAGGAGAATGAACATGAGAAACCTGAAACGAATGCTATCTGTCCTGCTCTGCGCGGTGTTGTCCCTGTCCCTTGCCGTCCCCGCCTTTGCTGCGGTGGAGGATACCGGTTTTTCCGATGTGGCCGCCAACGATTGGTACGCCGAAGCCGCCGTCTACTGCCGGGACAACGGCGTGATGAACGGCACCTCCGCCACTACCTTCGACCCTGGCACCACCATGAGCCGGGCCATGCTGGCAACTGTCCTCTACCGGGCGGCGGGCAGCCCTGCTGTCAGCGGCGGCGCAACTTTCACCGATGTCCCCGCAGGGGCCTACTACGCCGATGCGGCGGCCTGGGCTTCGGCCAATGGCATCGTCTCCGGCTACGGCAACGGCCTGTTTGGGGCGGGCGACCCGGTGACCCGGGAGCAGATTGCCACCATATTGTGGCGCTATGACGGCAGCGAGGAAGTATCCGCCTCTGCCAGCTTCACCGATAGTACCAGCATCCACTCCTATGCCACCGCCGCCGTCAACTGGGCGGTTGCAAACGGCATCGTCACCGGTATGACCGACGGCCGCTTCACCCCTACCGCCAGCGCCACCCGGGCCCAGGTGGCCGTGATGCTCCACCGCTATCTGACCCGCGATACCCAGGAGACTCCCGAACAGCCCGATGTCACGCCGGAGGAACCCGCCGAGACTGGAAAAGTGCTGGTGGCCTACTTCTCCGCCACCGGAAACACGGAGAACATTGCCCAGCATTTGGAAACCATCTTGGATGCTGACCTCTATGAGATCGTCCCCCAGGAGCCCTATACCTCCGCCGACCTGAATTACGGCAATTCCTCCAGCCGCACCAGCATTGAGATGAATGACCCGTCCGCCCGCCCCGCCATTTCCGGAAGTATGAGCAATATGGAGGACTATGATGTCATCTTCCTGGGCTATCCCATCTGGTGGGGGGAGGCTCCCCGGATCATCTCTACCTTCCTGGAGAGCTATGATCTCAGCGGCAAAACCATCGTTCCGTTCTGTACCTCCGCCAGCAGCGGCATCGGTTCCAGCGCCACCAACCTCCACAGCTTGGCCGATGATGCAAACTGGCTCTCCGGCCAGCGGTTCAGCGGCAGTGCCTCCCAGTCTTCTGTGGAGAGCTGGGTGAACGGTCTGGGGCTGTAACCAAATATTCTAACCTTGATCCCGCTGCGGCCCTACCCTTCCTGGCGCGGGACCGCAGCGGGGATCATGGTCTCTCCAAACGAAACGATAAGGACGGGATATCAACATGAACAGACCATACACCATTTGCTACATGATGACCTCCGTGGATGGGCGGATCGACTGCGACATGGTGGGCCGCCTTGCTGGTGTGGAGGACTATTACCCTCTGTTAGATAAGCTGGGCCTGCAGTCAGCGGTCAGCGGAAAAAGGACCGCCCAGCTGGAATTGGCGGAGCCTGGTGCTTTTGCGCCTCGGAACAGCGCGCCCCTGGGAAAAGATGTTGTTTCCAAGAAAACCGACAGCAGCAGCGGCTACACCATCGTTGTGGACACCAAAGGCACTCTGCTTTGGAAACACGACAGTCAATATGCCCAGCCCCATATCCTGATCACCTCCCAGCAGGTCAGCCAGGAGTATTTAAGCTATCTCGACGAGAAGAACATCTCCTACATCGTGGCAGGCGATGCCAAAATCGACTTGGCCGCGGCCTCTGATGTATTAAAAGAAACCTTTGGGATCGAGCGGATGGGTGTTGTAGGCGGCCCGGCGATCAATACGGCGTTCTTGGATGCGGGACTGCTGGACGAGGTCATCGTATTGAGCGGAGCCGGCATTGACGGCCGGGCATCCTTCCCGCCTGTCTTCCATCGGGAGGGCGAAGGCCCCAGCGAGCCGACGCCCCTGAAACTGATTGAGGCAAAGACTTACGACTCCGGCGCGGTTTTCATCCGGTACCGGATCAAATAAAAACAGACTTTCACAGGAGAGATTTGTATGTCCAACATATTAGTCGCATACTTCTCCGCCAGCGGTGTCACCGCAAGGGCGGCAAACGCACTTGCAGAGGCGGCGGATGCCGACCTCTATGAGATTCTTCCCGCCGTCCCCTATACGGACGCGGATTTGGACTGGACCAACAAGAAGAGCCGTTCCAGCGTGGAGATGAATGATCCTACCGCCCGGCCCGCTCTGGCCGGCGAGCTGCCCGACCTCACATGGTACGACACCATTTTTCTCGGTTTTCCCATCTGGTGGTACACCGCTCCCAGCATCATCAAGACCTTCTTGGAGGCCGGTGACTTCTCCGGCAAGAAAATCGCCTTGTTCGCCACCAGCGGAGGCAGCGGGCTGGGCCATACGGACCGCGACCTGCAATCGGTCTGCCCCGGCGCTGTCATCCAAAACGGGAAGCTGCTGAATGGCAGCCAGGATGTAGAATCCTTGGCCAGTTGGGCGAAGAGGACTTGATGAGGCATCCATGAAAAGAGCGATTCGGAAACGGGAGTGATTCTGAATATCATTTCTTTGTTTTATGTGGAGCAAATCTTGAAGGCTTGTCTGCGGGATCAAAACGACGAATCGCCCAAGAGGAACTCTGTAGCTACGCTGCCAATTTTATAAACAGACTGTGATTTGACCACAGAACCAGCCACAGACAGGGCCGGAACACTCGGAGATGCTGTGGCTGAAGAGGGACGGAAAAGGAGCGAAATGGAGCAAAAATCGCTAAAAATGCCCGAAAATTATGTAAAAATAATTTTTGGGCGGCTTGGTAAGGATGAGATCGGCAGTTCGAATCTGCCCAGCAGCTCCAACATTAAGCACTTGAATCTTAGGATTTGAGTGCTTTTTGTTTCCGCAATTTTTCAAAAGTATTCGTCATTTTGACAAATGGACATTTAAATCAGAAGCCCATACCGACAAGAAAAACACACCGGACAGGTCAACCCTGTCCGGCTTTTTTATGCTGTCTCTGACGATCTGTGGCGCTCTGCTGATGCTCTCTGATCCGCGTGGGTATGCATTTGCAAGGTTACGGCTTTGTCATGGTCCAGGGCTTCGACACGCTGGCGATGTCAGCCTCTTGGGTGATGGCGATGGTGGCGGAGGTGTGCGCAACTTGTAAGCATGGAAACTATACACAGCACATTTCTGACAGTTCCTTAAGATAACAAACCCGGTTTTGCAGATGCATTGGCGCAGGGCTGGCCCCCTGGGTAAAATATAGGCGTTGACGGCCTTTTTGCTTTCCCTGTACAGAGAGATGGGATGGGCCGATCAATCCAGAGGGTATCATCAGTTCCACTCTGAGCAGGCTGTGGACCTCATGTGGAATTTGGAGAAGAGGCACCTTTGCCGTGCGATATCCAGATATACCTTTATGTATTCTGATGGCCGGATGTTTATTTTTTGTGTTTTTGGCGTCATGCAAGCATCGGTGGGATTAATTAACCGCTTTTTTGCCGCTCGTTGGAGGGCACAGCGGTGCGCAATATGAAATACGCCGTCTCATGGGCTGTGTCACGGGAGAGTTATTTTGCTGCCAGTTGCCGCTGCGTGGTTGGAAGTCCTGTGCTGCACACGGGTAACTGTAGACTGTAAACTGCGGGGGATCGCTGAAACTAAAGGTGTATTTGCAAAGGGGAAGCTTGGTAAAGAGGAGTATGTACAACGACTGGATGAGCTGTAAGTAAAGTAGCCTGCCCTATTTGGGCAGACCACTTTTTTCATATGCAGGCTCTTATTTACTATACTGCGCCTTGTTGAAGCATTTCTTCAGCAAACTGTGCAGTGGGGGGCTGTAAGAAAGAACTGCAAAGAGAAACCGGCACTAATCCTGTTCAAATTAGCGGTGTTAAGGAGAAAATCTGCTGTAAACCATATGGGAATCAATGCTGACTAAAAAACATTAAACGCCATGAAAATAATTCGGCATAATTCAACAAATACTATTGACAGCCCTCAAAAACTATAATAAACTCTACTTGATCAATTTAGTTAATTCATTCAACTTGTATGGAGGGCGCAGCATGAGTGATGTACATAAGGTCAATGAAGCGTATTACTGCGGCTTGATGCACTCTGTTGGCTATCGGGAACGCGACCTGCAAAAGCCAGTGATCGGTATTGTTAATTCGTGGAATGATGTCAATCCAGGACACAAGCCGTTCAAAGAGTTGGTGCAGTATGTAAAGGACGGCATCTGGGCTGCAGGAGGTACACCGGCAGAGTTTTGCGTTCCGGCACCTTGCGACGGAATTGCACAGCTGAGAGGAATGGAATATTCTCTCCCGTCACGTGATTTGATTGCGGCATCCGCAGAGGCAATGATCCGTGCGCACGGATTTGACGGCGTCGTATTTCTTGGGTCCTGTGACAAGATTATCCCAGGAATGCTGATGGCGGCAGCTTCGCTTGATTTGCCTACCCTGTTTTTGACTGCTGGTGCAATGCAGCCCTACTACGCAAGGGAAAAGACATATGTGACCCCGGACTTGAAAGAAGCGATTGGCAGTGCCTATGTTGAAGGCAGCGAAACGGTAGACTTTGCAGAAAAAAGGTTGAATATCTGTTATTCAGCCGGAACCTGCTCAATGTACGGTACAGCCAATACCATGGGATGCTTCACCGAGGCAATCGGGATCACACCGCTTGGATCGACACTCCTGCCCTTTTATGCAGGGGAAAAGATTCGACAGGCGCGTTGTGTTGGTGAACGCATTGTGGAACTGGTAAAAAAGAAAAAGGTATTTTCAGAGATTGTCACAAAAGAGGCATGTATGAACGGCATCAAGTATGTCTCTGCGACAGGTGGCTCGACAAACTTTGTGCTGCATATTTTAGCATTTTCTAAAGTGCTTGGAATGGATCTTACTTTGGAAGATATTGACAAGCTACAAGAAGAGATTCCAGTGATAGCCAAGTTTAAGCCCTCCTCTGACTATAATCTTGAGGACTTTCGTCGTGCTGGCGGCGTAGAAGCAGTGCTGTATGAGCTGCGCGAAAAGTTATCGCTTGATGTGGAACTTGCCATGGGCGGGACAATGCGCGAACTTGTAAAGGCAGTGCATCCAGCGCAGATCGATCGTCAGATCATCCGCCCGCTTTGTGAACCTATCCATGAAAGCGGAAGCTACGCAGTGCTCTACGGCAACCTTGCGGAACGGGGAGCGGTGGTCAAGCAAAGTGGAGTGTTGCCGGAGATGCTATGCCATCGCGGACCGGCAGTGGTTTGCAACTCGGAAGAAGAGGTTTTGACCAAGCTCAGAGAAATGACGATCAAACCTGGCTCTGTGTTGGTAGTACGGTATGAGGGGCCAAAGGGAGGACCCGGTATGAAGGAACTGTCCATCCCGGCGGCAATGATAGTGGGCATGGGACTTCACACATCAGTTGCCATGATAACAGATGGACGCTTTTCCGGCGCAACGCGCGGTCCCTGTGTAGGACATATTACACCGGAGGCGTGGGATGGCGGAACTCTGGCACTGGTTGAAAACGGAGATATGATTTCAATAGATATCCCCAATCATTCCATTGCCCTTGAGGTGGATGATAGCACGCTCAACAAACGCCGAGCAGTTTGGAAACGACCCGAGAGAAAGCCGTCGTCCGCAATTTTGGAGGGCTATCGGCAGAACGTGGGTGCGGCGGATGAAGGTGCTGTTTGGTTATATCAGAAAAGGGGGAAGGCAGGTGACTAAAAAAATGCTGATCATGGATCCGGCGGACAATGTGGGTGTTGTGCTGGAGGACGTGCAGAAAAATGATATCTGCAAAGCAAGCGACGTGGAAGTGACTGCATTACAGAACATTGCCTTCTGTCACAAAATTGCGCTTTGCGATATTGCAGAGGGGGAAGATGTACTTAAATACGGCCAAAAGATCGGCTATGCTACCGCGCCGATCAAAAAAGGAGAGTGGCTACACCGTCATAATCTGGTGAGCGAGCGCGGCAGATAAACAAAAGAGGAGAAAATGTATGGAATTTTATGGTTACCTGAGGCCTGACGGACAAGTCGGCACACGTAATTACATCGGCATTATCCCCTCGGTATTTTGCGCGGAACGCGTTGCCGAGCAAATCAGAGAGATGGTTCCAGGAAGTGTATTGCTCCGCCATCCACTGGGCTGCTCTCAGGTTGGTGAAGATTTGGAGATTACAGGCCGCACACTCATCGCGATGGGGCGTCACCCTAACCTTGCGGCGGTTCTGGTTGTGGGGCTTGGCTGCGAACGCTTTACACCGGATGAGCTGGTAAAGGGTATCGCCGGGAGCGGCAAACCTGTGGAGAAAGTTGTCATTCAGGACGAAGGAGATACAATTGCTGCAGTAGCAAAAGGTGTACGGCTCGTCAAGAGTATGATGTCACGTTTTGCCCAGCAAAAACGTGTCCCTGCTGACATCAGTAAACTGACGGTTGCGGTGAAATGCGGCGGAACGGACGCCACCTCTGGTATTGCAGCAAACCCTGCGGTCGGCAATATGTCGGATCGGCTTATTGATCTTGGAGGCTCAGTAATCTTTTCTGAAGTGACGGAGCTTTTAGGCGCGGAGCATCTTTTGGCAGCACGTGCTGTTTCGCCCGAAGTACGCAAGGATATCCTGGATACTGTTGGACGCATGGAGGAAAAGTTGCGCCAGACCAGCAACGATCCCCGCTTTGCCAAGCGCAGCGCACTGATTTCTACCGGTAATTTTGACGGCGGTGTCTCCACGGTAGCGGAAAAGGCACTTGGCAACATTTACAAGTCTGGCAGCCGCGCTATTAGCGGCGTTCTACCCTACGCGACACCTGCCTGCGGAACAGGGCTTTATCTTATGGACTCTCCCGGTCATGATGGTGAGGTCGTCACTGGTATGGTGGGCGCCGGCGCGCAGATTGTAGTTTTTACCAGCGGCAGAGGTACACCCACCGGATTCCCATTTGTCCCCGTTGTCAAAGTGACCGGCAACAGCCGGACCTTTGAAAAAATGCGGGAGAATATTGATGTTAACGCAGGACCGATCATCGATGAGAGTTGCCCGATTGAAACGATTGGCCAACAGCTCTTTGAAACTATTCTGGATACCGCCAACGGAACGCAGACCAAGGCGGAACTCCTTGGCCACAACGAACTCTTCTGCATTACAAGAAAGTAGGCGAAGCGCATGGAGTTTATAGATCGTGCTCTCAAGGATGTCGAATTTCCGCGGATCGTGAAAATCCGGCAGAACTTTGACCCCTTTTACATAAAGGACGTTCCTGCCGCCGTCCGCGCGGGCGTTGAGAAGTTGTCAGGCTATGCGGCTATTCAACCCGGTCAGCGTATTGCAATTACGGGCACCAGCCGCGGCGTAGATCGTATGCCTGAGGTGCTTCGCACCGTGGTGGAACTGGTCAAGGCAAAAGGTGCTGAGCCTTTCATCATCCCGGCGATGGGAAGTCATGGCGGCGCGACTGCTGAGGGACAGAGAAATATGCTTGCAGGCCTTGGGGTCACGGAAGAGACGATGGGAGTTCCGATTCTTGCAACGATGGACGTGGAACTCATTGCACATATCAGCGATGGCCGACCTGTGTATGTGGACAAGTATGCACACGAGGCCGACGGCATCATCCTTGTTAACCGCATCAAAAACCACACGGGTTTCCGCGGCGACTATGAGAGCGGCCTTATGAAGATGATGGCAATTGGACTTGGAAAGCAGCGTGGGGCGAAGAACTACCACAGCACAGGCTTTAAGTATATGGGAAAGACGATTGCTGAGGTGGGCAACACCGTGCTCAAAAAAGAGAAGATTCTCTTTGGAGTAGGTGTGATTGAGAACAGCCACGGTAAACTCTCGGATATTGCGTGCCTTGAACCGAATGAGATACCTGTTGTGGAAAAAGAGCTGTTGAAGCTTGCACACTCCTATCTGCCGCGCCCCTTTTTTGACAAGGCGGATGTGCTTGTGGTACAGGAGATTGGCAAGGATGTCAGCGGCACCGGCATGGACTCCAATGTCATCGGACGCTATAACAATGAATATGTCAGCAGTCCTGAGATCAGCTATACCCGCATCGTTGTGCTTGATTTGAGCGAGCATACAAACGGAAACGGCAACGGTATGGGCTTTGCAGACTATACAACCCGCAGGTTCTTCAATAAGCTGAGCCTGGAGCAGACATATCCCAATGTCATTACCTCTGCACACTCTATGACAGTTCGAATTCCAATGATTATTGATACCGATAAACTCGCCATCGCCGCAGCGCTGCAGGCCTGCCTTGTGCAAGAGGGTGAAAAACCAAAGGTGGGATTTATTCTCAACACAAAAGATCTTGATACAATCTATATTTCCGAAAGCCTGTTAGACGAGGCACGCGCCTGCCCTCATGTAGAAGTGGTCGGAGAGCCCTTTGACATTCCCTTCACAGAGAACGGCGAGCTCAAACTATCGTTCAAGTAATTATTCTGCGGTCTTTTGTTTTCCTGAGGAGGTGTTGCCCAAGCGTAATGAGATATAAACTCTCAGCGTTTCCAGAACAACCCCCAAAATCAAACTATTATGATTGAGACAGAAAGGAAGAAAAGAATGAAAAAGTATCTCGTTTGTATGTTTGCCCTTGTCAGCCTGTTTGCTCTTGCCGGATGTGGCGGGAACGACGCTTCTGATCCTGGCGCGACCAGTTCTGGCGAAACCATGGAGCCTGTTGTCTGGAAGATTGAGTCTGCCTACGGTACCGGAGATCAGTGTATGGATATCCAAATGCCTATGTTGAAGAAAGTCATCGAAGAGACCACCGGCGGTCTTGTCACAGTCGAAATGTACGAGCCTGACTCCATCTGTACGGCTGCCGATATCCCCATGGCGGTCATCAACGGTACGTTGCAGGGCGGCCTGTCTTCCCCCAACGACACCTGCGCTATCGTTGACGCGGCTTACAGCGAGACCACTCCTCCCTTCTTCTTCACAAGCAAGGAGCAGCAGTACGACTGCCTCTACAATGCCGGTTGGGTTGACTTTTTGCGTGAAGCTTACTACGAGAAGGGTATCATCTATGGAGGCTTTGCGCCTCAGGGCGACCAGGCTTTCCTCTCCACCTTCTCCATGATGAGCATTGATGACATGAATGGTCATGTGCTGCGCGCGCTGGCTTCTCAGGCCGACTTCCTGACCTCCTGCGGCGCTTCCACCGTCACCATGTCCGGTTCTGACATCTACATGGGTTTCCAGCTTGGTACCATCGAGGGCACCCTCTTCGGCATGTGCGACATGTATGGCATGGGCTGGTACGAGGTCATCAGCCACTGCGTGCCTTGCGTCAATGCCGGCTCCCCCTGCAACTTCATCTTTAACAAGGCTGCTTGGGAGGCTCTGCCCGAGGACATGCAGGCAGACCTGTACGAGGCCATCCAGAACATGTACTTTGATCTCTACGCCGAGTCCGAAAAGCTCCAGCAGGTCGCTCTTGATGCTTGCGCCGAGCATAACGTGGTTGTTCAAGACGTTCCTCAGGAGGAGGTTGCCCGCTTTGTCGAGGTCGGTATGGAGCTGATGGAAACATGGAAGGAAAAGTATCCTGGCGCTGCCAAGGGCTTCGACATTATCCTCGACTGGGAGAAAGAAAATCTGGCAGCCAACAGCTAAGAGGTTTGTTTAACGAAAGCATTCGGTTTGGCTAACTGTTTGCTGGAAGCGGCAGCCCGATGGATTTGATCGGGCTGCCGCTCACAAAAAGCAAGTTTTCAGAAATGGAGGAAAACATGGACAAGATCAGCAAGTCATTTGTCAACAGCGTTGACCGCTTGTCTCATCTGATAGGAGAGATCGGAAAGTGGTTTCTCATGGTCATGGTGTTCTCTTTGATGTTTGAGGTCATCGCCCGTTACTTTTTTAAAGCCCCTACGATCTGGGCGGCAGACGTATGTGAGCAATGTATGATTCTTTTGGGGTCTATCGGTGGAGCTTATTCTTATCTGTACGACCAATTCGTACGCATCGACCTGCTCTATGAAAAGCTGAGTCTTAGAAGACGCGCGATTCTGGATATTTGTACCTTCGTTATTTTTGCCATTTTTATGTATATGGTTGTCACAACTAATTTTGAGGCCATGTTCACCGCCTATGAAATAAACATCACCAGTCCAACCATTATGAGAATCCCCTATGGCTATGGGCGTACCGCAGTTGCCATCGGCAGCGTACTGCTTGCCCTGCAAGGCATTTCTATTTTAATTAAGAACATTCATGTGTTGCGCTATAACGAACCCTATCCGCAGCTTTATCATAATTAAGGAGGTAAGGACATGGAAGCAAGTTTGGGTGCAGTTCTTGTCCTGATGCTGGTCATGATGATTGTTATGACCAGCGGTTTGCCCGTGCCGTTTGCGCTTGGCGGCACCGCAATCCTTGCCGTTCTGGTATTTTGGGATCCCTCAGGCTTTATTTCCGTCAGCAACGGTGTTTGGTCAACCTTTATTGGCGACAGCTACGTTGCCATTCCAATGTTCCTCTTGATGGCCAATATTCTTGAGAGGACAGGCATTGCGGATGACCTTTATGAGATGATGTACAACTGGATGAGCGGCATCCGCGGAGGCCTTGCGATGGCTACCGTTGTTATCTGCGCCATCTTCGGCGCGATGTGCGGCGGAAGCGGTGCCGCCACCGTCACGATGGGCCTTATTGCCTTGCCCTCGATGAAAAAGCGCGGCTATGACGAGAAAATTGCTATGGGCGTTATTCTCGCTGGCGGTGTACTTGGTATTATCATCCCTCCAAGTATCCCTATGGTTATCCTGAGTCAGTATAGCCGTAGCATATCCGTCGGCAAGCTCTTCTTTGCCGGCGTCATTCCCGGCATCCTTTGCGCGATCATCTACTGCATTTACATTGGTGTTCGCTGCGCCATCAATCCCAATCTCTGCCCGGCTATTCCCAAAGAGGAACGCCCGAGCTGGAACGAGAAGGTCAAGAGTCTCAGCGCGGTGATCGCGCCCGCTATTCTGATCGTCGCTGTGCTGGGCTCCATCTACATGGGCCTTGCCACTCCTGTTGAGGCGGCGGGTCTGGGCGCGGGGTGCTCGATCATCATCGCTCTGCTCCGCAGAAAGCTCACTATAAAGATTCTCAATGAATCACTTGCCAAGACGCTCAAACTGATTGGCATGATTCTCTGGATCCTTGCGGCTGCCGCGATGCTTAACACCGTGCTGAATGTGATGGGTGTCAATAAACTCCTGCAGGATGCCGCCATGGCTCTTCCGGGCGGTGCCAATACCGTTATGATCCTCATGATGCTGCTCAACTTTGTGCTTGGCTGCTTGATGGACGACTATGCCGTTATCACGCTGACAGCCCCTATCTACCTGCCTCTGATTGAAGCCTTGGGCATTGACCCACTCTGGTTCAGCCTGATCTTTATGCTGAATCTGCAGATGGCTTACTTGACGCCTCCTTATGGATTCAACCTCTTCTTCCTTAAGTCCATTGTACCTAAGGATGTGCCTGTGACCCGCATCTACAAGGCGGCAATTCCATTTATTGCTCTACAGCTTGTTGCACTTCTCATTTGCTGGAACTTCCCAACCCTCATCACTTGGCTGCCTTCCAAGTTGATTTAAATATGAGACCGTGAATATGACCCGAATAAGTTTGTGAGCCGTGTGTCCTAAAGCGCAGCAATGGGACTTCTCCTGTGGCGGTTTTGAGCTGTATAGACAGTCAAGTCATAGGCGCGCAGTCCAAAGTGCCGATCTCAATCTTAATAAAAACCAAGAAAGGAGTGTATGATTTTTACTGGCTTTTGCTATGTGTCTATCATACAAGGTAAGATATGGCGATTCAGTATCCGTATATTCCTAACAGCAATACAGATATCAAGCAGGAAATGCTCGACAGTCTCGGCATTAAGAGCGTAGAGGAGATTTACTCCTTTATCCCACAGGAGTTGCGGCTTGACCGTCCGCTTGCTCTCCCCGCCCCTATGTTGGCGGAGAGTGATCTCAAGCGCCATGTGGACGGCATTCTTGCAGCGAACCGCACCTGCGGCGAGAGTATCAGCTTTCTTGGCGCAGGCTGCTATGACCACTATGTGCCCGCTATTTGCGATGAGATCAATGGCCGCAGTGAATTTCTCACCGCTTACAGCGGCGATACTTATGTTGACCATGGCAAAAATCAGGCATTCTTCGAGTTTACCAGCCTTATGGGAGAGCTCCTTGATATGGACTGCGTGAGCTTCCCGACCTATGATGGAGCATCCAGCGCCAGTACGGCAATTATGATGTCCAGGCGCATCAACGGTCGCAAGCAGTACATCATTCCGCGCAACATCAGCCACGAGCTTGATATGCAGATTACATCCTACTGTGTCAATATGGAGAAGGTTTATGTTGGCTATCGAGCCGACGGCCAACTCGATCTGGAGGAACTGAAAGGAAAACTCTGTGAGGACACAGCCTGCGTCTTTATCCAGAATCCGACTTTCTTCGGCAACCTTGAGGAGCAGGGACAGCAAATTGCCGATCTCGCACACGCTGCGGGTGCGCAATTTGCTGTCTATGCAGATCCTTCATCGCTTGGTGTTATTAAGCCGCCCGCACACTACGGCGCTGATATTGTCTGCGGTGATATTCAGCCGATAGGTATGCATATGAGTTATGGCTCTGGTATGGGTGGTTATCTTGCAACCCATGTGAAAGCGGAGTATGTTCTTAATTATCCGCATCATCTCTACGGTATTTTTGAAAACGATAAGGGCGAGCGAGGCTACTTCCGCTCTCTTCCCGAGCGCACCAGTTATTATCGCCGCGCGGAGGGCGTGGAATTTCTTGGCACCTGCGTTGGTCTCTGGGCGATCACCGCAGCGGTCTACCTGTCTGTGATGGGGCCCAAGGGAATGGAGGAACTGGGCGAAAATATCCTTTATAAGAGCAACTACGCCAAGAAAAAGATCGCAGCTATTCCGGGGGTCAAACTGCTGTTCCAGCCAAGCGTTTCGTTCAAGGAGTTTGTTATCAACTTCGACGATTCGGGTAAGAGCGTTGACGAAATTAACACCGTGCTGCGTGAGCGGTACGATATCTTCGGCGGCCTCGACCTCAGCAAGAAGTACGGTCTCGGTCAGTCCGCCCTGTACTGTGTCACCGAAAAGACCTCTCAGGCGCAGATTGATAAACTCTGCACGGCGCTCAAGACCATTCTGGCAGAATAGGAGGAGCTATCATGAGTGCAAACGTTAAATTAAAAAATTTTCACAATGCGAAATGGGATGAGCCGATCATTTTTGAGCTCAGTGATCCCGGCAGCCGCGGGATCTTAATCGCGCCGCCTGAAGATGACGTGAAAGCGGCTGCTGAGGGTGAATTGCTGCCCGCCGCTCTTAAGCGCCTCAAGTTACCGGCGCTGCCTGAGATTGCACAGCCGCAGGTACTGCGTCATTTCCTGCGTCTTTCACAGGAAACTATGGGACAGGACATCAACATCGATATCGGTCTTGGCACATGCACAATGAAGTACAGCCCCAAGATCAACGAACAGTTTGTCCGCAACCCAAAACTGACGGAAATGCACCCGCTGCAGGATCCCGCGAGCGCTCAGGGTATTTTGAAGCTGATGTATGATTTTGAACAGCTTATCAAGGAAATCTCCGGCATGGACGCATTCTCCTTCCAACCGGCAGGCGGAGGCGCGGGCATCTACTCCAACGCCGCGATCCTTAAAAAGTACTTTGAGGAAAGGGGAGAAGCGGAGCAGCGTACGCAGGTTATTACGACCATTCTCTCCCATCCGCTTGACAGTGCGGCTCCGGCCACCTGCGGCTTTGAAGTCATCACACTGATGCCAGATGAGTGCGGTTATCCCTCGCTGGAAAGCCTCAAGGCAGTGCTTTCGGAGAAAACAGCTGGCATCTTCATTACGAACCCTGAGGATACGGGGGTGTTTAACCCCATCATCAAGCAGTTCATTGATGAAGTTCATAAAGTAGGCGGCCTTTGCATCTGTGACATGGCAGACTACAATGGCATGTTAGGCATCATTCGCCCCAGGGAGATGGGAGCGGATATGTGTCACTTTAACCTGCACAAGTCCTTTTCCTCTCCGCACGGCTGCATGGGTCCCGCCTGTGCGGCGCAGGGCGTCACAGCGGAACTTGCTAAGTATCTCCCCATTCCACGTGTCACTTTTGATGGAAAGACATACGGACTTGACTATGGTGAGGAGCATTCGGTCGGAAAGATCCGTCAGTTCCACGGCGTGGTGGCAGCCGTTGTTCGCGCTTACGCATGGGTCATGTCTCTGGGAGCTGATGGCTTGAAGACGGTAGCAGAGACAGCAATCCTGAACAACAACTATATGATGAAGCGCCTGATCGAAGAGGTGCGCGGAATCAGCATTCCCTGGAGTGAAGTGGAGTGCCATCGGCTGGAGCAGGTGCGTTACAGCTGGGAACAGCTATATCGGGATACCGGTGTTTGCAGCGATGATATCAACCGCCGCATGCAGGATTTCGGCTTCCAGCGTTTCTTTCCCAGTCATCACCCGCTTATTGTCGCTGAACCCTATACACCTGAACCGACGGAAAGCTATTCCAAGGCGGACATTGACGAGTATGTGGAGGCGCTGAAGCATATCAGCAATGAGGCGTATGAAAATCCCGAGGTTGTAAAAACGGCTCCGCACCGCGGCTCGATAAGCAATGTACCCAATAACACCATAGAAAATCCTGAGGATCTGTGCGTGACATGGCGCGTTTATAAAAGGAAGAACAATCTTGCGTAAGGCCATAGGTTTTATTGTTAACCCAATCGCAGGCATGGGCGGCAAGGTGGCGCTGAAGGGTACGGACGGAAGCGAGGTTCTTTCCCGCGCAATCGCACTCGGAGCTGTTCCCGAGGCAGAGCAAAAGGCAAAGAAAGCGCTCCAAGAGCTCTGTGATTTACCGGAAAAGCCAGTTATTTTGACAGCATCCGGTGCTATGGGTGAAAATATCTGCAAGGAACTTCAGCTTCGCCATTTGGTAGTGGAGAGATGCGGTGCTGTTACAACAGAGCAAGACACGATATCTGCCGCAAGGCAAATACAGCTTTCTGGAGCGGAGCTGCTGATTTTTGCTGGCGGTGATGGTACGGCAAGAAATGTTTGTGCGGCTATAGGAGAAAGCATGCCTGTCATTGGCATTCCGGCGGGTGTGAAAATACAATCTGCAGTGTTTGCACTTTCGCCTGCCCATGCCGGGCGTTTGGCTGCGAACATTATAAGTGGCCACCCTTATCAGCTTCGGCCTCAAGAGGTCATCGACCTGAATGAGGATGCCTATCGCAGTGGCAAAGTTTCTTCGACGCTATATGGATATATGAGCATTCCTGTGATCAATGGTTACTTGCAGAACATGAAGCAGAGTGGTTTTTCGACTGACCGTGAGCAGCTGAATGACATTGCGGAGTTCCTTGTCAGACATATGGAACGCGAATACGTCTACGCGATTGGCTCTGGATCGACAGCAAAGTGCATCATGCGCCAGCTAAAGCTTCCCTATGAACTGCTGGGAATTGACCTCATACAGGATCATCGCCTAATTGCCAACGATGTTACAGAGGAGCAACTTTTTAAAATTGCATCTGCTGGGAAACTGCGCATTATTGTTTCACCTATCGGGGGACAAGGCTTCTTGTTTGGACGAGGGAACCATCAGTTCAGTGAAAGGGTGCTTGAGAAAGTGGGGAGAGACGGCATCTCCGTTATGGCCACTGCCCAGAAACTAATTTCCATTAGTGGGGGACAGCTGCGCATTGACTGCGGAGAGGAAGAGGTTAACCGTCAGCTCAGCGGCTACTATCAGGTTATTGCCGGTTACGGCTACCACATAGTAATGCCGTGCAATCGGGAGATGATCTCTACCGCCCAATAGCTCCTTGCTATATGGATGCACTACATAAAAACTCTCGCAGGTAAAATACCTGCGAGAGTTTTTAGTGTTTATTGATTGTCAAGCAACCCGCTGAATTTGAACTGCACCGGTTTTTCCTGTAAATGGAGGTAAACACTGGAAAGGTGCTCCTCCATGTGCCGTTTTGCAGCGACGGCATCATGCTTTTCCATGGCATTATAGATGTCGTGGTGAAACTGCAGCGATTTTTGGCGCTCCTCAAGCGACATCCTGGAAAGACGCTCTTGCATTTGACTGTGGATCATGAAACTCATTGTCTGCATTAACTTCAAACTGAGCATGCTGTGCGCACAGATGACGATCTGCATATGGAAGTCGTAATCGGATTTTTCAAAGGTGATATAATCCGCCTCTTTCTTGGACTCCATTTCGTCAAGAATGGACTTTAGGCGTTTCAGGTCTTCCGGTGTTGCATCCGTGGCGGCAACAGAGACCATCTCGATCTGAATAGCGCGGCGCATATGGAAAATCTCGATGTTTGTTGTCTGGTCAAACATCAGAATGTAGCTGAGGGACAGATAGTAACTGGAGTCATCAGGAGAATTTACGCTGATGCCCTTGCGAGGGCTGACGGAGATAATACCAAGGAATTCCAACACACGCAATGCCTCCCGCAATGTGGGGCGGCTGACTCCAAGCTTCTCCATCAGATCTTTTTCAGTATAGAGGTATTCGCCGTATTTCAGTTCCCCGGAGGCGACAAGACTGACAATCTTCTCCACAATGACCCGATAGGCCTTCAAGGGTTTTATCGGGTGAATCGCTTTATTTAAGGTTTCCATACGCACTTTCTCCTTATTGACATCTGCAACGAAGCAGTTTTGTAAAATGGATAAATTTCATTAAGAATATCATATAACTAATTATCCATTGGAAATGCTGTTTTGTCAATACACGATTGCTGTAATACATACAGAAAAGGACTCTTAATGTTGCGGGGTGGCATTATATCCTGGTATTATTAAGGCAATTGGAGCAGATACAAATCCGAGTACATAAAATGTAAGATTTTTGTAGCATTTTCAGAAGGATTGATTTTGAATTTTGAATTTTGAATTTTGATTTTCACTTGACTTATCCAGGATTTCCGGTATAATAATATAGCTTGCAAACTTGCAGGTAATCCTTGCTCTCACTTTGGGTGAGGGCCAAATGTCCAAAAGGAGGTGCAACCAACATGGCAAAAGTTTCCGGCAACTATGAGGTCGTCTACATCATCGACCCTACGCTGAGCGAGGAGCAGACCGCCGCCCTGGTGGCGAAGTTCAAGACCCTGGCTGAGCAGAACGCCAGCGCTGTTGAGGTTGAGGAGTGGGGTAAGCGCAAGCTGGCCTACGAGATCAGCTTCAAGTCTGAGGGCTATTACGTCCTGATGAGCTTCACCAGCGCTCCCGCTTTCCCCAAAGAGCTGGATCGTGTCCTCGGCATTACCGACGGCATTATGCGTTCCCTGATCGTCTCCAAAGGCGAGTAAGGAGGACAAGTTATGCTGAACCGCATTATTTTGATGGGCCGTCTGGTGGCAGACCCGGAGCTGCGCAGGACGCAGAGCGGAACGCCCGTCACATCCTTACGCATCGCTGTGGATCGTGATTTCAAGAACCAGAGCGGCGAAAAGGAAACCGATTTCATCGACGTCGTAGCCTGGCGCGCGACCGCCGAATTTGTGGCAAAGTACTTCGCCAAGGGCCGCATGGCCGTGGTGGAGGGCCGCCTCCAGATCCGTCCTTGGACGGACAAGGAGGGCAACAAGCGTACCAGCGCCGAGGTGGTGGCCGACAACGTGTACTTCGGCGACTCCAAGCGGGACGGCGGCGGAGATTCCTTTGCCGCGCCCAACTACGGCGCGCCTGCCGGCGGCGGATACCGCTCCGCCCCTTCCCCGGTGGATGCCCATTCCGATTTTGCTGAGATCGGCGAGGAGGACGGCGAGCTGCCGTTCTGATCCAATGCTCTTTGAGCGAACATCATAAAAGGAGGAACTTTCCATGGCTATGGAACGCGAGAACAGACCCGCTCGTCCCATGAACCGCAAGCGCAGAAAGGTTTGCCAGTTCTGTGTGGACAAGTGCGAGTCCATTGACTATAAAGACGTGGCCAAGCTGCGCCGCTATGTCTCCGAGCGCGCCAAGATTCTGCCCCGCAGAACCACCGGCACCTGCGCAATGCATCAGCGCCAGCTGACCGAGGCCATCAAGCGCGCCCGGCAGATCGCCCTGCTGCCTTTCGTCACCGACTGATCTGTCTTGAAAACAGCCGCCCGTTTTGGGGCGGCTGTTTTTTTGCAATCAGCCTCATTTATAAGCGCCTGCGCCCAACTTGGGACGCAGGCGCTTTCAACTTGTTTTCACCGCCGGCGCGGCGGCGCGGTCAGGCGTGTCCGGGAAAGCGTATGCCCTTTACCCCTTCAGCTTTTTGCGAATCTTGGCCTTCACCTCCGGGGAAAGGGCTTTGGCGGCGATCAGATAGGGCAGGCCCGGCAGCTTCAGATACTGCCTGCGGACCAGGTCAAAGGGCTCCACCGCATAGGCTGCAAAGAAGGCGGCGCGGTCTGGAACCAGGGCGGTGGGCGACGCCAGCCGGGGGTTTCCGGAGATGGCCCGCTCAATGGGGAAGGGCACCCGGGCGATGGGCAGCTGATCGAATACATGGCTGCCCTGCGGAGTGTTTACAAGCAGCAGGGAAACGCCCTTATGCTGCTCTTCCGGCAGCTCGTCATCCCGCAGCCCCCAGAAATCGCCCAGAGTGAAGTCGCCGGGACGGTTCATGGAGGCATAGGTGCAGCGGTAGCAGGAGGGCCGCAGGAACAGCGCCCGGCCAAAGGCCCGGCCGTATTCCGTCTGGGTCAGCGGGCGGGAGCTGACCGTGCCCCCTTCAAAGAGCGTGGTCAGATGGCTGCCCTTCCAGCCGCTGACCTTGTTGCGAAAGCGCACGTTCTGGATTTTTCGGCCGGTCTCACGCTGTATGGAATCCACCATGTCCTCCCACACGCCGGGAGAAGGTACGCCGTGGCACACCAGGTCACAGCTGAGCAGGTTCTCCGGCCGGTACCCAAGATAGCGGTACAGCCCGTCCACCTGGCAGGGCGTTCCGGAGAAGAGCACCTTTCTGCCGCTTTCCACAAGCTTCCTGATCTGACGGTAGGTGTCGCCGATATCACTCTGCACATATTTGGCTCCCCGCAGGTGGCGCAGCTCCTCCTTGGACCAGCAGGCGATGTGGCGCAGGTGCATTTTAGCGTCCAGCGCCGCGCCAAACACCACGCCGCCGTCCTCGAACACATAGTCCGCCAGCAGGGAAAACACACCTCCGGAGGTGGAGTCCCGACGCACGTTCTCATCCCGGTTCCAGGCGGCGAAGGCCACCGGCAGGTGCTCCCGCTGCTCCCTCTTGTTCAGCGCGGGGCAGATCACGGTGCAGTGGCCGCACTCCACACAGAGGTCGTGGTCCACCTCCGGATAGAGGAAGCCCTCCTTGTCCCGGACCATAGAGATGGCGTTTTTGGGACATCCGCTGTAGCAGGCGGCGCATCCGGTGCACTCCTCCCGCTTGGCCAGGACGGGCAGGGGACGGTTGATCTCCTCCTGATCGTCAAAAACCTGGCCCCGCAGCGCGCAGCCCAGGTACTTGAGGGAGCGGCAGCGCTGGGCCTTCAGACGCTGGCCCACGGCGGCGTAGTCGATCTCCTCTGTGAGCTCCGCCGTGTCTCCCCGGCCCACCACGCGCCTTGTGAGGCCCAGGGTGGTCAGCAGGTTGAAGGTGCGGGACTGCTCAGGGTGGGCCATTTCCATGGGCGCCACCGTGGTGAAGAAAGGCTTTTCAAACTGCACGGAAAACACCGTGCCGTGGAAGGAATTGGTGCAGACATAGGCGGCGTTTTGGAAGAGGCTCAGAAATTCCGCCGGTCCTGCGTCCAACACGCATCGGGCTCTGGGGTGCACCTTGCGGCGGATGCCGCACAGCTGCACAATGGGCAGTCCCGTGGCCTCGGCCAGCTTGGCTACATACGGCGTCAGGGCGCCGGGACTGCTGATACAGTAGCACAGGATATATCCGCCGGTGGGTCCGGGCTGGGCCGCCATGGCGGCCCACTCCTCTTTTTGCAGCAGCAGCGTGGGATCCAGCACAACCGGCACATCCCGGCCCGCAATCTCCTTTACGATCTGCTGTCCGGCCCGCTCCCGGACGCCGATGGCCTCATAGTCCTCCAGATACCCCTTCAGCTCTTCCTCCATGTCGGAGGGAATCTGGGAGATGCCGAAGGAGGGTGCGTAGGCGATTTTGCGCCCCTGGGTAAATGCCGCGAAAAACACGGGGTCAAAGCGGCCGTCTGGAAAAATCCTGGGGTTCCAGATCTGGTCGCTGCCGGAGAGATAGACATCGTAGGGCAGATCCGCCTTCTGAAGCTCCTCAAAGCTCATGTAGCGATGCTTTGAAATGGGCAGGTGCTCTGCCGAGAACCGCTCAAACCGGTCGTAGCGGGCCTTCAGCGCGCCATAGTGCAGCGCCGTATGGGCGTCCGAGGCAGCGGCGGCGACGGAGCGCGCGCCGCGAAACAGGTCGTTGCTCTGGTTTACGTAGTAATCGATGATCTCACATTCACTGCCCAGGGCTTTCACCGCCCGGGCCGTGGCGCAGGCCTGAAGAAAAGCGCCGTAATGATGAATGTGATAAAAGGTGACCAATCCGGTTTTCAAAGCATTCTCCCCTTCCCATGCCGGCTTGCGGCATGTGCTGTCATCCCGCGCATGCGGCCGGGCTCAGATCATTTTGAGATCGTCGTCCGCCACCCATTCCTCCACGGGAACCACTTCAAAGTCCTCCTTGGTATTGCGGATCACCACCCGCTCCAACCCGGAGTTGATGACCAGACGGCGGCACATGGGGCAGGAGGTGGCGTCGCTGAGCAGCTCGCCGGTGCGGCCGTCCCGGCCCACCAGATAGAGCGTACCGCCCACCATGTCCCTGCGGGCGGCGGAGACGATGGCATTGGCCTCGGCATGCACACTGCGGCAAAGCTCGTACCGCTCCCCACGGGGCACCTGCATGGCCTCCCGGGCACAGTATCCCATATCCACGCAGTTCTTGCGCCCCCGGGGGGCGCCGTTGTAGCCGGTGGAGATGATCTCATCGTTTTTCACAATGATGGCGCCGTAGCGCCGGCGCAGACAGGTGGAGCGCTCCAACACAGTCTGGGCGATGTCCAGATAGTAGTTCTCCTTACTGATGCGAGACATGTCAACCCTCCGTTTGCTGTTGAATTTTGTAACTTTTATCATACCACAGGGAGGAGGCGGATGCAATAAAAAGCGCCGTGCTTGATGCGGCGCTTTTTTCCTTGAGAGGCGATCTGTCCCGCTTAAGCCGGAAACAGGGTGTAGAGGATTCCACCTACCACGCCGGAGCACAGCATCAAGAGAATGGGGCTCACCTTCCACTTGCGCAGGAGCAAAAATGCCACGGCAAACATTCCCACCGCGATCCAGTTGACTGAGCCCAGGCCGCAAAAACCGCCTTCCCCGCAGATCGCCATCAAAAAGATGGATACGCCCGCCGAGCCGATCAGCGCCACGATGGCGGGGCGCAGCCCGCTCAGAGCGCCCTGCATCAGACTCAGACTCTTATAGCGCACATACAGCCGGGCCAGAATCAGCACAATGGCGCAGGAGGGCAGAATGCAGCCTACGGTGGCCACAATCGCCCCGGGCAGCCCGGCCACCCGGATGCCCACAAAGGTGGCGGCATTGACGGCGATGGGCCCCGGAGTCATCTCCGCGATGGTGACAAGGTCTGCAAACTGGGAAAGGGTGAGCCATCCGTGGATATCCACCATCTGGGTCTGAATCAGGGGCAGAGCGGCCATTCCGCCGCCAAAGCTGAACAGGCCCACCTGAAAAAAGCTGAGGAAGAGTTTCCAAAATACCATGGCTTATGCCCTCCTTTCCCGCCGCATGGCCAGATATCCACGGCCGATGCCCACCGCGCCGCAGATCAGGATGATCACCACCACATTGACCCCGCCGAAATACACGGCCGCAAACGAGGCAGCCATCAAAAAGACGGACAGAACGCTCCTCTCCCGCAGTACGTTTCCAGCCAGGGTGAAGATGGTGTCCGCGATGACGGCGGCAATGCCGGCCTGCATGCCCCGCAGAACCGCCTGTACCACGGCGTTTTCCGAAAAAGCCTGATAGGCCGCGGAGATGACGGACAGCGTCACCAGCGGCGGAAGGATGGTCCCCAGAATAGAGACCAGCGCGCCGATTCCGCCGCCCAACTGATAGCCCAAGATCATGGAGGCGTTGACCGCCACCGGGCCGGGCGCCGACTGGGCGATGGCCACCAGGTTCAGCATTTCATCCTCCTCCAGCCACTTGAGCTCATCCACGTATTTCTTCTTCATCAGCGAGACGATCACATAGCCTCCTCCAAAGGTGAAGGCGCTCAGGCTCAACGCGTTGAGAAACAGCTTCCAATAAAGTTTTCTTCCCCTGGTCATATCCGCCCTCCCCGGCCGCCGGCCACCTGGCGCAGCCGCTCATAACTGTATTCAAAAAATCCCCTGTAGGCCGCACAGTATATGTTTTTTCCGCCCGGACCCGGCCGGCGGTCCCGGCGGCAGCCGTTCCGGCAGAGGTAGGCCCAGGGGCAGCTTCTGCACTCCTCCGGCGGACGCAGGGAGTCCTCAATAAAGCGCAGCTCCCGCCGGCGCCGGTCGATCTCCTCAAGGGAGCAGTCCCGGATGTTGCCCAGGCAGTAGCCGTCCAGAGCATAGAAATCACAGGGAAACACGCTGCCGTCCGCCTCGATCAGGTACTGGATGTTGCAGTGGCCGCACATGGAGCACAGCTCCGGCGCCTGCCCCTGGAGCATATAGACCAGGTTGTCGAAAAAGCGGATGGACACATAGTTTCCTCCCAGCAGTTCCCGGTACCAGATGTCGAAGAGGGTTTTCAAAAATGACTCCAGCTGCGCCGGTGTGGGGACATAGTCTCCCGCCCCATCCTCCAGGGGGCCCATGCAGGGGATGTATTGCTGATGCCGGAAACCGTTTTCCTGGAAAAAGCGAAAGATGCTGGGAATGTGCCGGGCCAGCTGGGGAGTGACCACGGTCAGAATATTAAAGGGCACCTGATTCTGCTCCAGCAGCCGGGCGGCGGCAAAGGCGTGCTTAAAAGACCCCTTTCCCTGCCGGTCCACCCGGTAGAGGTCGTGGCTGGCCTTGTTTCCATCCAGGGAGAGCCCCACCAAAAAGTGATTTTGGCGCAGGAATCGGGCCCACTGCTGATCCAACAGCAATCCGTTGGTCTGGATGGCGTGGCGCACCTTCCCGCGGCGAAAGCCCCGCTCCCGTTCCATAAAGTCCCGGTAAAAATCCAGTCCGGCCAGCGTGGGCTCGCCGCCCTGGAAAGCAAAGGCAAAGCCGTCCGCCTCCTGCTCAAGGAAACGCTGTAAAATGGCCTGCACCGTCTCCGGAGACATCCGCCCATAGTCCGCCACGGAGCGGCTGCGGCTTTCGTCCGCGTAGAAGCAATACCGGCAGCAGAGATTGCAGGCCGACGAGGCGGGCTTGATCATCACGTTGTACTGTTTCATGGTTCCCTCCCCAAAAGTCTCCGGTCGTATAGTGAGATGATTATACTCCAAGGGACAAAAATTGCAAACGACATTTGACCGATTTTGGGGAGGCTGCGCAAAATATGCGATTGTATGGCAGGCCGGGCTGTGCTATACTTGCTTTGAATAGAGGTAAATCCGACCACTCCCAGATAAAAGGGGGATTCTCAGTGGAAATTCGGGAGTATATGGACCGGGACCCATCCATTGCCGCCATATTGCACGAGCTGCCGGAAGAGCTGCTGAGCACCATCCGCATCCGCCGCTACCAGCCCGGGGATGTGGTGATTCAGCGATGCGAGGACCCGGAGTCAACTGCAACCTATATTATCTTAGAGGGCGTCTGCTGTTCCACCTGCAATTTTAAAAACGGGGAGCAGGTCTGGTTCCGCAAGGCCACCGTCCATGATGTCTTTGGCCTGTACGGCAATTTTAAGAGCCGGCATACATACTGCGACTTCAGCGCCACCATTTTTGCCAAAACACCATCCGTGCTGGCCATGATTCCCCAAAGCACCGTCCGACTCTGCTTTTCCCGCTATGTGGACTTCACCAACGAACTGACTGGCCGGACGCTGGCCCGCCTCAACGACGGCCTCTGGCGGCTCTCGGAGTGCAACAACTACCCGCCCTATGCCGGGGTGATCACCTATCTCATCTACGCCTATGAGTTTTACCGGCGCTGCTATCCCCTGGACTATGACGGCGCGGTGAAGATTCCGGAAAAGCGCACGGAGATCGCAAACTTCATGTGCATCAACGTCCGGACCCTCCAGCGGATCCTCCCTCAGCTGAAGGCGGAGGACCTGATCCTGATTCAATCCGGCTCCATCTACATCGATCCGCCCCGATACGAGGCACTGAAGGAACGACAGGAGCAGTGCTTTTATTGAGCAAAAACCGCAGCACACCATGGGACTCTGCTTGTGCAGGGCCCCATGGTGTTTTTTAATGGCGGATATCTGGGAAAATAATCACTGAGCCGGGGCGAAAAATGACATTTGTCGCGGTATCCTCCCAATTCACATGATAAAATACCGCTGTTAAGACCGTGTAAACGGCAGTATCCGCCGGCAGAGAACACTCTGCCAAAATTCTATTCAGGAGGAAACTGATATGAAAAGAATGCTCGCATTTGTCCTTGCCGCCGTCCTGGCCCTTGGGATGCTCACAGGCTGCGGCAGCACCACGGACCTGGAGGCAGGCTCCAAGTCTTCCGCCGGCTCTTCCAGCGAGGGCGGCGAGGCCGCCTTGAAGGTGGGCGTCGTCTTCACCACCGGCGGCCTGGGCGACAACAACTTCAACGACATGGTCTATGCCGGCCTGAACGCCGCCAAGGAAGACATGGGCATCACCTTTGATTACGCGGAGCCCTCTTCCGGCGACGAGTACACCACCATGACCTATGACTTTGCCCAGGACGGCTCCTACGACCTGATTATCGTCCTCTCCTCCGACGGCGCCACTGCCGTGGAGCAGGTTGCCCCGGAATACCCCGATCAGCTCTTTACCATTGTCGACCAGGAAGTTGTGGGCGACAACATCTGCTCCATTGTGAAAAATGGTGCCGAACAGACCTTCCTGACCGGCGTGATCGCGGGTCTTCTGACCCAGGACAGCAGCTATGAGTATGCCAACGCCGACAAGAAGGTGGGCGCGGTGCTGGGCATGGACGTGGCGACCGTGGTGGCCATGGCCGCCGGGTTTGCCTGCGGCGCCAAGTTCTACGATCCCTCCGTGGAGGTTCTGGTCTCCACCGTGGGCGATTTCTCCGACGTCAACACGGCAAAGGAGATGTCTCTTTCCATGTATGAGCAGGGCGTGGACGTCATCATGAACCTGGATGGCAGCGGCACCGGCATTTGGGCCGCTTTGGAGGAAAAGCAGTTCTACGGCGTCGGCTGCGGCTCCAACCAGAACACTCTCTCCCCCTACATCGTTGCAACCGCCGGCTTTGTCCTCAGCCAGATCATCTATGACCAGTGCAAGGACATGATCGACGGGACCTGGGTCAGCGGCACCGTCAACCCCACCATCCGCGACGGAGCCTTCGACTATCTCACCGACGACGCCTCCGTCCAGCTCTCCGATGAGATCATCAAGAAGGTGGAGGCCGCCCGCGACTGGTACGAGACCAACAGCGATGTGGTGCTGGCCACCACCATGGACACGGTGGACGCTTGGGTTGCGGAGAACGGGCAGGCTGCCTGATTTTTCCGCCTGAAATTTCATGAGAGGCGGTGCTTTGCATGAATGCTGTTGAAATGCGCGGCATTTCAAAGGCCTTTGGCACCGTCCAGGCACTGCAAAACGTGGATTTCACCCTCAGGCAGGGTGAAATCCACGCTGTGCTTGGGGAAAACGGAGCCGGCAAAACCACATTGATGAAAATACTGTACGGAATGCACCGGCCCACGGCGGGACAGGTCTTTATCCGGGGGGAGCGGGCGGACATCCGGGACTCCCAGGACGCCATCCGCCTGGGAATCGGAATGGTGCACCAGCACTTTATGCTGATTCCAGTGCTCAGCGCCGCGGAAAACGTGGTGGCTGGCAGCGAGCCCCACAAGGGCGTGTTCTTTGACTTCAACCGGGCTGTGGAGGAAGTGGAGCAGCTGGCCAAAGAGAGCGGCTTTCTCATTGATCCCCGCGCCAGGGTGGAGACGCTGTCCGTGGGCGCCATGCAGCGGGTGGAAATCCTCAAGGCCCTGTATAAGGGCGCGGATATCCTGATCCTGGACGAGCCCACCGCGGTGCTGACACCCATTGAGGTCCAGGAGCTGTTCGTTGCGCTGCGGCGGCTGAAGGCCGAGGGAAAGAGCATTGTTATCATCACCCACAAGCTCTACGAGGTGATGGAGATCGCCGACCGCTGCACCGTGCTGCAGGACGGCAGGCTCATCGGCAGCGTGGATAAGGAGAAAACCAGCATGCAGCAGTTGGCTGGCATGATGGTGGGCCGGGAGGTCAACTTTGACAGGCGCTGCCCCTCTCCCCGCATCGGCGGGGCGCTTTGCGAAATCAAAAACCTGAGCTACCGTCGAAACGGCCTCCCGGTGCTTCAAAACATCAGCCTGACCATTCACAAAGGCGAGATTTTGGGCATTGCCGGTATCGAGGGCAACGGCCAGACGGAACTCATTGAATCGCTGACCGGGCTTTTGAAGCCGGACTCCATGGAGCTGACTCTCAACGGGGAAGCGGTCACCGGCGACGCGGCGGACTTCATCCGCAAAGGGATTGGACATGTGCCGGAGGACCGGATGGTCCGGGGGCTGTCCCTGCCCCGCTCCATTGCGGAGAACTCCATCTTAGGCTATGAGGACGGATTTTCCCGCCGTGGCGTCATGGACTGGAAGACCGTCCAGAAAAACGCGGAGACCCTGGTCCGGAGCTTCCAGATCAAGGCCCCCTCGGCCAAAACGCCCTGCGGCGCCCTCTCCGGCGGCAACCAGCAGAAGGTGGTTATCGCCCGGGTTTTCTCCCGGTCCCCGGAGGTGGTGATCTGTGCCCAGCCCACCCGAGGCGTGGATGTGTCCGCTTCGGAGTACATCCACGACGTCATGCTCCGCTACCGGGATCAGGGGAAAGGCATCCTGCTGATTTCCGCGGACCTGGACGAGGTCAAAAAGCTCAGCGATACCATTGCCGTCCTCTACAGAGGCGAGATCATGGCGGTGGACAAAGCGGAGCGCTTTGATGACGACCGGCTGGGCCTTTTGATGACCGGCGCGGCCGCATCCGAGGGGAAAGGGGGGACCCGGGCATGAATCTGACTGGAAAACGAAAATCCGCCTATCTTGCTCTGCGCATGGCCATCGCGCTGCTGCTTGCGCTGATCTGCGGCGGCTTTGTCTTTTACGCCGCAGGGTTCAATCCGCTCCAGGCGTACAAACTGATCTTCCTTGGCGCCTTTGGCTCCGGCGACGCGCTGCTGACCACGCTCCACTACGCCACGCCTCTGCTCTTTACCGGATTGGCCTTTGCCTTTGCCCAGCACGGCGGCGTGCTGAACCTGGGCACGGAGGGACAGCTCTATGTGGGCGCCATGGTGGCTGCGCTGATCGGCGGATACCTTCCGCCGCTGCCCAGGGCGCTGTTTGTGCCGCTGATCCTCCTGCTCAGCTGTGTATCCGCCGGCCTATACGCCGCCTTGGCCGGTTTTTTGAAGGTGAAATTCGGCGCCAACGTGGTCATTGTGACGCTGATGCTCAACTATGTGTCCCAGCTGTTCTGTGGATACCTGGCCAATTATCCTCTGGTGGACGAGCAGGGAAACCCACGCACCGCAAAGCTCCCGATTCAGGCGCAGATCGGCAAGCTGGTGCAGGGACACTACCTCTCCTCCGCCATTGTGATCGGCGTGGTGCTGGTCATCGTCATCTGGCTGCTGCTCAACTACACCAAGCTTGGATACCGGCTTCACTTTGTGGGTTCCAATCAGCTTGCGGCCCAGACCGCCGGGATCAACCCCGACCGGATGCTGGTGCTCACCATGCTCATCAGCGGCGCGCTGGCCGGCCTTTGCGGCGCGACCCAGGTCATGGGCGTGCAGTATCGCTACACAGACGGGTTCTCTGCGGGATACGGGTTTGAGGGCATCGCCGTGGCGGCTCTGGCCGGCAACAACCCCCTGATGGTTCTGGTCTCCGCCGTGCTCTGGGGCGGACTCAAGTCCGGCGCCAGCGCGGTGAACCGGATTGCCGCCATCCCCATGGACGTTATCTCCATCATTCAGGCGCTGATCGTCATCTTTATGGTGGCGCCCAAGCTGATGGACGCCCTGTGCGGGCCGCTGCAAAAACTTCTGGCGGAAAAGCATCGTGCGGATGCCAGGGAGGCCCGGTGATGCGGAGTTTACGAAATCTTACAACTCTTGGGAAAAAGGAGGAACCCTCAATATGGAATTAGCGGGTCTTCTTCTGGCCTCTGCCCTTCGCTCCTCCATCCCGGTGGCGCTCTCCGCCATCGGAGGCACCTTCTCCGCGCGCAGCGGAACCATGCCCATGGGCATGGAGGGCTTTATTCTGATGGGGGCATTCGGCGCTACCTGCGGCTCCTACTATTCGGGCAGCGCTCTGGTGGGCCTGATCTGCGGCGTGCTGATCGCCTGGCTGTATGCCATGATCCACGGCGTTTTGTGCGTCCAGTACCACATGAACCAGGTCATCTGCGGCATCGGGCTCAACATGTTTGCCGCCGGCTTTACGGCATCCCTGACGCAGATCATCTGGGGTTCCCGGGCCTATTCCGATTCGGTGAGCGCACTGCCCCATGTCAGGCTGCCTATCCTGGGGACCACCTCTTTGCTGCTGCCGGCGACCATGCTCATCGGCATCGTGGGCTGGGTGTTTCTCTTCCGCACCACCTGGGGACTCAGGCTGCGGATCGTGGGAGAAAAGCCTCTGGCCGCCCGGTCCATCGGCATCTCCATCAAGAAATACCGGTTTTTGGGCGAGTCCATCACCGGGATTCTCTGCGGCCTGGCCGGATGCTACCTGGCCATTGACCACGTGAACCGCTTCACATTTGGCATGAGCGCCGGACGCGGCTACATCGCGGTGGCTGTGAACATCTTAGGAAAGTACAACCCCGTCGGGTCCATGTTGGGAAGCCTGATCTTTGGCTTCTCCGCCTCTTTGAAAAACGTCTTCACCGACGGAACCATCCCCTCTCAGCTGCTGGAGATGTGTCCCTATCTGGTGACCATCCTGGTGGTCACATTTGCCGTGCGCCACGTTCGGGCGCCTGCCGGCATCGCGGACAGCGGAGAGGAATAATTCCCGTAGAAATAGTGAGGAAATGAAATGAAAGCGATCATGATCATGTTCGATTCCCTGAACCGCGGCATGCTGCCGCCTTACGGCGGAACCGATATCATCGCTCCCAACTTTGAGCGTCTTGCAAAACATGCGGCCACTTTCGACAACTTTTATGCCGGAAGCCTGCCCTGCATGCCTGCCCGGCGGGAAATCCACACCGGCCGTTACAACTTCCTGCACCGGGGCTGGGGCCCAATCGAGCTCTACGACGACTCCATGCCGGAGCTGCTGAAAAAGAGCGGGGTTTACACCCACCTGGTCTCCGACCACTGGCACTACTGGGAGCAGGGCGGAAGCGACTACCAGACCAAATACAACTCCTTTGAGTATGCCCGGGGCAAGGAGGGCGATCCCTGGAAGGCCCGCGTGGAGTGGGAGACGCCTCCCCATCTCTACGGCCGGACCGACAACTGCGGCCGCCAGGAGTACATCAACCGCCACTATATGCCTCGGGAGGAGGACATCTCCATTGCCCAGAATTTTAAGCACGGCCTGGAATTTTTAGACGACAACCACAGCGCCGACAACTGGTTCCTCCAGATTGAGGAGTTTGACCCCCACGAGCCCTATTATGTTCCGGACCGCTTTATGGAGCTCTATGAAAAGGAGTACCACGGCCGCGCCTTCGACTGGCCCCAGTATCATCAGGTGGGCTTTGCCGGGGAGACGGAGGAGGAGATCCTCCACGGCATCCGCAAGTACTATGCCACCGTCAGCATGTGCGACCACTACCTGGGCCAGGTTCTGGACCGGATGGACCAGTACGGCCTGTGGGACGACACCATGCTGATCGTCAATACGGACCACGGCTTTCTGCTCACCGAGCACAACTGGTGGGGCAAGATCTGCGAGCCCCACTACGACGAGCTGGTCCACACGCCCTTCTTCCTGTGGGACCCCCGCAGCGGGGCTCGGGGCGTGAGGCGGACAGCGCTGTGCCAGACCATCGACATCGCCCCCACGCTGCTGGAGTATTTCGGCGTGGAGCGCCCTGGGGACATGCTGGGAATCCCGCTGAAGGAGACGGCGGCCTCGGACAAAAAAATCCGGGACTACGCCCTGTTCGGCATGCACGGGTTCCATGTCAACGTCACCGACGGCCGGTATGTCTACATGCGTGCCCCGCTGAGGGAGCAGGTGGATCAGCTTTACGACTATCTCCAGACGCCGACCAGCTATCCGGGCAGCATCACTCTGGAAAAAATGCGCAAGGCCGAGTTCGTGCCGCCCATGTCCTTTACCAAGGGTACGCCCCTCATTCGCCTGCCAGGCAACGCCATGGGCATGATCTCCGACGATCCGGAGTCTCTCTACGGTCCCGACGGACTCTACGAAGGAGGAAACCTGCTCTTTGATCTGGAGACAGACCCCAAGCAGATGCATCCCTATCATGACGACGCAATCGAGCAGCGTCTGGCCCAGGCCATGGCCGATCTGATGCGTCAAAACGACGCGCCGGCGGAGCAGTATGTCCGCCTGGGGCTGGAACACAAGTGATTTTTTCTGAAAAAAGGAGCGGAACGGCGCAGCCGTTCCGCTCCTTTTTATGTTTGCCCTATTGCGCCCACTCCGCCGGGGGTTCCACAACCCTCAGCTCTCCCTCCTTTACCTGGCAGGCCCAAGGCGCCCAGCGGAACTGGCGGCTGAAGTTGTCGGTGGCCACCGCCCCCAATACAATGATGTCCCCCTCCTCCACGGGGAAGCAGGTCTCCGGCAATATGACTTCAAAGTCATCGCCGCCGCTTGAAAAGGTAACAGCCGGGCCAGCCTCCATTGTAAAAGCCGGTTTGCTGTTGACAAAGTAGCCGATTTCCGCACCTTGGGCGTAAACCGCATCCGAATAGGCGGGGTCATAGAGGGAAAAGGAGGCACCCACCTCATTTCGTCCAATGCAGAAAAGACCTCCTTCCGGGACTCCTCCCGGCCTTTCCCGATCATAGCTTGCGCTGCTACAATAAAGCATAGTTCCCCGCTCAGCGCCAGTGACCACCTCCAACAGCTGGGTCTCCAGCGTCTCACCCCTTTGAAAGCAGACGGACAGGGCAATGCTGTCGGACAGGGGACAGGTGAGCTCCGCGGAAAAGTCGGGCCCCTCACCCTGCGCCGCCTGCTCTGTGGTCCCGCTGCTCTCCGCCACAAACGTGGCCTTCATTCCCGGCTCAAAGGTCTTTGGGGTGGCGGACAGGCGGAAGGTGATGGTATCCGCTCCCACATCCACCGCTTCCCGCTCCACCGCGTAGACCGCGGTCAGTTGATTCTGTGCCCTCAGGATATCCTCCACCCGCCCGGCGAGGGAGTCCATCTGAATTTCCACCGAGGACTTGACACGCTCTATGTTCTCGCGAAACTCGTCGCCCATGCCGTCGATTTTCCACTTGAGATTTCGATAGGCGCCCAACAGCACGGCACACGCCAGCATGAGAACCGCAAGCGCAAACAGCCCCTGCTTCCGGTTTTGCCGGGCCGTTTGGCTCTTCTGCGCTCCCTCACGGACGTTTAAGTAACGGGAGACGATCTCCTCCACCATGGCAAGCTGCCGCTCGTCCAACTGGGAAGGCTCCTCGGGCTGCGCCTCCTCCACGCCTAACAAAACGCCTACCGGCACATGGAACAGGCGGCTCATGGCCACTAATTTTTCCACCTCCGGCAGCGTGGCGTCCGACTCCCATTTGGAGATGGCCTGACGGGACACGCCAAGGGCTTCTCCAAGCGATTCCTGGGACAGCTGCTGATTTTTTCTATGCTGTGTGATCCGTTCTCCTACTGTCATTCGCGCTCCCTCCCATAGAGCCAGTCTACCTGCTCCCGATGGGAAAAGCCACCATCCGGCGTTTTCCTTTTGTCAACCAGGGGTTGCGGCACTCTGCGCAGGGTATGCGCCCGATCACATTGCTGAAAAAACGCGGGCTACTTCTGTCCCTGTGGCCGCATATAGGGCGCAAGGCCGTGGATGCGGGGCAGCACGCCTAAGAGCGCCGAGCCCAGCACATAGCAGGAGATCAGCTCCCCAAGGCCCACGGTGGCTGCGTTGTAGAGGAACGCGGCCGCGAAAGAGCCGCCGCCGGAGGTCTGCTGAAAGGCGATGACGGCGCCCACAATGAGGGCGTTGCACAGCACCGGCGGCAGGGGAGCCAGCCACTTTTGCCTGCACCTGGAGGTGAGCACCGCGGCCAGCAGCGTGGCGAGGGATCCAAAAATGATGTCCAGGGCGCCATAGGGGCTCAGGAGATTGGCAATGAGGCAGCCGATGAAAAGGCCAGGCGTGGCGGCGGGAAAGAAGAAGGGGAGGACGCACAGCGCCTCGGAAAAGCGGCACTGGATGGGGCCGTAAGCCACGCTGAACAGGGCGGCAAAGTAGGACAGCACCGCATAGGCGGCCGCCACCACGGCGGCAAAGGTGATCTGCTGGACGGTAAATCTGGATTTGGACATAAAAAGAAACCTCCTGAATCAAGTTCGGAGGCTCCATCGCAGGACGAATTCCGCCCGCGCAAAAGGCCGCGGACCGCCTCCATTTTTTGTTTAGAGAACGGCAAGTTTGCCGAACGAACGCCGCATGAACGGCGCTTGGACAGGAGTGGAAACCTGTCGCAAGCAGTATAGCACTAAAGAGGACAAAAAGAAAGAGCCCACTCCACTTTTTTGTGAAATGGGCTCTTTTATTCAGTTTTCCGTGACAACCACCAGAGCGTAGTCCCCGCTCTGCCGGCGCCCCGCGTCCACCGGGGAGATCAGCTCCGGAAGCTGTCCGGCCAGACCGTCGTACTCCGCCTCCGTCAGAGTGTAAGCCACACCGACGATCGCACCGTCGCTGTAGTCCTCTCCGCTATAGCCCTCCAACAGCGTGCCGGCCTGGAGGGTGGTGAGATAGACCTGGGTGAAGTAGGAGACTCCGTCCCCAGGATTGGAGTAGGCTGCGGCGTCGGGGAGGCTGGTGGGCGCCACAACCCCCTGGTCTTCAGAGCCTGCCGGATTCTTCGGCGCGGAGGATTCATAATTCGGGGGGATATCCTCCGGAGAGGACATGCCGAAACTTTTGGAGGAGGAGCCGCCGCTTCCCGCGGCGGTGTCCTGTTGGGAGCTCCCCTCGGAGGAGCTGCCCTGGGCCACGAAGGCATCGCCGCTCAACTCCCCGGAGGACTCGGAGAGAAGCGCGGTCTCTCCGCCGCCGGCAGAGTTTCCGGAAGCCCCTTCCAGGCCGGAAAACAGCCCCTTCGTACCGCCCAGGACAATGAGAAATGCCAGGCAGGCCGCCAGCGGCACCATAGTCCGCAGCTTCCGGGAGCGGGCCCTGCGGCGGACCTGTTGGGAGCGGATGGTGGCCATGACAGAGTCGGCCAGACCTTCGGGCGTCTGCGTCTCATCCAGCGTGGGGAGGCCGTCCCGGATGGCGTACAGCTGTGCAAGATAGGCGCGGCAGCCGGGGCAGTCTTTCAAATGGGTCAAAAGCGCGGATTGTTCCTCCGGCGTCAGCTCATCATCTATATACGCGCTGATGGGAGCTGCATAGTCTTCACAGTATTTCATTTGCAGCCCTCCTTTTCTATCTCTTTGGACGGCTGGGGCGCGAAAAAGTTCCCGCGCTCCAGCAAAACCTTGCGCAGGTGCTTCCGGCCCCGGCTGATCCGGGATTTGACCGTGCCCACGTCCACGTCCAGCGTGTCGGCGATCTCGCTGTAGGAAAGCTGATGCATCTCCCGCAGCACCAGCACCTGACGATGGTCGTCGGAGAGGGACAGAAGGCCCCGCTCAATCTCCTCCCGCAGCGCGGAGCGCTCCAAGGCCTCCTCCGGAGTGGGGGCGCAGTCCGGCAGGTCGATGTTCAGCTCCTCATCCTCAAGGGAGAGGGCAGGGCGCTTCTGCTTGCGAAGAAGGTCGATGGAGGCGTTGGAGGTCAAGCGGTAGAGCCAGGTGGAAAAGGTGGATTCCCGGCGAAAAAACTTCAGTCCCTGCCAGGCGGAGAGGAAGGCCTCCTGGGCAACCTCGGCCGCGTCGTCGGGGTTGCCGCACATCCGCAGCGCCAGAGCATAGACTTTTTTTTCATACAGCCGCACCAGCGATTCAAAGGCATCATCGTCCCCCTGCTGGGCGGCCAGGATCAATTCAGCTTCCGTCATGTCAAATCCCTCTTGATGCCCTTTGTGACGCGATACACGTCTTCTAAGGTGTTCATCTGCACGATTTGCTCCTTATAGTAGTTGGAATGGGACACGCCCTTTAAATACCAGCAGTAGTGGCGGCGGGCCTCCAGAACCGCCACCTTCTCGCCTTTGGAGGCGGCGGCCAGCTCAAACTGCCGCACGGCGGTGTCCACCCGCTCTGAAAGCGGCGGAAGAGGCGGTATATCCTTTCCCTCCAGGGCGGCCTGCGCCTGCTGGAAGAGCCAAGGGTTTCCAAAGGAGCCCCGGCCGATCATGGCCATGTCCGCTCCGGTGAAGCGGAGGATGCGCACCGCGTCCTCTGCGCTCCAGATGTCGCCGTTGGCGATCACCGGAATGGACACAGACTCCTTTACCGCCCGGATGGTGGTCCAGTCGGCGGTCCCGCTGTACATCTGCGTCCGGGTGCGTCCGTGGACGGCGACGGCGGATACGCCCGCCTGCTCCAGCATCATGGAGAGCTCCACGGCGTTGATGCTGCCCTTGTCCCAGCCCCGGCGCATCTTCACCGTAACCGGAACGGGGCTGGCCCTGACCACGGCCTCGGCCAGGCGCGCGGCCTTTTCCGGGTCGCGCATCAGGGCGCTGCCGTCGCCGGAGGAAACCACCTTGCCCACCGGGCAGCCCATATTGATGTCAATGAAATCGGCGCCGGAGACCTCCGCCGCGATCTGGGCGGCCTCCGCCATGCAGACCGGGTCACTGCCGAAGATCTGGGCCGCCGCCGGATGTTCGCCGGGGGAGAGCTCCAGCAGGAGCCTGGTCTTTTTGTCCTGATAGCACAGGGCCTTGGAGCTGACCAACTCCGTACAGGTAAGGCCCGCGCCCAACTCCCGGCAGATCTGCCGGAAGGCAACGTCCGTCACGCCGGCCATGGGCGCAAGGGCCAGGCGGGAGGGAACTTCCACATCTGAAATTTTCATGGCCGCGCCCTCCTTTTCCATCGAAGACCACCTTAGTTTAGCATAGATCAAGCGCCGGCGCAAGATCGAGTCATCCTGAGAAACCTTCCGTTTACAGGAAAAAAGAAGCCATGGCCTGACGGCCATGACTTCTTTCCCATTACACCAGCGCCACCAACAGCCACACCAGGCCGATGCCGCCGGCGCCCATGACGGCATAGAGAGCGGGGGGCAGGGCCCGCCAGTGGCGGCTCAGCTTGCCGGCACCTTGGGTATAGCTCCTGGCCACCCGCTCCGCCTCCTCCACGATCTCACGGGAGGAGACGCCGTCTTTGGTCAGCGCGTCGTTGCGCACAATGAAAATCGCCTGTTCAAAAATCCGCGGGTCCGGGGAATTGACTACTACGACCCGCCGGGAAACCCCCTTTACCATATCCGATTCCTCACTCTCACATCAATCTCAGCAAATCCATTGTTTCCTTCATGAGGAGGAAGTATACGGAGGTTGGGACAGTTTTACAAAAAATAGAGAAACGTCAGACTTCTTTTTTCTCCCCGGCGGAGCAGAGGTAGAGCACCTGCACGGCGCAGTCGTCGCTCATCTGCCCCTGCTTTCGGACCTGGGCCACGATGGCGTTGGCAAGGAGCTGGGGATCGCTGCCGGGAAAGCCGGCCAGCAGGTTCAAAAGCCATTCGTCGTGGCCCGCGTCCGCAACGCCGTCGCTGATCTGAACCACAAAGCAGCCGTCTTCCAGGGGAAAGTGGGAGGAGTCAGGGGGCGCGGGCTGGGTGTGAAGCCCGGCGGGCAGACAGCCGCCGGTGATGCGCTGCACCCGTCCGCCGCGCTTTACATAGGAGGGGGCTGCTCCGTATTTGTAGACCGCGCCCTGGTCGCCCTCCAACAAAAAGAGGTCGATGGTGGTAAAGCTGCCCGTGTCGGAGCTGCGCAGGGACAGGGCGGAGTTTAAGGTCTTAAGCGCCGCCTCCGGGTCAATGCCCGCCTTTAAAAACCGCTCCATCAGCCTGAGGGTCATGGAGGATTCCCGGCGGGCGGCCTCACCGGTGCCCATGCCGTCGGAGAGCAGCATGCAGAACCGGCCCTGAGTGGTTTCAAAGGAGGAAATGCTGTCGCCGCTGACGCTCTCCCCCTCCTTGGGGGAGAGAACCGCCCCCACCCGCCAGGATGGCGCGGTGCCGAAAGCCGGCGCGGCTTGTCCCAGATGGGAGGCAGTGGAGGCCAAAAGGTCTGACAGCTGGGCGTACTGGCCCTGGGCGCTGCGGCGGGTCTCCTCCATTTGAAGACGGTATTGGCGGCGCAGCAAAAAGGCGGAGAGTTCGCCGTTGATGGAGGTCAGCAGCTCCGGAAAATGGATGCAGCGGGAGGAAAAGTGGGGTGGGAAATCCTTGGGCAGCGCCCGGCCCCTCTCCAGGAGAAACGGCGTTGCGTCGTTCATGGCGTTGAAGGTGGAGGTATACTCTTTCTGCCAGCAGAGATCACACAGCGCGCAGCCCCGGCAGGTGGCCTCCGCCGCCCGGTCGAAGATAATGGCCGGGTTTTCCGTGGGGGCTGAATTGCGGCTGAAGCTGTCGTAGAGGTCCCGCAGGGCTGCGGAGGACTCCTTGAGCTGGAGCCGCAGCCGGTCCAGAAGCGTCACATCCTCCTTTTCCTGGACCCGCTTTCCGGAGAAGAGCTTCCCGGGGAGGAAGAGGAAAACCGTACAGCCCAGGAGCGTCTCCGCCAGAAGGGAGGGCGTGTCCTGCCAAATGGCGGAGAGCAGCAGCGCGGCCAGTGCGGTCAGGGCCGCGGCGGATCCCCGGCCGCAGCGGCTGCGCAGTCCGGCCAGAAGGCCGCTGAGGCCGTAGGCGGCGGCATAGAACAGCGTGTCCGCCCCGGAGCAGAGGTCCATGGCAAGGCCCGTGCAGATGCCGGCGGCCGCGCCGATGCCCATGCCCTGCTGATAGGCCGTGTAGAGCAGCAGACAGCATACGGCGGCACGCCCCGGGGAGATGCCTCCCGGCAGGGCCAGCCCCGCCACGCTGGTCAGCAGTGTCACCGACACATAGAGGAGCGTCAGCTGGCGGTTGCCCTCCTGGCGCAGCAGCAATGTGTATAGCCGGGCGGAGACACCGGTCAGCGCTGCGGCCGCGAGACAGGGAAAGAGGTTGTCCCAGAAGCGGAAGGATTGGAAAAGATAGATAAAATGTACGCAGAGAAATAAAAAGACCGAGAGCACCGGGGTGAAAAGAGGACTCTTGGCCGGACGAGTCCCCTCGAAGGCAGTGGCCGCGGCAAAAATCAGCACGGCGGCGGCTAAAAATCGGAGCGCGTCCGCAAACTCCAAAAAGAGAGCCGCACCAGTTAGACAGCCGGCCAGTGCCGCCCCGCCGGCGGCCCCTGTTCCCGCTGCGGCGGCAAAGCCCAATGCAAAGGGCTGATATCCTCCGGCGACAGTGCTGCCTGTCAGGGCCGCGGACAGGAAAAAGCGAACCCCGCAGCCAAGCAGGAGGGACATCTGCTCCTTATTCAAAGATAAACGCTTCACGGCTGTGACCATCCCTTTCGTAGAATCGCTTGTCCCATTCTACAAAAGCCCTCCCCGAAAAGGCTGTCGGGAAAAGACAGGGGAATAAAATTTTCCATATTTTTCTGGGAAGAAGGGAAAATGAACCGTTCAGCGCGCCTGAAAGGCAAAAAACTCCCCCTGCGGCATCAAACCGCAGAGGGAGGCGATCAGAGGGAGGCAAGATAGGAGGCCGTGGCGCCGATGTCCTGCTGAATCTGGGCGCGGAGCGCGTCCACCGAATCAAAGCGCATCTCACCGCGAAGCTTTTTGAAAAAGTCCAGGCGCAGCGTCTGGCCGTAGAGGTCGCCCTCAAAATGGAGCAGGGAGGCCTCCACCGTGATGTCGGCGCCGTTGTTCACCGTGGGGCGGTTGCCCACGTTGGTGACCGCGTCATAGGCGGAGCCGTCGGGCAAATAGGCCCGGGTGACGTAGACGCCGTGGCTGGGGATCAGCACATTGGGGGGGACGATCAGATTGGCCGTGGGAAAGAGCTGGGATCGTCCGATGCCGCGCCCGTGGCGGACCGTGCCGGTCAGGGTGTGGGGGTGGCCCAAAAACCGGGAGGCCCGCTCCATGTCGCCCTCCTCCACAAGCTGGCGGATGTAGGTGGAGCTGACGGTCATACCGCCGATTTCCACCCGGGGAATGATGTCGCAGCCAATACCCAACTCCTTGCAGGTCTCCTGGAGCAGCTGAGGATTGCCCTGATTTTTATGGCCGAAATGGAAGTCGTGGCCCGCCACCAGATGGACCGCCTGATGCTCGCCGACCAAAAAGCCGGTGATGAACTCCCGCCAGGGCATGGTCATCATCCGCTGGTCAAAGGGGGCCATGATGATCTTGTCGATGCCGTAGAGCCGCTTCACCAGACCCTGGCGGTCCTCCGGGGAGTTGATCAGGGGAATGGGACGGCCGGTGACCACCGCCTTGGGCGGCCGGTCAAAGGTAAAGACCGCGGGGGACAGGCCCCGGTCCCGGGCCACCTCCGCCGTGCGGCGCAGCAGGGCGCCGTGGCCCAGGTGGACGCCGTCAAAAAAACCAAGTGCAATGACTTTCACGTCTGATCACGCTCCAAAGAAATTCTTGATGCTGACAAGCTTTCCCCGTTCCCATCGGCTCAGGCAGAGGAACTGTCCGTCCCGGCCGTAGACCCGGTAGGTCCCCTGGGACAGCTGCGCCGGGATGGGGTTGCCGTGGAGGCAGAAAAACTCCTCCCGCTCCCGCTGAATCCGGTAGGCGGGATATTGTTCAAAAAAGCGGTCCACATCCATCAGCAGCGCCTCGCCTCGCCGCTGCACCTCGTCCAGAGTGACGGCCTCGGCCAGGGTGAACCCGGCGGCCATGGTGCGGCGCAGCGCGCTCATGCACCCGCCGCAGCCCAAGGCCTGTCCGATGTCGTGGCAGAGCGTACGGATGTATGTACCCTTGGAGCACACACAGCGCAGACAAAACTCCGTTTCGCTCAGCTGATCCGTGAGCTCCAGGGCATAGATGGTGACGCTCCGGGGAGCCCGTTCCACCTCCCGGCCCTTGCGGGCCAGGTCGCAGAGCTTCTGCCCGTTGATTTTGATGGCGGAGTACATGGGCGGAATCTGCTGAAGCTCCCCGGTAAAGCGCTTTAGGGCGGCGGAGACATCCTGGGCCGAAACGCTGACATCGGAGCGGGCCAGCACCTCGCCGGTGATGTCCTGGGTGTTGGTGGTCAGTCCCAGCCGCAGTGTGGCCGCGTACTCCTTGCGGCCCTTCTCCGCGAACTCCACCGCCCGGGTGGCCTGTCCCACAAAAACAGGCAGCACTCCGGTGGCCATGGGGTCCAGGGTTCCGGCGTGGCCCACCCGTTTTTCGTGGAGCATCCCCCGGATTTTGGCGCACACGTCCATGCTGGTCCAGTCCCGGGGCTTGTCAATGATGAGAATTCCGTTCGGCATAGTTCCCCCTGTAGTCAATAGTTCGGCGTTAGCGCGGGAAATCGCCTGCGACCCGGGCCACGGCGTCCAAAATCCGCTCGGTGGCCGACTGGGCGCTGCCCTTGATGGTGCAGCCAGCCGCTGCGGCGTGGCCACCGCCGCCCAACAGCTGACAGACCTGGGTGGCGTTGACCCGGCTTCCGGTGCGCAGGGAGATTTTCCAGACGTCTGTGTGCAGCTCCCGCATGGTGACGGCACAGTCGTTGCCCTCCACAAGACCTGCCAGGGAGGAGAGGTCTTCCGCGTCGCTTTCGCTGGCCTGGACCCGCTCCATCAAGGAGACGGGAATCTGCATGACCACAATGCGGCCGCTGTCGAAAAGCTGCATGCTGCGCAGCATGTCTGCCTCAAGGGCCAGGCGCTTACGGCTTTTGGTGCGGAAAAAGGTCTTGTTGACCTGACGGTAGTCGATGCCCGTGTCCATCAGCGCCGCCGCCACCCGGTGGGTGTTGGAGGTGGTATTGGAGTAGACAAAGCAGCCCGTGTCTGTGGATACGGCCACATAGAGGGGCAGGGCGATCTCCGGCGTGATGGGCCCAAGGTCCCGGACAATCTCATAGAGAATCTCGCCGCAGGCGGCACACTGGGGCCGCACGCAGCTGCTTGCTCCGAACCCCTCATAGGAGGGGTGGTGGTCAATGGCCAGGTCCACCCGGTTCTGATAGGGCAGGGCGTTTTCCGGGAACAGGGACAGCGCGGCGATGTCGGTGCTGACCACTTTCTCCGGGCAAAAGCCCTCCGGCGCCAAGTAGGGCGCAGCATAGGGGCGGCTGTTGTCCGTAATCTCCGGGTTGGGCAGAAGATAGGCGGTCTTCCCCAGATTCCGCAGCGCGGCGCAGAGGGCGCTGGCGCAGCCCACCGTGTCCCCATCGGGCCGCAGATGGGTCAGGATCAGGACGTTGTCAAAGGAGCGCAGCAGCTGCGCGGCCTCTTTGGCGGTCATATTCACTCCTCCGTTTCCTCCTCCCGGCGCTCGATGTCCCGCAGGACCTCAAGGATATGGGCGCCGTGCTGGATGGAGTCGTCGGCCACAAACTGCAGCTCCGGGGTGTAGCGCAGGCGCAGGGCGCTGCCCAGCTCCCGGCGCAGAAAGCCGGAGGCGGATTTGAGGCCCTTCAGGATGTCCTGCTCCTGGGACTTGTCCAGGGCGCTGACATAGATGCGGGAATAGCGCAGGTCGCCGGTGGTGTCCACGTGGGTGATGGTCACCATGCCGGACTGGACCCGGGGATCCTTCAGCCGCCGCATCAGGGCGGACAGTTCCCGCTGGATCTCCTCGTTGATACGGCCGATTCGGTTGCTGGGCATAAAGCGGCCTCCTTTCCGGGATTGAAGTTGAATTTTGTGAGGCGCCGCCCGGGAAAGAGCGGCGCTATGGGATAGTATGTGCAGCGGCGCCGTAAAAGTTCGGGATGCACTGGCCTTCCGCCGGAGAATTCTCCCGCGGAAGACAGGGGACGCGGCTGCTTTGAAAAACCGGGACGGGCGAATCCGCCCGCCCCGGTTTCATTGGAAGGGAAAGACCTACTGCTTGATCTCCTCCATGGTGAAGGCTTCGATGATGTCGCCCTCTTTGATGTCGTTGAACCTTTCCACGGTCAGGCCGCACTCATAGTTCTCGGCCACCTCCTTGGCGTCGTCCTTAAAGCGCTTCAAGGAGGCCAGGGAGCCCTCGTGGATGACGATGCCGTCCCGGACCACCCGGACGGAGCAGGCGCGGACAATCTTGCCGTCCTGGACATAGCAGCCGGCCACCGTACCCACGCCGGATACCTTGTAGACCTGGCGGACCTCGGCATGGCCCAGCACCACTTCCTTGAACTTGGGCGCCAGCATACCCTTCATGGCCGCCTCGATCTCGTCGATGCAGTCATAGATCACCCGGTACATGCGCATATCCACATTGGAACGGACGGCGCTGTCCCGGGCCGCCGCGTCGGGACGGACGTTGAAGCCCACAATGATGGCATTGGAGGTGGCGGCAAGCATCACATCGGATTCGTTGACGGCGCCCACGCCACCGTGGATGACACGGACGTTGACCTCTTCGTTGGAGAGCTTCTCCAACGAGGCCTTGACAGCCTCAACGCTGCCCTGGACGTCGGCCTTGACGATGAGGGCCAGCTCCTTGCGCTCGCCCGCCTGAATCTGGTCGAACAGGTTCTCAAGAGAGACCTTCTGCACAGGGGCGGAGGATTTGGACTTCTCCTCCTCCTTGCGCTGCTCCACCAGCTCACGGGCCATGCGCTCATCGGCCACGGCGTGGAAGGTGCTGCCGGCGGAAGGTGCCTCGCTGAGGCCGGCAATCTCCACAGGCACAGAGGGACCGGCCTTCTCCAGCCGCTTGCCCTTGCTGTCCACCATGGTGCGCACACGGCCCACGGCGGTGCCGGCGATGATGATGTCGCCCTGGTTCAGCGTACCGTTCTGCACAAGCAGCGTGGCCACCGGGCCGCGGCCCTTGTCCAGGCGGGCCTCGATGACCGTGCCCTGGGCGGCGCGGTTGGGGTTGGCCTTCAGCTCCGCCATTTCAGCGGTCAGCGTGACCATCTCAAGCAGAGTGTCGATGCCGATGTTCTTCTTGGCGCTGATGGGGCAGCAGATGGTGTCGCCGCCCCAGTCCTCGCTCACCAGGCCGTACTCGGTGAGCTGCTGCTTCACCCGGTCGGGGTTGGCCTCGGGCTTGTCGATCTTGTTGATGGCCACAATGATGGGGATGTCCGCGGCCTTGGCGTGGTTGATGGACTCCACGGTCTGGGGCTTGATGCCGTCCTCGGCGGCCACCACCAAAATGGCGATATCCGTCACCATGGCGCCGCGGGCGCGCATGGAGGTGAAGGCCTCGTGGCCCGGGGTATCCAAGAAGGTGATGGGCTTGCCGTTGATCTGGACCTGATAGGCGCCGATGTGCTGGGTGATGCCGCCGGCCTCGCCGGAGGCGACGGAGGTGTTGCGGATGGCGTCCAACAAGGAGGTCTTGCCGTGGTCCACGTGGCCCATGACCACCACCACGGGAGCCCGGGGCACCAGATCCTCCGGCTTATCCTCGTGGTCGTCAATGAGGCGCTCTTCAATGGTGACGGTGACTTCCTTCTCCACCTTACAGCCCAAATCCATGGCCACCAGGGCGGCGGTATCATAGTCGATGATCTGGGGCAGGGAGGCCATGATGCCGTTTTTCATCAGCACCTTGACCACCTCGGCGCCGGTCTTCTTCATCCGGGAGGCCAGCTCTCCCACGGAGATCTCATCGGGGATCTGGACCTTCAGAGGGGTCTTCTTGGCGATCTCCAGCTGGAGGCGGCGCATTTTCTCCTGCTCATCCTGACGGCGCTTGCTTGAAAAGGGCACGCCGCCCCGGCGGCCGCCGGTGTTGCTGCGGAATTTTTCCTTGCCCTGCTGCATCCGGCTGGCGCGCTCGGGAGCCAGCTCCTCCAGCCGCTGGTCATATTTGGCCAGGTTCACGTCGCCGCCCTTGCGGGTGTCCACAATCTTTTTCTGGGGAACCCGGGTGGTGGGGCGCTGCACGTTCTGCTGAGCGGGCTTGGCGCCACCCTGGGGCTGCGCCTGCTGGGGCCGGGGCTGTTCCTGCCTCGGGGAAACCCCATTTTGCGGCCGGGGGCGATTCTCCGGGCGGTTCTCGGCCCGGGGAGCCTGGGGCTGCTGCCTGGGGGCCTCGGGCTTGGGCTGCGCCGCCGGCTCCTTATAGGTGTCCGCAAAGATCACCTGGATCCCGGACACAGGATGCTTCTGCGTCAGATAGTCAAAGATCAGAGAGAGCTCGTGATCCGTCAGCACCTGCATGTGGTTTTTCGGCGTGGACGCATAGTTCGTCAGGATTTCCGTGATCTCGCGGGTGGAAAGACCGAAATCCTTCGCCACCTCATGCACTCTGTATTTGTCGATTGTACCCAAATAAAGCCACCTCCATATAAGCTTAGCTTCGCTCCTGTCCGGGCGGAAAAAGACCGCCATTCGCGCCATCCAGACGCGCTTTTGCTGCGTCATTGCGCAGACATTGCTTTTCGGAGCGAAGCCGTCCAAAAAACACACGCAAACCCCCGCGTACAAAGCGGGCGCCGCTTACCTGTCAGCTGCTGCCCTTGCCGCGAAACGATCCCTTTCCACGCTTAACAGGCCGGCTGCCGGAGTAGGGATTTTTCTTCGCCGCAATGCGCCGCCGGGCATTTTGTCCGGCGGGGCTCCGGGGACTTCGGGCAGCGCCGCCCCGGCCTGGTTTTCTGCCCTCCGCCGCTGGAGGCGCCGTCTTTTCTGCGGAGACCTTCCGCTTTGCGGATGCTCTTTTTTCCGCGGCCGCTTTCTGCTCACTGGCAACCCGCTTTTCCTCGGCCGCCCTGCGGCGCTCCGAGGCCCGCCTGGCCTTCAGCCTCAGCTTTTCAGCCGTGACGCCGTAAGCATCCGGATCGGATGCGGCTAACTTGTCGGCCACGGCGCTGGCAAAGCCGATGTCGGTGATGGCCGCGATGGCACAGGAGGTGCGGCCCACGGCCCGGCCCAGCTCGTCTTTGGAGAAGGGGAGGCGGAGCCAGAGGCACTTGCCTTCCTGGGCAAAGTGGAGCGCCCGCCGCGCTGTGGACGCGGCCGCGTCGGAGGCCAGCAGGATCAGCCGCACGTCCTGTACCCGGCAGACCATCCCCACCGGCTCCTCCCCGGCCTCCAGCCGTCCCGCCTTTTTGGCAAGGCCGATGAGATGCAGCAGATTATTGTTCTCCATCCAGCGCTCCTAACTGAGACTCCAGGGCGTCATAGACCTCCGCCGGTACGGCGCAGTCAAAGGCACGCTCCAGCGCCTTGGATTTTCTGGCCTTGCGCAGGCACTCCGGGCTGGGGCACACATAGGCGCCCCGGCCGTTTTTTCGTCCGCCGCTGTCTAAGGAGATATCTCCCTCCGGCGAGCGGACCACGCGGATGAGAGCCTTTTTCTCTTTCATTTCGCGGCAGCCGATACATTGCCGCTGTGGGATTTTCTTAGGCTTTTGCATTAGCTGCCTCCTTGATTATTCTTCCGCTTCCTCGTGATAGCTTTCCGGCTTGATATCGATTTTATAACCGGTCAGACGGGCCGCCAGCCGGGCGTTCTGGCCCTCCTTGCCGATGGCCAGGCTCAGCTGGTCGTCAGGCACCATGCAGCGGCAGGCCTTGCCCTCCTCCGCCATCAGGACCTCCACCACGTCGGCAGGGGCCAGGGCGGCGGCGATGAATTCGGCGGGGTCGTCGCTATATTTGATGATGTCGATCTTTTCGCCCCGCAGCTCCTCCACGATGTTGGCCACGCGCTGGCCCTTGGGACCCACGCAGGCGCCGATGGGATCCACATTCTCATCGTTGGACCACACGGCCATCTTGGTGCGGCTGCCGGCTTCCCGGGCAATGGAGCGGACCTCCACGGTGCCGTCGTAAATCTCGGGGACTTCCAGCTCAAAAAGCCGCTTCACAAGGCCCGGGTGGGTGCGGGAGATCAGCACCTGGGGCCCGCGGGTGGAGCGGCGCACCTCCACCACATACACCTTTACGTGCATGCCCTCAACCAAAACCTCCCCCTGCACCTGCTCGCCGGCGGTGAGCAGGGCCTCGGTGGATTCGGCGCCGTTGCCGATGCGCAGTGAGACGTTGCCGTTACGGGGGTCCACACGGGTGACCACACCGGTGAGAATTTCGTGCTGCTTGGAGTTGAACTCATCATAGACCATGCCCCGCTCGGCTTCACGCAGACCCTGGATGATGACCTGCTTGCCGTTGCCGGCGGCAATGCGGCCAAACTCCACGTTGTTCACGGGGAAGTTGACCATCATGCCCAACTCGTACTTGGCGGAGATGTCGCGGGCGTCCTCAAGGGAAATCTGAGAGGCGGGGTTCTCCACCTCTTCCACCACTTCCTTCTGGACATACATCTTAAGGTCCTGTTTGGCCTCGTCCACGTCCACGACCACGTTCTCCACGCCCTCGTGGTCCCGCTTATAGGCGGTGGTCAGCGCCTGAACGATCTTATCCATCATAAAGGCCTGGGGGATGCCCCGCTCCTTTTCCAAAAGCGCCAGTGCGGCAAAAATTTCATCACATTTCATGAGGCTGCTCTCCTATTCTATCGTCATTGAAACTCAATTAAAATTCAACACGCAGACGCACCAGTGCCACGTCCTTTTTGGAAAACGCCATGGGCCTGCCGCCCACCTCAACGGTTACGTCCCCATTGTCGTAGCCGCTCAGCGTTCCGGCAAACTCCTTGCTGCCGTCCCGGTTCTGATAGAGCCGCAGGGAAACGGGACTTCCCATAAACCGCTCAAAGTCGGAAGGCCGCTTCAGGGGCCGTTCACAGCCTGCGGAACTGACTTCAAAGGTATAGCTTCCCTCGATTGGGTCCGCCTCATCCAACAGCGGCTCCACCGCCCGGGACACGGCCTCGCAGTCCAGGATGTCCACGCCGCCCTCCTTGTCCAGATAGAGCCGCAGATACCAGGTGCCGGCCTCCTTCACATATTCCACGTCCCACAGCTCGCAGCCCTGGGACTTTACGGCGGGTTCGGCCAGCTCGGCCACCAGTTCTGTGATCTTCTTCATAGAGACTCCTTCCAATTTTTAACCAGCCCATTTAGGCCAATAAAAAGAGCGGACTTCAAAAGCCCACTCTGCCATCGTCTAACATCAACATGCGTTATGATATCACAACCATCCGTAAAAAGCAAGCCTTTTTCCGGATTCTTCCGGATAAAATTGAAGAAAAAACAGGCGAAAGGACAAAAAGGGCGGGGGAGAGTCAGGCTCTCCCCCGTCCGCGTTCAATTCAGGTATCCGCGGCGGGCGATTCCCTCCGTCACGGAAGCGGGAATTACAAATTCGACCACGCCCATGTACATGGGCGCCACATCGCCTTCGTTGAAGACGATGATGAGCTCCTGGTTCTCATCGACATAAAAGGTCGTCTCGTCGGTGATGGTGGTAAAATTCCAGTCCGACACTTCATCGTTGAGCCAGTAATACACGCTGTCGTCTTCCTCCATGCGCTGATGCATTTGCTCCTTGATGTTTTCGGAGATGAGGGATTTGTAGTCGCTGCTGCTTTCAAAGAGGTCGGCAAGGCTGATGATCTTTCCGCTGGCTTTGTCCACGTTGTAGATCACCACCGACTCCGTTCCGCTGGCCATGACCAGTGCTTCATCAAAGCGCAGGGCGAACAGGGAGTCGCTGTCCGTCACCACGGAGTAGTCCACGCCCACCTGGTAGTGGTTGGTCCGCGCCTCCACATCGCTGGCGTTGACAATGCCGGACTCCTCCTCATACCGGGCGATGATGGTGTCCGTATAGTCGGCAATGGCCTGGGTCAGTTCATCCGGACCGCCCACCACCTGGGGGATGCGAATGTCGGCGGAGGAATTAGGCCTTTCATCTTCATAGGTGCGGAAGGTGAAGACCCGGGTGATGGCTCCTAAGACGGGGACCTTCTCCATGGCGCTGGCGATGCCGGCATTGGAGTTGACCAGCGCCACCATCAGGACCAGGACCGCCGCTGCCGTGGTGGCGGAGCGCCTCCAGGTTTTCCGGGCGCAGTCGCGTCGTGACCGGCGCTTTGCCTCTTCCATGGAGGAGCGGACGCGAAACTCCAGTTCCTCCGGAATAGGGATGGACTCATATTCCTGTTTGCAGTTGTTCAGATGCTCTTTCATGGTGCTCTCCTTCCGCCAGATGGGCCCTCAGCTTTCTGAGGCTCCGATACAGAATGGTTTTGACGGTGCTCAAATTCTCACCGCAGATGTCGGCGATCTCCTGGAGCTTGCGGTCCTCAAAAAACCGGAGGACCACTACCGCCCGCTCCCGGGGGTTCAGAATATCCAGCGAGCGCAGTGTGTCCACGTCCTGATAGACATCCTCCCGCCCGGAGTCGGGCAGCTGGTCCGACGGAGTCTCACGGCTGCGCTTGCGCAGCAGGTCCAATGAGGCATTGACCACAATGCGGTACAGCCACGTCTTGACGGCCTGCTCACTTTTGAGCTCTCCGGCGCGGGAGATGGCCTTATAGACGCTCTCCTGGACCACATCCATGGCGTCGTCCCGGTTTTTTACATAGGTGTAGGCAAGGCGGTACATGGACTCATAAGATGCCAGAATCTGCGTTTCCACCTGTTTCTGAACCGTGCCAAGTCCCATTTCACGCCTCCTTTTCGCTGTCTTATCCATCAGACGGCGGCAGAGAGAAAAAAGTTTGGAAGAAGGAAAAATTTTTATATTCTGCGGCTTTTCACCGCCCGCAGGGCGCAAAAGCACAAAAAGACCATCAGGTTCACCACTACCACCGACGCGCCCACAGGGGTGGAGAGCAGGTAAGAGGCGGTGAGTCCGGCACAGAAGCAGAGCACCGATAAAATTCCAGCGCACAGCACCACCGAGCGAAAGCTTTTAAAAAGGCGCATGGCGGAGAGCGCCGGAAAGATCACCAGGCTGGAGATCAGCATGGCGCCCATCATCTGCATGCCCAACACAATGGTCAGGGCTGTCAGAACGGAGAGGAGGGTGTTGTACAGCTCCACCCGGGTGCCGGTGGCCCGGGCAAAGCTCTCGTCAAAGGTGATGGCGAAAATCCTGTGGTAGAAGAGGAGATAAAGCGTCAGCACCGCCGCGCTCAGTCCCACGCTCAGCGCCACGTCGGCGCCGGACATGGCCAGGATGCTGCCAAACATGTAGCTGTCCACGTCGGTGGTCATGCCGGTGGTCAGCGAGGTGACGATGACCCCGATGGCCAGGGCGGAGGCGGAGGTGACGGCGATGGCGGCATCGCTGCTCCAGCGGCCGCTGTCCGCCACCCGCAGCAGGCAGAAGGCGGACAGGATCACCACCGGGATGGAAAAGGCAAGGGGGGCCCAGCCCACGGCCACGGCCACGGCCAAGGCGCCGAAGGACACGTGGGAGAGGCCGTCGCCGATCATGGAATAGCGCTTTAAGACCAGGGGCACCCCCAGGAGGGCCGCACAGAGAGAGACCAGAATGCCCACCACAAAGGCCCGGACGATGAAGGGATAGGTAAACATCTGAAGAAGAAGGCTCATGACCGCCCACCTCCGAACCGGCGGCCCTCCGGCGAGCGGAGGTACTCCTCCACCGAGCCGCAGAACCAGCGCCCGCCGTGGGAGATGTGGACAATGGTTCTGGCGTCCTGAAGGGCGTTTTTGATGTCGTGAGTGACCATGAGCACGGCTATGCCCTCCTTCTTGTTGAGATAGCGCAGCGTCTTGTAGAGGTCCTGGGCCGCTGCGGGGTCCAGACCGGTGATGGGCTCGTCCAGGATGAGAAGCTGAGAGGCGGCGCACAGCGCCCGGGCCAGCAGGACCCGCTGCTGCTGGCCGCCGGAGAGCTCCCGGTAGCACTTGCCCTGGAGTTCCAGGACGCCAAGCTTCCCCAAATTCATCAGGGCGGCGGAACGCTCCGCCGCGGTGTAGAAAAACTTCAGCCCCCGGTTGGAGAGAAAGCCGGAAAGCACCACCTCCAGAACCGTGGCGGGAAAGTCCTTTTGCGCCGGCGTCTGCTGGGGAAGGTAGCCGACGGCCCGGTCCCGGAGGGCCGGGGAGCGGAGAATCTCCCCGGACAGAGGGGGCAGCAGCCCCAGGAGGCTTTTTAAAAGCGTGGATTTGCCGGAGCCGTTCTCTCCCACCACGCAAAGGTAATCGCCGGAGCGGACGCTCAGGTTCACGTGCTCCAGCACAGGTCTGCCCTCATAGCCTAAGGACACGTCGCGGCAGACAAGCAGTTCGTTTTCCTCATTCATTGCAATCCCTCCTTCAGGGCTTCCACGTTGGCCTGCATCAGGCTGAGATAGGTGACGCCTCCTTCAAATTCCGCCCGGGTCACGTTGTGGCAGGAGTGGAACTCCAGGGGCTTTGCGCCGGTGGACTCGCAGATGGCGCCGCTGATCTTTTCGCTGGAGAGCTCCAGGTGATAGACCACCGGGATATGCTCCTCCTGAACCTTGTCGATGAGATAGGCCAGAGTCCGCACCGAGGGCTCCGTGTCGCCGCTGCACCCCTGGAAGGCGGCCCGGTAGTCCAGGCCGTAGGTTTTGCAGAAATACAGCAGGGGGAAGCGGTCGGCAAAGATCAGCATGCGGCGCTTTGCGTGGGCCACCACATCCCGGAACTCCTCATCTAAGGCTTGGAGCCGGGCCTGATAGTCCGACAGGTTGGAGGCATAGTACTCCGCGCCCTCCGGGTCCGCCTGACTCAGCGCGCCGCAGACCGCCTCCGCCAGCGCCATGGCGTTGACCGGTGAGGTCCAGATATGCTCGTCGTACTCAATCTCGTGGCCGTGGCCGTCGTCTTCTTCCCCGTGGCCGCCCTCGGCCTCCATGCCCTCCGCCAGCTCCTCCTCAAGCGCGTCCACGTGGTCCATCATCCGCTCACGGACCTGACCGGGCGTCTCCAGGTCCTCCAGCGTCTCATCCACCCAGGTCTCCCCCTCGCCGCCGTTGTAAAGGAACACATCGGCCCCGCTGATGCGGATCACGTCCAAGGGGGTGGGCTCATAGCTGTGGCTCTCCCGTCCCGGCGAGAGAAGCAGCGTCACCCGCACCCGGCCGCCGCCGATGGCCCGGGCAAAATCATAGTAGGGGAACAGGGTGGAGACCACGGAGAGGGCCGCGTCGTCCGCCGGCTCTTTCTGCTGGATGCCGCAGCCTGTCAAAAGAAGGGTCAGGGCTCCAAGCAGGGCAATCAGTCGTCTCATTTTTTCCCTTCCTTTGCACAGGTTTCACAAAGACCATAGAACATGGTCTTTCGGGGATTGATGACAAAGCGGTGCTCCTGGGCGATGTGGCGATACAGCGGCTCCAGATGGAGGCAGTCCATGTGCTGGATGCGCCCGCAGCGCTCACACTTGAGGAGAAAGCACCCTCCCTCAGGATGATCGCAGTACTGGTAGCATGCCCCGGCCTCGGTGTTGATCTTATGGATGCGCCCGGATTGTTCCAGCCGTTCCAGCTGGCGGTACACCGTGGCCAGCCCCACGCGTTCGCCCTGACCGCGCAGTTCCTCCGCCAGCTCAAGAGCCGTCACATGCCCGTCCCGGTGGGCGGCGATGCAGCTGAGCACAGCCCGCTGCTGCTTTGTGGTATAGGGCATTTCTGCACACCTCCTGAATTTGAAAATGATTATCGTTTTTGTATTATAAACAGATTGATGGAAAAGTCAAGCGGGACTTGAAAAAAAGGGCCAATTCAGGTATGGTAGTATTAAATTAAGTGTGCAGCTGCGCAGAACATACAACAGAAATTAGTCGATAAGGAGTAACGCGATGAAAGCGGCATTGGTGATTATGGCGGCGGGCATGGGTTCCCGCTACGGCGGCAACAAACAGGTGGACGGCATTGGCCCCAACGGAGAGATTCTGATGGAGTACTCCATCTATGATGCCCTGCGGGCGGGCTTTACAAAAGTGGTGTTCATTATCAAGCCCGACATGGTGGAGATGATGAAAAAGCTCTGCGGCGACCGGATCGCGGCCGGGAAGACGGCGGATGGAGAGCCGGTGGAAGTCGCCTATGTCTGCCAGGACTTTTCAAGCGTGCCCTCGTTTTATCACATTCCGGAGGAACGGACCAAGCCCTTTGGCACGGTGCACGCGGTGCTGTGCGCCGCCGGGGCGGTCAGCGAGCCTTTTTGCGTCATCAACGCCGACGACTACTATGGCGTAGACGCATACCGCACCATCTATGAGGAGCTGTGCCGTCTGCCGGAGCGGGGACAGGCCACCATGGTGGGGTATCTTCTCAAAAATACCGCCAGTCTCAACGGGACCGTCTCCCGGGGTGTGTGCACCGCCTCCGGAGGAAAGTTAGCGCATATCCGCGAAGCGCTGAAGATCCAGCTTTACGCCGACGGGACGCTGAAGGACCTGGACCAGGGGGAGAATCTTGCGCCGGATACGGTGGTCTCCATGAACTTCTGGGGATTCATGCCCTCGATTTTTGAGGAAATGCGCCAGTACTTTGAGGACTTCCTCCGCACCGAGGCAGGGGACAACCTGAAGGCCGAGTGCCTGCTGCCGGTGATGGTGGGGCAGCTTCTGGGGCAGGGGCGGCTGGAGGTCTCCGTGCTCCGTTCCGCCGACCGCTGGTTCGGCATGACCTATCACGAGGACCGCTCCGCAGTGGCGGAGGAGCTGAAAAAGCTGCACAGCGCCGGAACCTATCCCGCCTCGCTGCGGGCATAAAAGAGAAGGCTGAAGCAAATTTGACCCAAAGTTATAGTAAAGGATATTGGCTTTTTGCGGGAGGGAGAGCAGAATGCCCTTATCACAAAAGAGAATTGAAAACAAGAGGCAGGAGTCGGACGGGATGGGGAAAACGACGAAAGGCGTAAAAGAGGCCATTCAGATACCGGGAGGGAAACCGTTTCACTACAAAGGGGTGCTGACCGCTTTATTTGTGTTGATTGTAATCGTCTCTTCGGTTATGATCTGGAACGCGGCAAGGCTGAAGCAGGCTATCGACCTGAGAACCAGGATCTATGCAGAGGATGTGTCGCTGCAATTGTCGCGGGACATCGATTACCGGCTTCAGAAAAATGTCATGGATCTGCAGCTTCTGGGCGACGGTGTACTGCAACTCACAAAAATAGGGGCGGCCGGCGACATTCAAGAAGTTTTGAGCAGGAGAGGAGAACTGCTCCACTTCAACGACCTGTTTTTTCTGCAGCTTGACGGGACACTGCTCACCGCCGGTTCCCGGGAGGTGGATGGGGATATTTTGGAGGCGATGCAGACGGTCCTGAATGGAGGGGACGGCGTCACCTTTTTAAATCAGGGCGGCATCCTCTATACCACGCCGGTGTTTGAGGGCGGGGAAGTCAGGGGAGTCATTGCCGGAGAGCGGAACAAGGAGAATATGCAGAAGCTGATCCGGCTGGAGAGCTTTTCCGGAAAGGGACTGACCTGCATTGTGGATTCCAACGGAGATGTGGTGATCTCGCCCACCAATCTGGACCCGTTTTTGCACCTTGAGGATGTCTTCATGGATGAGGGGGAGGACAGCCGGCAAACCGTCCAGGACATCCGCCGGATGCAGGAGGACATGAAGGCGAAAAAAAGCGGTTCATTTGCGTTTACCGCAGTGGACAAAAGCGAATTGACCCTTGCCTATAATCCGCTGGACAGTTATGACTGGGTGCTGCTGACCCTGATTCCCTCCGACCTGATTTCCCAACAGACGGACCTCTATATCTCTCAGAGCTTTTTCATCATCAACGGTATGATTTTCCTGTTTGCGCTGATCCTGTTTGTGCTCTTCAGGACCTATCGGGAGCACTTCGGTCAGATGAAGCGGCTTGCGTTTGTGGACCGCCTCACCGGGGCGATGAACAACACGGCTTTCCAAATCCGCTGCAGGGAGCTGCTGGAGGGGGCGCCGCCCGGTTCCTATACGGTGGTGCTCCTGAACATCAAGAACTTTAAGCTGATCAATGAGGAGTTTGACACGGCTGCCGGAGACACCGCGCTGCGCCGTGTGATGGAGGTGCTGTGCCGGCGCATCCGCCCGGAGGAGATAGCGGCCCGGGCTGACAGCGACAACTTTTTCCTCTGCCTGAAGGAAAGCGATCCGGAGACAACCCGGAGAAGGCTGGGGGAAATGGTGGATGAGATCAATGACACAAGGGAGCTGGCCCATCCTCTGACCATTCAGCAGGGGGCCTACCTCATAGAGGACCCCACGCTGGATATCACAATCGTGCAGGACCGGGCAAAGACCGCCTGCCGCGACGAACGCTCGACGCTGCGGGAAGGGCAGTGCGTGTTCTATGATATGGCGGTGACGCAGCAGCTGAAAAAGGAGTGGGAGCTCAACGAACTCTTTGAAAGTTCCCTGAAGAAGGGGGACTTCCAGCTTTACCTCCAGCCAAAGGTAAGCCTTGGAAGCAGACAGGTTGCCGGCGCAGAGGCGCTGGTGCGCTGGATCCACCCGGAAAAGGGGATGATTTATCCCTCCGATTTCATTCCGCTGTTTGAGAAGAACGGGAAAATATGCCAGCTGGACCTGTACATTTTTGAAGAGGCCTGCAAGACGATTCGAAAATGGATCGACAATGGAGAGCCGGTACTGACCATTTCCGTCAATCTTTCCCGCCGGCACTTCCAGGGAGAGGACTGCCTAAATGCGTTTTATGCCATCGCGCGGCAATACCGGATACCAAGGGACCTGCTGGAGATGGAGCTGACGGAATCCATTTTCTTTGACGACAGTACCATCGAAATCGTAAAAGGACAGATTCACCGCATGCATGAGATGGGATTCCGCTGTTCGTTGGATGATTTTGGATCGGGTTATTCCTCCCTTGGGATGATGATGGAATTTGATGTGGATGTGATCAAGATGGACCGCCGGTTCTTCCTGGACATCGACGCGCCGAAGGCCAGAAAGCTGATTGTCTCCATTGTGAGGCTTGCAAAGGAGATCGGCGCACAGACCGTGGCGGAGGGGATTGAGGCGGAGGACCAGGTGAGTTTTCTTGCCGGCATCGGATGCGACATGATTCAGGGCTATGTGTTCTCCAAGCCCCGCCCAGTATCGGAGTTTGAACAGTGGGCCAGGGAATTTTCCGCCGCCCAATGAAAACCGGATAAAAATGGAAAAGAGCCGTCACGTTCACGTGACGGCTCTTTATTGATTGAAGACCCGCTCCGCCGCCCAAGGGGGGCGGAGGCTGTAAAACCGGCATCAGTAAATGACGTCGGACAGGATGGAGATCGCCATTGCGTCGGTGTCGCCGGGGTTGCAGAAGCGGTGGAGTGTGCCCGGTGTATGGTAGATGCTGTCATTTTCGTGAAGGATGATGGGCTCCTCCCCGGAACAGTGGATTTCAAAGGTGCCCTGCTGATCATGTCAATGCTTTTCGCTTGTACAAGACAGTTCGATTTTGAGAAATTTTGAGAAGACCAAGTGAAATGGAAAAAAGGCGGGGAGAAAGGACTCATTGGGTTTCGGAGCCATGGCTGGTCAGAGCCGGAAGGGTGAGCCACCTTCCCTGCAGCAGGCGGATCAGAAATAAAACGACCCGTATGCAGAGCTCCGCGCACATCGCCAGCCACACCCCCACAAGCCCCACCGGCGCTGAGGCGTTTCCGCCCAGGCCCCCCACCATTGCGGCGTCTATGTGGCCGCTGCCAAACCAGATAAATGCTCCGCCCCCATTTCCAACTGAAAATGAGGGCGGAGCATCCTGGCACGCTGTAAAATGGAAAAACCCACCGCAAGTGCCATGGCGCTTGCGGTGGGTGGTGCGGGCATGGGGACTCGAACCCCAACGCATTGCTGCACGAGAACCTAAATCTCGCATGTCTACCAATTCCATCATGCCCGCGTGCCGGCACGGCGGGAAGCCGGGCTATCTTTGGCTATTTTAACACAGTTTCCTTGCTTGAACAACAGAAAAAAACAACGTATAATAAAAACAATTTGATTGTATTTGGAGATGAACAAAATGCCAACTCCCCGCGTTGCCGCCATCCACGATATGTCAGGATTTGGCCGCTGCTCCCTCACCGTGGCGATCCCGGTGCTCTCCGCCATGGGCGTTCAGTGCTGTCCGCTGCCCACGGCCTTTCTGTCCACCCACACCGGCGGGTTCACCGGCTACACCTTTTTGGATATGACCGATGAGATGCCCAAGGTGGCGGCCCACTGGAGAGAGTTAGGGCTGCGCTTCGACGCCATCTACAGCGGTTTCATGGGCAGTGAGCGGCAGATGGAGATCACGGCGGAGTTCATCCGAACCTTTCGCCGGGACGAGTCCACTGTGGTCGTGGTGGACCCGGTGATGGGGGACCACGGGCAGAGCTATGCCACCTACACGCCGGCCATGTGCGACGCCATGGCGCGGATGGCCACGCTGGCGGACGTCATCACCCCCAATCTGACGGAGGCGGCCTTTTTGCTGGGAGTTCCCTATGAAGCGCTGCGCACCGATGCGCACGGATACTGCCGATGCGTGGAGAAACTGAGCCTGAACGGGAGACGGTCCGTGGTGCTCACCGGCGTCTCTTTGGAACCCGCAAAGATCGGCGCCGCCTGCTTTGACGCGCGCGGCGGAAAGACGGAGATCATTCAGACCACCTTTGAGACCAGGGAGTTTCACGGGACGGGAGACGTGTTTGCCAGCGTTCTGACAGGTGCGCTGGTGAGAGGCCGCGGCTTGATGGAAGCCGTGTCCGACGCGGTGGAATTTGTGCGCGACTGCGCGGCTTACTCGGCGCCCCAGAACCTGCCGGTGCGGGAGGGAGTGGATTTTGAGCCGCTGCTGTGGAAGCTGCACAGGGGATGAACCGGAACTTGTGAAAAGGGCCGCCGGAGCAGTGCTCCGGCGGCATTTTTTGCTGTGCAGCGCTCAATACCGCCAGTCGGCGGGATCGTGGTTGCTGATGTCCGAAGTATTGGGCCAGGTCAGCTCCCCATCCTGAAGGATGTAGGGGATGTCGCTGTACACCAGCTCCCGGCCGTACTCATCCGTCACCACGGCGGCAAAGCAGAGCTGATCGGAGTCCTTTGTCATAGTGATATAGGTTCCTCCCGTCAGACGGAAAAAGGAGAAATCCTCCAGGTCGCCGTGAAAGCTGTCCGGCTGATCGCAGGGCTCCAGCCATGCGATCAGGCTGCGGTTTTTAAATAGGCCCACCCGCACCGAGCCAATCTCCGACTGGCCGATGTCGCCGTTGACGGCGTACACGGAAAAGGCCGGCCGGGTGCTGACATAGGTTTCCGGCAGGGGGATCCGGCCGCTCTCATCCACCTTCTGATACAGCAGATGGTCATAGGTCATCAGATCCACGGCGGGGAGGGTGCTGGTATACAGGTCGCCAAAGCGCTCCAGGAGCTGAGTCTGGCGGGTGCCGTCGGCAGAGGTGAACACGGCGGAGATGTTGATGCTGTCCGTAAGGCGGCAGGCCAGCGTGGCGGTGAAGCCGCCGTTTGCTGCCCTCTCCCCGGGAATGTAGGAGACGCTGTCCGTGCCGTTGTCGATGGAGAACTCCACGGACATTCCCTCCGTATAGGTTTTGGGCACGGCGTGGACGGAGAAAGTGATGCGGTTTTCCTTCAGATCCGCGCTGGCAATCTCCGCTCCATAGTCGGCAGTGAGGCTGTTCTGCGCTTTCAGAATCTCCTCCACCCGGCCGGAGATGCCTCCGATCTGGCTGTCCACGCTCCGCTCCACCCGGGAGATGGAGTTTTGCAGGCTGTCGTAATTGCTGTCCAACTGCTTTACCCGGCTGTTCATACCCATCAGCAGAGCCAGCAGGATGCCGCAAAGGGCGAACAGGATGCGCACGTCCCACTTTCCCCAGGAGGACTTTTTTGCCGGAGGCTGGGCCTGGATATACCGCTCCACAATCTCTTCCACCATCTTCAGCTGGGTGTCTGTCAGCTCAGCCGGCGGGAGGTCCGAAGGAAGCTCCTCCTCCACGCCCAACAGCCATCCCACGGATACGCGGAACAGGCGGCTCATGGCGATCAGCTTTTCAATCTCCGGCAGCGTGGCGTCGCTCTCCCATTTATAGATGGCCTGCCGGGAGACGCCCAGCGCATCCCCCAGGGATTCCTGGGAGAGGTTCTGCTCTTTTCTCTTTTGTGCGATTCTCTGTCCAATGGTCATTCGGGCGACCTCCTTTACACCATGGAGTATAGCAGGGAGCGGGGGAAAAAGGCCACCAACCGGCCGTTGATTTTTGTCAACCTCCGGTTAGCAGAGGCTGAATGCATTGGGACGCAGGGGCTGTGGAAAAAGAAAAGATGGAAAAGGCGCGCCATTTGGCGCGCCTTTTTGATTATTGCTGCCGGTCCGGGGTTTGGGGGGGCTCCGATGTCCCCTCCTCCGCTGTGCCGGACGCTTCCTCCGCCGGTTCCTCGTCCGAAACCTCCGACTCGGGACTGACCTCCTCCGGCGCCTCGATCTTCTGGGAAATCATATGGACCTTTCTGGCGGCCGGCTCAATCTCGCCGCCCCGGGGATGGGTGGAGGCATAGGCATCCTCCACCTGCTCAGGGTCCCGGCCCTCCAGGATGGCCACCATCTCGCCGCCGGTGATGGTCTCCTTCTCCAGCAGGTAGGCTACCACCTTGTCCATATCCTCCCGGTTGGCCTTCAAAATTTCCACCGCCTGCTTGTAGCACTGGTCCAGAATCTGCTTGACCGCCTTATCCATGGCCGCGGCGGTATCCTGGGCACAGTCCATTCCGTAGCCGCCGTCCAAATACTGGTTGCGCCGGGAGGCCAGGGCCATCATGCCGAACTCCTCGCTCATGCCGAACATGGCCACCATGTTCCGGGCCACGTTGGTGGCGTCCTGGATGTCCTGGGAGGCGCCGTTGGTCATGGTGTTCAGCACTACCTCCTCGGCGGCGCGGCCGCCCATGGAGACAGTGATCTTGGCCATCAGCTCGTCCTTTGTGCGCAGTTCCGTCTTGTCCTCCTCGGGCATCAGCAGCGTATAGCCCAAAGAGCCCTGGGTATGGGGGACAATGGTGATCTTCTGCACCGGCTCGGTGTTTTTCTGCTTGTAGGCCACCATGGCATGGCCCACCTCGTGATAGGCCACTAACTTTTTCTCAAATTCCGTGAGGACGCTGCCCTTTTTCTCCGTGCCGGCGATGACCAGCTCAAAGGCGGCCAGCAGGTCCTCCTGATTGACGGCCTTGCGGCCCAGGCGGACGGCCCGGAGGGCGGCCTCGTTCACCAGGTTTGCAAGGTCCGCGCCAACGCAGCCTGCGGTGGCAAGGGCCACCTTTTTCAAATTCACATCCTCGCTGAGGCGGATGTTGCGGGTATGGACCTCCAGCGTGGCCAGGCGGCCGGCCAGATTGGGCCGGTCGATGGTGATGCGCCGGTCAAAGCGGCCCGGCCGCAGCAGCGCCTGGTCCAGCACCTCCGGACGGTTGGTGGCGGCCAGAAGGATGACGCCCTTGGTGGGGTCAAAGCCGTCCATCTCCGCCAGCAGCTGGTTCAGCGTCTGCTCCCGCTCGTCGTTGCCGCCCATGCGGTTGTCGCGGGATTTGCCGATGGTGTCGATCTCGTCGATGAAGACGATGCAGGGCGCCACCTTGCTGGCCTCCTTAAAGAGGTCGCGGACACGGCTGGCGCCCACGCCCACGAACATTTCCACAAAGTCGGAGCCGGAGATGGAGAAAAAGGGCACGTTGGCCTCGCCCGCCACGGCCTTGGCCAGCAGCGTCTTGCCGGTGCCCGGAGGGCCCACCAGCAGCGCGCCCTTGGGCAGCTTTGCGCCGATCTCCGTATACTTCTGGGGATTGTGAAGAAAGTCGATGATCTCCGTCAGGGACTCCTTGGCCTCATCCTGGCCCGCCACGTCCTTAAAGGTGACGCCGGTCTGCTTTTCCATGTAAACCTTGGCGTTGGACTTGCCCACATTGCCGATGCCGCCGAAGCCGCCACCGCCGCTCTTTTTCATCATCACCCGCATGAACAAAGAGAGCAGCAGCATGATGAGCAGGAAGGGAACAATGGTGGAGATCAGGAAGGTGAGAATGGGACTGATCTGAGGAACGTAGTCGGACTTATACCGCTCCACGCCGTTTTCCCGCAAAAAGGCAAGGGTGGTGTCGTTGGACTCCAGCTGCTTGGTATAGAGCTGGTAGTTCTTGTCATGGGCGTTGCCGTCCGCGTCGGTGTAGGTGTATCCATCCTCCGGCGTGACCAGCAGCAGTCCGGTGCTGTCGTCCAGCTCTACGCCGGCCACATGGCCGTCCTCCACCATCTGGATGAATTCGCTGTACTCAATCTCGATCTGCGCGGAGGCGTCCATGCTCTTGTTCATGTAAGAGCCGGTGTAGCTGAAGATCACGGTCAGCAGCAGCGCCCAGGCCACCAGGGAGAGAATCCCCCTCCAGTTGCCGCCGCTGCCGCCTCCACCGCCGCCGCGGTTATTCCGGTTTTTTTGATCCATGCAGATAAACTCCTTTCAGGAGAACAATTTTCCAGTCAATGTCAGAAAAACGATTGCGGAATTCTTCCTAAAAACAATGGAAGTATAGCACACAAAGCCAAAAGCTACAAGGCGGGAGCGGGTATTTTCTATGAAATTTCTGTGAATTTGCTTTATCTTGTCCCGGGCACATGGTATAATAACCGCGATACAGTCATTCTGGTTGATTTTCTGAAGATACCGCGGGCCCGCGGCGCATTGCCGGAGACGGCTTTGGAGCTTCACGGGTTTCCCGGCACCTCGCGGCCGCATGAGACAGGATGATTTTTTGACGGGAGGCCGCGAGGCGCTTTTGGCGCTTTTATAGTATGGACGGATTCCGCCGGAACACGCGGCGCTCCGGTCCTTGAAAAAGGAGTCATTTCATGGAAAAGAACAGTTTTGCCGAGGCAGACGGCATCATCGAGGGCCGCAATGCGGTGATCGAGGCGCTGCGGGCCGGTGAACGCATTGATAAAATATACCTGCAAAAGGGAGAGACGGACAAGACCCTTGGCCACATCGCATCCACGGCCCGTGCCGCCGGCGTCGTGGTGGTGGAGGCGGACCGGCGGAAGTTGGACGCCATGAGCCGTACCCACGCCCACCAGGGCGTCATCGCCCTGGCGGCGGTGCGGGAGTACGTGGCGGTGGAGGAGATTCTGCGCATCGCTGAAGAGCGGGGAGAGGCGCCGCTGCTTGTGGTCTGTGATGAGATTTCCGACCCCCACAACTTAGGCGCGATCATCCGGACCGCGGAGTGCGCCGGGGCCCACGGCGTCATCATCCCCAAGCGGCGCAGCGCCGGTCTGACCGCGGTGGTGGGGAAGACCTCCGCTGGAGCGGTGGCGCATATGGCGGTGTCCCGGGTGCCGAACATCCCGTCCCTTTTAAAGGATTTGAAAAAGCAGGGGATCTGGATTTTCGGGACCGCCGCAGAAGGGGGCACGGCCCTGTACGACGCCGACCTGAAGGGGCCCGCCGCCGTGGTTATCGGCAGCGAGGGGGACGGGATGAGCCGGCTGGTGGTTGAGAACTGCGACTTTCTGGTCAGCATTCCCATGCGGGGGAAGATCAGCTCCCTCAACGCCTCCGCCGCTGCGGCCATCCTCCTCTACGAGGCGGTGCGCCAGCGCCTTTCATGAGAGAACAGGACTTCAGCCTTGGGTGAGATTTGATGCGCAACAGAGAAGAAAAAGACCAATATGATCCTCTTGCCGACACGAAAGAGCTCTTAGGCGGCACAAGGGTGCCAAAAGGCGACCCGGAGTTTTCCCTTGAGGCGATTCTCTCGGAGTACGGAAAGGGGATTGTGCCTCCCGTCGCTGCGGAGGAAGAGCCGGAGGCCCGGCCTGAGCCGCCGCGCGGCGGAGAGCCTCCGCGGGAGGCTATTGTGGCCAAAGAGCCTGCTCCCGGGGACGGCCCTCCGGAGAAGACAAGCTTCCGGGAGGAAGGACTTCCGGCGAAGCCGGAGGAGCTGCCGCGCCCTCCCCGGCCCATCAGCATGGAGGAGATCGTGGGCAGCACGGTGGACTCCGTGCTGGCGGAGGAAGATGAGATTCTGGAGGAGCGGCCTCGGCGCAGGTTCCTCTTTTCCCGCCGGCCGGTGGAGGACACGGAGGAGCTGCCGCCGCCCCCAGAACCTGAGCCGGAACCGGAACCCGAGCCGGAGGAACCGACCCTGGTGGAGGCCGCGGACGTATACCGCAGGCTCCGCCGCCGGAGCCACCGCCCCATCCCCGCCGCCACAGTGATCACGCTTATCCTGTGCACCCTGCTGGGGCTGGAGGCGGGGGGAGTGGAGATGCCCTTCTGGACGGGGGACAATCTGCTCCGCGCCTTGGTACAGTTTGCCGCTGTGGCAGTGATCTGCGTGCTTGGCTGGGGTGTGTTCCGGGAGGGGTTTTACGCCCTGGGACACCGCCGCTGTACGCCGGAGATAGTAGTGGGCCTGTCCTGCGTGGTGACTGCCCTGGACTGCATTACCCAGCCCTTTTTGGCCCAGCGCTGCGAGGCGGAGCCCTTTGCCGCCGCAGCCTGCGCCGCCATGGTGTTTGCCATGTGGGGGCAGGAGAAGGAGGCCTGCGGCCGCTATGACAGCTACCGCACCGCCGCCATGGACCCGGACCCGCCTTATCTGGTGGCGGATACCTCCGACGGGGCCTGCAAGCAAAAAGGGGAAGTGACCGGCTTTTTCAACGACACGGAGCGGCCCAGCACGGTTTCCCGCCGCCAGTCCATTCTGCTGCCGGTGATCCTGACCGCCACGCTGGTATTTGCCGTGCTGGCGTCGGTGGGTCAGAAGCACGCTCAGGATTTTCTCTGGTGCTGGTCGGCCATCCTCTGCGCCGGCGCCACCTTTACGCTTCCGCTGGCGGACAAGCTGGCCTATGCCAAGCTCTCCCGCCGGCTTCAGAAAAACGGCAGCGCCGTGGCCGGCTACGCCGGAGCGGAGCGGATCGGGAAAAAGCGGACCATGGTGGTGACGGACAGCGACCTGTTCCCGCCGGGAACAGTCAGTCTCAACGGCGTCAAGGTCTTCGGCGAGGAGATGCGCAAGGTGGTCTCCTACGCCGCCAGCCTGGCCCAGGCTTCGGGCAGCGGGCTGAGGCGCCTCTTTGACAGCCTCCTGTCAAGCGAGGGGGGGCGGATTGAGCAAATAGACGACTTCAGCTTTTATGAAGAGGGCGGCGTCTCCGCCACCATCCACGGCGAGACGGCCCTCCTTGGATCCGCCTCCTTTATGCGGAAGATGGACGTGCGCCTGCCCGGCGGGCTGAATCTGAAGACCGGCGTCTACCTTGCCGTGGACCGGCAGCTGGTGGCGGTGTTTGCCGTTAAGTACCTGGTGTCGGAAAATGTGGAGTGGGCGCTGAGGGCTATGCGCCGCAGCCATCTGACGGCAATATTGTGCTCCCGGGACAGCAACATCAACCCGGCGCTTTTGAAGCGGAAGTTCGGCTCCTCCGCCAAGGTGGAGTATCCGCCGCTTTCCGACCGGCTGGCCCTTTCGGAACAGGCGGACTACAAGGGGCGGCCCGCCGCGCTGGTGTTTCGGGAGGGGCTGATGCCCTATGTGGAGACGGTGGCCGGCAGCCGCCGCTACTGCAAGGCGGCCTCCCGCAGCTCCTTTTTGGCGCTGTTGGGCAGCGTGGCGGGGACGGTGCTCAGCTTTTATCTGAGCTTTGTGGGGGCCTACACCCTGCTCACGCCGCTGAACCTGCTGATTTTCCTGCTGCTGTGGCTGGTGCCCGCGTTTTTGCTCTCCGGATGGGTCAATCACTTCTGATGGAACGCCCCGCCTTTTGCGTCTACGTGCACAAAAGGCGGGGATTTTCTACGCGGGCGTAGAAAATGGTGATACTGCCAAACTTATAGTTGTATTGCTCCGGCAGTCGTTGTATAATTTATACATTAGGCAAGAATTCCGGAGGGAAACAGGGCGTGTGGGCGCCATGGTCCGGAATGTGCGACAGTCCAAACATAAGGAGTGGAAAGATCATGAGCTATTCTGTACAAAACATCCGCAACGTCTGTCTGCTGGGACACGGTGGGAGCGGAAAGACCGCCCTGGCGGAGAGCCTGCTTTATATGACCGGTGCCATTGACCGGATGGGCAAGGCTGTCGACGGCAATACCGTCTGCGACTATGATCCGGAAGAGGTCAAGCGCCAGATTTCCATTTCCGCTGCGGTGGCCCCGCTGGAGTACAAGGGCTGTAGGATCAACGTCCTGGACACCCCGGGCGGCTTTGATTTTGCCGGCGAGGTGATGGAGGCGCTGCGGGCGGCCGACGCGGCCATCATTGTCTGCTCTGCCAAGGACGGCATCAGCGTGGGTCTGGAGAAGGCCTGGAAGTACTGCGAAGAGCGCAATATGCCGCGCTTTATCTATATCTCCAAAACCGATGAGGACAACAGCGACTACAACGCCACCTTTGACGCGCTGCGCCAGCGGTTTGGCAACAAGATCGCGCCTGTGATCGTGCCCATCTGGGATGAGGACAAACGGGTCACCGGCATCATCGACGTGGTCAACAAGCGCGCCTACGAGATGCAGAACCTTAAGCGTGTGGAGATCGACATTCCCGAGGGCAAGGGAGATGTCATTGAGGAGTTCAACAACGCCCTGAAGGAGTCTGTGGCCGAGACCAGCGAGGAGTTCATGGACAAATTCTTCGGCGGCGAGGACTTCACCTATGCCGAGATGATTCAGGGCCTGCGCCAGGGCGTCCGGGAGCTGAGCATGTTCCCTGTGCTGTGCGGCTCCGCCGTCAACTGCATGGGTTCTCTGATGCTGATGGATTATATTGTGGACCTGCTGCCCAACCCCATGGAGGGCAACTACCACAAGGCCACCCGCCAGGACGGCGAGACCGAGGAGTTTGTGGTCTCCCCCGGCGGCGTGCCCACGGCCTTTGTGTTCAAGACCGTCTCGGACCAGTACGGCAAGTACTCCTTCGTCAAGGTGCTCTCGGGCACGGTGACGGCGGATGTGAGCTTGGTCAACTCCCGCACCGGCGCCAATGAAAAGCTGGGCCGGCTGTATGTGATGCGGGGTAAGAAGGCCACCGAGGTCAAGGAGCTCACCTGCGGCGACATCGGCGCCATCGGCAAGATGGATAAGGTCAAGACCGGCGATACCCTCTGCGATCCCCGGAAGGTGGTGGCGCTCAAGGGGATTCCCTTTGCAGAGCCCTGCTACTCCGTGGCCATCGTACCCAAGACCCGGGGCCAGGAGGATAAGATCGCCCAGGGTCTGACCCGCCTGAACGAGGAAGACCCCACCTTCACCGTGACCAACAACGCCGAGACCCACCAGATGGTGGTCTCCGGCGCGGGCGATATGCAGATCGACGTGCTGGTCAGCAAGCTGAAGAGCCGCTTCAATGTGGAAGCAGAGCTCAAGCCCACCCGGGTGCCCTATCGTGAGAAAATCCGCAAGACCGTCCAGAAGCAGGGCCGCCACAAGAAGCAGACCGGCGGCAGCGGTCAGTTCGGCGATGTGTGGGTCCGCTTTGAACCCTGCGAGGAGGCCGAGGACCTGATCTTTGCCGAGGAGGTGTTCGGCGGCAGCGTGCCCAGAAACTTTTTCCCCGCCGTGGAAAAGGGACTGCGGGAGGCCCGCATCCACGGGCCTCTGGCCGGATACCCGGTGGTGAATCTGAAGGCGGTGCTCTACGATGGGTCTTACCACCCTGTGGACTCCTCCGAAATCGCGTTCAAGACCGCCGCGCAGCTGGCCTACAAGGCCGCGCTGCCTGAGGCCAACCCCGTGCTGCTGGAGCCGGTGGGCGAGCTGAAGGTCACGGTGCCCGACAACTATATGGGCGACGTCATCGGCGACCTCAACAAGCGCCGCGGCCGCGTCATGGGCATGGACCCCACCGGGGACGGCGATCAGGTCATCACCGCCGAGGTGCCCATGGCCGAGATGGGCAGCTATGCCATCGATCTGCGGGCCATGACCCAGAGCCGGGGCAGTTTCACCTTCCACTTCGTGCGCTATGAGGATTGCCCTCCCGCCGCGCAGGAGAAGGCGATTGCAGAGGCCAAGGCGCTGGCGGAAGCGGAGTAAACCGCCGGATAAACGAAACATGCGGGGCGGTTCCGGATCAGCCGGAGCCGCCCTGTTTTTTCAGGTTTGATTTGACAAAAACCGGCAAATTGTGAAATTTCTTTGAACTTCTATTCTTGTTGCAAAAGCAACTGGATTTTTTGGGGGCCAACTGATATACTCAGACCATACCAAACAAGCCGCCGGAAAACCGGATGGCGGAAGATCAGTGATATAAGAATAGAAGAGCAGGACTTATTTTTAAAAATCAGGAGGATATGAGTTATGAAGAAGTGGGTTTGCCCTGTTTGCGGCTATGTACATGAAGGCGATGTTCCCCCCGAGAAGTGCCCCCAGTGCGGCGTCCCCGGCGCCAAGTTCACCGAGCAGAAGGGTGAGATGAGCTGGGCTGCCGAGCACGTGGTGGGTGTTGCAAAAGACGTTCCCGAGGAGATCAAGGAGGGTCTGCGGGCCAACTTCAACGGCGAGTGCTCCGAGGTCGGTATGTATCTGGCCATGGCCCGTGTCGCTCACCGCGAGGGCTATCCTGAGATCGGCCTGTACTGGGAGAAGGCCGCCTATGAAGAGGCTGAGCACGCCGCCAAGTTTGCCGAGCTGTTAGGCGAGGTAGTCACCGACTCCACCAAGAAGAACCTGGAGATGCGGGTCGAGGCTGAGAACGGCGCCACCATGGGTAAGTTCGAGCTGGCCAAGAAGGCCAAGGAGCTGAACCTGGATGCGATTCATGACACGGTTCATGAAATGGCAAGGGATGAGGCCCGACACGGCAAGGCCTTTGAGGGTCTGCTGGCTCGTTACTTCGGCTAATCAAAATACAGCATTTCCAAGGGGAAGCAGAAGCAATTCTGCTTCCTCTTTTTTTGCCCGCCGCCGAGAGCCGTGCAACCTAATGTGCAACGCGCTTGTTTTTGCATGTGTGTAATCCTGCAAATGTGCAACTTCAAAATGTGCAACTCTATCATCAAGTGCTTACAGCACTCAATTTCATCTTAAACGGAATACGCCATCAACTTTTGACTACTTTCTATAACTTCGCGGTATAAAACCTCAACATTGTAGTGTCCAGTAGTCACATAGAAGTCCTGCGGCGGCTCGCCTTAAAGCAACCGTATTTTCCGCTCCGCCGCCACCCATATTCTACGGTTAAAAAGCCTCAAAAAAGAGGCTTTATTTTTCTTTTATCATTATACCACGAGGCACAGTTATGTGCCAAGTATAAAATGGAAATTTGTTATACTTAAGTCAGAAAACAGGGGAACACAAAACCCCAACAAAAACAAAAAATAAATGATTAAAAGGAGATTACTACTATGACTACCAACAAGAACACCATCCGTTACATCGACGAGACCACCGCCCAGGTTACCAAGGCTTTCCAGAAGAACTCTTCCATCTTCGGCACCGACGAATTCAAGCTCTGGCGTGAATACAAGGCCATGTTCCCCGAGGCTGTGATGGTAACCAAGACCATCAAGAAGAACCCCAACAAGCTGAACATCACCAAGAACATGACCTATGAAAACATGGCTGCTTTCATCCGCGAGCAGGACGATGCTGCCGAGGTTATGAAGGAGTTCCAGAAGCAGATCAACCTCTCTAAGGTCAAGGCTAACCCCTACCGTGCAGTTCTGGCATGGTTCAAGAAGAAGTATCCCGATGTCAATGACTACATGAACTACTTCGAGGAACTGGCTGCTAAGAAGTCCGCTGAAAACGATATGTTTGCCGTTCCCGCCGCCGCAAACTTCTAATCCGCCAACAGATACGAATTTGAATTAAGAAAGGAATTTTAAATTATGGCTACTAAGGGTTACAAGATCGACTTCACTAACAACACTCTGGTTATGAACTACAAGTTTCACTCCGCTTCTCAGGAATACGGCACTCCCGAAAACAAACTGGTCAAGAAAATTCTGAAAGACTTCCCCTCCCTGTCCGTCGTTGTCAAAGCTGGCCGTGAGGTCAAGACCCCCAGCAAGAACAAGCGTCTGACCTACGCCAACATGGAAAAGCACATCAAGGCTTACGACAATGCAGACGAGCTGCTGGAAGTGTTTGAAACCGTCAAGGCTCTGTCTAAGGCCGTTGCCAGCCCCTACAAGTTTGTTGCTGACTGGTTCGTTGAGCAGTTCCCCAGCTACGACAAAGCCCCTACGTTCAAGGATGGCAAGCTGACCGTGCTGCCCGTTAAGGCACCCGACATCAAGGAATACAAAATCAAGAAGACCGCTTAACTAAGAAATGGAGGAAAAGAAAATGACTACTACCAAGAGAGAAGCAAGAATTGCCGAGCTGGTGGAGCTGGCACAGGAATGGAACTGCACCTACATGGAGGCACTTCTGGAAATCTTGTATGAGTTCTACGAAACCGCCGGATTTGAGCGTGAGCGTCTGGATGCCGAGTTCGGCCCCATGTCTGATGATGAGCTGATGGAAGCCTATCTGGTCACTTTCCCCTAAAACCGCCTCTAAAAGTGCCTGATTTTGATTTTTTAATTAAAAAATGTTATAATAATTATAGAAAAAGAGATGAAAAGTCACTTTTTAGAAGAATCCCCCCAAACGTCTTCCGCACAAATAGAAAGTATAGTTGGAAAACCTTTGGGGGCATGAAGAAGAAAGTCTGGCACGGAGTAAGAGATGGAACAGTTAGAATGTAGATTCTATTCAAGATAGGAGATTGCCGAAGCCCTTTCGGTTAATCCAAAAGACAGCAAGCATTTTGCAGAAAAAGTGAAAGCCACTCTTGAGAAATGGGGGTATGAATACGACTACTCCAGAAGCGGAGTAGAGATCACAGGAAAGCCCGATCTACCAGAAGAGAAGTTGAAAGAAATTCTGATACGAAAGCTGAACCTTGATGTTCAGATCAACGCATACGACTTCGCCTGTTTCCTCTGCGCCTTTACCGACATCGGCAGTTTTGACAGTATGCCGTGGGACGAAAGAGCAATCCAAATGCAGTTGAAATACGATGTGGATGTCACAGACCGAACCTTGCGGAGCTGGTGCAAAAGGCTGATCGGCAGCGACATCATCCAGAAGTGTGGAAGAGAAACTTTCTGGAAAACACAGCGGTTCGGGAAAGAAAAATACCGCACGCCTGTTGCCGCCGATGATGATGAAATGGCGCAATACTTCCAGAAGAAAAGCGAGTATTTGGAGGTGGCAAGGCTGGCTGCCGAAGAAGCAGGAAAAACGGGAAAAGAAGCCGCCGCGTCCGCGTGGGATGCAACCTACAAATCCCTCTGGCGTGAGTTCGGTTGCTGTTACTACGCTTGCAGAGGATTGTTGTTCAACGCCATCGGAGAAGACTACATCTTTGAAATCTACGAACTGGCGCAGGAGATTGCCGCCGCGCCTGTCAGCCTCCCTCCAGACGAAAGAAAGATTAACTCAAAGGAGGACTACCATGAAACATGGTTCAGGAGCAACTTATGAAGACCGCGTTTATGCCATGCTGAAACGCGACGGCTGGGCGAAATAGTTTGAACACCCAGGCATTTACGAAATCAGCATCGACGGCCAGACCGTCTATGTTGGAAAGAGCAAAAATATGCTCCGCCGTCTGGCGTAGCATTGGGTAGGTATCAAAACAGAAAGTGAGCGCAAATACCGCATACTTGCAGAGGCAAAACGGCACAGGCACGCAGTTGGCTTTTCTGTCCTGTATTATGCCGTAGAGCTGACCCCCAAGCTGATCGAAGAAGAGCTGGGAGAGAAAGAGGGCGAGTTCATCAGGGAGCTAAAGCCCGTCCTGAACACGCAGATACCCAAGGCCGACAACTGGCGCAGCTACGAAATCAATGAAATTGCAAGCACCATCACTCTGTCTGAGATTTTGCAGTAGCAAAATACATGAATCCAGATGGAGCAGATTTTACATAGATTGAGGGGGACTTCCCTTTGTAAATACCACCATGGAGGTTCATACAGTATGAATTACAGCAAACTTGAACTGCTTGAAATGCAGATCAGACACACTTAGGATTTGCGGCGCAGCCTTTCCAGCGAGCCGTCCGCAGAAACCCTTGCCGCATGGCGTTTAGAAGATGCGCGAAATGAGATCATGCGGAGATACTACGCCCGACAGGAAGCGGGCGCAGAAGAAACACCGCACTTTACCTTTACCAGCGAGGTGAAGTTGAAGTGAGCGACAAAAAGAAAGACAAAGATAAGAAGAAAAAGAAGAAATCTGTGCTGGAAGCAGAGATTCTATCTTTTATGCAGAAGAGCATGAAAACTGCTCTCGATTTGGCGTTGGACGATCTTTTTAAGGATTGGAAATAACAAGAGGCGGAAGCCGTTCTGAAAGGAACGACTTCCGCCTTTTTTCGTTATCCTCCGCCTGACGGCAGACTTTTCTTCTGTCGAGAACAGACGCCAAACCCGTCATCCGAAACAAAAATGTCTCTCCGTGGGAGTTTTGCCCACCCGATTTCGGCAAGGGGCATCTGAAAAATTTTTGTCCCGAAAGGGTAGCCCCGTCATTCCGTGTTTTTGACAAACTCGATCAAGTCCCCCGGCTGACAGTCCAAAAGTAAGCAGAGCGTTTCAAGGGTAGCCCACGACACCATCTGACCGCTTCTCAACTTTTGGAGCATGGCTTCCCCCATGATCTTCTCTTTCCTGATTTTGTTTGTGTTGTAGCCAGTCTCTTTGAGCATGGCAAGCACATCAACCTTGTACTGCATCGGCATTGTTGTTTCCTCCCTCTGGGGCAAGCCCCGATTTGCAGACCTCTTCCATTGTCCTTATTTTAGCACAGAATTACACCCATTTCAAGTGTCAATATTACACATAAAACAAGTGTAATATTTGTGCAGTTTGCGAATTGTATTACACTCGAAAAAGGTGTATTATATAGACAGTTCAAGGGGGCGCGAAACGCATTCTCCGAGTAGGCAGGACGCGAAAGGAACTCACGCCGCGCTTCAAAAAAAGATAAAGATTACGGAGGAAACCACAATGACTAAGAACGAAATGATTACCATGATCGAAACCATGAACAACTACGACGATCTGGCTGCCAAGGCGAAAGCCAAAGCCGATGCCATCCGCGAGGCCATCAAGGAAGAGATGGTTCGGCAGGACACCGAAGAGCTGGTTGCTGGTGCTTACATCGTCCGCTTTACCAGCGTGATCTCCAACCGCTTCGACAGCACCACCTTTAAGCGTCTGTACGCTGATCTCTATAAGGACTTCACCAAGCCCGTCAGCTCCCGCCGCTTCTCCGTGTCTTGCTGACTGGAAAAACGCTCCACGGGCAACAGAAAGCCCGTGGAGTGAGAAAATAGGAGGATTTGAAGATGTATATTCTGGAGGATTTATGGGAGGGGAAAATCACCCCCAGTGATAGAGGTTATCGAAAGGGGAGTCCGTATGCCGAACTGGTGCGGCAATCCAACGAAACCGCAGACATCTTTTATAAAGACCTTTCTGCCGTTGGAAAGAAAGCGTATGAAACCCATTGCGATCAACAAGGGCAGCTTGAAGATGTAAAGGACTGCGACACCTTTATCCGTGGTTTCCGACTTGGGGCAAGGATGATTTTGGATGTGGTAGGGGACTACGACTCCCCGATGCTCCAAATCAACGAAATGGATACGGCGGAGGACTAACCTCCGCCGCCTCTTCAAAGTTCTTATAATCTAACAAATACGAACACCAAAAGCCAGACATTTCAAGGCATCGAAGCTGACGCGGCAAACAAACGAACTTGACCGCTGAAAATTACGAACTTTTCTCTTCTGGAGGACACCATGAACAAGAAAACAAAGGCTCTCACCACGGAGCAATACAAAGAAATCATCCAGACCATGAAAGAGGGTTTCTGCGGTTGCCGTCCCAATGAGCGTATCGCAACCGCCCTTGTTCTGGAGGGGAATTTGGGCTTGCGTATCAGCGATATTGTGAAACTCCGCCCCTGTGACATTGTTCGGGATGGAGACCGCTTCCGCCTTGAAATCGTGGAGCAGAAAACGGGCAAGCGGCGTGTCTTCACCGTCCCGCTGGTAATCGCTCAGTATGTCGAGAACTACTGTCTGCGGAACGGTATCGGCAGAGAGGACTTGATTTTCCCCATCACGGAGCGAGCCGTGCAGAAGCAACTTGCCATCGTCTGTGACTATTTAGGCTTTGAGGGCATCAGCACCCACAGTTTCCGCAAGTGGTATGCCACGGAAATCTACAAAGCTAATGGTTACGACATCGCCCTTGTTCAGCGGCTCTTGCAGCACAGCTCCGCCGCCGTCACACAGCGTTACATCGGCATTGAGCCGCAGAGGATTGAAGCAGCCATTCAGGGACACGCACAACTCTTGTAATCTTTTCTTTTGGATAGATGAACAGGGAGCCGAAAAATCGGCTCCCTGTTTTACTGAAAATCATCGCTGAATCGAATAATATCGTTTGTATTTGATTGTTACAAGGTTCAAAACACCTGCATCGGTAAGCTCCTTCAAGGCAGCGGCAACAGTCTGTTCGTTGAAGAAACCCAGACTGGAAACATCCGAAGCGAGAATTTCAGATAGTTTCTCCTTGAGCATTTCATACACTTCAACAATGTCGGAAGCAGGATAGGTTTCAAAGTCACCACTTATGTCTCTTTCATTTGTGAGGAGTGAAAATGCCACTGGATTCTTCGAACCCACAGTTACAAATTCAATAAATTTATAAGTAGCAATATAGCGGGCTGCCTTCTGCTTTGCCGTATATCCGCCATTTTCTCTGATGTCATCTAAGTAAGCTTTCTTTTTTAAGACTTTCTCTCTGTGGTCAGCAGGACTTTCTTCCAACGGATATTTCTCATCAATCTTTGCCTTTTCTGCGGCAATGTTGCTATTTGCTTTTTCTGTTATCTCTTTTTCAGCATTAACAAAAGATTGTTCTGCCGTATTACGCACAAGGTCATTGGCCGCCATTGTCGCTTCCAATTCCTGTAACCGTTGGGCAATCTCTTTCTTCCTTTTTCCCTTAAATAACCCCAGTCCAGATTGTTCCTCAACTAATGCTGTTTTCTCTGCCAACATTGTTTCATGGGAGTTTTTTGCGTGTTCTATCTTGTCTTCCAGTTCTTTCTTTGCCTTTTCAACTTCTTCGCGGAGTTGGGACAGGATTTTCTGCTCTGCCTGCTCGTATTCGTTCCGCCGCGCATCTAACACGCTTTTTGATACCGCCTCCCATGCGGCTTGACGACCTTCAAAATCATACTCATCTTTTTCTAAAAGGGCCGCCTCAGCTTGAAGGATTTGATAATCCTCAATAATTGAATCAGCAACTATCCGCATGGTCTGGGTGCTGATTTCTTTCATTTTAACCGAGTGTGCTTCATTTGCTTTCGTTTCTTCGTCAGCTGCTCCGCTTTCAATATTGACATACTTTTTGGTAAAGTAATTCCAAGGCACGGAAATACCATATACCGTCAGACGATCTCTCGCTGCGGCACTCTGCACACCCGCATCAATAGCAAGCTTTTCGGCTTCATCCATGGGATAGGTCATGGTAAGGCCGCAATCTGGGCATCTATATACCAGTTGAGTTTTATTTTCAATTCCTGCAACAGCTCCACCAGTGCCGAGAACAACCGCACCAATAATTCCTTTTTTGTAATTGTATGATACCCCTCCTGCTTGGCTATCCTTTACGACATTAGGACTGCCGCAAGCTGCACAACGATAACGAGCCATTTTCGTAACCTTCCCTCTCTTGTTAGTTGATATCACAGTTGATATTGATATAGCAATCTTATTGTAGTATATTTCGTTCGTCTTTGTCAATCTATAATGAAATGTAGATTGAGAGGCGAGATGATATGAGCAATGAAACTTTAAAAATTAAACGCCGTGGCGAAGATGGGAACAAGGTCATTACCGTCCGCATAAAAGAAGAGACCCTGACGGCGATTGATAAAGCCGCTGCTGAAAGCAACTATTCCCGAAATGAGTTAATAAACATCATTCTCAGCCACGGAATCAAAAATCTTGAAATTGTATAAGCATCAGGGGTGGGATATTCCTGCCCTTTTTTCTTTGCCGTGAGCATGGTATAATGGCGAAAAAGTAATCACGGAGGCGGCAAGCATGGCATCACCAATCAAGAACAGCGACAAGGGCGGCAAGCGTCCCGGCCAGAAGTTCAAATCTCTACTGGTATGGCAGTATCTTTTGAAGCACACAGACGATGACCATGCTGCCAGCTCCGAGGCCATCAAGGAGCATTTGCGGGAATACGGCATCACCGCAGACCGCCATTCCATTGCCCGTGACATTGACGCGCTAAACGAGCTTTTTGCTATCGACGCGGCAGCCGAGATTGATGATCGTGACCGCCTCAACTACGAAATCATCTACGATACCAGCAAACGAGGTTACAAAGTCGTCTGCCGTCCCTACGACTTTGAAGAACTGCGTCTTCTGGCTGAGTGTGTCCGCGCCTCTAAGTTCATTTCCAAGAGCCAAGAAGAACATCTGCTGACCACCATTGAAGACCTGTGCAGCGAAAGCCAGATCGAAGAGCTGCACAACGAAGTCTATCTTGTAGGCCGCAACAAAACCAGTAACAAGCACATCATGCGCTCTATGCTGAAAATCAATCGGGCAATCAAAGAAAAATGCAAAATTAGCTTTAAGTATCTGAAATACACCCTAAATGACCGCTCCACTCAGGTAGCCAGAAGAGGCGGAAAAGACTACATCCGCAGCCCGTACAAGCTGCTTATCAACGACGGCAATTACTATCTGTTGGCCTACGACAGCGAAAAAGAGGACATGAGAACATACCGCCTTGACCGCATGAAAGACGTAGAGATCAAGCATGAGGCGAGGGATGGGGCTGCCGTCTATGACAAAATCGACATGAGAACCTATACCCAGCGTGTTTTTTCCATGTTCGGCGGCGAAGATAAATTTGTCAGCATCCGTTTCACCAACGACCTTTTGGACACCGCTGTGGAGCGTTTCGGCAACGGAGGAGAGGTTTTCTACCGTCCCGATGACAAAGGACACTTTGTTGTATCTGCCCACGTGGAGATCAGCAAGCAGTTTTACGCGTGGGTCTGCGGCTTCCACACAAAAGCCAAAATCATCAATCCCCCCGAAGTAGTGGAGGGCATGAAAAACTTCCTCAATGAAATCTCCAACAGATACGAAAGTGAATAAAAGATAAAACAATCCTCCAGAAAGTTGATACTTCTGGAGGATTGTTGTCAAAAGTCGATGCCGTAGAGTGATTAAAGCCGATTAAGATTATCTTGTAAAATTTCAATACCCGTTTTGGAAACTGCGAGATAATAACGCTGAGTAACATGAATGTGACCATGCCCCATCTGATTGCAAAGCAAGTGTGTAGGTGTGTTCAGCTCCGCCATCATCGTGCCGTAAGTGTGTCGGAGAAAATGATACTTGAAATTGATGCCCAGCTTGCTTTTTATCTCACGGGATGGGTATTTGAAAGAATTGACTGTCTGAATAGTGCCGTCCGGCAGACAATTCACCAAATCTGTGGAGGCAATTTTCTTTCCGTCCAGATCGTCAATAAACCGCCGCTTCTGTTCGCGTAAGACGGCAAACTTCACTTCATCTTCTGCCCGCCGCCGAGCTTTTTCCTCCAAATGCTCTTTGAGCGTGGGACAGAGGTATATTGTCCGTTTGGAGTTGCGCGTTTTGGGAGGAATGAGTTTAATAAGTCCCTCTTGATACTGCATTTGCCTGTCAATGGTTATCGTGCCATTCTCTAAATCCACATTCGACCATTTCAGCCCAAAGGCTTCATTGATACGCAGACCGCAATACCGCCCAAGCAAATACGCCGTTTCTGCATTTGTCCCCTTGAAGTAGTCATCCAAAAGTGTGAGTTCCTCACGACTGAACGCTATGATGCTGGTATCGTCCTCTGTTTTCATCTTTGGCATCTTGATTTTCGTATCTTTATTAACGCAGAGTTTGTTATAGATAGCTCCGTCAAGGTAGTTTCGGGAATGAGCTTGACCAAAGATTAGGTAAAACATTTTCAAGAAATTTTCCGTGTATTGATAGGAATATTCTGCATCATAATAGAGTTCGGAAAGGTAATCATTGGCCTCTGCCGAGCTGATTTCATCCACAAACCGCTTGCCGAATTTGGAGCAAAGATGATTGTCCCAAATACTGTCTTGCTTGCGGATTGTCTGGTAGGCTCTGTCTTTCCGCCCGTTTGCGCAGTATTCTTGATAGACTTCCTTTACCGTTTTTCTGACTACGGGCTTCGGCTTTCTGGCATCCTGCGCTAAAGCAAGGGCGGCTTGCCTTGCCTTTATAGCGTCTTTCTTCGTGCGGAGTGGTGCGCCGAATTCATCTTTGCTCCCTCTTTTGGAAATTCGCTTTCCATCCGTTGTGAAAGTGTAGCGAAAAGCCCAAAGACCATTTTCCAACTGAAATACACCCACATCATTCTGTCTTCCCATGCTGTTGCCTCCTAAAGTGCAAATTTAGGTGCAACATTTTGGGTTGCTATTTGCCAAGACTTACACACTGTGCAACTTTGGCTTACAAAATCTCTTGCCAAAAGTCGCAGATAATGATACAATTTCCTTAGAAACAAGCTGGAAAGGCTACACTTTAGTCACGAGCGAATGCGAAGTGACTAACAGATGGCCCGCGACGAAGCGAGACATGGCCGTGCCTTTGAGGGCCTGCTGAAGCGCTATTTCGGCAAATAAAGTGCTAATTGCTTAAAGCACTTTTGAGAGGATGGAGCATTGCTCCATCCTCTTTATTTATAGATACATGTGGGATAGGCCAGTAAACCCCATCACTATTTTGAGAATCGGTAAGAAATAAGCTTGAGATACAAAGATAAAGATGAACGGTTCAAGGATAAAACCGTTCATCTTTATCTTTGTATTAAATGTTCAACAATTGTTTGGATCAGCTGCAAATCCTTTTCACTCAGTTGTTCCAATTCATTTACCACGTTTTTCAACAATGCGGGATTACTAATATTTTCATCAAAGAACTCAACCAGTGTAATTTGAAAATACTCACAGATGGCGAACAGCTCCGTCAGGGATGGGAGGGATTTACCTGAAGAGATGTTATTGACATATCCTCTGCTATGCCCGAGATCATAGCTCATTTGATACTCTGAAACGCCTTTTCTCATGCGGAGCTGTGTGATTCTCTCTCGGACAAAGTTTGTATCCATCCGATCGCCTCCTTGTGTAACAAGGATAACCGTGCAACCATAAGAAATATACTTTTTAAAAACTTTAAACATCTTGATTAGCACTTTTAAAAATGTTATTATGGTCGTATAGATGTTAAAAAAATAAAAATGCCGTTTAAAAAACTTATATCTATGTAAGGGGTGAGACTGTTTGGCAATTGCGGAAGTTATTAAATACGAAGGGGATAACTCAATATTTGTATGGAAATATCCCAAAGAGGACTTCAATACCAACTCGCAATTAATCGTCCACGAGTCGCAGGAGGCTGTTTTTTTTCTAAATGGACAGCCGCTCGACCTGTTTGGCTCCGGACGTTACACGCTGGAAACAGAAAATATTCCTCTGCTGCGCCATGCGATCAACATTCCCACTGGAGGACAATCTGCATTTCATTGTGAAGTCTACTTCATCAACAAGATTGAGCAGATGGCAATCCGCTGGGGGACGGACAGTAAGGTACAGTATGTGGAGCCGACCTATGGGTTTCCACTCTCTATTGGCGCAAGCGGAGAAATGAGCTTACGGGCAGAAAACAGCATCAAGCTGCTTACAAAACTTGTAGGCACAGAACACGATATGTGCCGTGATAAATTGGTATCATATTTCCGGGCCTTCCTGATGACAAAGGTAAAAACATACATAGCGCAGAGTATCAGAGAGTTAAAGGCAAATATTTTTGAAATAGATGAACAGCTCCTCGATTTTTCCTCCGCACTTAAAGAAAAGCTCACGCCTGACTTTGCTGATTACGGAATTGCGCTGGAACGCTTTTTTGTCTCCAATATTGTAAAGCCCGATGGAGAGCCGCAGTACGAAAAGTTCAAAGAACTGCATTTTCGCCAGTATGCGGACATTGCCGAGGCAAGAATTCGTCAGCAAGTAGGCGTAATCGATCAAGAGGCGGAGAGGCAAAAGGTAATTATTAAGGCACAGGGAACCGCACAGAAGCGTTCCATTGAAGGGTATACATACCAGCAGGAACGTGGTTTTGATATAGCCGAAAAGGCCGCTCAAAACGAGGGAGCCGGCAATTTCAGCAGCGCCGGGATTGGCCTTGGCATGATGACAGGCGTCGGCGGCGCAGTCAGCGGCATGGTTGGCGGTGCTGTTGGTGGTGTGCTTGGAACAATGAACGCTCCCGCCGCTATGCATTTGTTCTGTGAAAACTGCGGCGCTCAGCTTATGCCGGGGGCGGCTTTTTGCGAGAATTGTGGCGCCGGGGTGGCGGCTGTACCACACTGCGTCAAGTGTGGCTATTTGTTTGAGCGCCCGGGAAAATTCTGCCCAAAGTGCGGTGCCAAACGGGAGGAAATTCAATGAAGCAAAATAAAGTACTGGGAATCCTGCTATGGCTGGTTGGGATTGTTTTGGCGCATTTGATTGTATTTCTCCTGCCCCAAGAAATGGAAAAGGCAGAGTGGATTACCTATGGTTTTACATTGATTGCGTTTTTTTCGCAGCTTATTTTGTGGTTTACGGCCTGGAGGGAAAAGCCCTCTCCTGAACAACAGTTTTTGCAGACTCCTCTGTTGTTTTACTCAGTGTGTTATATTGCCGGGCAGATCATTCTCTGCGTGATATTTGCGCTGGTCAGCACCTCTGGTAAAATCGCGGTGATAGTCAATGCAATATTTCTGGCCAGTATGTGCTTGCTGTTTGTATTTTCTTTGATAGGGCGAAATCACGTTGACCGTATCGATCAACGTCAAAAAAATCATCATACTAAATTATAAAAAGGGAGCGGGAAAAGTGAAGCAGTTAACTTGTGAAATGTGCGGGAGCACAGAATTACTGAAACAGGACGGTGTTTTTGTCTGTCAGTCTTGCGGAACAAAGTATTCCATTGAAGAAGCCAAAAAAATGATGGTAGAGGGCACGGTTGAGGTCGCCGGCACAGTTAAAGTTGACAGCAGCGATAAAATAGCGAACTATCTGGTGATGGCCAACAGCGCTTATGATGCAGGCAATCAAAAGGAAGCGGAGAACTACTGCAACAAAATCATCGAGATTGACCCCAGCAATTATGAAGCCTGGTTTCTTAAGGGCAAGGCGGCAGGCTGGCAATCCACCCTTGCCAATATTCGCGTGGAAGAGTCTGTGAACTGCTTTACCAAGGCCATTGAAAATGTGCCGGAAGATAAAGCGGAAGAAGTCAAGAAGGGCGCATCGCAGGAGATCACCAATCTGTCCAAGGCTCTGGTGCAGCTATGCTGCAACAACTATTCAAAAAACGGAAGCACGAACAACGCCAACACCATCAAAAGCAACTGTGTCAAGGTGCAGCTGTATGCTTTGCAGCTTTTGACCAAGTGCGGTGTGCAGCCCAAAGATTTTAAATCTGAAATTGCGACAAAAATCAATCAGGCTGTTGTAGCCGCATATAATGGCGACATTAAAAAAGATTACTGGGGGTCTACCGGGCACCCCTCTAAGGCCGCATGGGATAGGTACACGGAGCAGGCGTGGGCTGCTGTGGATTTGCTGAAATATGCGATTTCCTTAAGCGATGACGATGCTTCTGCAGACAAACAACGTTATGAGAATATCATTTTTATTCTAAAGGAAATCGAATCCTCGGCTTCTTACAGATATTCAAATGGCGCGTGGGGAAAAGAATATCAGTACACAGGAGAAGGCAAAGAGAAGATTATCAATCAAATTATGGAGTACCATAATAAAATTAAGGAAATCGATCCCAATTATACAATCCCGGAACGCCCCAAGGCTTCCAGCGGCTGTTATGTTGCCACCGCTGTATATGGATCCTACGACTGCCCACAAGTGTGGACACTGCGCCGCTACCGCGACTATACATTGGCAAAAACGTGGTATGGCCGGGCATTTATCCACACCTATTATGCAATTAGCCCCACGCTTGTAAAGTGGTTTGGCCATACAGAGTGGTTTAAGAAGACGTGGAGAGGCAGGCTTGACCGCATGATTGTAAAATTAAAGAATGAGGGTGTAGAGGATACACCGTATCAGGACAGAGAATGGTAACTACATAAGCGTCTTTTATTAGGCCGCTGGACTGATTTGCAACTTATGCAACTTTATAGGTTAGACGGATAAAAAGGGAAGCAGCGTACGCTGCTTCCCTTTTTTATGGCTTCTGTGCGGTCACGGAGCATGCTCCGCGGTTTTTTCCGCAATGCGGATAAATTGAGATTGACCATCCGGGGGAACGGTGCTACCATACAAAAAGTGTGATAGAACAGCATCAAGGGAGGATGTATTATGAAACTGTTTGCATATGGGTGCCGGGAATTCGACGAGGAGGCCTTTTTCCTCAAGCACGCTGAGGAACTGAACGTGGAGCTTGGCATCAGCCGGGAGCCGGTCAGCATGGAAAACGCGGTGCTGGCCAGGGGCTACGACTATATCTCCATTCTGACCACGCCGGTACCGGCGGAGCTGGTGGACCGGTTCCGGGAGATGGGCGTTCGGATGATTTCCACCCGCACCATCGGCTACGACCACATCGACTACCACCATGCTAAGGAGGTGGGGATGAAGGTCTCCAACGTCAGCTACACGCCGGAGTGCGTGGCGGACTACACGGTGATGCTGATGCTCATGTCCATCCGCAAGATGAAGCGGATCATGCAGCGCGCCTCCATCAACGACTTTACGCTCCAGGGCATCAACGGAGGACTTCTGCCGGAGCGGACCGTGGGCGTCATCGGCACGGGCCGCATCGGCCGGGCGGTGATCCGGGACCTGAAGGGATTTGGCTGCAAGGTCTACGCCTATGACCTCTATAAAAGCGACCAGGTGGATGTGGAGTATCTGCCGCTGGAGGAGCTGTTCACCCGCTGCGACCTCATCACCCTCCATATGCCGCTGACCGACGAGAACTTCCACATGATCGACCGCAAGGCCATTGAAAAGATGCCCGACGGCGTGATCCTGATCAACACCGCCCGGGGCGGCCTGATCGACAGCGACGCCATGATCGAGGGCCTGGAATCCGGCAAGATTGGCGCCTGCGGCCTGGACGTGGTGGAGGACGAGTTCCAGATGTACTATTTCGACCGCCGCAGCGACGTGGTGGGCAACCGCAGGCTCTCCATCCTGCGGGACATGCCCAACGTGGTGGTGACGCCCCACATGGCCTTTTACACGGACCGCAGTGTTTCGGACATGGTGCACAACTCCATCCTCAGCTGCCTGTACGACGACCGGGGCGAGAAGAACCCCTGGCAGGTGGTATAAGTGATATCGCGAAAGGGAGGGCGAAAGCCCTCCCTTTTTGCCGCACCGGAAGATATGTTTTCCCAATTGCCTTTTCAGAACGGGTGTGCTACGATGGAGGAAGATTCTGGAAGGGATGCGTGAAAAGAGATGAGTCAGCGGAAGGCCTCTATACTGTTGCTGCTGGCATCCATGATGTGGGGCAGCAGCTTTGTGGCGTCTAAGGTGTGTCTGAACAGCGGGATGCTGCAGTTTGAAATCGTGTTTTACCGGTTTTTGATCGGCGCGGTGCTGATGTGGCTGATCTTCCGCAAGGAGCTGCGCGGCATTTCCCGCCAGACCTGGAAGACCGGCATTGCGCTGGGCCTTGTCACCACCGCCAGCTTTGCCGCGGAGATGTACGGCATCACCATGACCCAGACCACAAAGGCGGCGTTCATCACCGCCACCAACGTGGTGATGATGCCGTTTCTCTACTGGCTGGTCTGCCACGTGAAGCCGGGCCTGCGGTCGGTGGGGGCGGCCATGCTGGCCTTGACCGGCGTGGGATTTTTAAGCCTTACCGGCGGGTCCTACGCGGTGGAGGTCGGAGACTTGCTGCTGCTGTTGGCGGCCCTTCTCTACAACGTCTACGCGCTGGTGACGGTCACCATGGGCAAGGACTGCACGGCGGCACAGATGACCTTTTTGCAGTTTGCCTCCACGGCGGTATTCATGGGAATCCTGACCCTGTTTCAAGGAAGCGGCGGCGGCTTTACGCTCCAGAGCACGGGAGCGGTGCTCTATCTGGCCGTGATGCCCACGGTGGTGTGCTACATGATTAAAAATATCACCATACGCTACATGAGCCCCGTGCGCTGCTCGCTGATCCTCTCTACGGAGAGCGTGTTCTGCGCCATCTTATCCGCGATCATCCTCCATGAGAGGATCACGATGCGGATGCTGTTCGGCATTGTACTGATCTTCAGCGGTGTGCTCCTGGAGCAGCTGCGCTCCCGCAAGGCGGTGCCCGCGCCCCGGGATACGGAGCTGACGGCGGAGGGGATGGAAGGCGACGCCGCTGGGCCGCCGGAGGATGCGCCGGCAGAGCAAATCGATGTAAATGAGGCGTAAAGTTCATGGGTAATCGATAAAATGACTTGCGCGGCAGAGAATTTTATGATACGCTTTTTCATGTGAAAGGATGAGAAACGATGTATCATTATATCCTGTTTGATCTGGACGGAACGCTGACCGATTCCAAGGAGGGCATCTTCAAGTGCCTGCGCTATGCCTTTGAAAAGATGGGAGAACGGGTGCCTGACGATGCGGAGCTGATCAAGTTCATCGGCCCGCCGCTGCAAAACTCCTTTATGGAATACTGCGGCTACAGCCTGGAAAAGGCCCAGCGCGCCGTGGGCATATTCCGGGAGCGGTATGTGCCCATTGGAAAATTTGAGAACACGGCCACGCCGGGTCTGCCGGAGCTGTGCCGGCGGCTGAAGGAGCGGGGCTACGTGATGGCGCTGTCCTCCTCCAAGCCGGAGGACATGTGCCAGCAGATCTGCGCCCATTTCGGCTACGACCAATCCTTAAGCGTCATCGCCGGCAGTCCGCCCGTGGGAGAGACTTCCAAGGCGGAGGTGATCCGGGAAACCTTCCGGCGCCTGAAAATCGGCGAGGAGGACAAGGCGTCGGTGCTGATGGTGGGCGACCGGAAGTTTGATGTGTTAGGCGCCAGGGAGTGCGGCATCGACTGTTTGGGCGTGGAGTTTTTCGGCTACGCCGCACCGGGTGAACTGACGGAGGCCGGAGCCGTGGCGGTGGTACATAGCGTCCAGGAGTTGGAGGAGTTTATTTTGAGCCACTGAAATGGCGGCCTGTGTATGGATGAGATTTGGCGGGACAGCATAGAATGCTGTCCCGCTTTTTATGACAGAGCTTCCGCGGCCGACCAGGCCGCCCGTGAAAAAGGCAAAAAAAGTCGAGAGGGGCGCCGGGCGGCGGTCTATACTGACAGCAGGTAAGGAGGGATTGAGGGATGGAGCAGGTTGAGGCGGTGCAGCGGATGCAGGACTATATTGAGGTCCATTTGTATGAGCCCATCACGCCGGCGGACCTGGCAAGGGCTTCGCTCTTTTCGCCCTGGCATTCCTACCGGCTGTTTGTGAACCTGGTGGGCATGACGCCGGCCGGATATATCCGGCGGCTTCGCCTCTCCAAATCCGCTCTGGGGCTGCGGCGGGGCTTAAAAGTCGCGGACGCCGCCTTTGCAGCCGGATTTGGAAGCGTGGACGGGTACCAGCGGGCCTTCTTCCGAGAATTTGGATGCAACCCGGGCGACTATGCGGCCGACCCCGGTCCCATCTATCTGTTCACACCTTACGGGGTAAAATTCAGGCACATCGAAAGGAGAAAAGCTGTGGAACCTGTGAAGACCGTATTTGTTCAGATGGTGGAAAAGCCTGCGCGCAAGGTGCTTATCAAGCGGGGGATCAAGGCCGGAGACTACTGGTCCTACTGTGAGGAGGTGGGCTGTGATGTGTGGGGGCTTCTCCAGAGCGTTCAGTCCATCGGCCCGGAGCCGGTGTGCCTCTACCTGCCGCCGCTGTACCGCAAACCGGGGACGTCGGAGTACGTCCAGGGCGCGGAAGTCCCTCCGGACTACAGTGGGGCGGTGCCGGAGGGATTTGACCTGATCTCGCTGCCGGCCGGGAGATACCTGATGTTTCGGGGGGAGCCCTTTGCGGAGGAGGACTACTGCGGTGCCATTGAGGAGGTGCAGACGGCGGTCAAGCGGTACGACCCGGCCCTGATCGGGTGCGTTTGGGATGACCGGAGCCCAAGAATTCAGCTGGAGCCCATTGGGACAAGAGGTTATATCGAGCTGTGGCCGGTCAGGCCGGCGTAAGAGTCTCGCGGACAGAAAAAGGGAGGGAAAAGCAATTGCTTTTCCCTCCCTCTATTTGAAAGGGGCGGCTGGATCAGGCTGCGTCGGATTTTGTTTTTTCGATGTTTTTCACCTGCTCCAGCGTTTTGCCGGGCACGCTCAGGTCCGCCCTCAGAACAGGGTCCATGGGGACCGCAAGGTACATGTTGTTGCCGTAGATCAGATAGGCGCTGGTGATGCCGATGACCTGGCCGAACTCATTGAAGAGCGCGCCGCCGCTGCTGCCGATGGAGATGGAGGCGGTATTTTGGATCACGGGGATGGAAAAGCCCTCAATGGTGCGGGAGCAGCTGCTGACCACGCCGGAGGTTACGGAGTTTTGAAGGCCAAGAGGGCTGCCAATGGCATAGATGACGTCGCCGTTGCGGACCGTGTCGGAGGATACCATGGGCAAAAAGGCAAAGGCGGAGGTGCGCTCGCCGGCGGTGGAGAGAGTGGAAATCCGCAGCACAGCGATGTCCTCGCCGGCATCGTAGTACAGAACCTTCTCCACCGGATACTTCTCGCCTGTGATCAGCGTGATGTTGGCGTAGGCCATGCCGTCGATGGAGTGGTAATTGGTGACGGCGATGCCGTCAGAGGTGATGAAAAATCCACTGGAGGTGCTGGAGGTGGTATTGGTGTCGCGGTAGTAGTCGGTGGCGTAGCACTCCATGAAGAACACCGCCGAGCTGCAGCGGTCGGCGATCTGGCGGGCGGTGAGGGATTCGCTGGTCAGCCCCAGGGCGTTGGCCGCGGCCTGACTCACCAGGCCCTTGGCCATCAGGCCATCCAAAAGCGTCTGTGTGCCGCCCTTTTTCGGGAAGGTCAGGGCGCTGAGCATGGCCTCGAACAGATCGCCCCTGGTGAAGGTGGAGTAGGAGGTCACGGTGGAGAGCCCAATGTGGCGGGCAAAGAGGGCCGCCTCACCGGGAACAAAGTCTCCGTTGCTGTCCTGATAGCCCAAAATCCGCAGCAGAAAGGTGAAAAACTCATCGGCGCTGACGGTTCGGCTGGGCGAGAAGGTGGTTTCAGAAGTGCCGGCCGCCCAGCCGCAGGCATAGGCATAGCTGACATCCGCCTGGGCCCAGGCGGGGACGTCGGTAAAGGGGGCGTGGTAGCTGCCGCTGGCGGCGGACTGCTCTCCGCCGGCCAGGCGCACGATCAAAGTGACTGCCTCGGCCCGGGTGGCGGAGCGGTCCAGGTCATAACCGGAGCCGGTGCCGTTGACCAGGCCAAGCGTATTGAGCTTGTCCGCCGCAAGTGTCTGCTCGCCGGGCAGAGCGCTGGCGGCCGGGATCAGATTCACTGCCAGCAAGAGGGCGCAAAGCGCCGCGGCAATGCGTTTTTTCATGTGAGGGTACCTCCAAATGAATAAAATGCCAGCGCCGCAAAAACGGCGGAGGATACGGAATGCGGTCTCTATCATAGCACGGGCCATCATTTTTTACAAGAACGTGGACAGCAAAGGTACAATCTGTTAAACTATCGGGGAAAGGAAGAGAATATGGCTGAACAAATTGGAGAAAACCTATACCGGCTGGACATCCCGCTGCCGGAGAACCCCCTTAAGAACCTGAACAGCTATCTCATCACAGGGGAGCGGAATCTGCTCATCGACACGGGATTTCGCCAGGAGCCCTGCCGCCGGGCCATGGCGGAACAGCTTTTGGAGCTGCGCGTGGACATGGACCGGACGGACCTGTTTTTGACACATCTGCACACCGACCACACCGGCCTTGCCCAGGAGCTGCTCCGGCCCGGCTGCCGGGCCATGCTCAGCGATGTGGACGTGCCGCTGCTGATCCACAGCCAGAGCGAGGCATACTGGGAGGAGAATTTCGACGCCTATCTCAAAGAGGGCTTCCCACGCACGGAGCTGAGGGAGCTATGGGGCGACAATCCGGCCAGGGACATCCACCCCGTGCCCTTTTCAGGCTACACGCCGGTGCGGGATGGGACGATCTTGCGCTATGGAGGCTACCGCCTGAAATGTCTGCTGACGCCGGGGCATACGCCGGGCCACATGTGCCTCTATGAGACGGAGAAACGAATGCTCTTCTGCGGCGACCACGTGCTCTATCACATCTCGCCCAACATCACCCGTTGGAGGAGCATGCCCGACGCCCTTGGCAGCTATCTGAAGAGCCTGGACCTGGTGGCCGATCTGGAGGTAGAGACTCCTCTGCCAGCCCACCGGGCGGTGGAGGGTGACTTTCGCCAGCGGGTCATCCAGCTGCGGGCCCATCACGGGACCCGGCTTCAAAACACGCTGGACCAGGTGAGCCGCGCCCCGGGGCAGAGCGCCTATGAGATCGCCGGGGGAATGTCCTGGGACATCCGCTGCCGCAGCTGGGAGGACTTCCCGCTGACCCAGAAGTGGTTCGCCGTGGGCGAGGCGCTGTCCCACCTGGACTACCTGGCGGTTCGCGGCCGGCTTTTGTGCCGGGAGACGGGGGGAATCCGCCGATATTTCCCGGCGTTGGACCAAGTATAAGGGGGATACCTAAAATGGAACTGAAAGAGATTTTAAGCAGAGTCGACCACACGCTGCTCCGCCCCGACGCCACCTGGGAGGAGATCCGTGCCCTGTGCGACGACGGCGCTTCCTATGGCTGCGCGTCGGTGTGCATCCCGGCCGCCTATGTGCGTCAGGCGTCGGACCATGTGCGGGGCGCCGTGGCGGTGTGCACCGTGGTGGGCTTTCCCAACGGCTATTCCACCACGGCGGCCAAATGCTTTGAGGCGGAGGAGGCATTGACCTCCGGAGCGTCGGAGATCGATATGGTCATCAACTTAGGCTGGCTGAAGGACGGCCGCTACGATGAGATAGAGCGGGAAATCCGGGAGGTGAAGGCCGCCTGCCAGCGCCATGTGCTGAAAGTCATTGTGGAGACCTGCCTGCTGACGGAGGAGGAGAAAATCCGCATGTGCCAGGTGGTCTCCAACTCCGGCGCCGACTTCATCAAGACCTCCACCGGTTTTTCCACAGGCGGAGCCACCCGGGAGGATGTGGCGCTGCTGCGCGCTCATGTGGCGCCAGGGGTGAAGGTAAAGGCCGCGGGCGGGATTTCCACGCTCCGGGACGCGGAGGATTTCATCGCCCTGGGGGCCGACCGCCTGGGCACATCCCGCATTGTCAAGGCGGTAAAAGAGGGAAGCAACTGAATTTACAATCGGAAAAGGAGAAGATACCATGTCTACTGCTCACAACAGCGCCGAAAAGGGCCAGTTTGCCAAGACCGTTTTGATGCCGGGCGACCCGCTGCGCGCCCAATTCATCGCAGAGACCTTTTTGAAGGATGCCGTGCTGGTAAACAATGTCCGCGGCATCCACGGCTACACCGGCACCTACGAGGGTGTGCCGGTTTCCGTCATGGCCTCCGGGATGGGCACCCCTTCCATCGGCATCTACTCCCATGAGCTGTTCCACTTCTACGATGTGGACAACATCATCCGCATCGGCTCCGCCGGCGCCATGTCTCCGGACTTAAAGCTGATGGATGTGGTGGCGGCCCAGGGCGCCTGCACCAATTCAAACTATGTGTCCCAGTTTCGTATGCCCGGTACCTTCGCGCCCATTGCAAGCTTTGAACTGCTGGAGACGGCGGTGGCCGCCGCCCGGGAGATGGGGGTGCGGATGCCGGTGGGCAACGTGCTCTCCTCCGACGTGTTCTACGATGCATCCAACTCCACCATGGACTGGGCCAAAATGGGGGTCCTGTGTGCCGAGATGGAGGCGGCGGGCCTTTACTGCAACGCGGCGCAGGCCCACAAGCGGGCTCTGGCGCTGCTGACCATCTCCGACAGCCTGATAACGGGGGAGGAGCTGTCCTCTGAGGACCGTCAGACCGGATTCACTCAGATGATGCGCATCGCCCTGCGGGTGGCCGTTGAGATGGCCAGCCGGGATTGATCTACATGGCAGAAACATGACGAAAAGCGCCCCCGCTGCCAATCCGGCAGCGGGGGCGCTTTCCTATCCGGTCGGCGAGGCGCGGAAAAGGCGTGCAGAAGAGGCTGCCGTTTTAAAAGAACAGAGGGCTTGCGGCAGCCGCCAAGAGCACGCATAAAAGGCACTGGATGGATTTGCCCATCCAGTAGTAACGGGAGGATAGGCCGGGGATGACGGAGAGGGTCTGGCAGTGAACGGAGAGACCACCCCAGCCAAGGAGTCCTGCCGCGGTGAGAAAGCCCAGGCGGTCGGCGCTGAGCAGCGCGGCGCCATTGAAAAGCTCCGTAAAGCCGATCAGCAGCGCGCCGGTCTCACCGCCCAGACGGCGAAGAGGCAGCAGCGCCACGGAAAAGAGGATGATGAATGCGCACACGCCGGCCATGGAGCGGGCGCCGCTGCCGGCGGCCTTGACAAAGGCCTCGGAAAAGGAAAGTGCTTTTTTTACGCGCCGAAGCCGGACGCCACGGAGATCTGAGCGTTTGCCGCGGAAGAAAAGGCCGGTGAGCAGCGCGGCCAGCACATGGATGAGCCACAGGCAGAATCCGATCCGGCCGCTGCCGAAAACGCCCAGGCCAAGGACATTCACGGCAAAGGCGGGAGAGCAGTTGTTGCAAAAGGCAAGGAGCCGCTGAGCCTCGTCCCGGCTCAGTGCCTGCTGGGAATAGAGGGCGGCGGCGGTGCCGGCCCCCACGGGATATCCGCCAAGGACCCCAAGCGCCAGCGCCGCAGCTCCGGCGCCGCCCACGTGGAACAGCGGCTGCATGAGGCCTTCCAGCCGCCGCCCCAGAGCGTCGGCAAACCCCAGGTCGATCAACAGCGACGATACCACAAAGAAGGGGAAGAGGGAGGGAATGGCCGATTGGAGGCAGAGAGATATCCCCTCCTGCACGCCGGCGCGCACATCCTGGGACCAGTAGAGCAGTGCCGCCATAGTCAGCAGCAGGAAAAGATAGAGGAGTTTTCGCTTCATTTCTGTATCACCCCGTCCAACCTATGCATCTTTTGTCCCTACCATGACGGGGACACGCAAGTTTCTCCGGAGAGGGACATAGATTGGAGGTACGGAAATGGAGGAACTCATATGGAAGAAATCTTGGCACGGGTGGCGGAGCTCTTTGACCTGCCGGGCGAGGTGGTGGCGGGGCTGCCCCACATTGAACTGGTGGGGCAGAGGCAGCTGCTCATCGAAAATCACCAGGGCATCCTCTCCTACAGCGACCGCATCATCGACGTGAACACGGTGGGGCGGGTGGTGCGTATCCGGGGAGAGCGGCTGGAGCTGCTGGCCATGACATCAGAGGCCCTGCGCATCGGCGGCACCATCGCCGGTGTGGAATTCTTACAGTAGTAGAAGGGAGGGGACAACTGTGCTGGAGCAGGGAAGCAACTTCCTGCGGGGAGAGGTGTGGCTGCGGGCGGAATCCGGCTTTCCGGAGCGGGTGCTCAACCTCTGCGCGGCCCAGGGCATCGCCCTGTGGGATCTGCAGTGGCGCTCCCCGACGGAGTTCACCTGCCGCCTGACCCGGAAGGACTACCACCGGCTGCGGCAGGCCGCCACAAAGCTGGACTGCACCCTCTGCGTGCAGAAAAAAACAGGCGTGCCCTTTCTCCTGGGTGCCGCCCGCCGCCGCCAGGTGCTGCTGGCCGGGTTCTGCCTGTGTCTGGGGATGCTGCTGCTGGGCTCCTTTTTTGTCTGGGACTTTGAACTGGAGGGGAACCGGACGGTGACGGATGAGCAGATTCTGCGCTCTCTTGAAAAAAATGGATTGACCCGGGGTGTGTTCGGGCTCAGCGTGGATTCGGAGGACCTGCGCAACCACGTTCTGATAGATATCCCGGAGCTCTCCTGGATCGCCGTGAATGTCTCCGGCTACCGGGCCCATGTCCAGGTGCGGGAACGGGTAATCAAACCGGAGCTGGCGGACAAAAAGTCCCCCGCCAACGTGGTGGCGGTGAAAGACGGCTATGTGGTGCGGGTAGAGGCGCTGGGCGGCGACAAGCAGGTGCTGGAGGGCGACACGGTGGAGGCGGGCCAGCTGCTGATCTCCGGCGTCAGCGACACGGATACATTCGGCGCCCGGGTCCTGGCCGGCATGGGCAAGGTCTATGCCAGGACCTGGTATCAGCTGAGCATGGAGATGCCGCTCACCATAACGCAGAAAGTGGACACGGGGGCGGAAAAACACCGCTATGCGCTGACCATTGGAACAAGCCGGATAAAATTTTATGGGAATGGTAGCATTGACACGGGGGATTATGATAAAATAAGCAGGAAAATCAAATGGACGCTGCCGGGCGGCTTTGCGCTGCCCATCAGCTGGGTGGAGGAGACGTACCGGCTCTATGAGACCCAGGAGGTCAGCCGCCCGGCGGAAGAGGCGGAGCGGGAGGGGGAAAAAATCCTCCAGGCGTATCTTGCCACATTGGTCGGCGAGGAGGGAAGCGTTTCCTCCACCATCTGCTCCTCCCGGGAAAAGAACGGCATTTTGACCGTTACCCTCTCCGCAGAGTGCGTGGAGCAGATCGGGAAGTCAGTGCCCATTCCCACAGACCTCACAGATTGATCGGCGGACTGACGCCGCAAAGGAGTGTATCCATGGAACAGCGAATCAGCATTGAACGATTGGAGCAGGCAGTGAATATCTTCGGCTCCTTCGATGAAAACATTCGGCTTTTGGAGGAGGAGTTCCACGTCACGGTGGTCAACCGGGAGGGTGAGCTGCGGGTCAACGGTGAGCCTGAGGAGACCATGCTGGCCTGCAAGGCCATCCGGGCGCTGCTGACGCTGTCCTCCCGGGGGGAGCCCATCAGCGAGCAGAACGTGCGCTACGTCATCGGCCTGGCCCGCACCGGACAGGAGGAGCGGGTCAGCGAGCTGACGGGCGATGTGCTGTGCATCACCGCCAAGGGCCGCCCGGTGAAGCCCAAGACCATCGGACAAAAGCAGTATATCGAATCGGTGCTGAAAAATACGGTGACCATCGGCGTGGGCCCCGCGGGCACCGGAAAAACCTACCTGGCTGTGGCTGCCGCCGTGGCGGCCTTCCGGGACAAGCAGGTCAACCGCATCATCCTCACCCGCCCGGCGGTGGAGGCGGGAGAGCGGCTGGGCTTTCTGCCCGGCGACCTCCAGAGCAAGGTGGACCCCTATCTGCGGCCTCTCTACGACGCCCTCTTTGACATGCTGGGCGCGGAGACCTATCAGAAGTATCTGGAGCGGGGCAACATCGAGGTGGCGCCCCTGGCCTACATGCGGGGCCGGACTTTGGACGACAGCTTCATCATCCTGGATGAGGCCCAGAACACCTCCCGGGAACAGATGAAGATGTTTCTCACCCGCATGGGCTTTGGCTCCAAAATCGTCATCACCGGCGACGTGACCCAGATCGACCTGCCCTCCGACAAAACGTCGGGGCTGAAGGAGGCCATGCGGGTGCTGGACGGTGTGGAGGGGATCGGCATCTGCGCCCTGACCAATCAGGATGTGGTGCGTCACGTCATGGTGCAGCGCATTGTCAAGGCCTATGACGAGTATGAAAAGAGAAAACGGGTGAAACAATAAGAGGCGCAGTGCCCGGACCGGACAGGAAAAGAGAAAGAGGGATGAAGAATGAAGCGGAATCGGATTGCGGTGACGGCGGATGTGCCCGGCGCGGCCAGCCAGGGAAATGTGGCGCTGATTCGAAAGACCATCCGCACCGCCTTGGCGGCGCAGGGGGTCACGGTGCCCTGTGAGGTCAACGTGCTGCTGACCGACGACGCGGGAATACGGCAGATCAACCTGGAAATGCGGGATGTGGACAAGTCCACGGACGTGCTCTCTTTTCCCATGTTTGAATTTTCACCGGACTGCCCTCCTACGGAGGAGAGCGCCGGTGAGCTGCTGGACTGGGCCACGGGGCTGCTGCCTCTTGGCGACATGGCCATCTCCATGGAGCGGGTGAAGGAGCAGGCCCGGGAGTACGGCCACTCGGGCCGCCGGGAGCTTGCCTACCTGGTGGCCCACTCGGTGCTGCACCTTCTGGGCTTTGACCACCTGGACGAGGGGGAGCAGAAGGCCCGGATGCGTGCAAGGGAAGAGGCCGTTTTATCAGAGCTTGGCATCCAGCGATAGAGAATACCCTGCTGCGGGAAAAATAAAACGCTCAAGAAAGTTGAGGATCACCTTTTATGAATGAGATCAAAAAAACAGCCATGGTCACCGTCTGCGGGCGTCCCAATGTGGGAAAGTCCAGTTTGACCAACGCCCTGGTGGGCGAAAAGATCGCCATCGTGTCCAACAAGCCCCAGACTACCCGCAACCGCATCTACGGCGTTGCAAACCGGGGCGACACTCAATATGTGCTGCTGGACACTCCGGGACTCCACAAGGCCCGCACCCGACTGGGAGACTACATGGTCAAAGTGGTCAACGCCAGTGTGGCGGAAGTGGACTGCGTGCTGCTGTTGGTGGAGCCCATCGCCCATGTGGGCGCGCCGGAGGAGGCGCTGATCCAGCGCATCCGGGAGGGCCGGCTGCCGGCAATTTTGTGCATCAACAAAATTGACACGGTGAAAAAGGAGGAACTGCTGCCGGTGATGGCCGCGTACCACGAGGTATATCCTGACTTCAAGGCCATCCTCCCCATCTCCGCCCACACCGGAGAGGGGCTGGAGGAGCTGGTGGCGGAGATGCACAAGTACGCCTGCGAAGGGCCTCAGCTGTTTCCCGACGGAATGACCACGGATCAGCCGGAGCGGCAGGTGATGGCGGAGATCGTCCGGGAGAAGCTGCTGGTGTGCCTGGACAAGGAGATCCCCCACGGAACGGCGGTGGAGATCACCCGTTTTTCCGAGCGGGAAAACGAGATCATCGACGTGGAAGCCACCATCTACTGTGAAAAAAGCAGCCATAAAGGCATCGTCATCGGCAAGCAGGGCGCCATGCTGAAAAAAATCAGCACACTGGCCCGCCAGGACATGGAGCGCTTCATGGGGACCAAGGTCTATCTTGAGACCTGGGTGAAGGTCAAGGAGAACTGGCGCGACAACCCCGCGTCCATCAGGAACTTCGGCTATAAGGAGTAAGCGCGGTATCCATCCTCCGCAGGGAGCTGCGGGATGGGGGATGGGGCGGTTTTCGCTTTTGCGCAGGATTTGCCAGTCATAAAATTCGACACTCCGCGCCATGCTAATCCCGAAAGGGAGGATGCAGACATGGACGGAAGCGAATATTGGACACTTTTTATGGAGACCGGCTGTCCGGTTTTTTACCTTTTATATAAACGGCAGTGTGCCGAGGAAGAACAGCAGGACTCTAAGACGGCTTAGGCGGAGAGACTCTCTCCGCCGCGGGGAGGGTACATAGATGACATCTCATCTGGTGACGCCGGGGATCATCCTGCGGGAGACGGAGACCAAGGAGGCGGACAAAATCCTCACCGTACTGACCCGGGATTTGGGAAAGATCGCTGTGATTGCCCGGGGCGCCCGCCGCAAGGGCTGCCGCTTTGCAGCTTCCGCCCAGCTTCTTGCCTACTCCGAACTGACGCTCTACAAAAGCAAGGACTGGTACTTCCTCAACGAGGGGGCTACGATAGAGCTGTTTCCAGGACTGCGTCGGGATCTGGAGCTGCTGGCGCTGGGCTCCTATTTCGCCGAGCTGACGGAAGCTGTGACGGGGGAGGAACTGCCGTCTCCGGAAATCCTGTCGCTGCTGCTAAACGCCCTGTACGCCCTGGACCGACTGCATAAACCCCAGCTGCTGGTCAAGGGCGCATTTGAGCTGCGGCTGATGGCCCTGTCCGGCTACGAGCCGCTGGCGGAGGGGTGCGTCTACTGTGGAAAGGGAGAGCCGGAGGAGGCCATGATAGATATCCGACAGGGCGTTGTGCACTGCAGGGCGTGCGGAGAAAGGGGAATGGGTCTGTCCCTTCCGCTGTCGCCGTCCACCCTGGCGGCGGTCCGGCACGCCCTCTATGGCGACGCCAAGCATCTCTACTCCTTCACCCTGAACAAGGAGTCCATGGAGCAGTTTGCCCAGGTGTCGGAGGCATTCTCTGCGGCTCAGCTTGAGCGGGATTTCCGTACGCTGAGCTTTTATAAAAGCATCAAAGCCTGACAAAAACTGATAACATTTTGTATAATTCTCCTGTTATGATACGCAGAGGAGTCGAATATGAGCGAATTATTTGATAAATCCATACGGACGCTGGAGCTGCCCCGGGTTTTGGAGCTGCTCAGCGCCCAGGCGGTCAGCGACGAGGCCAAGCGGCGGGCCCTTCGGGTCCGGCCGGAGACGGAGCGGGAGGAAGTGCTCAAGCTCCAGGATCAGACCGACGCGGCGCGGACCATGATCGGGCTGCACGGCAGCCCTACCTTTACCGGCATCAAACCGGTGGCGGAGGCCCTGGCCCGGGCGGACCGGGGCGGAATGCTGAACACCACGGAGCTTTTGACCATCGCGGGGCTTTTGACCACCGCCCGCCGGGTCCGGGAATATTTGGGAGGCGACAGCGGAGAGAAGACGGCCATTGACCATCTCTTTTTATCCCTCCACGCCAACCGCTTCCTGGAGGAGAAGATCAACCGATCCATCCTGAGCGAGGATGAGATCGCCGACTCCGCCAGCCCGGAGCTCCAGGACATCCGCAGGCACATGCGCTCGGCCGGAGCCAAGAGCCGCCAGATTCTCCAGCGGATCATCTCCTCCCCCTCTTACGCAAGGGTGCTGCAGGAGGCCATCATCACCCAGCGCGACGGCCGGTTCGTGGTGCCGGTGAAGGCGGAGTGCAAGGGAGAACTGCCGGGCCTGGTCCACGACATCTCCTCCTCCGGGGCAACGCTTTTTGTGGAACCCATGGGGGTGGTGCAGGCCAACAACGAGCTGAAGGAACTGGAGGCCAAGGAGAAGAAGGAGATTGAGAAGATTCTCTTCACCCTGTCCGCCGAGGCGGCCGCCCACCAGGGAGACATTCTCTGGGACTACGACACTTTGGTGCATCTGGATCTGATCTTCGCCAAGGGACAGCTCTCTTACCAGATGAACGCCTGCCGGCCGGAGATCCGCGCCGACGGGGGATTGAATCTCCGCCGCGCCCGCCATCCCCTGCTGGACCCGGCCAGGGCGGTGCCCATTGACATTGAGTTGGGGGACACTTTTGACACCCTTGTGATCACCGGGCCCAACACCGGCGGCAAGACCGTGAGTTTAAAGACCCTGGGCCTTTTGACGCTGATGGCCCAATGCGGGCTTCACATCCCCGCCGCCGACCGCAGCGCCCTGTCCGTATACGACCGGGTGCTGGCCGATGTGGGCGACGAGCAGAGCATCGAGCAAAGTCTGTCCACATTTTCAGCACATATGGTCAACATCGTGCATATTCTGGAAGAAGCGGACCGCCGCAGCCTCATACTCTTCGACGAGTTAGGGGCCGGCACCGACCCGGTGGAGGGAGCCGCGCTGGCCATTGCCATCATTCAGGAGGCGCGGAGCAAGGGCGCGAAGATCGCCGCCACCACCCACTATGCGGAGCTGAAGACCTTTGCAATGACCACGGCCGGCGTGGAGAACGCCTCCTGTGAGTTCGACGTGGAGACGCTGCGTCCCACTTACCGGCTGCTGATTGGCATTCCCGGAAAATCCAACGCCTTTGCCATCTCCAAGCGGCTTGGGCTGCCGGAGCAGGTGATTGACGCAGCCAAAGAGCAGATGAACAGCGAGAGCATCCGGTTTGAAGACGTGCTGGCCCAGTTGGAGGAAAAGCGTCAGACCCTGGAGAAAAAGCAGTTGGAAACCGAGCGGCTGCTGCGTCAGCGGGAGGAGGACGCCCGCAAGGCCCGGGAGTTCCGGGAGCAGATGGAAAAAGCCAAGGAGCGGGCCCGCTCCAGAGGGGAGGCGGAGGCGAAACGGGTGCTGAAAGAGGCCCGGGACACTGCGGATCAGATTTTTGCAGAACTCAACGAGCTGCGCCGCCAGCAGACCCGTGCCCAAAACTGGCAGGATACAAACGACGCCCGGGCCGCTGTCCGCCGTCACTTGAATGAGGCCGAAGAGGCACTGCAAAGCAGGGAGATGGAACAGGAGCCAATTCCCGCCCCCAGCCGTCCCATCCGGGAGGGCGACCTGGTGGAGCTGCCCGGGGTCCGGACGGCGGCGGAGGTGGTTTCCGTGGGAAAGGACGGCTCGCTGCAGCTGAAGGCCGGCATGCTGAAGATGACGGTGAAGCCCGGCGAGGTGCGGCTCATCGAAGAGGAGGAGCGCAGAAAGAAGCCCGTGAGCATCCAGCAGCGGGCGGCTCAGAGCCTGCGGACCATGGCCGCGGCCGCGTCGGAGCTGGACATCCGGGGCATGGAGACCCTGGAGGCGGAGCCGGTGGTGGAGCGCTTCATCGACAGTGCCGTCATGGGCAAGCTGAACCAGGTCACCATCATCCACGGAAAAGGCACCGGCGCGCTGCGCAAGGCGGTGCACCAGATGCTGAGGCGGAACCCGGCGGTAAAGTCCTTCCGGCTGGGGGTCTACGGCGAGGGCGAGGCCGGCGTGACCGTGGCAGAGCTGCGATGAAGCGGGCCGGTTTGCGGCGCAGATGCGAAATTGCACAAAACCGAAGGAGCAAAACTGTGCAAAGTGGCGCCCAAAAGTATGGTGAAATCTGGAAATTGGAGGAAATGATAATTTTTTCTGTACTGGAAAATCACTTTTCAGGTAATGTTTGTGAAAAACAACATTGACGAAAAAGAGAAAAGCAGATATTATAATAGGTAATTGGGCATCTTGGTTTCCGGACATGAAACGTGAAAATCAAGCGTGGAGAAGGAGTGCTGTATCTATGTATACACAGGAAATTACTGTCAACAATGAAGTTGGGCTGCATGCAAGACCCGCCACATTCTTCATTCAGAAGGCCAACGAGTTCAAAAGCGGCATCTGGGTGGAGAAGGACGAGCGCCGCGTCAACGCCAAGAGCCTGCTGGGTGTGCTGTCCCTGGGCATTGTAAAGGGCACTACCATCACCCTGATTGCCGATGGCGTGGACGAGAAAGAAGCGGTCGCCGCATTGGCCGATCTGGTTTCCGGCAATTTCGGCGAATAAGATTCCGGCTGTAAAAACGGCGGCTCCGATTGAAGCGGAGCCGCTTTTTTTCGTGAAAGGGGGGATTGGGTGACCAGGGAGGAACTGAAGGAAAAAGCCGGCGACCTGCCGCTGCTGCCGGGCGTCTATCTGATGATGGACAAATCCGGGAAGGTCATCTACGTGGGCAAGGCGAAAAAACTGAAAAACCGGGTTAGCCAGTATTTTCAGGACACGGCTTCCCACGCGGTCAAGACCCGGGCCATGGTGGCCCAGGTGGACCACTTTGACACCATTTTTGTCTCAAGTGAGTTTGAAGCGCTGATCCTTGAAAACGCCCTCATTAAGCAGTACAGTCCCAAGTACAACATCCTGCTCAAGGACGACAAGGGGTACCCCTTTGTGCGGCTGGACAGGACCAGCTATCCCCGCTTTACCATGGTCAACCGCATCGCCGACGACGGGGCCCGCTATTTTGGGCCCTTCGGCGGGCGGCATGAGACGCGTATGGCCCTGGACGCCATCTGCACGGCGCTGCGGCTTCCCACATGCAGCCGCAAGTTCCCCCGGGATATCGGGGCGGAGCGGCCCTGCCTCAACTTCCACATGGGCCGGTGCGACGGGTTCTGCCGCCGGGAGATGAGCGCCGAGGAATACCGCAAGCGCATCGAGCAGGCGGTGATGCTGCTCTCCGGCAAGTCCAGACAGCTCAGCCGGGCCATGGAGGAGGAGATGGCGGCCGAGGCGGAGGCCCTCCACTTCGAAAAAGCCGCGCTGCTGCGGGACCGGATTGCCGCCATCTCCGTGCTCAGCAAAAAGCAGACGGTCATCGCAGGCATCTGCGCGGATACGGACGTGTGGGGCATCTACCGCGGCGCGGTGAAAAGCGGGTATGCGGTGCTTCACGTGGAGGACGGGCAGCTCACCGGACGGGAGGTGGAGGTGTTCTCCGCCCCGGCGGACGAAAACGACGCGGAGATGCTTTCCGCCATCACCTCCCAGTACTACCTGCCCCGGGCGGCTTTGCCCAGGGAGATTCTGCTGCCTTTTGACACGGGGGACATTGAAGAGCTGTCCCGGGCCCTCTTTGAGCGGGCAGGGCACCGGGTGTATATCCGCATCCCCCAGCGGGGCGAGAAGGCGGAGCTCCTATCCCTGGCCATCGACAACGCCCGGGAGGAGGTGGAAAAGGTCACCACGCTGCAGGAGCGCAGCGACCGGACGCTGGAGCTGCTGGCCCGGATAACCGGTCTCAACCGGCCGCCCCGGCGGATGGAAGCCTACGACATCTCCAACACGGGGAAGTCCGACATTGTGGCATCCATGACGGTGTTTGCCGGCACCAAGCCGCTGAAGCGGGACTACCGCCGCTTTAAAATCAAGGAGTTGGACCATCCCGACGACTACGCCTCCATGCAGGAGGTGCTCCGGCGGCGGCTGAACCGCTGGAAGGATGGGGACGAGAAGTTCTCCCAGCTACCGGACGTATTTTTGATCGATGGCGGCGAAACCCACGCAAGGGCCGCCGTGGAGGTAATCCGGGGCGAATACGGCCTGGAGACGCCGGTGTTCGGCATGGTGAAGGACGACCGCCACCGGACCCGGGCGCTGGTGACGCCGGAGGGGAAGGAAATCGGAATCTCCGCCAACCAGGCGGTCTTTTCCCTCATCGGCCAGATCCAGGAGGAGACCCATCGCTTTGCCATCACCTTTCACCGGGAGAGCCACCGCCGCAGCGCCGTCCACTCGGTGCTGGACGATATTCCCGGTGTGGGCGAGAGCCGGAAAAAGGCGCTGCTCAAACGCTTCGGCAGCGTGCGGGCTATCCGGGAGGCCGGGGTGGATGTTCTGGCGGAGGCGGTTCCCCGGCCCGCCGCCCAGGCGGTGTACGCCTTTTTTCACAAGGATTGAAGAGCGCTTGCGCTTTCAGCCTCGGCTGAAGGCGCCGCTATGAAAAAGCGCCTCCGGCGGGCCCGCCGGAGGCGCTTTTCGCAGGGTTATGAGGATTTTGCATACCAAGCTGTCCATATTTGCAGTGGGCAGGGTCTGAATTTACAAAATATGCATTTACATTTATTGATTTTTCATATATAACTAATTTATTGAGTGAATGATTGGAGCGTGGAGAGAATGGAGACCAGAGAGCTGCTGCGCGGAATCCCGAAAGTGGACGAGATCTTAAAGCTGCCCGCCATTGAGGAGGCAGAGCTTGCCGCGGCCGCGGTGCGGGAGGCGGTGCGTGCTGAGCTGGAGGAGCTGCGCGCCGGAATCCTGAGCGGCGCGGTGACGGAGCTTCCGGGGAGCGAGGCGCTGTGCGGGAAAATCCTAAAGCGCTGCCGCCGCCAGCAGCTGCCCTCGCTGCGGGGCGTAATCAACGGCACAGGGGTGATCCTGCACACCAATTTGGGCAGGGCCTGCCTTTCCCGGCGGGCGGCGGAGGCGGCCTACGATGTGGCCCGGAGCTACTCCACTCTGGAATACGATCTGGAGCGGGGCGGCCGGGGACTGCGCTACACCCACGTGGAGTCACTGCTGCGCAAGGTCACCGGCGCCGAGGCCGCCATGGTGGTGAACAACAACGCCGCGGCAGTGCTGCTGATCCTCTCGGCAATGGCCGCCGGAGGCGAGGTCATCACCTCCCGGGGGGAACTGGTGGAGATCGGCGGGTCCTTCCGGGTCCCGGAGATCATGGAGCAGTGCGGCTGCAAGCTCAAAGAGGTGGGGACCACCAACAAGACCCATCTGCGGGACTATGCCGCCGCCATCGATGACAACACCAGGGCGCTGATGAAGGTGCACACCAGCAATTTTAAGATTTTGGGCTTCACCGAATCCGTGCCCCTGGAGGAGATGGTGGCCCTTGGACACGAAAACGGCCTGCCGGTGATTGAGGACTTGGGCAGCGGCTCCCTGATGGACCTGGAGCAGTTTGGAATCCACGGCGAGCCCACGGTTCAAAACTCCGTCCGGGCGGGGGTGGATGTGATCTCCTTTTCCGGCGACAAGCTGCTGGGCGGTCCTCAGGCCGGCATCATCATCGGCAAAGCGGAGTACATCGCAGAGCTGGCGCGCCACCCGCTGACCCGGGCCATGCGGGTGGACAAGATGACTTTGGCGGCCCTGGAGGCCACGCTGCGCAGTTACGCCGAGGAGAGCGCTCTGGAGGAAATCCCAACGCTGGCCATGTTGGGCGCGCCGGAGGAGGAGCTGCGTGCAAAGGCGCAGCTGCTCTGCGACGCTTTGGTGAAAGGCGGGGTGGAGGCTCAGGTGGCCGCGGAGCAGTGCCAGGTGGGCGGAGGCTCCGTGCCCACCCAGCTGCTGCCCACCTTCGCGGTGGCGATCGCCCCGGTCAAATGCAGCGTGGACGAGCTGGAGCGGGCGCTGCGCCTGCGGGAGCGGCCCATCATCGGCCGGATCGCCCATGACCGGTATCTTCTGGACCTGCGCACGCTGCGGGAGGAGGACTTCCCCGCGGTGGAAACTGCACTGTTTGAGGTTTTATCATGAAACACATCATTATCGGCACCGCCGGACACGTGGACCACGGCAAGACCCTGCTGGTAAAGGCTCTGACCGGCATCGACACGGACCGGCTTCAGGAGGAGAAAAAGCGGGGCATCACCATTGAACTGGGGTTTGCCCACGTGGAGTTTGACGACGGCACCCAGGCGGGCATCGTGGATGTGCCGGGCCATGAGAAATTCATCAAAAACATGCTGGCCGGAGCCGGCGGCATCGATCTTGCCATGCTGGTGGTGGCCGCCGACGAGGGGTTTATGCCCCAGACGGTGGAGCACCTTGGCATCTTGAGCCTGCTGGGTATCCGGGACGGGCTGGTGGTGATCACCAAGTGCGACATGGCGGAGAGCGAATGGGTGGAAATGATCCGGGAGGACGTGGCCCAGCAGGTGAAAGGCACCTTTTTGGAGGGCAAGCCTGTTCTGGCGGTCTCCGCCTATACGGGCGAGGGCATTCCAGAGCTGAAGGAGCACCTGCACCAGCTGGTGATGAAGGCGTCGGAGAAGAGCATGCGGGTGCCCTTCCGCCTGCCGGTGGACCGGGTGTTCTCCGTGGAGGGATTCGGTACCGTGGTCACCGGCACGCTGATCGAGGGGTGCATCCAGGAGGGGGAGACGGCGGAGCTGGTGCCCTCGGGTCTGACGGCCAAGGTGCGCAACCTTCAGGTCCACGGAAAAGACGTGGAGACGGCCTACGCCGGACAGCGGGTGGCCATCAACCTGGCGGGACTGAAAAAGACGGAGGTCGCCCGGGGGGACACGGTGGCAAAGCCGGGCACTGTACGCTCCTCGCTGATGATAGACGTCCGGCTCCAGAACCTGCGCAACTCCCAGCGTGTGATCCTCAACGACTCCCAGGTTCATCTCTACCACGGTTCCACGGAGCAGCTGTGCAAGGTGGTGCTGCTGGACCGGGACAAGCTGGAGCCGGGGGAGAGCTGCTATGCCCAGCTGCGCATGACGCAAAGCGTATCCACCAAGGCGGGGGACCGGTTTGTCATCCGGTTTTTCTCTCCGCTTGAGACCATTGGCGGCGGCGTGGTGTTGGACGACACGCCGGTGCGACACAAGCGCAACCGCCCAGAGGTGATGGAGGCACTGGCCATCCGGGAGAGCGGCAGCGGAGGCGAACGGCTGGTACAGGCGGTGGCCGGGTTCGGCTATGCCCTGCCGGACCGGAAGAAGATAGCGGACAAGCTTTCATGCAACCCGGAAGACATGGAGGCGGACCTGCAGGAACTGGTGGGCCGCGGCGAGGTCATGGAAGCTCTGCCGGGCCGCTATCTGGCGGCCTCGGTTCTGGATACGGTGTGGGGCAGCTGCCGCGCGCTGCTGGAGGGCTATCACAAGGCCAACCCCCTCCACGCGGGCATGCGTCAGGCGGAGGTGCGCCAGAAGCTCTTCAAATCCACGGAGCAGACGGTGGCCGACGCGGTGTTGGGCGCGCTGCGCTCCGAGGGCAAGATCAAAAAGGTGGCGGACCGGTACGCGCTGTCAGAGTTCGACATTCACTACACCAAGCGGCAGACCGCCATCCGGGAGCGGCTACTCAAGGCCTATAAGGACGCCGGAGTGGAGACGGCAACGGTGGACGAGGTCATGGCCATGTTCGCGCCTAATGAGAAAAATGACTCCAAACAGGTGCTGGACAGCGTGCTCTCCGATGGGGAGCTGGTGATGCTCTCCCCCCAGATCTGCTGGAGCAGGGAAACCTATGAGCGGGTGTGCGGAGTGGTCGGCAAACACTTTGAGGACCACGAGACCATCACCCTGGCGGAGCTGCGGGATGCTTTGGGGACCTCCCGCAAGTACGCGCTGGCCGTGCTGGAATATTTTGACCGGAATAAGGTTACAAAGAAAGAGGGAGATTTCCGCCGACTGGCCCAGGGATTTGGGCGGGATCTGCCGAATTGACGCAAAACATGCTTGCCTTGCAGCGGCTGGTGTGCTATACTGAGCGTCGCATGGGAGTAGATGGGTGCTGGTGTGCCCCCCGGTCTTCAAAACCGGTGCAGGTGGTGAAGAGCCGCCCAGGTGGGTTCGATTCCCACATATTCCCGCCAAAAGAGCGCTGCAGCGATGCGGCGCTCTTTTTTCATTGAAGAGGAGGGATGGGAATTGGACATCAAGCAGCTGGAGGTGTTCGCCGCGGTGGTGGACAGCAACAGCTTTTCCAAGGCGGCGGAGCAGCTGCACCTGACCCAGCCGACGGTCAGCACCCATATCGCCTCCCTGGAAAAGGAACTGAAAATCAAGCTCATTGTCCGGACCACCAAGGAGATATTTCCCTCTGAGGCGGGAAAGCTGCTGTACCAATATGCCCGGCGCATGCTGAAGCTCCGCAGGGAGGCCCTTGAGGCCATCCAGTCCTACTCCAAGGAGATGTGCGGCACCATTCACATAGCCGCCTCCACCATCCCGGGCCAGTATTTCCTGCCCCGGCTGATGCGCGGATTTCGGGAGGAGTATCCGGATATTCAGTTCGCCATGGAGATCACCGACAGCCAGGAGGTGGCGGCGGCGGTTTCCTCCCGCGGCGCGGAGATCGGCTTTTGCGGCACCATGCTGGACACGCCCAAGTGTACCTTCCAGGAGTTTGCCGACGACCGGCTGGTCCTCATCACGCCCAATACCCGCAAATACCGGCAGTATCAGAAAAAGGGCTTTCCCGTCCGCCGGATCCTGGAGGAGAGCTTCATCAGCCGGGAGAGCGGCAGCGGCACCCGGAAGGAGACGGAACAGTTCCTCCGGGAGATGGGTGTGGATGTGGCGCGGATGAAGATTGCCGTGGAGGTGCGCTCCACCGACGACATCAAAAAGATGGTCAGTGAGGGGCTGGGGATCGCCGTCATCTCCAAAACCGCCTCGGAGAGCGATTGCCAGTTCGGAAACCTTCTGGCCTTTGACTTTGACAGCGTCAGCCTCCGCCGGAAGCTCTATGCGGTGCGGCACAAAAAGGGAATTCTGTCCCCCATTGCCCAGACCTTCTATGAATATGCCCTTGAGTATTACAAAAAGGGAAATCCTGGAGACGGGAGCGCCCGGGCTTAACAGGGAATCTGTTTTCTTGCCAAGGACAGGCCGCGAAGTGAGCCGCGATAACAGTGCTATGGTTTATACTTATTAAAGGACCTATATCGATTACTCTGACAAATGACAAGACGCATAGCTGTCTGCATGGAAGAGATGAAGCGCTCTCATGTGAGGATGTGCAGGGGACATGTGTTTTTATATAACGGACAAAAGGGCTCTGATCTGGATAAGTTTTCCAATTGAACCGACAAAATAGATAACTTCTCAAGAAAAAACTGTGCAGGTCTGACAAAAACACAGAAAAATGCAAAAACCGGATTGAATTTATTTATAAATCCCTCTTTTTGCTTGCCATTTTTTCATTTTCCTGTATGATGATGATTATAAAGCCGGAGTTTGGGGATTTGACCTGCCGGTTGGCTGAAAAGTAAGATTTTCGGCCCTTTTTTGCGGAAAAGTATGGAAAATGGAGCTTGATATGAGTTCGGAGAGAGACTATTTGATTTTGACCAACAATCCCCTTGCGGCGCGCTGCATGGACGGGCGGTTTACCATCCGTCTGGAGGAGGCGCTGGGCTACCGGGAAATCCTGGTGCTGGCCCGGGATATGGTCTATGAGGGGCACACACTCTATACCCACCCTCTTTCCGGCAGCGTCAAGCCCAACGAGACCCCCTATAAGTCCGTGGTGGTCTCCAAGGTCCCTCACGGCTTTTCGGCGGAGCAGGCGGAGATCATGGGAAATGCCATTTTGGCCTATGATAAGTTCGTCCAGCGCAACGTGGTCCTGACCGATCAGATCCGGCGGGACTTTCAACTGATCGACTATACCCTGCTGTCGGGCGCTTTGAATTTCGACGCGGCGGCGGGTCTTAGTAAATTTGCTCAACCATAAGGAAAATATAAGAAGGAGGTGTTCTCTTTGAAATTGGAACTGGGCTATATCCAGATGAAAGACATTCAATTTTCAAAGGAATGCAAGGTAGAAAACGGAACGCTTTTCGTAAATGCCGATGAGGTGAAAGCTTTCGTATACGAGGACGACGATGTCAAGGCCTGCGTCAAGAGCGTGGTATTTGACATTGCCAAGCCCGGCGAGAGCGTTCGCATCACCCCGGTCAAGGACGTCATCGAGCCCCGCGTGAAGGTGGAGGGCCCCGGTGGAATCTTCCCCGGCGTCATCGCCAAGGTTGACACCGTCGGCTCCGGCAAGACCCATGTCCTGCGCGGCATGGCTGTGGTCACCGCCGGCAAGATCGTCGGTTTCCAGGAAGGCATCATCGACATGTCCGGCCCCGGCGCCGACTACACCCCGTTCTCCAAGCTGCTGAACCTGGTGCTGGTCTGCGAGCCCGTGGAGGGCGTGCATCAGCACGAGTATGAGCATGCGGTACGCCTGGTGGGCCTGCGCGCCGCCACCTTCATCGGTGAGCTGGGCCGCGATCTGGTTCCCGACGAGGTCAAGACCTTCGAGACCTATGGCATCAAGGAAGGAATTGAGAAGTTCCCCAACCTGCCCCGCGTGGCCTATGTCCATATGCTCCAGAGCCAGGGCCTGCTGCATGACACCTATGTCTACGGCGTGGACGCCAAGCGCTCCCTGACCACGATCCTCAACCCCACCGAGACCATGGACGGCGCCATCATCTCCGGCAACTGCGTGTCCGCCTGCGACAAGAACACCACTTATCACCACCTGAACAACCCCGTGGTGGCCGAGCTGTTCGAAGAGCACGGCAAGAGCCTCAACTATGTCTGCAACATCATCACCAACGAGAACGTCTACCTTGCTGACAAGCAGCGCTCCTCCGACTGGACGGCCAAGCTGTGCCGCCTGCTGGATCTGGACGGCGCCATCGTCTCCCAGGAGGGCTTCGGCAACCCCGATACCGATCTGATCATGAATACCAAGAAGATCGAGCTGCAGGGCGTCAAGACCACCATCATCACCGACGAGTATGCCGGCCAGGACGGCAAGTCCCAGTCTCTGGCGGACGCCGATCCTTTGGCCGACGCCGTGGTCACCGGCGGCAACGCCAACCAGGTCATTGTCCTGCCCAAGATGGATAAGGTCATCGGCACGCTGGACTATGTGGATAAGATCGCCGGCGGTCATGCCGGTTCCCTGCGTCCCGACGGTTCCATCGAGGCGGAGCTGCAGGTTATCACCGGCGCTACCAACGAGATGGGCTTCAACTGCCTGAGCGCAAGATAAGGGAAGGAGGACTTAGAGAACAATGAGTTATCGTGTAGTACACTATATCAACCAGTTCTTCGCCAACATCGGCGGCGAGGAAATGGCTCATGTGCCCCCCGAGCTGCGGGAGGGCTTTGTAGGCCCCGGTATGGCCTTCAACCAGGCCTGGAAGGGTGAGGCCGAGATCGTCCAGACCATCGTCTGCGGCGACTCCTATTTCGCTGAGCATGAAAAAGACGCCAAGGCCCAGGTCCTGGAGTGGGTCAAGGCTGCCAAGCCCGACCTCTTCATCGCCGGCCCCGCCTTTAACGCCGGCCGTTACGGCTATGCCTGCGCCAACGTCGCGCTGGCTGTCCAGGAGGAACTGGGAATCCCCGTCCTGACCGGTATGTATGAGGAAAACCCCGGCGCTGATCTGAAGGACAAGGTTCTGATCGTTGCCACCGCCAACAGCGCCGCCGGCATGCGCAAGGCCGCCCCCGTGATGGCCAAGCTGGCGATGAAGCTGATGAAGGGCGAAGAGTTGGGCGCCTCCTGCGAGGACGGCTATATGCCCAACGGCATCCGCCGCAACTTCTTTGAGAAGGAGCGTGGTGCAAAGCGCGCTGTGAAGATGCTGATCAACAAGCTTGCTGACAAGCCCTTCACCACCGAGTATCCTATGCCCTCCTTTGACCGCGTGGCTCCGGAAAAGGCTATCAAGGATCTGAGCAAGGCCACCATCGCCCTGTGCACCTCCGGCGGTATTGTTCCCAAGGGCAACCCCGACCATATCGAGTCTTCCTCCGCCTCCCACTATGGCGAGTACAACATCGCCGGCGTGCAGGATCTGACCGAGGCCACCTACGAGACCGCCCACGGCGGCTACGATCCGGTCTATGCCAACGAGGACCCCGACCGCGTTCTGCCTGTGGACGTGCTGCGCGAGTTTGAGCGCGAGGGCAAGATCGGCAAGCTGCACGACTTCTTCTACACCACTGTCGGTAACGGAACTGCCGTTGCCTCCGCAAAAGCCTTTGCCGCTGAGTACGCGCAGAAGCTCCTGTCCGCAGGAGTGGATGCCGTCATCATGACCTCCACCTGAGGCACCTGCACGCGTTGCGGTGCAACGATGGTAAAAGAGATTGAGCGCGCTGGCATCCCCGTGGTGCATATGTGCACAGTTACCCCCATCTCCATGACGGTCGGCGCCAACAGAATTGTCCCGACCATTGCAATCCCCCATCCCCTGGGCAACCCCGCGCTGACCAAGGAAGAGGAGTACGCCCTGCGTAAGAAGCTGGTTTCCCGCGCCCTGGAGGCTCTGACCACCGAGGTGGAGGACCAGACCATCTTCGAGGTCTGATTTTGAATGAAGATGCTCCCACGGCGCAACAAAGGCGCCGTGGGAGAGCATCCTTTAAATTAGGAGCGTAAAAGAATGAGCAAAATCTACGATGTTATTGTTCTGGGCGCCGGCCCTGCCGGCCTTGCCGCCGGCCTTTACGCCGGACGCAGCCGTCTGGACACCCTGATAATTGAAAAGGGCCAGGACGGCGGTCAGATCGCCATCACCAACGAGATCGAAAACTACCCCGGCCAGCTGCTGGAGGGCGAGAGCGGCCCCAGCCTGATTGCCCGCATGACCGAGCAGGCCAAGAAGTTCGGCACCGAGCGCGTCAGCGACGTGATCAAGAGCGTGGAGCTGGACGGCGATGTGAAGAAGCTGGTGGGTAATAAAGGCGAATACCTTGCCAAGGTCGTGATCATTGCCACCGGCGCATTCCCCCGCCCCATCGGCTGCAAAAATGAGGCTCAGTATGTGGGCAAGGGCATTTCCTTCTGCGCCACCTGTGACGCAGCGTTCTTTGAGGACTTTGAGGTCTATGTGGTGGGCGGCGGCGACGCTGCCGTGGAAGAGGCCATGTATCTGACCAAGTTCGCCCGCAAGGTGACCATCATTCACCGCCGCGACGAGCTGCGTGCCGCCAAATCCATTCAGGAGAAGGCGTTCAAGAATCCCAAGCTGAACTTCATGTGGGACACCGTGGTGGATGAGGTGGACGGCGACGAGATCCTCTCCAAGATGATCGTCAAGAACACCAAGACCGGTGAGCTGACCACTGTGGAGGCGGATCCCGAGGACGGCATGTTCGGCCTTTTCGGCTTCATCGGCCTGCTGCCCAACTCCAAGCTGTTCGATGGCATCATCGACATGGAGAACGGCTACATCAAGACCGACGACAACATGCACACCAACCTTCCCGGCGTCTATGCCGCCGGTGATATCCGCGTGAAGAGCCTGCGCCAGGTTGTCACAGCTGCCGCCGACGGCGCCATCGCCGCCATGCAGGCTGAGCACTATATCGCAAATCTGAAGTAAGGAGACTGAGAGTTATGCTGGAAGTTGATAAGAATACTTTTGAGGCCGAAGTGCTTCAGGCCAGCGGCAAGGTGGTAGTGGACTTCTACGGCGACGGCTGTGTGCCCTGCGCCGCTCTGATGCCCCACGTCCACGGCTTTGCCGAAACCTACGGCGACAAGCTGAAGTTCTGCGCCCTGAACACCACTAAGGCGCGCCGCCTGGCCATTGGCCAGAAGATTCTGGGCCTGCCCGTCATCGCCGTCTATGAAAACGGCGCGATGATCGACTCCTGTGTCAAGGACGACGCTACCCCCGAGAACGTCGAGGCCATGATCAAGCGCCACATCTAAGGTGGATGGCGCCACAAAGCGGTAGAACGCTGCCAAGCAGCTTTCTATAAATTCATTGCAAAGGAGGAAAAGAGACATGAGCATTTTAGCTGGCAAAAAGGTCATCATCATCGGTGACCGTGACGGCATTCCCGGTCAGGCCATCGAGGCCTGCGCTGTGAGCGCTGGAGCTGAGGTCGTGTTTTCCTCGACGGAGTGCTTCGTCTGAACCGCCGCTGGTGCAATGGATCTGGAAAATCAGAAGCGAGTCAAGGAGTTCGCTGAGCAGTATGGTCCCGAGAACGTTGTCGTTCTGTTGGGCGCTGCTGAGGGCGAGGCTTCCGGCTTGGCTGCTGAGACGGTCACCAATGGTGACCCGACTTATGCCGGTCCGTTGACAGGAGTCCAGTTGGGACTCACGGTTTACCACGTGTGCGAGCCTGAAGTGAAGGCTGAGTTTGACGAGGCTGTCTACGAGGAGCAGGTCTCCATGATGGAGATGGTTCTGGATGTGGATGATATCATCAGTGAGATGAGTGCCATTCGCGATCAGTACTGCAAGTATTTGGGCTAATGACTGAGCTTGGGGGCGGCGGCTTCAGCCGCCGCCTCTGTCCGTCTTTTAGGCGCATTCTGCGTCGATGTGGATGATCGCAGAAGGCCGCACTCGGAGGACGCAGCGCTGCTGCAATGATCCATGGCGATGAACTACATTTTTGAAAATGCAGAGAGGACGATTTTCTTATGAAGAGTGTTATCAAAGGCGCGGGCTATATCCTGGTACATACGCCCGACATGGTGATTCACAACGGCACCACCCAAACCACCGAACGCATCGTCAATCCCGACGGTGACTACCTCAAGGAGCTGCCCAGCCACATCCGCAGCTTTGAGCAGACCCTGAGCTATTGGCCCAACCAGGTCTACATCGGCAACAAGACCCCCGAGGACCTGGCCGGTGTGGAGCAGCCCTGGCACGACAAGACCTGCGACGTGAACGAGCGCTACGGCAAGTTCGGCCAGATCATGCCCCAGGAGGAGTTCCTGCTTCTGATGCAGGCCTGCGATGTCTTTGATCTGGTGAAGATGGATAAGGAGTTTGTGGCTGAGCACAAGGCTGCCCTGGCCGCCAACCCCCTGATTGACGAGACCATTATGGCCCGCATCAACGACGGCGTCGAGGGCGCCGAGGTTGCCCGTCTGGTGGCGGAGGAGCACTCCGAGGGCCTCTATCATCACGACAAGCTGGTGGGCTGCGTCAACCGCGCCCATGACATTGACGTGAACCTGTCCGCCCACGTGATGCACGAGAACATCGTGTCCAAGGCATCCTCTGTGCTGGCCCTGCTGTCCGCTGTGAAGAACGCGGGCATCAGCAAGGATGAGGTGGAGTATGTTGTCGACTGCTGCGAGGAGGCCTGCGGCGATATGAACCAGCGCGGCGGCGGCAACTTTGCCAAGGCGGCCGCCGAGATTGCCGGGCTGAGCTGCGCCACCGGCTCCGATGCCCGCGGCTTCTGCGCCGGTCCGGCCCACGCCATGATCGAGGCCGCCGCTCTGGTGGAGTCCGGCGCCTATAAGACCGTCATCGTCACCGCCGGCGGCTGCACCGCCAAGTTGGGCATGAACGGTAAGGACCACGTGAAGAAAGGCCTGCCCATTCTGGAGGATATGGTGGGCGGATTCGCCGTTGTGGTCACCCAGAATGACGGCGTGAACCCCGAGATCAACCTGGAAATCCTGGGCCGCCACACGGTGGGCACCGGTTCCGCCCCTCAGGCCGTCATCGGCTCCCTGGTCACCGATCCCCTGGAGCGCGCCGGCCTGAAGGTCACTGATATCGACAAGTTCTCCCCCGAGATGCAGAACCCCGACATCACCAAGCCCGCCGGCGCCGGTGACGTGCCTTTGGCCAACTACAAGATGATCGCCGCCCTGGCTGTCAAGCGGGGCGACATCGCCAAGGCCGACCTGGCCAAGTTCACCGTCGAGCACGGCCTCACCGGCTGGGCTCCCACCCAGGGCCACATTCCTTCCGGCGTGCCCTACATCGGCTTTGCCCGTGAGGACATCCTGGCCGGCGCCATCCAGCGTGTGATGATCATCGGCAAGGGCTCTTTGTTCCTGGGCCGCATGACCAACCTCTTTGACGGCGTATCCTTTGTGATCCAGAAGAACTCCGGCGCAGGCGACAATGCGGGCGTCAGCGAGGAAGAGGTCAAGGGCATGATCGCCAAGGCCATGAAGGAGTTTGCCGCCACTTTGATGGCTCAGGCCGAATAAGGGAGGCAATCATGAGTAATTTGGAAAAAACAATTGCCAAGGCATTCTTGGAGATGGCTGAGGGCCTGGAAAACGGTTCCTACGGCGTCCGTCCCAAGATTGCCCTGACCGGCATGGGCAGCGAGCATGGCGAGGAAAACGCCATGGCCGCCGCCAAGATGGCCGCCGGGCGCGGTGTGGATGTGTACTACATCGGCACCCTGGAGGCGGAAGGCGTCACCACCGTCAAAGTGGCGGATGAGGACGAGGGCCACAAGAAGATGGAGCAGATGGTGGAGAACCACGAGGTGGACGGCGCGGTCACCATGCACTTCCCGTTCCCCATCGGCGTTTCCACTGTTGGCCGGGTCGTTACCCCGGCCAAGGGCAAGGAGATGTTTGTGGCCAACACCACCGGCACCTCCAGCGCCGACCGCATCGAGGGCATGATCAAAAATGCCGTTTACGGCATCATTGCGGCCAAGGCCTCCGGCGTGCAGAACCCCACTGTGGGTATCCTGAACGTGGATGGCGCCCGCCAGACCGAAATGGCCCTCAAGCAGCTGCAGGAGGGCGGTTATGACTTCCAGTTCGCCAACTCCGCCAGGGCCGACGGCGGCGCCGTCATGCGCGGCAACGATGTGCTGCAGGGTACGCCCGACGTGATGGTCACCGATTCCTTAACCGGCAACGTGCTGATCAAGATGCTCTCCGCTTACACCACCGGCGGCAGCTTTGAGGCCACCGGATATGGCTATGGCCCCGGCATCGGCAAGGGCTACGAAAAGCTGATCCTCATCATCTCCCGCGCCTCCGGCGCACCTCTGATTGCCAACGCTCTGGAATTTGCCGCACAGCTGGTGCAGGGCAAGGTGTTCCAGGTTGCGGCCGAGGAGTTTGCCAAGGCGGAAAAGGCAGGATTGAACAAAATCCTGGAAGCTCGCAAGGCCGCGGCCAAGCCCGCAGCCGAGGAGGAAGAGGTCAAGGCGCCTCCCGCGGAGCCTGTCACCGCCAGCATTCCCGGCATCGAGGTCATGGACCTGGAGGATGCTGTGAAAGCCCTGTGGAAGGCCGGCATTTACGCTGAGTCCGGCATGGGCTGCACCGGTCCCCTGGTGATGATGAGCGAGGCCAACCATGCCAAGGCCCTGGAGATTCTCCAGAAGGCCGGATATGTGGGCTAAAAGAAGGAAGCGAGCACATGAAAGTCAACGATGTCATTGAAAAATGCGAAAAGGAATTGACCACCGAAGAGCTTATTGACCTGGTGGCCAACCACAACCGGCAGGTGGATCTGATCTTTGCGGAGAAAAAGAGCGACGAGGACGGCTATCTCAGCTGGGATGCTGAGAACTGGACCTCCGTGGACGGCAAGCGGTTCATCCGCAGCTATTCCCTGGGGGGCCGGGTCCTGTCCGACTACTCCGGCTACAACAAGTACGACATGAAGGGGTACTTTGAGCCGGAGAAGGCCAAAGAGGTTCGCCTGAACTGAGCCAAAAGAGCGCGCGGAACGTTCCGCGCGCTCTTTTTCTTAATATGGGCAGCTATTTCCTGGGCCGCAGGGCAAGGCCGGCTCCGCCGCCAATGACGCCGCCCAAGATGTGAGTCAGGTGGGACACGTTGTCCTGCTGGGTAAAGCCCTCATAGATCTGACCGCCCAGGTAAATGACGGCAATCACAATCAGGGTCAGAGGAATTCCGTCCCGTCCGCTCCCGGTGACGGAGGAGAGGAGGATGAAGGCGAAGACCACTCCGGAGGCGCCCAGCAAAGCCGTTCCGGGGAAGAAAAAGACCTCAGTCAGACCGGTGACCAGGGCGGTGATGGCGATGACCGCCGCGACCCGGAGGCTTCCGTACTTCTCCTCCAGCATGGGACCGGTGAGGAGAAGAAGGACCATATTTCCGCTGTAGTGGGCCCAATTGGCATGCCCCAACACATGGCCAAAGAGGCGGAAGTAAAAGAGCGGGTCCACAAGGGAACTGCGGTACACGCTGAACAGATGCATGTTGGACCAGCCGGAGGTGAATTGGTTTAAAAGAAGGACTGCCATGGAGAGCAGCGCAAAGGTCAGCACCACCGGAGCGTTGTATCGGATTTTTGGCATGTTGATCACCTCGGGATATGATTTGGCGGGGGAAAGGGTTTCTACTCAAAAGAAAATAAAACGCAGTATATCATATATAAAAGCTGATATATTGCACAAAAGTGAATACTGCGGATTTGGAAAGCACAACCTTGAACTTTGACGGGCTACTTGGAGAAGAAAAAGCGGGGAAATGGATCGTGTCTGCGTTGAAAAACTGGACGGCACATAATTGCGGGCACTCGCACCAGCGGAAACGGTTGGAAAAGGGAAGGAAAGCCGCGCATGTTCTTTGGCTTCAGGAAAAGGAAGATGTGGCTTTATTATAGAGCAGAGTCCAGAACACTGTCAAATTTTTGAAATTGGCGTTCTGGACAAAAGCACGCTCAAAAATTTAGAAGAAAATTTGGAATGATCAAAAGAAGATAAGAAACTGCAAAGGATTCAGGATTTCGTCAAATTGACTAAACAGATGCGTAAGAGGCGGATGAATTTTGCGGTGATTAAATCATAATGCTGAAGAAACCGATTGAGCTTCCCAACTCTTGGGGAACAGGGAGAATGGAGTTCCCATATCTTGTGATCGATAAAGGGTACATCCGATTTGTGAAAATTCACTGTGTGAAATTTGTTGAATCCGCACAAAATTTATCATATAATGAATATAATTGGTATACATAATATGAATACCATAGAGCGCCTGCAGCTGCAGAGACAACCGCCGCCTTCACCGGGAGCGGGGAAGAGGGGGAAGGGACATGGTCCTGTTTGGTGTAATGGGATTTGCCTTGTTCTTCCTCAGTGACTGGAATGATCTGCACCGGGGTGACAAGCGCCTCTGCTGGCTGTTCCCGGCCGGGGCGGTGCTTTTTTGCTCAGCGGTTGCGGCGGAGAGCCGTCCCGGAGCGGCACCGCTTACCGGAGCCTGGCAAATCATAGCCGCGGCTGCGGCGGTTATATTTTTGGCGCTGGAGGTCTATTCGCTGTTTTTTGCCCTGCCGGCCGGTGACTCTTACGGCAAGCCGGGCGCAAAGCGGCCGGCGCTGACCCAGGGCGTTTATGCGCTTTGCCGCCATCCCGGCGTTTTATGGATGATCGGGCTGCTGATCTGTCTGTGGCTCTCCTGCGGCCTGCCGCTTTTGTGTGTGGCGGTGTACAGCCTGCTGGATGTGCTTTTGGTGGTCTACGAGGACCGGTGTGTGTTTCCGGTGCTGCTGGAAGGATATGACGCGTATCAGAAGAGGACGCCGTTTTTGGTGCCTTCTGCCGGCAGCATCCGGGAGTTTCTGGCGTCCAACAAAGGAGATTGAGAGAAAGAGGGTGTGTTCCATGAAGTTTCAGGATCGGCTGAAAAAGTGCAGCAAGGAGCAGCTCTGGCGGGAATACTGCGGCTTTTTGGACATGTCCATGGAAGAGTATATGTACATCCAGCGCCGCCTGATGGAGGAGCAGATGCGGGTGTGGTCCGGCTGTCCTTTGGGGCGGAAGCTGTTGGACGGCAAAAAGCCGGGCAGCATTGAGGAACTGCGGGATATGCTGCCCCTCACCACCTATGCGGACTATGCCGATGTGCTGCTGCCCCGGCGGTCGGACATGCTCTGCGGCGAGCCGGCGGTCTGGATTCAGACCACCTGGGAGGGGGGGCTTCGCCCCATCAAGCTGGCACCCTACACCAGGGGGATGCTGGACTGCTATCGGCATAATCTGCTGTCGGTGATGATGATGGCCACCAGCAGGAAAAAAGGCGATTTCGATTTAAAGCGGGGCGACCGTATTCTGTACGGAGGCGCGCCGCTGCCCTATGCCACGGGACTGATGCCCTCCCTGTTTGACGAGGATATCGAATTCACCTGGCTGCCCGATTCCAACGCCCACTCTGATTTGAGCTTCAGCCAGCGGATCAAGAAGGGCTTCTCCATGGCCATGAGCGGCGGCGTGGATTTCTTTTTCGGAATCGGCAGCGTGGCCAACTATATCACGGAGAGCTTCGGCAAAGGCGGCAGCGGCGGAAAGCTGAATATTTCCGTGAAACACGCCCTGCGCTATGTCAGGGCCAAGTACATCAGCCGGCGGGACGGGCGCAGCGTGGTGCCGGGGGATATCTTCCGTCTGAAGGCCCTCTTTTACGCCGGGACGGACGCCCGCTGCTACCGGGACCGCCTGAGTGCGGCCTGGGGGACGGTCCCTCTGGAGCTGGCCGCCGGGACCGAGTCCACCTGTCTGGGCGCGGAAACCTGGGAGCGCAATGGAATGGTGTTTTTTCCAGACGCCTGCTTTTATGAGTTTATCCCCGAGGAGGAGATGCGCAGAAACCGGGCGGACGAGACCTACCAGCCCCGGACCTGCCTGATGGACGAGGTGTGTGCCGGAGAAACCTATGAGCTGGTGATCAGCGTGCTCCACGGCGGCGCGTTTATGCGCTACCGGATCGGAGACACCTACCACTGCCTTCGGGGCGGCAAGGGCGAACTGCCCCGCTTTTCCTTTGTGGACCGGGTACCCGACGTGATCGACATCGCCGGATTCACCAGGATCACAGCCTCCTCTGTGGAAGAGGTGATCCACCTGTCCAAGCTTGGAATTGGCGACTGGGTGATGAAAAAGGAGTTTGACGCCCAAAGCAACCCCTTTTTGCACATGTATGTGGAGATTACGCCGGAGGCACAGGTGGACGATGTGACCACGCGGCAGGTCCTGACTGAGCATCTGACGGTCTATTTCAAGTACTTTGACAGCGACTACAGCGATTTGAAAAAACTGCTGAACATGGAGCCCCTTCAGATCACCATTTTGAAGTACGGAACCATTTCCGGCTATGAACAGCAAACCGGGCACAAGCTTTACCGCATCAACCCGGGCATGCTGGACATCACCGGGCTGCTGAAGTACCAGGCGCAGGTATGGGAGGAGCACGTATGATGACGCACTCCATCCCGTATCTGTTTGTGAACATGATTGCGCTGAGCTGCTTTACGCTGATGTTTGCAACATTTCTGGCGGCCAAGAAAACGCCGGAGATCCGGGCCTTTATGGCGGTGCTGGCGGGCTGCATTCTCTGGTCCGGCGGCGCTATCCTCATGCGGCTGCAGATGTGGCCCGGCATGGAATTTTGGTACTATGTTTCCATCGTATCCCTCTTTTCCCTGGAGTGGCTGTTCTATCTCTTTGTGCACAACTTCTCCCGCCAGAGGGGAAAATTCACGCTGATTCTCTGGACCGTTCTGACCCTTGCCATCTGGCCCGGAACCATCAGCGGATTTTACCTGGCGCCGCCCACCCCGATGGTGACGGCAAGCGGCGGCACTGTGTTTACGTACAGCACGAACTGGCATATCCTGATTCCCTGCGTGTTGTTTGTAGCCATCATCATCTCCACGCTGCAGCTGCTGCGCAAGATCATCCGGGAGCAGGGCATCCACTCCCCGGGTATCCGGGTGATTGTTCTGGGCGGACTGGTGATGCTGGTGGGCAATTTGATGCAGATCGGAATTCCGGGAAACACCTTCCCCTATGACGCCCTGGCCGGCATCTGCTTTGCCTGCCTGCTGATGTCCGCCCTTTACAAGCGGAGAATGTTCCGCATGACGCTGATGATCTCCCGCAGCCTTCTGATGATTGTCCTGGTGGTCATCTGCGTGGTGGCAGGCGTCTATGTGATCGCCCCTTTGGAGCAGTTCTTTACCACGTCGATCGGCATGGCGGCCAGCAGCGCCACCACGGTGGTTGCCATCATCTTTGCCCTGCTTTTATCCATGTCCTATCTGCTTACCAAGCGGCTGATCGACTCCATCTTCACCCGCGAGGAGCAGCAGAACAAGCTGCTCAAGCAATTTACCGCCGACGCCACCCAGACGCTGGACACCGGCGAGATCATGGCCAAGCTTTCGGACGCAATCCGGGAGGAGATTCCCATCGAGCAGGTCTATATCTGCCTGGCGGACAAGGACCGCTACGCGGCCCGATACTGCTCCAGCCCGCTGGCGTCACTGTCTTTTTCCATTTCCCGGACCAGCCCCCAGATCAGTTATTTAAGAGATCAGGAACCCTACCTCCTTATGTCGGAGTTCCGCAGCAACCCTCTCTACCTGTCGGTATGGGAGGAGGAGAAGGACCTCTTTCGGCGGCTGAACATCGACTGTGTGTTTGCCATGCGGGACGGCAAGGACATTGTGGGACTCATATTGTTAGCCGCCTCCGACCGAAACCGGAGCTTCAGCTATGTGGAGATCAGCTTTCTGGAGACCATCAGTTCCGTGGCCTCCATTGCCATGAAGAACGCGGGACTTTACGAGAAGATGTTCCGGGAGGCCAGGATCGACAGCCTGACCAATGTGTTCAACTACCGCTATTTTGTGGAGAAGGTGGCGGAGCAGTTCAGCGCCTGCAAGGGCGACTGCATCTCGCTGATGTTCATAGACATCGACGACTTCAAGCTCTATAACCAGCTCTACGGCGTGGCGGAGGGGGACGCGGCACTGCGGGCCGTCGCCTCGGTGATCTCCCAATGCACCGGCGAGACGGGGATGGTGTTCCGCACCAGCGGAAAGGTATTCGCCGTGCTGCTGCCCCACACCGACGCCCGAACCGCCGAGACCATGGCCCGGGAGATGCAAAGCCGCATTGATCAGGTCAATCAGGACAGCCAGAAAAAAGCCATCACAGTCAGCATCGGCATCTGCGCCGCCCCTTATGCGGCGGCTACCGCCAAGGAGCTGCGGGACAATGTGGATATGGCGGTTTACAGCGCAAAGCGCAGCGGAAAAAACCGGATTTCCGTGTTCCGCGGGGCAAAGGCTCTGCCGCAGAAGCTGACGGAGAAGACCAACGCCGTTGTGGAGCAGATCGAGCGGGAGGACAACGACATCTACCGCAACGCCCTGTCCATGATTTCGGCGCTGACCGCAGCCATTGACGCCAAGGACCACTACACCTACGACCACAGTAAGAATGTGGCCTATTACGCGGCCATGCTGGCCACCGCCGCCGGCTTTAACGACGAGCAGGTGCGGATGATCTACTCGGCGGGGCTGCTGCATGACATCGGAAAGATCAGCATTCCCGAGGACATCCTCAACAAAAGGGGAAAGCTCAGCGATGAAGAGTTCCAGGTCATGCAGTCCCATGTGAACAACTCCATTGAGATGATCCGCCACCTGCCGGACATGGACTATTTGATCCCGGCCGCCATCGGGCATCATGAGCGGTGGGACGGGCAGGGGTATCCCCGGGGCATTGCGGGCAAGCAGATTCCGGTTTCCGCCCGCTGCCTGGCCATCGCCGACGTATTCGACGCCATGACCACGGACCGGCCGTACCGCAGCGGATTGCCCACAGAGTACGCGCTCCAGCAGATTGAGCAGGGAGCCGGCACTCAGTTTGACCCGGATCTGGCCAAAATTTTTGTCAGCCTGGTACGGGAAAAGGAAATCCCCGTGGCAAGCCGCAGCAGAGTGGAATAAGAAATGACGGCCCGGAGCTGCTTGCTCCGGGCCGTTCCTTTTATGTCAGAGAGAATCATACCTGCTGCTGATGGAAGCGGTAAAAAGTCTCAAGGGCGATTTGAATCTCCTGTTCCCAGGCGTCCACCAACTTTTGGTTGCCGGATTCCGGCGTGCCGTCGGCGTAGTAGAGCTCACTGGTCTTCAGATTTGCAGAGCAGCCGAAGATGGCGGCGGCGCGGCAGCCTTTGCGGTGGGCCACAGTGAATACGCCGGAGGCCTCCATCTCCAGGTTGATGCAGCCATAGCTCACCAGGCGGTCTATGAATTCGGGCGTTTCCCCATAGAAGGAGTCGTCGGTGGAGCCGATGCCGTAGTGGACGGAGACTTCAGACATCTCCCGGGCTGTGGAGAGCAGCAGGGCCGTCAGGTCAAAGTCAGGGACAGCGGGGAAGGAGTCGGGGACAAAGAAGCGGGAAGTGCCCTCGTTTTTCATGGAGCCGGTGCTGACGATCAGATCGCCCACCCGAATCTCATCCTGAATGGCGGCGGTGGAACCGATGCGGATAAACACTTTGGCGCCGGCGTTGCACAGCTCCTCCGTGGCGATGGCGGCGGAGGGACAGCCCATGCCGGTGGAGGTGACGCTGACGGTAAGACCCTTATATGTGCCGGTGAAAGTACGGTGCTCCCGGTTGTTGGCCACCAGCCTGGCGTCTTCCAAATATTTGGCCGTTCGGTCACAGCGGGCGGGGTCGCCGGGCAGCAGTACGTACTCTCCCACGTCGCCGGGGGCGAGACAGGTCAGGTATTGACGGATGCTTTGACCGGTAATGGCGCTTTTATCCACAGGATTGCTCATTGGTATCCTCTCCTTATTTTTACTTGGGACGCTGGCAGCTTAGATTCATTATACTATGAAGCGCCTGTAAGTCAATTGTGGAAACAATTGACGGATGCGGGGAGTTCATGGTATGGTGGAGACAGGTCAAAAGGGAGGAATCGTTATGCTGAATGCAGAAGAGATTGTCAAAAGCCTGAATCTTGAGCCCCTGGAGCAGGAGGGCGGTATGTATCGCGTCACCTATACCTGTGAAAAGACTGTGGATGGCGAGCCCATCGGAGGCGCCATTTACTACTTCCTGACAGAGCGCTCCTTCTCCCACTTCCACAAATTGACGGGCGACGAGGTGTACCACTTCTATCTTGGCGATCCGGTGGAACTGGTGGAGTTGCTGCCCGACGGGAAGCAGCGCGTCATTCAATTGGGGACCGATCTTGAAAAGGGACAGACGCCACAGCACCTTGTGCGCGCTGGCAGCTGGCAGGGTTCTCATCTGCTGCCGGGCGGCAAGTTCGCTCTCCTTGGGACCACCATGTCCCCCGGCTTTACCCCCGGGTGCTATGAGCACGGAGTGAAGGAGAGGCTGATGCGCGAATACCCGGCGGCAAAAGTTTGGATTGAGCGGCTGACAGGTGAGGCTGTGGCATTTTAAGCATAAAAAAGAGGGGCCGGATCCATGGATCCGGCCCCTCTTTTTCAGCGTCGGAACAACAAGCCCCGAATGCGGAGGCGGTAGATGTTGGAAAACCGCCTCAGGGCGATATCAAGGAGGAAAAAGGTGAGGTTGGCTGTGACAAGGAACATCAGAAGCAGGGGCATGGAATACCGGGAGAACTCTTCCCAGGCGCCGGGGGCGCGGAAGAGGAACAGGAGGCAGCCGTACATGCCGGCAATGGCGGCGTTGCAGATCAACAGCTTGGAGAGAACGCGGGGGGCGGCGTGACGGATGCGGTTCAGCCGGGGTTGCGCGATGGGATAAAAACCAAGAAAGACAAAGAACAAAGAGACCTCCGGGTCCGGAACCAGCAGCATCGACAGGACACTGACCGCCGCATAGACGGTCAGCCCGGTTCGAGCGCCGTACTCCAGATGGATGGGGAGCAGGACCACCATGGCCAAAATGGGGCAGCAGAACGTGGCAAGGGGCACAATGCCGCCCAAAAGCAGGATTACGACAGACAGGGCTGCCAGCATACCGCACAGCGCGATCCGGCGGCTTCGCTCTTGCATGGGGATTCTCCTTTCAGCTGACCTTTTTATCCTTCAATTTGTAGTAGCTCCAGTTGAGGTATTTGGAGATCAGCTCCGTCTGTTCCGGAGAGGAGGTCACTGTGCCGTCCATGGTCTCATACACGCCGTTTTGCATGACAGGCAGCTGACGGCGCAGCTCATTGAGGTAGGAAAACCACGCCGATTCCTCGCCCCGACCCGTCAGCTCCAACAGCACAGCCCCAAGGTAGCAGGCGCTGAGCTGTCCGTCCGCGGGCAGGGACAGGGAGTTCAGGTCCACTTCCACCGCCGCGGCATCGTTGCACCAAATGAGATAGGGGGTCTCATAGGAGGTGAAGTTCTCCGCCGAGTCGTCCGCCATGGGAAGGCCCAGCTCCCGGTAGCAAAGACGGTCATCCCCCAGATACGGCAGGTGGTCGCCGAAGAAGGCCAGGACCACAGGCTCATCGGAGGCGGAGAAATAGTCCGTCAGCGTTTTCAGCATGGCGTCGGCATCCCGAAGCCCCTCGACATATACGCTCAGCAGCGTCTGCGCTTCCTTGGAGAGGGGCAGGTCCACCGGAACGGCGGGATAGGGACCGCTTTCTCCGTACTTGTCGGCGGTGTAGGACATATGGTTCTGGATGGTGACGGCATAGTCGAACAGGGTCTGACCGCCGGATACCGCTTCCTCAAATTTCAGAATGATATTCTCAGCCACCGTATCGTCGGTGACCCAGCGGCCCCGGCTGACGCTGTTCACAAAGTCGCCGCTGAAGAGGATTTCGTCAGCGCCCAGCCAGCGGTAGACGTTCTGCCGGTTATAGAACCAGGCGTCGCCGGGGTGCATGAAGACCGTATGGTACCCGTCTGCGCCAAAGACCCGGAAGACGCTGTCCAAATTCCGGTTGAAAGAGCGGAAGGCGGAGGTGGTGTGCAGGTTGTTGGTCTGCATACCGGTGGCCACATCGAACTCCGTGTTGGCGGTGCCGCCGGCATAGCCGGGAACCACCAAGGCGCCGGAGACGGCGTTTTCCCCCTTGCGCAGCGCGTTGAACTGCTTCAGGGGATCGTCCTCCCCGCTGTACTGAAAGACGTCGTAGTTGGTCAGGTCGGAAAATGCCTCGTTCATCACCACAATGACGTGGACGTCTTTCCCCTGGCCGGCGGAGTCATCCGTCTCCCAGGCGGCGGCCTGGGCCTTGCTGTAGCCCTCGGGCTTTTGCACCTGATAAGTGGAGAAGTGATAGCAGAAGTAGTAGGGGAAGCCCAGCTCATTGCTGACACTGGTCAGATAATAGGGGTTGGTGACGGAAAAGGAGTTGTAGAGGGTGGAAGAGCTGTACAAAAACCGGACGCTCAGCAGCAGGGCCAGGGCACTCGCTGCAAACCCCGCCAGCCGCACCAGATACTGGTGATCGGGGGCTTTTGTGGGGAGGAGGATGCCCAGGGCAATCATAATCGCGGCAAAAACCACCACGCAGCCGATCAGCATCCAGGGCAGGCGCAGGTCGTAATTGCCGGCCGCGTCCGCTGCCTCCTTCAGAAGGCCGAAATCCCGGGGAACCAGCGGCTCATCCCGGATTTGTATTTTGACACGATTGGCCACCGACATCAGCGCGGTGACAAACCCCACCAGGCCGGTGGCAAAAAAGACGTTCCGCAGCAGGCAGGTGAAAGACAGTATCAGCAAAAACAATGGCAGGTAGTTGAGAAGCAGCAGCACGGGCTGCTTCAAAAGCATGGCTTTGATCATGGCCATGGTGCTGACCGGATGCATCCAGAGCACCAGGCCTGTGGTCAGGCCGGAGAGCAGTACCACCAAAAAGAACGTGGGCAAGTACCCAATTTGTCGTTTCAAGTTCAAAAAAGTCTGCACCTTCCATCCGTTGTTGAATAGACCTATTATACCTGATTGAAGGGAAATTGCAAGTTGAGCCGATAGGTGGGGCGATACGCCTGATGTCCGGGCCGTTTTTATAACCAAACAGCACCCGGCTATAAAAATACGTTTCGCTGCAAAATCCACAACGAAACGTATTTTCTCAACCAAATTCTACAAATGGTATTAGAATGTGACCACTTCTTCCTCCGGCTTTTCACAGGGAGCCACAGCCAGGGCATAGAGGACCGGCCCCATGCCCCGGTAGGCTTTGTGCTTTTCCACCTTCACCCGGGCCGTCAGCTTGATCCAGTCCCGGTTCTCGTAGGAATTGAGGGAGTCTCCCTTGCATACAATCCCAAGGAAGGTTACGTCCTTTTCACAGCAGACCATGGCAAAACGGCCGGGCACCGAGACGCCTTTGAGCTTTTTGGAATGGCACATCATGGCCTTGAGCCGGACGGTTTTTCCATCGTACCGCTCCGGGTGATCCATCACGTCCACATACCAAACGCCAAAATCGTCGTCCGGGATGTCCACGACCTCCTGACTCAGGTCGAAAGGGCACTCGTCGCCGGTCAGATAGTCTTCACTGCTGCCGTCCACATTTTCAAGGTAGATGTCCGCCCGGCGGTTTACCATGCGCAGGTTCCGCCTGCGCAGTGAGGCGCGCAGCTCCTCCGTGCAGCGGTTGAAGACGATCATGTCCGCGTTGGTAATCTTCTCCATCATCAGCTGCCCCATATTTTTTGCGTACACCTCAAACGTGGCGGCGTCCACGAAGGTCATGATCTGATACAAAATCCAATTGGCCGGAAGGATGTCCCGATACAGCGTTTCCATGGGCCACATTCCGTTGTATTCGATCATCACCTGGCGGGGGGCGTATTTTTTTTCGCACTCCTTCAGAAAAGAGCAGGTCAGTTCTTCGGGCTCTTCTACCGTGACGACCGTGACATTGTCCAGGGCGGCCTTCTCATACTCCTCCTCGCCCTCTTCGCAGCAGATGAGCAGCGTGCGGTCCTCCCGGGCAAAGCCATCCTCCAGCGTGCCGTTGATAAATCTTGTTTTGCCGGCATCTATAAAACCGGCAATCAGGTAAACAGGAATATCCATTGTGTTCCCCTATCAGATTCCAAAGAGTTCGGCAAGCTTTGCCTCATTCAGCTCCGAGCCGATGACGCAGAGCCGGCCGGTGTATTCCGCCGTGCCATAGCGGACCTGCCGTTCCTCCGGCACATGGTCAAAGTGGATCCAGCGGCCGTCGGGAGTGGGGACAATTCCCTTTGCCCGCAGGACCTTGCCATAGTCGCCGGAATCCAGGGCCGTCAGGATCTGCTCCACCTCTCCTTCAGTGAACTGCCGGGGAGTCTCGCGGCCCCAGCTGGTGAAGACCTCGTCGGCGTGATGATGGGGGTGATCGTGGCCGCAGCACGCATGATCGTGGTGGTCGTGGGCGTCGTGCTCGTCGTGGTCATGATGGTCGTGGCCGCAGCATGCATGGTCGTGGTCATGATGTTCGTCATGGTCATGATGATGCGCATGGTGGTCGTGATTGCAGCACTCATGGTCCTCTTCGCGGAGATGCTCCTCCAGAAGATCATGGAAGGACCGGGAGTCCTTTTCCACCGCCTTGAGGATCTGGGCGCCGTTCAACTGGTCCCAGGGCGTGGTGATGATGGTGGCGTCGGGGTTATGCCGGCGCAGCAGCTCCACAGCGGCCTCCACCTTTTCCGGGGAGGCTTTCTGGGTGCGGCTGAGAACGATGGTGCCGGCGCTCTCCACCTGGTTATTAAAGAACTCGCCGAAATTTTTCATATAGACCTTGCACTTGGTCACATCCGCCACAGTCACATAGCTGTTGAGCTTCAGCTGAGAGTCCTTTGCAGCTACGTTCTCCACCGCGCGGATCACATCGGAGAGCTTGCCCACGCCGGAGGGCTCGATGAGAATCCGGTCAGGGCTGAACTGCTTCTGCACATCCTCCAGCGCCTGGCCAAAGTCGCCCACCAGGGAACAGCAGATGCATCCGGAGGACATTTCGGAGATCTGAACGCCGGAATCCTTCAGAAATCCGCCGTCGATGCTGATTTCGCCGAATTCATTTTCTATCAGCACGATCTTTTCACCTTGATAGGCCTCCTTCAGCAGCTTTTTGATGAAAGTGGTCTTCCCGGCGCCAAGGAAACCGGAGACGATATCTATTTTTGTCATGTTAATCCTTCCTTTTTAAAAGCATCCTTAATTTATTTATTGTAGTCAGTTTTCAGTTAAAATGCAAGAAGAAAAGATCGTCTGTCCAGGCGGGACACAGAGCGGATGATTCACATAAATCCGATCAACCTGTTATATTGAAGCAGAAGGCGGTTGCGGCGGGAGACCGCAGAGAGGGGAAAGAGATATGGCAGACCTGATTCAAAGTATCAACGACGTTGTCAACGGCTTTGTCTGGGGCGTTCCCATGATGATTTTGATTGTCGGCACAGGGGTGTTTTTCACCGTCCGCACCGGATTTTTGCAAATCCGAAAATTTGGATTTGTTATGAAAAACACGGTGGGGAAATGCTTCCGGAAGACAAAGGCCAGACCGGGCTCTGTCACTCCGGTACAGGCGCTGACCACCGCACTGGCCGCCACGGTGGGCACGGGCAACATTGCGGGCGTCTGCGGCGCGATCGCTTTAGGCGGACCCGGCGCGGTATTCTGGATGTGGGTATCGGCCCTGTTCGGTATGTGCACCAAATTTTCCGAGGTCACGCTGGCCATTGCCTTTCGGGAGAGGAACCGAAAGGGCGACTGGGTTGGCGGACCCATGTACTACATCAAAAACGGCCTGGGCTCCGGATGGAAGTGGCTGGGGGCGATTTTTGCCGTGTTCGGCTCTCTGGCCGCGTTCGGCATTGGAAACATGACGCAGGTCAACACCATTGCCGCCACCATCGGCACCGCGCTCACCCAGTTTATCGGGTTGTCCAAAGGGGAACTCCAGCTGCTCTACCTTGGTGTGGGCATCCTGGCGGCCGTCATCGCGGCGCTGGTTTACCTGGGCGGTGTGAAGCGCATCGGCAGCGTGACGGAAAAACTGGTGCCTGTGATGGCGCTGATTTATATCGCCGGTTCGCTCTTTGTGATCATTTCCCATGCCCGGCACATCGGTCCGGTGTTGATCTCCATTTTTGAAGGAGCCTTCCACCCTGATGCTGCGATGGGCGGTGTACTGGGAACCGGAATTGCCCAGGTGGTCAAAAGCGGCGTTGGGCGGGGCCTTTTTTCCAACGAGGCCGGTCTTGGCTCCGCACCCATCGCCCACGCGGCGGCGGACACCAACAGCGCCGTGCAGCAGGGCTTGTTTGGAATCTTTGAGGTGTTTGCCGACACCATCGTCATCTGCACCCTGACGGCGCTGACCGTGCTGTGCAGCGGCGTGAAGGTGCCCTACGGACAAAACGACATCGGCGCGGACCTGGCCATTGGTGCCTTTACCACCAGTTTTGGAGGGAGGACGGCGGGCGTACTGATTGCCATCGGACTGACCTTGTTCGCCCTCTCCACCACCCTCAGCTGGGGACTGTACGGGACCCGCTGCGCCGAGTACCTGTTCGGGCCGGGGATCATCAAGCCCTATCAGATGACCTTCTGCGTTTTTATGGTGATCGGCGCCACCATGAAGCTGGACCTTGCCTGGGCCATCGCGGACACCCTCAATGGGCTGATGGCCATTCCCAACCTGATCGCACTGCTCCTTTTGTCACCGGTGGTGATCAGGCTGACCAGGGAGTATTTTCGAAAAAATCATTGAAACAACAGGAGCCGATGCTTAATAAGCATCGGCTCCTGTTTGGCTGCCTTGCGGATATGACCGAAAGAAAAGGGTTTAATAGCGCCGGGATGTCAGTCGGAAAGGGCGGCGCTGTCAAAGCTGTGGGGCAGCAGCTCTCTCAGGGAAAAGGATTTGGATTCCCCGGCGCCGTTGATGCAGATGACCTGAATCTCCGGGGAAAACTCCTGAAGCACCTGGCGGCAGACGCCGCAGGGGACACAGTAGTCCCTGCCGCGCCCGGCCACAGCGATGCGGACAAAGTCCCGGCGCCCTTCGCTGACCGCCTTGGCCACCGCCGCACGCTCAGCGCAGATGGAGGGGGAGTAGGCGGCGTTTTCGATATTGCAGCCGGTGAACACCGTGCCGTCGCCACACTCAAGGGCCGCACCCACGGCGAAATGGGAATACGGGCAATAAGCCCGGTCCAGCATGGAGATGGCGGCATCGCAGAGCGCTTGTTCCGTCATAAAAAATCCTCCTTTTTCATCCATACGTTACTGCCAGTCAATTTGCCGCTGGGGGCGGACCGCCACGTCCATCACGTCCTTGGCGTCGTAGAACTTCAGGTAGCGGTCCCGGGAGTGGCGGAGGGTGGTGCCGTCGGGATGCAGACGGTCGCAGATCACAGCGCAGATGTCCTTTTTGATATAGCTGAAGCTCTCCGTTCCCACGGAGCAGAATACCCGGAAGCCCTTGCTCTGAAGATACTGGAACTTGGGGCCGGTCTGGCGCCAGTCGTCGCCGTCGGGGCGGGCGCCATGGGGGTAAAAGAGAATGCTGGTGGGGCCCACCAGAGAGCCCACTTCATTCATCCATTTCTCCATGTCGGCCTGGATCACCTCCAGGGGCCTGTCGGCCAGGTTGACGTGACCCCAGGTGTGGCTGCCGAAGGTCCAGCCGGTGCGCCTGAGCTCGGCTATGATGGGCTTGACCGCTTCAATTTCCCGCTGGCGGTTCTCCTCATGGGCGGCGGAGGCATCCTCCTTTTCCGTCATGGTCCGGTAGCCCAGGATGCCGCAGTAGCCGGTCAGGGACAGGCAGCCCTTGGCGCCATAGGGGGAGAAGTCGGGGTGCTCCCGGACAAATTTATCCAGAATGGTGACGGCGTCCAGATCCTGGGAGATCACCTCGGCGCCCTGAGGGTCTTTCCCGTAGCTCCAGAGCTGACCATTGTCGCCGATAATCAGCTTATGGGTGAAGCCGTTTTCCAGCATGTAGGGGTAATAGTTTACATCGTCAAAGGAGAGGATCAAGGGCTTTTTCCCCTCCGGAACCATCAGCTCATTGCGGACCATCACGGGATTGCCTGATTCATCCTTTGACTCTGACCAGACCTGATTGATGTCCACCAGAACGTAATCGTTGGCGTACAGGCTGTTGAGAATTTTATCATACTCGTCCACCGTGACCATCCAGTCGTCGATGCCGTTGGCCTGGGCGTCTCCGTCGAAAGCCAGCTCCGGATAGGCAACCACAGGATGGAAGAACAGGTGCTCCACCACTCCTTCATAATTGACCAGCTGGACGGAGGAGAGGTCAAAGACAGGCTCTTCCGGCGGAATTTGTTCCTCCGGTTCCTGCTGAGAAGAGGAGCCGGAAGCACTTCCGGCTGAGGAGACGCCGCCGGAGGACGAGGCATCCCCCGCGGACGAGGCACCGGAAGCTCCGCAGGCAGATAAAGTCAGGCAGCAGAGTAAAAATAGAACGATGACACTCTTTTTCATGGGCTGTGATCTCCTTTGTGAAGTTCTCTCTGCATCGAGTATAGCAGATGAGAAGGGGAAAGAAAACACAAAACGATGACAAGTTCCGACAAAATATACGAAATACGATTTCTGAATAGGATGTGCGAAAAAAAAGAAAAATCAGAGAAAATTTGAATCAAATATGAACAAAAGATTGCCAAAATGGAAATGGTGTAAACAAATTGTGAATGATATGGAAATGCCCTTGACTTCCGGCGGTTTGGACGGTAGGATGAAGCCATAAACCAAGCGGAAAGAGGCAGGATCCCTTCCCGCTGTGATTGGGACGGTTCCCGGATGGAACGGCGGTTTGATATATCGCCGTGGGGGCGGACCAATCGGGTATTAAGATACCATTTCTCCCCTCTCCTTTCTCTATATCATACGGTAAAATGGACGGTTCGAAAGAACCGTCCATTTTACGTTTGCGAGATGTCCGCAATGTCATAAAGCGCGTTGAGTGTCAGCCAGGTCTGGGAAAAGGGACGCATGAGGTTCCAATACCCTACTCCTTTGAGTCCATATTCGGCCACCAGGCGCAGCCGGGCGTCCTGGCTGCGGGCATCTTCAAACCAAACCTGGTGTTCGGTGCCCGCACCGTCCCAATAGGTGAAGTGCGGCGCCTGCGCCCAATCGTCATATTCAATGGGTGTGCCGTACTGGATGGCAAGGTTGATGGCCTGCTGGTTGGAGAGCGACGCGGCCCGGGTGACGCCCTCCACAAAGGGGAGGGGCCAGTCGTACCCATAGTTGGACATGCCCAGGAAAATTTTCTCCGGTGGGATTTCCGTCACCGCATAATCAAGGACGGCCCGGACGTTGGGCAGGGGAGACACCGCCATGGGCGGGCCTGCAGTATACCCCCACTCATAAGTCATCAGCAAAACCCCGTCTACCACAGCGCCTATGCCGCCGTAGTCATGGGCCTCATAGAGCAGCCCCGGCTGATCGGGTGACGTTTTCGGCGCCAGGGCCGCCCACAGAGGGCGCGGCGTCAGGCTCCGGTGCAGCCGGTCCAAAAAATCGATGTAATCCTGGCGCTGGGCCCCTGGAATATACTCAAAATCCACATCCACGCCGTAAAAGGACTTTTCCTCCACCGTGCGCAGCACATCCTCAATCAGGCGGGATTGGGCCTGCGGATCCGTCAGGATGCGGACGGCCCGCTGGCTGGAAAAGCCGCCCTCCTCCGTCAGCGTGGAGAGGTGGAGCATGGGGGCGGTGCCGTAATTCCGGGCGGAGGCAAGGAGGGGTTCATCGTCCAGGGGCAGGAGATTGCCGGTTTCAGTGACTCCATAGGTAAAGGGCGTCAGATAGGTGAGATAGGGAAGCTCGGCGTTTAAAAGCGTGGTGGAGATAAATGGGTAGGCATAGCTGTTGGATTGGAGCAGGCCCAGTTTCTCTCCGACATAAGAGATTACAATCCTCTGCCCGGGGATCAGATCGGGCCGGCCCTGCAGCGGCCAATTGTTTCGATAGAGCTGGCGCAAAGAGACGCCGTACTGTGCCGCGATGGAAGAAAGGGACTCGCCGGGAGCCACGGCATGGACCGTACGCGGGAACTGCACCACCAGGGTCTGGCCCACGGCCAGCGCGCCGGTGGCGGGAACCTCATTGTCCGCAGCCAGACGCTGCGGGTCGACGCCATATCCGGCGGCAATGGAAAATACAGTTTCTCCAGGCTTTACCACATGTATCTGCATGTCAGATCACCTCATGGAAGACTATGCATGCCGAAGAGAAGACAGCACACAATCAAGGACTTCTGCAAGAAAAAACTGGTGAATTGCATAAGAAAAGAAAAATAATTTTGGTTATTATTTTTAACCGCAACAAACGGTGAGAGCACCGCGTTCGCCTTGACTTCTATTGGGAGAATCTTTATAATAAAAAGAACGGTTTCAGCTGCTTTTTTACAGAATACAAGCGTTCTGTGGCCAAAGCGGCCGGTTTGAGACATGCGCCTGTGGTTGAAGGCGGAGATTAGGCGCATGAAAGAAGTCCGTGGAGATGTTGCAGGGAGTTGGCGGCCGGTGAGGAAAGAAGAGCGGTGGATGAGGTGGGAGAACCCCGTTGCGGCCGCTGATCAAGTGATATAAAAGAGGAAGCGACGCCAGAAAGAGGTGCGGGAAATCCCGGGTCTTTTGGCGCCATTTTTCGTGTCTGACAGGAGGAGGTGAAAAGAGAATGCCCTTGTTATATGTTGTGCTGTGGATTGTACTGAGCGGAACGCTGAGCTGGGAAAGCTGCCTCTGCGGAGTGATTGCGGCTGTGGTTTTGACTGTGGTTAGCCGCAAGGCGCTGGGGTACCGGTTCCGCCGGTTCTCTTTTCGCTGCTTGTGGAAAAAAACAATTTATTTTCTGGCGCTGATCTGGGAAATTATTCTGGCGGCGCTGCGGATCATCGTCCTGATCTGGCGGCCCAAAAGGGAGCTCCGGCCGCAGATCATCTATTTTGACAGTGGCCTGCAGACGAATGAGGCAAGAGCCCTGCTGGCCGATTCCATCACGCTGACCGCAGGAACGATCACCGTGGCCGCGGAGGGGTCGGAACTGTGCGTTCACACGCTGGATCAGACGCTTGCAGAGGGAATGGAGCGGTGCGGATTTGTCCGCCGGCTCAGGGAGTTGGAGGAAGAGGGATGATGAGACACTATATCCTCCTTGGAAGCACAGTGGCCTTTACGCTGCTGATTCTTGCCGCTTTGATCCGCTCCATCCTGGGACCTCGGTTTACAGACCGGATTGTGGCGGTCAATGTATTGAACACCATGGTGGTGGCGGTGATCAGCATTCTGTCGGTCTGGCTGGGAGAGGACTATTTGGTGGATGTGGCGCTGGTTTACGCGCTGCTGAGTTTTTTGACAGTTGTGGTGCTCTCCCGCCTGGTGCTGGCCCGACGGCGCAGGAGCGGGGTCAAATTCCACAGCAAGGAGGGAAAGCTGTGACGGCAATTGGAATTGCATTCGTGCTCTTTGGACTTTTTGTGTTTTTCACCTGCGTGGTGGGGCTGTACCGGCTGGACTATGTACTGAACCGGATGCACGCCGCCGCGCTGTGCGATGCACTGGGGATTTTTTCTGTTCTGGTGGGGCTGATTTTCCTGCGGGGCATCTCCATGACAGGCTTTAAGCTTGGGCTGATTTTGCTGTTTCTCTGGTTTACCAGCCCGGTGGCAAGCCATCTGCTGGCGGAGATGGAGACGGCGACCAATCCCGACCTGGAGCGGGAATGCGAGGTGGAGAGAAGATGACCGGCCTTGAAAACATCCTGCTGCTTGGGCTGATTCTTACGGCGGCAGCGGCTCCGCTGTGCCGGAGGCTGTTGGTGATGGTGATTGTCTATATGTCCTTCAGCCTGCTGATGGCGATCCTGTGGAGCCTGCTGCAAAGTCCGGACCTTGCCATCACCGAGGCCGCTGTGGGCGCGGGAATCACCAGCATCCTCTTTTTCCTGACGCTGCGGAGAATCCATGCGCTGAAGGGGACGAAAGATGAGTAAGTGGAGCCATTTCGCCGACTGGGTCAACGGGGACTACCAGCCCAGGGAGTACGTACTCTTTACCATGGCCACCAAGCCCAGGAGGGAAAGGCGCAGTGAGGAAGAGGAGAGCCGTCAGGACCAGCGCCATCTGAGGAGTTTTTTCCGATTCTATCCCATTGCCGCCGTGGCCATCACCCTGTGCATGGTGGGAATCCTGCTGGTGACGGCACTCTCTCTGCCGCCCTTTGGAAACCCTGATAACCCCACCAACAACGATGTGGCAGAGCACTACATCGAGATGAGCGAGGAGGAGACCGGCGCCACCAACGCCGTCACCGGTATGATCCTCAACTATCGTGGATTTGACACCTTTGGTGAATCCTGCGTGCTGTTTTTGGCAGTGAACTGCGTGATCATGCTTCTCCGGCGGGACGATGAGGAGAACTCCATTCGCCTGCGGGGAAAGAGGGAGTGCATTGAAGAGGCGCCGGCGGACCTGATCCTGCAGCAGGCCGCGCGGCTGATGATTCCGCTGATTGTTCTCTTTGGCGCCTATGTACTGCTCAACGGCCATTCCTCACCGGGGGGTGGATTCTCCGGCGGCACGATCTTAGGCGGCGCGCTGATCCTGTTTTCCGCCGCCTTTGGGTTTTCCGCGCTTCAGACCTATCTGGACTATGATGTCTACAATGTGGTCCGGGTGCTGGGGCTGGGCGTCTATGCGGTGCTGTACGCGTTTTACATTTTTGTTGGGGCCAATGGGCTGGGCAGCCATATTTCCACAGAACACGGTGGGCTGATTGCTCCCATTGAGATCGCGGTGGGAATTGTGGTGGCCTGCACGATATACGGGTTTTACGCCCTCTTTGCACGGGGCGAGATTTGAAAAGAGACCGGGGGGAAGGAGGGACGTATGGTCCAGACCATTTTGGACAATCGATTTTCCATCACAGCCGTCATTTTGTTCGGCATCGGCTTTGCCAATATGATGCTTCAGGACAATCTGGTCCGCAAGGTGGTGGGGTTTAACATCATGGACAGCGCCATCTTCTTGATGCTGGCCGCCACCGGCTACATCGACGGGAAGGTGGCGCCCATTGTGGACGCGGCGCTGACCGATCCCTCCCTCTATATCAACCCCATCCCCAGCGGGCTGGTTCTTACGGGAATTGTGGTGTCCGTCAGCATCTCCGCCTTTTCCCTGGCGCTGATTCTGCGGATTTATCAGCGCTACCGCACCGTTTCCCTCCGGGAGCTGCTGGACAAACTGGAGAAGGAGGGGGATCGGTGAGGCCGCTGATTGAAAATTTCCCCTTTTTCTGTATTTTTTTGTGTATGGGAACGGGGATTCTGCTGTCCATCGTGAGAAGCGGGCGGGCCGCCTACCGGATCAGCCTCTTTGTCATTGGCGCGGTGGCCTTGATGTCCGCGGTGCTGGCCGCCTATCTGACGATCCACGACTACAGCTTTCTTTTCCGCATGGGCAAGTTTGCCGCTCCCTATGGGAACGCTCTGAAGGCGGGCCCGCTTCAGGCGCTGCTGTGCCTGACGTTTTCCGTGGTGATGGGGCTTTCCCTGATGGGGGGAAAGACAGACCTTTTTCAGGATATTTCGCCCAGGCGGCAGCCTTTCTATTTCATTATGACCAATTTGACTCTGGCGTCTTTGCTGACCCTCACCTACACCACCGATATTTTTACCGGATATGTGTTCATTGAGATCAGCACCATTGCCGCCTGCGCCATGGTGATGGCCAAGGACACGGGCAGGAATCTCATTGCCACCATCCGCTATCTTTTTATGAGTCTGGTGGGGTCCGGGCTGTTCCTTTTGGGCGTGACGTTCCTCAACAGCATCACGGGGTATCTCCTGATGCAGGCCCTGCGGGGCAGCGTGGAGGCTCTGGTGGAAAGCGGGCGCTATCAGGTGCCGCTGACGGTGGTGATCGGCCTGATCACGGTGGGGCTTGGCATCAAGAGCGCCATGTTCCCCTTCCACTTGTGGCTGCCCGACGCCCACGGCTCCGCCACCACCTCCTCCAGCGCTATTTTGTCCGGTCTGGTGCTCAAGGGGTACATTGTCCTTCTGATGACCATCTTTGTCCGTGTATTTACCCTTGAGACAGCGGTCAGGTTTCACATCACCGATGTGGTGCTGATATTCGGACTGCTGGGAATGCTGTTCGGATCCCTGGGGGCCATGCGGGAACACCACATCAAGCGCATGCTGGCCTTTTCCTCTGTGGCGCAGGTGGGGTATATCTTCATGGGAGTCGGGCTGGGGACCGAGGCGGGCCTGGTGGCCTCGTGCCTCCACATCCTGGTGCACGCCTGCTCCAAGCCGCTGCTCTTTTGCTGCGCCGGACGGCTCAGCGCTGTCAGCGATCATCACAAGAGCCTGGCCAAGCTGCGCGGCAGCGCCTACCGGGACCTTCTGGCCGGAGTGGGCTTTACCGTCGGAGCCCTCTCCATGATCGGAATCCCACTTTTCGGAGGCTTTGTCTCCAAGCTCTATTTTGCCAACGCCAGCTTGCTGAACTCCGGCCGGACGGCCCTCATTCTGTTGGTGATCGCCGCCAGCACGGTGCTCAACGCCCTCTACTATGTACCGGCGCTGATTTCCATCTGGTCCCGGTCCGGTTCGGAGGAAACGCTCGCCGCAGCGAGCGCGGCCAAGGACCCGTCCTTCTCCGCCGCCGCAGTTTGCCTGATTGCGGCGGTGCTGACCTTGGGTATCTTCTATGAGCCGGCGGTGTCCATCATCGAGGCGGGCATCCGGCTGATGTAAAACTTCCACAAGAAAGCGAGGTGAGACCGTTGCTGCTGGCCCCCCTTCTGATCCCGTTTGCCGGCGGGTGCATTGTGTTTTTTGAAAAGCGGGAGAGGCAGAGAAATGCCGCCGTTCTCTGCACGGTGTGGCTCACCGCGCTCTCGGCCCTTCTGGTCTGCCTGCTGCCTGCGGCGCCCATGGAGCTGCTGACCATTGAGGGGCATCTGACCCTGGCCCTTGCAGTGGACCCGCTGGGACGGTTTTTCCTTCTTCTGATCTCCGGCATCTGGATCGTGGTGACCTATTTTGCCTTTCCCTATATCCGTCATGTGGGGAAGGAACAGCAGTTTTTCGGATTTTTCACCATGGCGTTGGGTACCCTGATGGGGCTGTCCCTGTCACGCAACTTCATCACATTTTATATGTTTTTCGAGCTGATGACGCTTTTGACGGTTCCGCTGGTGCTGCACACCGGGGACGCCGGCGCCCGGGGCGCTTCCTTAAAATACCTGGGATACTCCGTGCTTGGGGCCGGCATTGCCCTGGCAGGTTTTTTCTTCCTGGCCCCCTACCTGACTTCCTTTGACTTTGCGGCCGGCGGCGCGCTGGATACCGTCCGGGCTGGGGAGCACCGCCAGATGCTGCTGATCGTCTACTTTCTGATGGTCATCGGATTTGGCTGCAAGGCGGGCCTGCTGCCCATGCAGGCCTGGCTGACCACCGCCCATCCGGTGGCTCCGGCCCCGGCATCGGCCCTTTTGTCCGGCGTGATCACAAAAGCGGGCGTGCTGGGGATCCTGCGGGTGACGTTTTACCTCTATGGCGACGACTTCCTGCGGGGGACCTGGGTTCAGGAGGTGCTGCTGATCCTGACCCTGACCACCATTTTCACCGGCTCCATGCTGGCTTACAAGGAAAAGGTGCTGAAAAAGCGGCTGGCCTACTCCACGGTCAGCCAGATCTCCTACGCGCTGTTCGGCATCTTTTTGCTGACAAAACAGGGGATGGCGGGGGCCCTTTTGCAGATACTGTTCCACGCCATCGCCAAGGACGCGCTGTTTTTGGCCGCGGGTGCCATCCTCTACATGACCAGCGCCACCCGGGTGGACCAGCTTGAGGGCATTGGAAAGAAAATGCCGGTTACCATGTGGTGCTTTTCCATCGCGTCGCTGTCCCTGATCGGGATTCCGCCCATGAGCGGCTTTGTCAGCAAGTGGTATCTGGCCTTAGGTGCCATGGACAGCAACTTCCGTGGGATCGCCCTGGTGGGAATCGTGGTGCTGCTGGTATCCGCCCTGCTGACGGCAGGATATCTTCTGCCCATCATCACCCGGGGCTTTTTCCCCGGCAAGGGGGTCATCGTGGAGCACCGGGAGGCCGGGCGGCTGATGACCGTACCCATGATGGTGCTCTCCGCCCTGACGGTTGTCCTGGGGATAGTGCCCGGGATTGTTTCACAGCAGCTGACGGGGCTCATTCGTCTGCTGTTTTGCTCCTGAGCCGCATTTCAAGAGAAAGGAGGCGCCTGAAATGGGAAGCCTGCTGGCCGCTGCGATCCTTTTCCCCATTCTGACGGGAACCGGGCTTATGATCTGGAATCCGGGGCAGAAAAAGCACAGGGAGCGCTACGTCCTTTTTGTCACCGCAGTCACCTCGCTTTTGGCGGCATCCTGTATCTTCCTCTCCTGGAAATTGGGGGTGGACGCGTTCACCTGCACACCGGTCCGCTTTTCCCAGGCGCTCTCTTTGACGCTGCGCGTTGACGGCGCATCCCGCCTCTTTGGGGCCATGATCGCCGCGCTGTGGCCGGTGACGGCGATCTATGCCTTTGAATACATGCAGCACGAGGGCAGTGAGAACCGGTTTTTCGGGTTTTTCACCATTGCCTTCGGCGTGGTGTTGGGGGTGGCTTTTGCGGCCAACTTTTTGACGCTGTACCTGTTTTACGAGCTGCTGACGCTGGCTACGCTGCCGCTGGTGATGCACGCCATGGATCACCAGGCCCGCTATGCCGGAAAGAAGTACCTGATCTACTCCCTCTCCGGCGCGGCCTTTGCCTTCATCGGGATGGTATTTTTACTCAACTACGGCACCAGTCTGGACTTTTCGCTGGGCGGCGTACTAAATGAGACGCTGGTCGCCGGCAATGAACAGATGCTGCTGTGGGCGTTTTTGTGCGCGTTTTTCGGGTTTGGGGTGAAAGCCGCCATCTTCCCCTTTCACGGCTGGCTGCCGGACGCCTCAGTGGCGCCCACCCCGGTCTCGGCGCTGCTGCACGCCGTGGCAGTGGTGAAGTCCGGTATCTTTGCGGTGATGAGGCTCATCTACTTTGGATTTGGCGCGGACTTTCTCCGGGGAACCTTTGCCCAGGACGTGACCATGGCCGCGGCCATTGTCACCATTGTTTACGGTTCGGCCAGGGCGCTGCGGACGCCCCACTTAAAACGGCGGCTGGCTTACTCCACGGTCAGCAATCTCTCCTACATCCTCTTTGGATTTACCCTGATGACGCCGGAGGGAATGGCCGGCGGGCTGACCCATATGGTCTATCACGCCGTTATCAAGATCACCCTGTTTTTCTGCGCCGGGGCGATCCTCTGCAAAACAGGGAAGGAATACGTCTATGACCTGGAGGGGTTCGGCCACGCCATGCCGGTTGTGTTCGGAACGTTTACCATCTCCTCTGTGGCACTGATCGGTGTGCCGCCCCTGGGGGGATTCGTGGGAAAGTGGTGCATCGCCTCCGCAGCTGTGGCCACGGGAAGGCCGATTGCCTACTGGGGGATCGGGGCGCTGATTCTCTCCACGCTTCTGACCACCCTCTATCTGATGACGGTGGTGCTGCGGGGATATTTCCCGGTGGGCGAGGAGTACCGCTCCGGCCTGGAACGTGTCGCCGACCCGGGCGCAAACATGAAGGGGACCATGATTTTTCTGACGGCGGCGGGAATCGCGGCGGCCTTTTGTTCAGGAGAGCTTATTCATCTGATCCGGCAGGCCGCCTACGGATTATTCTGAGAAAGGAGGAGTTATGGCGTCGTTTCTGCTGGTATTTTTGGTGTGTTTCCCCATGGTGATGGGATTTGTGTGCTACGTGATCGGGCGGCGCCACCGGGACATCCAGGATCACTACGTGGTTGTCACGGCGGCTGTGGAACTGGCGGCGGCGCTGCTTGTGCTGTTTGTGCAGGGGCGGGAGCTGACGTTGGGCGGTATTTGCGGGTTTGGAATTTCCCTGAGCCCGGATGGATTTCACGGACTGCTGGCGATCCTGGCCGCATTTTTGTGGCTGATGACGGCACTGCCCTCCCGGGAATACTTTGCCGAATCAGACAGCCGCACCCGGTACTACCTCTTTTACCTGTTGACCCTGGGGGCGCTGATGGGGGTGTTTTTGTCCAATGACCTGTTTACCACCTTCCTCTTTTTTGAGATGATGTCCTTCACCTCCTACATCTGGGTGGTGCAAAACGAGACAAGGGAGGCCATCCGGGCGTCGGACACCTACCTTGCCGTGGCGGTCATCGGTGGAATGACGCTGCTGATGGGGCTCTTCTTGCTGCAGGATCTGTTCGGCACGCTGCGCATTGAGGCCCTGGGGCCGCTGGTGACAGGGCTGCCGGAGGCCAAGTTGGGCCAGCTGTACGCTGCGGGAGGCTGCTGCCTCTTCGGGTTTGGGGCAAAGGCCGGCATGTTCCCCCTGCATATCTGGCTGCCCAAGGCACACCCGGTGGCGCCGGCACCATCTTCGGCGCTTTTGTCCGGCATCCTGACGAAATCCGGGATTTATGGAATTTTAGTCATCAGCTGCAATCTCTTCCTATATGATATGGCATGGGGCAAGCTCATTTTGCTGCTGGGCGTGATCACCATGTTGGGCGGAGCTGTGCTGGCGGTGTTTTCCATCGATCTGAAGCGGACGCTGGCCTGTTCGTCCATGTCCCAGATCGGGTTCATTTTGGTGGGCGTGGGGATGCAGGTGCTGCTCAACCGGGAAAACGCGCTGGCCGCGGCGGGAACTGTGCTGCACCTTGTGAATCACTCGCTGATTAAGCTTGTTCTGTTTGTGGCCGCCGGAGTGGTCTACCGGGGCACCCATTCGCTGAATCTCAACGCGGTACGGGGCTTTGCCAACGACCGGCCGCGCCTGGCGGCCGTCTTTACCATCGGAGCGCTGTCCATCTGCGGCGTGCCGCTGTTTTCCGGCTATGTGAGCAAAACGCTGCTTCACGAGAGCATTGTGGAGTACATACACCTCCTGGGGGAAGAAGGTGTGAGCACCGGGGCCTATCAAGCGGTGGAAGCGCTGTTCCTCTTTACCGGAGGCCTTACGGTGGCTTACATGACCAAGCTTTTTGTGGCGCTGTGCATTGACCCGAAGATGCCCGGACACCACGTGCCGCCGGCTCAGTATATGGACCGCTCCACTGCCGCGGCCATGGGGATGGGAGCGCTGCTGCTGGTGGGAATGGGGATGACACCCACCCTTACTATGGAGCGATTGGCCCGGTTTTCCCAGGAGTTCCTCCACGCCGCGCCGCTGGAGAGCCACGTCCACTATTTTGCCTGGGTGAATCTGAAGGGGGCGCTGATCTCCCTTGGCATTGGACTCTGCGTCTATTTTTTGTTCATCCGAACCTGTCTGATGAAACGGGGACACAACGGGGAATGGGTCTACATAGACCGGTGGCCCCGGTGGCTGGATATTGAGGAGAGGATCTACCGCCCGGCTCTGGACGCCGCGGCCTTTCTTGGCGCAATGGCGGCGCGTACCTTGTCCTCCGTGGGCGACACGGTGCTGGAGATGGGGCGGAGGGTGCTTTTTTTGAAGGCCCCGGGAATCATTGTTCCAAAGGGCAACGAGGAGTTCGGCACCTATGCAAAAGAGCCCCGCAAGCACACGGTGCTCAAGACATTTTCCTTTGACCTGCTGCTGGCGGGACTGGGATTGGTGAGCGCTCTGCTCTACATTTTAATTCGCACATAGGAAAAAGGGAGAGGATTCCTCTCCCTTTTTTGATCGCCATGCACAAAGGAGAACAAACGGCAAGAGGGAAGGAAAGGAATTATGCATGGGGGTTATAGGAAGCATTTTGACCATCACCGCCATTGCCGGCGTGGGCGGCACCGGATTGGGCGGCGCGGCGGCCACCTTGTTTCGGAGGGACTCGGACAGGACGGTGAGCCTGCTCATGTCCTTTGCGGCCGGTGTGATGACCAGCGTGGTCTGTTTTGACCTGCTGACAGACGCGCTTGGTCCGGTGAACAACGCGGGAATCTCCAATGTGCTGGCGGTGGTGCTTGGCGTCCTGACAGGCTACGGCGTCATCGGGCTGCTCAATGGCTGGATAGAGGGAACAGGCGCCACAAGGCGCAGAATCATGCTGGTGAACCTGCGCCGCACAAGTAAAGAGGCCAGGTCTTCAGACCGGGAGCTATCCCGCAGACAGCTCTTTGTGGCGGGGGTGGTCATGGCGGCGGCCATTGCGCTTCACAATATGCCGGAGGGTATGGTAATCGGCGCCTCTTTCGCCCGATCAGGGGAGGCGGCGTTCCGGGGCGGGATCCTCATGGCGATTGTCATTGGCCTGCACAACATCCCCGAGGGAGTGGCAGTGGCTGTTCCGCTGATCGCCGGCGGGATGAGCGCCGCAAGGGCAGTGGGTATTACAGCTTTGTCCGGATTTCCCACAGTTTTGGGCGCGCTGCTTGGCTTCCACCTTGGGTCCATGGGGCCGATGGCGCTGACGCTTTCGCTGAGCTTTGCCAGCGGCGCCATGCTCTATGTGGTGTTCGGGGAGCTTTTGCCGGAGGCGACGGAGATGTGGAGGTCCAAGGCCCCGGCCTTCGCCGCAACAGCCGGGATGATGGTTGGCCTGATCATCGTCTATGCATAAGACGGGATACGCGGAGTTTGATTTTCTGAAGGTGGACGCGGCAGGAAAGCGTACCTCCTTCGGACCGTGCCCATGCAAGGTTTGCGATGCGGCGGCATGAAAAGAAGAAAAGAGATTCCATCCGGTGTGGGATGGAATCTCTTTTTGCCCGGAGGAGGTGAGAGGCTGCCTGACTGATAGAAAAGAGATCAAACATACAATGCGGGAGAGAAATTTGATTTTGAAAGACTCCGGGCAAGTGAAAGGGTAAAGGATGAACCCGGCGGTCCTGGGAGGGACTCCCCCCTCCGCCTGATTTTATTCTATCAGGCTTTGTCAAAAAATACACGTTAAGGGTATGCCAAGATCGGTTATCAATGCATAAAGGAGAGCCGCATGAAGCGCAAAATACTTATCTATTGACGAAAAGAGGTGTTCGTCGCCAAAACGCTGTGTCGGGCAGAGAAAGGGAATCTCCGGTATCAAAAAAGCGCACGGCGCTAACACATATAAAAAGACGCTGCCCTGCCGGCAGCGTCCTGTACTCAGTCACCCTCAGCCAAACGATATCCCACACCCACCTCGGTGAAAAGATACTCCGGCTCGGCGGGGTTTTTTTCCACCTTTCGCCGGATGTTGGCCATGTTGACCCGGAGAATCTGGTTGTCTCCGCTGGCCCGTGGACCCCACAGCTCCTTGATGATGAAATCGTAGGTCAGCACCTTGCCGGCATACTTGCCCAACAGCGCCACAATGCGAAACTCGCTGAGGGTCAGATGGACGTTTTTCCCGCGGACCAGCACCTGATGCTTGTTGTAATCAATGGTCAGTTCCCCCACCGTGTAGGTGCCTTTCTGGGCGATCTCATCGTTGCCGGAGGAAGTGCGTGTGTGGCGGATGGCCGTGCGGACCCGGGCCAGCAGCTCATCGGTGCCAAAGGGCTTGGTGAGATAATCGTCGGCGCCCAAATCCAGGGCGTTTACTTTATCATGCTCATGCGAGCGGGCGGAAACCACCACAACCGGAAGGCTGGACCAGCTCCGCAGGCTGTTGAGGACATCCAATCCATCCATATCCGGCAGTCCCAGGTCCAAAATAATCAGGTCGGGGCAGTGGGAGGAAATCATGGAGAGGGCCTCCTCCCCTGTGCGGGCCTGCATGGTTTCGTAGCCATTTGAGTTTAAAATGGTGCAGATGAAGTGGGAGATGCTCTTTTCATCCTCCACCACTAAGACTTTTTCACGAATGGTCATAGAGACTCCTCCTCAAAAAGGGGCAGGCGAAATGAAAACTCCGCCCCTCTATCCAAATTTTTAGCGTCCATGGTGCCGTTGTGGGCTCGGACAATGGCCAGGCAGACGGAGAGCCCCAGGCCCATGTTGCGCTTGCCGTCTCCGGATGCCGTTTCACTGCGCTTAAGCGTGCCATCGAAGAGAGTGGAAAGTTCCTTCTCTGGAATGCCGCAGCCGTTGTCCGCCACGGAGAACCGGGCGTAGCGGCCCTCGGACTGGACGGAGAGCAGGATGCTTGTGGTGGTCTCTCCGTGAAATACGGCGTTTTCCAAAAGATTGGACAGAACCTGCTCAATGAGGATCGCGTCCATGGGAACCAAAAGCAGTTCATCCGGAGCCTCTACCCGCACGCAGACAGAGGGGAAGCGCTTGCGGAACTTTCGCACAGCCTCGCCCAACACCTCTTCCGCCGCCTCCGGCTCTTTTGTAATCTGAGCCTGGGCATCGCCGATCCGGGTGATGGACAGCAGGTTTTCCACGACCCGAATGAGCCACTGGGCCTCATCCCGGGCGTCCTCCAGCAGCTTTTTCTGCTCCTCTTTGGAGAGATTCGGGTTTTCCAACACCGCTGAGGTGGAACCCATGATGGAGGTCAGTGGAGTGCGGATGTCATGGGAGACGGAACGGAGCAGGTTGGCGCGCATTTTTTCCTTTTCCGTCTCCGCCCTCAGCCGGTCCTGCTGCTTGATCTTTGTGGTCATGGTGCAGGTGATCAGGGATACGCCAAGCAGCGTGAGAAAGGTCAGCGGATAGCCGGAAATGGTGAAGTTAAACGCCCAATAGGGGTAAGTAAAAATAAAGTTGACGCCGATGACGCCCAAAACCGCCGAGATCAGTCCGAACAAATAGCCTGTGGTCAGCCGGGAGATCAGCAGCACCGCAAGCACGAAGATCGGCGAGGCAAAGCCGTCGCTGGTATCCGCCATCCGCAGCAGAATACAAAGTTCCACCGCGCAGAAGAGAATTCCCGCTGAGATCAGCAGATCTTTCCAGGAGAATGAAAAAATTCGCGGGTTTTTTATATTCAAAAGGCACCTCACTTTCTCCGCGAAACCGGAAAACAGATGATTGCCGCATGGGCGGGCCCCATCGGATGTAAAACGGCACTGTCAATTGTAACACATAAGTCGGAGTTTGCACAGCGGATTCTGCTGGCAGAAATCAGGCCGCCCGCCGGCGGCTAAGGGATCCGGCGCGGCAGTGCGGGACGACTGCTTTCGACCATTATATCAAATAAAGCGTTAAATTTCCGCTAAAATAGAGAGGAGAGACAACCGGACGAGCCTCTTCTTGACAAACGCTTAACAAGGAAACATTGAGCTTTAGCAGCAGTTGAACGGGTCCTTCCCGTATAATAATACCAGGCAGAAGACCTGCATAAGCTGATAAAGGAGTGTGTCCCCATGGAGAAAGAATTGAATGATTTTTTGAGAAAGAATGAAGTGGTGCGCTGGCAGGGAAAGCCGACGGACTTTCAGCTATTGGACAGCGAGAACAAATTCCGCATTCTGCGCACCTGGATTTTGACGGTAGCCATTACCACCGGCCTGCTGATGCTGTACTGCTCCAAAAATGAGGAGTGGAGCATGGGATTCATTGCTCTGACGCTGGCGGTTGCCGCGCTGATTATGGTTTCTCCCATTTTGGAGCGGATCAATCTGCGCAAGCAGAAGTACTGGATCACGGATCAGCGGGCGATTGTGATGACAAAGGGCAAGGCACTCTACTACATGGAGCTCTCCGATGTGGACGATTTCCAGCTGGTGACGGATGTGGCGGCTCAGGACTGCCTGGTCCTTGGCAGCGAGCTCTTCGGCGAGGTGCACAAGCAGCTCCGGTGGCGCGCCTGCCATCCCAAGATCGACGTGATGACCAACGACGATCAGGACTGCGCCGCAGGATTGGTGTTCTACTGCATCAGCAACGCGGAGGCCGCCGCGTTGATTTTGGAGCAGCGCAACGTAAAGCGCAGCGCATAAAAACTGCATCAGGTGAGATACCGCAGGGAATTTTTCCCTGCGGTATTTTTTTGCCCGCAGACACTGCTGCGGCAAAGGAAATTTATCCTGTATGCATGCAGGTGTGCAATTATTTCTCCCCGTCAACAGGTGTATGAGAGGACGGAGGTGAAGAGGATCATGAAAGAGACGTGCGCTGGAGGAGACCGGCAGAAGTTCTGCGAGGTGTATCTGCGGACCATGGACCCGGAACAGGCCGCCGCTGAGGCGGGCTGCCGGGACGGGTTTTCCGCCCTGTCCCGAAAAAGCGTACAGGAGCAGCTGGAAAAGATGCGGGAAGCGGCGGCGGGGCAGCTCAAGCGGGAAGATGTGCTGCGGCGTTTGGCGCAGCTGGCCTTTGGGCGGGTCAATGACGCCATCCGGCTGGCCCTTCATGAGGGGACGTACGACCCTGATGGGCTGGACCTGTCCGCTGTGGCGGAGTTCAAGGCGACGGACAGAGGGCTGGAGGTGAAGTTCGTGGACCGGGTGCGGGCCCTTGAGGCGCTTTACTCCCTGTTAGGAGATGGAGCGCCAGACGGGGCCATGGACTTTTTTCAGGCGCTTGAGGATGCCGGAGGCGAATGAAGATCAGACGGTTTTCCCCCAAGCAAAGGAAAGTTCTGACCTGGTGGGTGAGGGACAATTACCACGAGGCGATCATATGTGACGGGGCCGTGCGAAGCGGAAAGACACTGTGCATGGGCATTTCATTTGTCTGCTGGGCAATGCGCTGCTTTGACCGCAGGCAGTTTGGCCTGTGCGGAAAGAGCATTATATCTCTGCGGCGCAATGTGCTCAGCGAGCTGCTGCCCTATTTGAGGCAGCTTGGCTTTCAGTGTCTCGAAAAGCGTTCGGAGAATCTGATTCTGATCCGGCATGGCAGCCGGGAGAACCGCTTCTATCTTTTTGGAGGCTACGATGAGTCCAGCGCCGCGCTGATCCAGGGCATTACCTTTGCCGGGGTGTTGTTGGACGAGGTGGCACTGATGCCCCGCTCCTTTGTGGAGCAGGCCTGCGCCCGGTGCTCCGTATCGGGAAGCAGACTGTGGTTCAGCTGCAACCCCGAAGGGCCACAGCACTGGTTTTACCAGGAGTGGATTTTAAAGAGCCGGGAGCGACACGCCCTGTATCTCCACTTTACCATGGAGGACAATCCGGCCCTTTCCGAGCGGATCCGCGTTCGCTACCGAAACTCCTACAGCGGAATTTTCTACCGCAGGTTCGTTCTGGGGGAGTGGACCGCCGCACAGGGTCTGATCTACGACTTTTTTGAGCCGGAGAGCTGCTGTGTTCCGCCCCCGGAGGGGGAGATGGAGCGCTACTGCATTTCCGTGGACTATGGGACGGCCAACCCCACCTCCTGCGGATTCTGGGGGCTCAGGAACAATGTGTGGTACAGACTGCGGGAGTACTACTACAATTCCCGGAAAGAGGGCTGCCAAAAGACGGACGCCGAATACGTGGAGGCCATCCGTGCTCTGGCGGATGGGCGGCCGCTGGCGGCGGTGCTGGTGGATCCCTCCGCCGCCAGCTTCATCGAGGCTCTTCGGCGGGAGGGGTTCTCTGTGGAGCGGGCCAAAAACGACGTGGCCGACGGAATCCGGGTGACGGCGGACCTTCTGAAGCGGAAGCGGATCGTAATCTGCGACACCTGCGGCGACTGCATCCGGGAGATGGGGCTGTACACCTGGGATGAACGTATGGGCCACGATGCACCCAAAAAGGAAAACGACCACGCCATGGACGACATGCGCTATTTTGCCATGTGGGTGCGCAAGCAGGAGGAGGGCGGCTTTGCCGCCACCTATGTGGAGCGGTGAGTTTATACAAAAAGGAGAGCCAAATGAGCTTTTGGAAAAAGAAGGAGACGGCACCCGCGTTTGTTCAGCTGCGCCAACCGGATCAGCATCCCTTTGGACTGCTGAACAACTGCGTGCCCATGCGCGGAGGCGAAACGCAGCTCTGCCGCGCGGTGCGGGAGGCGGTGCCCATTGTGGACGCGGCCATCTACAAGCTGATCCGCCTGGTGGGAGGCGTTCGGGTCCAATGCCCGCAGGCCCGGGCGGATGAGGCGCTGAATCATTTTTTGAAGACGGTCAACGTGGGGCGCGGCCAGTTTGGGCTGAACTCCTTTGTGGACTGCTATGTGGATTCTCTGCTGACCTGCGGCAGGGCCATCGGAGAAATTGTGCCGGAGCGGGGAAACCGGGATATTGCGGCCCTCCTCTGCGGACGGGTGGACAACCTGGAGATCCGGGAGGGGCACAGCCCGCTGGAGTTTGTGATCTGCGGCCCCGACGAACACGGAGCCGTCGTTCCGCTGCCCTATCAGAACCTGCTGCTGTTTACGCCCCTCAACCCGGAGGCGGACAACCCCTATGGCGTGTCGCTGCTGCGCTCGCTGCCCTTTTTGAGCGATATCCTGATGAAGATATACAACACCATCGGCGTCAACTGGGAGCGGTGCGGAAACGTCCGGTTTGCCGTGGTCTACAAGCCCCAGGAGAAGGAGCTTTCCGGCGTGCAGGCCCAGGAGCGCGGGCAGCAGCTTGCAAAAGAGTGGGCCAGCGCCATGCAGAGCACGAAAAGCGGAAGCGTCCGGGACTTTGTGGCCGTGGGCGATGTGGACATCCGGGTCATTGGGGCCGACAACCAAATCTTAGACAGCGAAGTGCCGGTCCGGCAGATTCTGGAGCAGATTGTGGCCAAGACGGGAATTCCGCCCTTTATGCTGGGGCTGAGCTGGTCCTCCACGGAGCGGATGAGTTCCCAGCAGGCGGACCTTCTGACCACGGAGATCACGGCCATCCGGCGGACGCTGACGCCCATGCTGGAGAGAATCTGCCGGCTGTGGCTCAGAATGCAGGGCATGAGCGACCAGGTGGAAATCCTGTGGGATGACATCAATCTCCAGGATGAGTTGGAAGAGGCCAGGGCGGCCCTTTACAAAGAACAGGCAAGAAAGCTGCGGATTGAAAACGACGCGGCGGAAGTGCGGCAGTGACAGGAGGAGAACATGGATATCAGAAAAGAGCGGGAGGGGACGCTGAGCTGTCCCGCGGCTGAGGCGGATTTGGAGCTGATCAACCAATTGTCCAAGGGCAAGCTGAGCGCGGAGCAGGTGTATACCTTTGGCGTGCGGCTGTGCGACAACGAGGTGGACCGGGACTATGAGCGATTCGACGAGCCGGCCCTTCACAAGTTGGGCGACCTCTTTGTGGGAAAAAGCGGTATTTTTGACCACCAATGGGCCTCCAACGGCCAAACCGCCCGTATCTACCGCACAGAGGTATGCTTTGAGCCGGAGAAAAAAACATCCCTGGGGGAGGTGTCCTGCTATCTGAAGGGGTATGCCTACATGCTCCGCAGTGAAAAGAACAAGGACCTGATTGCGGAGATTGAGGGCGGTATCAAAAAAGAGGTCAGCGTGGGATGCAGCGTGGAGCGGAGCGTCTGCTCCATCTGCGGCAGCGAAATGGGGAGCTGCGCCCACCAAAAGGGAGAGACCTACGGCGGCAAGCTCTGTTTCGCAGAGCTTCGAAATCCCACGGACGCATATGAGTGGTCCTTTGTGGCCGTACCCGCCCAGCGCCGTGCCGGCGTCATCAAGCGCTGCGGCACGCTGAAGCAGCTTGTGGAGGCGGCGGAGCAGGGCGCGTGTCTGGAGGAGTGGAAGGCCCTGCAGCAGCAGGCGGAGTTGGGGCGCAAGTACCTTGGCGCCCTGCGCGCCGAGGTGAGCCGTCTGGCCGCGCTGACCGACGAATCGCTGAACGCGGATGTTTTTTCAGGGATCGCAGACAAGCTGAGCGAACCGGAGCTTCTGGAGCTCAAGCGGGTATATGAGAAGCAGATGCGGAGCAGATACCCGCTGCAGACCCAGCTGCGGGACGTGGAACAGGCCACGGACAATAAAGCTGTTTTTCTCGTGTGATGAGAAAGCGGAATATAAAAAGGGAGGACGACAATGAACATTTCTTTTGACGGCATGAACCAGTGGACAGCTACCTTTGCCACCTCGGACGCAGTGGAGGGGCAGGTGGTCAAGATGACCGCAGGCGCCACGGTGGGTGCCTGCGCCGACGGCGACAGCTTCTGCGGCGTTACCGCCGCAAAGCGCTCGGAGGACGCCTGCGCCGTGCAGCTTGCCGGCGTGGTGACGGCACCCTGCACCGGCGCCGCGCCCGCCGTGGGCTACGCAAAGCTTTCGGCCAACGGCACCGGCGGCGTCAAGACCAGCTCGACCGGCCGGGAGTATCTGGTGCTGGACATCGATACCGGCGCAAGTACCGTAACCTTTGTACTGTAAGGAGGAAGATGGACAATGGCCTATCATTTTGACAATTTGAAGCTGGACAAGGGCATGTACGCCCAGTCCGGCAAGAGCTTTACCCAGACCCTGGAGGAGCTGGACCCCAGCGAAAGCTACCGGGGCACCGCCCTGGAGGGAATGGACGCCTTCCAGCGCCAGCTCAAGCGCTTTGACATCCATGTCAAGGGTGTCGGAAGCGATATGGTGGAGAAGTTTTTCCACACCACGGATTCCGCCGTGCTGTTCCCTGAGTTCGTATCCCGGGTGGTGCGCCAGGGCATGGAGTCGGAAAACATCCTGCCTAACATCACCGCCACGGTGACCAATTTTGACGGTATGGACTACCGCTCCATTGCCTCCGTGCCCACGGAGGAGGAAAAGTCTCTCCGGCGTGTGGAGGAGGGCAGCGAAATTCCAACCACCTCCATCCGCACCCAGGAAAACCTGGTGCGGCTGCACAAGCGGGGCCGGATGCTGGTGGCGTCCTATGAGGCCATCCGCTTCCAGCGGCTGGACCTTTTCTCCGTGACGCTGCGCCAGATCGGCGCCTACATCGCAAGGATGCACCTGGAGGACGCCATCTCCGTTATCCTCAATGGCGACGGAAACAACAACGCCGCCAAGAGCTTTGCCGTGGGCACCAAGCCCATCGGCGGCACCGCGGGCGCTTTGAGCTATGACGCGCTGCTGGACTTCTGGGCCCAGTTTGACCCCTATGCCCTGAACACCATGCTGGTTGCAGACGATGTGATGCTGGCCATGCTGAAACTCAGTGAATTCCAGAATCCGCTGACCGGATTGAACTTCCAGGGCACCGGCACATTGACCTCCCCTCTGGGGGCAAAGCTGCTGCGCACCTCCGCCATGCCGGCCGGCAAGATGATTGGCCTGGACAAGAACTACGCCCTTGAGATGATCAACGGCAGCGGCGTGACGGTGGAGTATGACAAGCTGATCGACCGGCAGCTGGAGCGGGCCGCGATCACCAGCATCTCCGGCTTTGCAAAGCTCTACAGCGACGCCTCCAAGGTGCTGGCGGTGTGATTTAAAGCCGCGCGGAGCGCGGCATAGGGAGGACAAATATGAGTGATGAAATTTTGAGCCTGGCAAAGACGCTCAGCGGCGCATCGGAGCAGGAGTCAGAGCTGTTGGAGACGCTGTGCGCCGCGGCGGAGGATTCTCTCCGCACAAAGCTGCGCCAGGGCATCACACAGCAAAGCTGCGCCGCAGCCTATCCCTGCGCCGCGGCAATGCTGGCCGCTGCCAGCCTTTTGGAGTGCCGGGGCGGCCAGGGCGGATTTTCCTCCTTTACGGCGGGCACGGTCTCTGTCGGCGGCATATCCGCAACAGAGACCGGCGCCTCCGCCGACCGGCTGCGCCGGGAGGCTTGGCGACTGATGGAACCTTATGTGAACGACGAGGGCTTCTTATTTTGCGGGGTGAGAGGATGACGGAGAGGCTCATGGAGATCGTGTCCCGGTACGGCCAGGAGGCGATTTTGATCCGGGAGGGGGCAGAGACTCCCATACGGGCTTTTATCCAGCCCTCGGCCGACCGAAACCGGCTGGAGGACGCGGGGGACGTGTTGGGGAGAGAAGACGAGCGCCTCTTCGTCTACCTGGGGCGGACGGCCGTGGAGCCTGGAGATGTGCTGATCTGGCAGGGGCTGCGGCTGCGGGTAAGAACCTCCTCCCCCTATTATGTGGGGCGGGAGCTGAGCCATTACTGGGCGGCCCTGCGGCCGGAATGGGAGGCGGCGGTATGACGGGAATGAATCAGGTGCGCGGCGCGGTGATCCGCTGCTTGCAGGACTCCGGGCTGGAGGCGGTCCCCCGGATGGGACAGCAGCGGGAAAAGCGCCCGGGCGGCGCGGTGGCGGCAGTGGGCGTCCGTCAGAGCAGCGGACGGGCCATGGGCTTTTGCAGCTATCTGGGGCAGGTTTATGATGAGGAAAAGGGAACCGTCCGGGAGCTCTATGGCAAACGGCTGGAGGTGGATCTGGCGGTGGACATCTACGCGCCTGAGAGCGACGAGTGTGAAGCCGCAGCGGAGACGGCGGCAGAGGTGCTGCTCTCCGGGCTGCCCTCCGGACTCAAGCCATTGGAGGCCAGCTGGGGTGAAGTGAAATGGGATCGGGACCGGGACCTGTACGTTCGCCAGGGAGCGGTCCGGTGCACGGCGTACTTTACAGCGACAGGCAGCGAGGAGAGCGGGGCGCTGCTGGATTTTGAATTGAAAGGTGTGGTACTTCCTTGTTGAGTACAGTTCATGAGCGTCCCGGAGTCTATTCCTCCTACGACGCATCCGCCGTTTTAAACGGCGGCGCCGCCATCCGGATCATCGGTCTGGCGGCTTCAGCCACAAAGGGGACGGCCAATGAAGCCGTGACTCTGACCAGCTATGCTGCGGGGCTTGCCGCCTTTGGCGAGGACGCCGCAGGCAGCGCGGGCATGTCCACGCTGCTGAAGCTGCTGTTTGCCGGCGGCGCGTCCACTGTGGTGGCGGCCGCGGTGGAAGAGAAGACGGTCAGCGGCTATACCGCGGCCTTCGATGTCCTGGCCCAGCAGGAGAATATTCAGATTGTGGTCTGCGACAGCGCGGACGCCGAGGTGCATCAGACGCTGAGGCAGAGTGTGGAATCCGCCTCCCAAAACCGCAGGGAACGCATCGCGGTGGTGGGGAGCAGTGCCAAAAGCGCGGTACAGCTCAAGGACCACGCGGCTCAGATTAACAGTGAGCGTGTGGTGCTGGTGGGCCCTGACGCGCTGGACGAGTCCGGAAAGACCCTGCCCGGCACCTGCAGCGCGGCGGCAGTGGCCGCGGCCATCGCGGTCAACCGGGACCCGGCCGTGCCCCTCAACGGCGCAAAGCTTTACGGCCTGGGCGGGGTGAGTCAGCGCTACAGCGACAACGATATTGATCTGCTGGTGCAGGGGGGCGTGACGCCGCTGGAGGAGGTGGCGGGTGTGATTTCCCCTGTCCGCGGCGTTACCACCCGCACCACCACAGGAGGCGTGGCCGACAGTACCTGGCGGGAGCTGACCACCATCCTGATTGTGGACAATGTGATTCCCACCATCCGCAGCTCTCTGCGCAGCAAGTTCACCCGCACCAAAAATACCGCCCAGACAAGAGGAGCCATCCGCTCCCAGGTGGTGGTGGACCTGGAGAGCAAGGTCAAGGCGGAGATCATCGACAGTTACGGCGAGGTGTCGGTGAGCGTATCGGAGGAAAATCCCACCGTCTGCCTGGTGGAGTTCAGCTTTGCCGTGGCCCATGGGCTCAATCAGATCTATCTGACGGCCCACATTACGGTTTAAGGAGGCAAGTTTATGGAGATTGCAGGTTTTCCCACCAGCGCGGACATCTATCTGGAACTCAACGGAAAGAAAGTGGCGGTGGTACAGAGCTACTCCGCTAAAGTCACCCGGAGCAGCCAGACCATTGAAGCCTTCGGTGAAAGCGAACCGGTGGCCACCATTCCCGGCCAGTGCAAATACACCCTGGAGCTGACCAGGCTCTATGCCACCGACGAGGCCATCAGCGACGGTATCAGCTTCTACAATCTGGAGGACTTCTCCCTTGTAATCTGCAAGCCGGACCGCAAGGTGATTTACAGCGGCTGCCAGTGGAGCAACATCTCCGAGCAGGGTGAGCTGAACGCCATGGTGGCTGAAAGGGTGACGGTATTGGCCACGGGGCGCATTGAGATCGCCGCGTGATGAATGAGATCGACGAACTGCGGCCGGTGACGGCGGCCCAGCTGCTGAAGCTGCGGCGGGATCCGCTGCTCAGCCAGTGCGCGCCGGAGGAGTCCGGCCTTTTGGGCAATGCCCTGGTGCTCTCTAAATGCTGCTACTATGAGGATAAGGCGGCGTTTGAAAGCGCCGAAGAGGTGATGGAGGCGCTGACAGCGGAACAGATCGAGCGGCTGATCCGGCTGCTCTGTGCCGGGGAGCAGCCAGGGGAACGCCCGCTGGACGGAGGAAAAAGCGCCGCCTTTGACCAGGAGCGGTTTCACCGTTTGCAGGAGGAGACTACATGAATTATATTGAACAGCTCCTGCTGCGGCAGAGTCAGCTGTGGAGAATGCTGCTGACAGGGGAAGAGCGGGAGGAGCAAAAAGAGCAGGAACCCCGGGCCGGGACTGCCGCCGAGAGGGCGATGGCACAGCGGGAGATGCGCAGGGAACCATATCTTGGGGAACAGGCGGGCTTTGCTCAGGCGGCGGGAGAGCAGGGATATGAGAAGGCTGGATTCCCAAATCGGCGGCTGATCCGGAAAGAGGACGGGCGGGCTGAGCGAAAGGCGGGGCCCCAGGAGCCGAAGGATTGGGAGGAGCGGGAAAGCTTTACAGGGGCCGCTCCGCCCCAGGGGGGAGCGCCGGCGGACTTCTCCCGGCAGATTCAAAGGGATGCCCGCCGCTATGACGGCGGATATGCCCTTTACTGACAGGAGGAATCAGATGGAACTGACACCCATGCGCTTTAAGGACTATGTATGGCCCCACAATCCGGCCACCTACAGCATCACCTACCAGAGAAAGGTGGCGGTTCACAAGGTGCCCTTTGGCCGGTACTGTATGCAGGATCTGGACCTTGGGAACCGGGTGATGCGGGGCGAGGGAGAATTTGCCGGGGCCGGGGCTTATGATGAGTTCCGCAAACTGGCGGTGGTATTTTACAAGAAGGGGCCGGGGCTGCTGGTGCATCCTGTGTGGATGGCGGCCAACGCCTATTTCATCTCCCTGAGCCTGGCCCAACAGCCAAGGCCCGACTACGTCAAGTACACGTTTGAATTCTGGGAGAGCTTTGACGGCTACGGGTCCTTCAGTGTGGACCAGGAGGCCGGCGGAAGCACTGTGAGCCGGGGAAACAGCAGCGTTTACTACACTGTGGTCAAAGGCGACACGCTATGGGGGATTGCAAACCGGTATGGGGTCACGCTTCAGTCCCTGATTGCCAATAACCCGCAGATCAAAAATCCCAACCTCATCTATCCGGGAAATCAGGTGAAGATCAGGTGAAGGGGCAACTGAAAACGTACGATGGCGTGGTGTACACGCTGCCGGTCCTGCTGAACTGGGAGATCATCCGGACAGGAGGGGTGCCCTGCGACAGCTTTACCGCTGTGTGCCTCTATGAGAGGTCCATGGCGGAGGTGTTGCCCAGGGTGAACCGTTTCCGGGCGGCGGTAGATGGGGTCAGCGTTTTCTACGGCGTGCTGGATGAATACGAAATCCACCAGTCGGAGCAGGGCCTTTTGCTGACGGTGGCCGGACGCGGCCTGTGCGCGCTGCTGCTGGACAACGAATCCACCGCGGCCAACTACCAGCGGGCCACCACAGAGGTGATTTTACGCAATCACGTGACGCCCTACGGACTGACTTGCAGCGCGGCTCTGCCGCTCTCCGGCGCCTATGCCGTCAGCTCCGGCGTCAGCCAGTGGAAGGCGATAGATGGGTTCACCCGGCGCTATGGCGGATTTTCTCCCTATTTCGACCATGTTGGGAGAGTGATTCTTCAAAAAAACGTGGCCGGAAAGACGCTTGCTCTGACGGACGGCTCGCCGGTGCTCTCCATAGTGAAACGGGAGCAGCGCTACGGCGTGCTGTCGGAGGTGCTGGTGGTGGACAAGTCCCGGGGCGTCTCCCACCAGGTGAAAAACGAGCCCTTTTTGAGCCGGGGCGGCAGCTGCCGGCGGGTGCTGTATACGCCGGGAAAGAGTACGTACGAGGCCATGCGCTACACGGGGACCTATCAGATCGAGGAGTCCCGGAAGGATCAGCTGTCCGTTGAGGTCAAGCTGCAGGGGGCGTTTGCGGCGGAGCCGGGCGACCAGGTGACGCTGCGCATGGAGAGGACGGGCATCTCCGGAAGCTACCGGGTGGAAGAGGCCCGCAGCAGCCTGGATGAGAGCGGAGAGACCTGCCTTTTGACACTGAAGGAGAGATAATCGGTATGTGGCTATCAAGACAGCTGAGAAGCGCCCAGGGGACGGCGGAGCTCCCCGCCGCCGATCTGGGCGTGACCACCATCAGCGGCGACAGCGCAGGCGTGCTGGCCCGGGGAGAGGTGCGCAACCTTCCGGTCATGGGGCCGGGCGGATTTGCCTGGAAGCCGGACAACGGCACGGCCGCCCTTTTGATCCGGGGAGGCACCGGGGCTGAGGAGTGCTGCGTGGCCGGGGTGGAGGACCCGGAGGGAAAAGACCTGGAGCCGGGCGAAGTCCTCATCCACTCCAACGGGGCCTCCATCCGTCTGAACAACAACGGGGAAATCCACCTGTCCGGCAGGCTTTATATCAACGGCGAGGAGTATCAGGCGCCGGTCATCGGGGAGTGAGAGTATGGAATTGAAGATCAGGGACGGAGACTATGTGACCGACGGAGCCGGCGGGCTCAGGCATGTCAGTGGCCGGGAGGCCCTTTTGCAGAGGGTGCTGTTCAAGCTGACGGCCCGCAGAGGCGCCCTGCCCTTTCTGCCTCAGTTGGGCAGCAGGCTCTATCAGCTGGGAGGCGAGAACCCTGTGGGGAGAAAGGGAGCCGCGCTGCAATATGTGACGGAGGCGCTTTCCGACGAGGAGGACTTAAGCGTGACGGACGTGGAGTTAGGCAAGGACGGGCAGGGGCGGCTGGACATCAAGGTTCATCTGCTCTATGAGGGAGAGGAGCTCAGAGTGCCCCTCACAGTCCGGTAAGGAGAAGAGAATGAAAACCATTGACGAAATCTATCAGGAGCTTCTGGAAACCTTTGCGGAAAAGGCGGGATTTGTTCCAGAGGAGTCCTGCGACCTGAGTGTCCGCCTCTACGCCGTGGCGGCCCAGGTGCACTCGCTTCTGATTCAGGCGGACTGGGTACTGGACCAGAGCTTTCCCCAGACCGCCCAGGGGGAGTATCTGGACTACCACGCACAGCTCAGGGGGATTACCCGCCAGGAGGCGGTCCGTGCCCAGGGAACGCTGCGCTTTCTCACAGACAACGCCTTAACCATGGACCTGATGATTGAAGCTGGCACGGAGTGCATGACGGAGGATAACGTGCGTTTTGTCACCACCAGGGAGGTCACCATGGCGGCGGGGACGCTGTCGGTGGACGTGCCTGCCGCGGCCGTGGAGGCCGGCAGCGCGGGCAACGCGGTGGCAGGGTCCATTGTGTGGATGGCCGCCATGCCGGTGGGGATCACGCGCTGCACCAATCCGAACCCCTTCGCGGGAGGAAGCGACGCGGAGGACGATGAATCCCTTCGCAAGCGCATTCTTGAAAGCTATCAAAGGCTGCCCAACGGCGCAAACGCCGCCTTTTACCAGAAGATCGCCATGAATCACGCCTCAGTGGCAGCTGCCACCGTGGTGGGACGGGCCAGAGGCATCGGCACAGTGGACGTCTACGTAGCGGCCGCCACCGGAGTCCCTTCGGAGGATCTGATAGAGGAAATCCGGGCGGACCTCCAGGAAAAGCGGGAGATCGCCGTGGATGTTCAGGTTCTTGCGCCCGAGACACGGGAGGTGGCGGTGACGGCTCAGGTGGAAGCGCAGAGCGGGTATACGTTTGAATCGGTGAAGACCAGCGTAGAGGAAGCCCTTGTCCAGCAGTTCTCCGGAAAGCAGTTAGGCAAGTCGGTGACCCTGGCGCAGTTGGGCAACCTGATCTATCACGCGGCAGGCGTGGAGAACTACCACCTTGTGCTGCCCACGGAGGACATTCCGGCGGACAGCAAGGTCCTGCCTGTGTTAGGCCCTGTGACCATCAACAAGATGAACGGCTAAGGAGGCTGGGACATGGGGTATGAAACCTATCTGAAGGACCTGCTGCGGCCTCTTGGAATCTATCAGATGAAAGAGGGCAGTCTCAGCGGAGGGGAGCTGTCCGCCGCAGGCGGGGGGCTGGACCTGTGCGCCGGGGCGCTGGACCGCGCCGAGCGGGAGGGAATCAATGCCACGGCGGAAGAGGAGGGCCTGGACCGGAGAGAAGCGCTGTTTGCGCGGAGAAACGCCGCGCCCACCACTGAGCTGAGACGGGAGGCAATTGCCGCCCTGATGCGCATCGACGGAGACAGCTTTACGCTCAAGGCAATCAACGACACCATCGGCGGATGCGGAATTCCCGCCCAGGCCATTGAGTTGGAGGACCGGATCCGGATCATATTTCCCGGTTTGGTTGGAATGCCGGAGGAGTCTGAGCGGATTGAGAAAATCATTCTGGACATCATCCCGGCCCATTTGGAGACGGAGTTCTACTATAGATATTTGACTTGGGCGGAGTGCGAGGCCCACGGCTACACATGGGCCGAGGTGGAGGCTGCGGGCTATACCTTCCTTGCCTTCCAGATGGCGGTATGACCCAAGGGGCCGGTGGCACAGCGCCGGATTCCGGCTATACTGATAAAGAAGCGTCCCGGAGGCCTGGGAGACGCCGGACAGCGCGGCCCTATACCGGGGCCGCCGCTTAAACAAAGCACGCAGGATCAGGCCATATAAGGTGATTGAGATGATCAACAGCAGAGACATTTCCCGTTTGCGCTCCGATGTGGAGGCCAACTGCCGCACGCTGCTTGCGCTGTGCAAAGAGCGCGGCCTGGCGGTACTGGTGACCAATACGGTGCGGGACGAGGAATACCAAGCATATCTCTACGAACAGGGCAGGACACGCCCGGGGAGCATTGTCACCAATGGAAAGGTCCCGACCTTTCACTCGGTGAAGGCCGGTCTGGCCTTTGACATCAGCAAAAATGTCAAGGGTGAGGAATACAGCGATCCGGACTTTTTCCGAAAGGTGGCCGCACTGGCCAAGCAGATGGGATTTACGTGGGGCGGAGATTGGAAATCCATTGTGGACCGCCCCCATTTTCAGTGGGACGACAAGGGCAGCTACACCAACGCGGATATCCGCGCCGGCCGTTATCCGCCGCCCATGCCGCTTTATCAGCAAGAGGAGGAACCCATGACGCAAGAACAGTTCAACAAGATGATGGAGACCTATCTGGAGGCCCGCGCCAAACACGAGCCCTCCGATTGGAGCGCCGAGGCCAGAGCATGGGCAGAGCGGGAGGGAATCATCCGGGGCGACAAGGATGGAAACATGATGTACAAAAGCTTCTGCACCCGGGAGGAAATGGCCGCCTTTCTGGAACGGCTGGCAAAGACGATGGAATAGAAAAAGGCCCCGCCTTACAAGGCGGGGCCTTTTTCATCAGACAAACAGCACCAGCAGATGAGAGAGCACAGCGCAAAGGACAATTCCGATGACGGTGGGAAGGGCGATGGCCAGCAGCGTCCAGCGAATGCTTCTTGTCTCCTGGTAGATAGTCAGACAGGTGGTGGAGCAGGGCCAGTGAAAGAGGGAGAAGAGCATCACACACAGAGCGGTGACCCACGTCCAGCCGTTGGAGGTGAGCAAAACCTGAAGGGAACGCAGATCTGTCATCTCGATGATGGTATTTTGCGCGGTATAGGCCATGAGGATGATGGGCACCACAATCTCATTGGCCGGGAAGCCCAAAATGAAGGCCAGCAGAATGACTCCGTCCAGGCCAAGGAACCGCCCCGCAGGATCCAGCGCAGAGGCAAAGCGGGACAAAAGAGAGACCCCTCCGGGAGAGACATTGGATAAGAGCCAGATCACCAGGCCCGCAGGCGCCGCCACGGAAACCGCTCTTCCCAAAACGAAAAGGGTTCGGTCAAAGATCGAGCGTACGATGACCTTGCCCACCTGGGGACGGCGGTAAGGGGGCAGCTCCAGCGTAAAGGAGGAAGGGACGCCCCGCAGCAGCGTCCGGGACAGCAGGCTGCTGGCGGCCAGCGTCATTCCCACGCCAAGAAGGACCAGGGCGGTGAGCAGAAGAGCGGACAGCAAAGACGACTGGCGCTCCACTCCCACAAAGAAGATGGTGAGCATGGTAATCAAGGTGGGAAAACGGCCGTTGCAGGGGACGAAGTTGTTGGTGAGAATGGCGATCAAACGCTCCCGTGGGGAGTCGATGATGCGGCAGCCCGTGACGCCCGCGGCGTTGCAGCCAAACCCCATGGCCATGGTCAGCGCCTGCTTCCCACAGGCGCGGCACCGGCGGAAGCTGTGGTCCAGGTTGAAGGCCACCCGGGGCAGATACCCCAAATCTTCCAACAGGGTGAAGAGGGGGAAAAAAATGGCCATGGGCGGCAGCATGACGGAGACCACCCAGGCCAGCGTCCGATAGATGCCGTCCACCAAAGCGCCGCTGAGCCATGTCGGCGCGCCTAAAGTGTGGAGCAGGCTTCGGATTGGCTCTTCAAAGGAAAGCAGGGTGGAGGAGAGCAGAGAGGAGGGGTAGTTGGCGCCGGTGATGGTCAGCCAGAAAATGCCGGCCAGGAGCGCCAGCATCACAGGAATACCGGTCTTTCGACTGGTCAGAATGTGGTCCAGGCGCCGGTCCCGCTCTGTGCGCCGATCCTCTCTCTGGTATACCACGCTGCGGCCAATCCGCTCCGCTGTCTCCACAATCCGGGAGACAACGGCATCCTGCAGCTTGTCGGGGGTGGGGTAAGCATCCTGAAGCAGGGTTCGGGCCTCCTCCAACTGGGGGCAGTTGTCTGGGGGCGTAAGGTTCCCGCAGAGCATCTGGAGCGCTGCCCAGCGTGGATGGACGCTTGACTCGCAGAGGGCTGGTGAGAGAAGCCCCACGGCCGCCTCTATATCCGGCGGGTAGATCACCGGGCGGGCGGTACCGCCGTCAAGCTTTGCCTGACTGACGGCAACGTCCATCAATTCGCTGAGTCCTGTGCCGCTGCGGGCGGCGGCGGGAACTACCGGGACACCCAGCTTGGCTGAAAGCGCCTCTATGTCCACGGTGACGTTCCGGCGCTTTGCCTCGTCCATCAAATTGACGCAGACCACAGTCTTTGAGGTGATCTCCAGCGTTTGAAGGACCAGGTTGAGATTGCGCTCCAGGCAGGTGGCGTCACAGACGACGATTACCGCATCCGGCTCTCCGCCGCAGAGGAAGTCGCGGGCCACTTCCTCCTCAGCGGAGTGAGCCAGCAAGGAGTAGCAGCCTGGCAGGTCCACCAGTAAGTACGATTTTTCGCCGTGTTGGCAGATCCCCTGCGCGGTTGCCACTGTTTTACCGGGCCAATTCCCGGTATGTTGATTCATGCCTGTCAATGCGTTGAACACCGTTGATTTTCCCACATTGGGATTTCCGGCCAGGGCGAACACTGCCTCATGTTCTCCGCTGCTGCGCAGCCTTGTGTCAATGGCGGCTCTGCCGGTAGAACCGACGGTAAGACCCAATTCGATTCACCTCCAAAGAAAAGTTCACGCGGGAAGGACCATGACCTGATCGGAATCCTCCCGACGCAGCGCAATGAGCGCACCCCGGATTTGATAGGCGGCAGGATCACCGGCGGGGCTTTTCAGAACACACTCCACTTCCGTTCCCTCGATCAGCCCGATATCCTGTAGCCTGCGCCGCATGCTGTCGCGGGTGAGCAATGAGACCACCTGGCCCCGCTGCCCCTCCCGTAAATCTGATAAAGCAGTCATAAGAGTCAGCCTCCGAATAGTTTTTCGGAGAGAACCCCTGGTTCTCTCCTGTTAACAGAATATGCGGCTGTGCGCTATTGGGTACAAAAAAGGGAGAGCGCTATACGCTCTCCCTTTTGAACAGAATTCGATTTTTTATGAAACAGGCTCAAAGTGATCCGCAGTCACATGGCACACCGGACAGGTGAAGCCCTCCGGCAGGGAATCCCCTTCGTATACATAGCCGCAGATGCTGCAGCGATAACCCTTCTTTTTTTCTTCCGCCGTCGCGGTCTCCTCAACCGCGGCGCTGTTCATGGAATCTGCAATGGCCTTCGCCAGGGTGTCAAGCTGGTCGTACTGGCTGTTCGCCAGAGCGGAGCGCAGGGTGAGACTCTGCTCCAGAAGCGTCATATTCTTCATGGAGCCCACCAGCTCCCGCATCAACCGGCCCGACATGGGACCCCAGGAGCCGTTTTCCACAATGGCAACAGTCCGGCTTTGCAGTCCATGGGCCTTCAAGTCCATCAAAAGCGTCTCCATGTTGCAGAAGATCCCGCCGTTATAGGTGGTGGAGGCCAGAACAATGTGACTGCACCGGAAGGCCTCGGAGACTATGTAGGAGGGGTGGATGGCCGATACATCATAAAGGGAGATGTCCGTGATGCCCGCGTCGGCCAGACGGCAGGCCAGAGCCTCCACAGCGGTTTCAGTGTGGCCGTAGACGGAGGCGTAGGGGATCAGTACCGCATGATTTTCCGGAGTGTATGTGCTCCATTTTTCATACTTGTCCAGCAGAAGGGACAGATTGCTGCGCCAGATAAGGCCATGGAGGGGGCAGATCATGCGGATGTCCAGGGCCGCGGCCTTTTTCAGCACAGACTGCACCTGGGTGCCGTATTTACCCACAATGTTGGCATAGTATCGGCGGCATTCATCCATCCAGTCCTTTTCAAGATTCACCTCGTCGGCAAAGAGGCTGCCGGAGAGGGCGCCAAAGGAACCAAAGGCGTCGGCGGAAAACAGGATACCCTGCGACTCTTCAAAAGAGGCCATGGCCTCCGGCCAGTGGACCATGGGCATCATCAAAAAGCGGAAGGTGTGGCTGCCGACAGAGAGCTGGTCGCCCTCCGCCACCACAAGGGAGCGGTCCGCCAGGTCCAGGCCAAAAAACTGGCGGATCAGCTGGAAGGTCTTGGCGTTTCCCACCACGGTGGTCTCCGGATGGCGGCGCAGCAGATCGGCCAGAGTGGCGCAGTGATCCGGCTCCATATGATTGACCACCACATAGTCCAGAGAACGCTGACACAGAAGGTGCTCTAAGTTTTCAAAAAAAACCTCCCCGGCGGCTTTGTCCACCGTATCCAGCAGGACGGTCTTCTCGTCCAGAAGGAGATAGGAGTTATAGGAGACGCCTCGGGGCACCGGAAACACATTTTCAAAAAGCGCGATTCTCCGGTCGTTTCCGCCGACCCACCAGAGCTCTGGCAGAATCTGCCTGACACAGTACATCAATAAGACCTCCTTGCCGCAATCAGATGCGGATACTAAAATTCGTTCCTATTATAAAGCCATCGGCTGGAAAAATCAATGGAAATGAGATGGCGGAAGGCGCAAATTATATGACAGCAGGGGAAGAATATGGTATACTTCAATGGGAAAAAGCCATCTTAAGAGGCAAGTCTGGCCGCGGGCAATGGCACCTGCGGCAAATTCGGAAAGGATGAGAGCGTATGGATGAAAAAGAGCGGGAGATTCGGGAGCGGGGCGAGGCCCAGTGCCTGTCCAACGGCTTCATGCAGTATAATCACATTTCCCTGGCGGCGGTGGAGAAGGACTTTGCCGCGGTGGAGCTGACCGTGGTGCCGGAGAGCTGCAACCCCTACGGGATGCCCCATGGCGGCGCCTATTACACCATGGCGGATACGGCGGCAGGTACGGCGGCCCGCACCGACGGAAGGCGCTATGTGACACAAAACAGCAACATGCAGTTCATCAGCACCGTCAAAGAGGGGACCATCCGGGCGGAGGCGACCATTATCCACCGGGGCAGGACCACCTGTGTGGTTCGCTCGGAGGTGCGCAGCAGCGAAGGAAAGCTGCTGGTGACGGGGGACTTCACCTTCTTCTGCCTCAACCCGTGAGGATACGCTCAGACCAACCACCGCCGGCAGGCCCTTAAAAAACCTCCCCGGAACAACCCTTTGTTCCGGGGAGGTTTTTTATTTACCGTCCGCTATTCCAGTAGACCAGAGCGGTCATGCCCGCGCCCACGTGGGAGCCGATAACGGGCCCGATGGGGGCGATGAGAGTGGTCTGGATCCCGGCGTCCCGGGCCATCTGCGCCAACTTTTCCGCCGACTCCGGCGCATCACAGTGGCCGATGTAAGCGCAGGAGAAGTCAGTGCAGGTGTCCTTCATCCGGGAAATCATGGACTGATAGGCCTTGACGGTGCCCCGCACCTTCCCGGCCACCTGAAGGTGGCCCTCCCGATCCAGGGTAAGGATGGGCTTGATCTGGAGCATGGTGCCCGCCACGGCCGCTGTTCTGGAAAGACGGCCGCCGCGGTGCAGGTGATTCAGGTCCTCCACGGTGAACCAGTGGGCGACCTGGAGCTTGCGCTCCTCCGCCCAGTCGCACAGCTGCTGGAAGGAATCTCCCAGGCGCTGGCGCTGGAGCGCCTGACGGACGAAAAAGCCCTGGCCTATGCTGGCGGCAAGTGTGTCGATGCAGACGATTTTCCGCTGGGGAAATTTTTCCCGCAGCACCGCCATGACCATATGGGCCGACTGGATGGTGCCCGAAAGGCCGGAAGAGAAGCAGAGGTAGACCACATCCTTTCCTGCCTTCAGCGCCGGGATAAACGCCCGCAGATAGGTGAGGATATTGATCTGTGCCGTCTGGGGCATGGCGCCGCCCCGCAGCTGATCGTAAAAATCCTTGGCGGATACCTCGCGGAAGTCGCAGTAGTGGTGGAAGGTGCGGCCCTCCATGGTGACCGGCATGGGGATTACCTTCAGTTCCGGCGCGGCGGCGGTCTGGGGGTCCAGATCGGCAGTGGCGTCGGTGATAATTTGGTAGGTGTTGTCCATAGATGGATTCTCCTTATCTGTACCGCGGCAGTCGGCGGTCTTATGGTACATAATAACTCTATTATAGAGTATAGGGAATTTCTGAAAATTTCAACCATGATCTGAAAAAAAGCAAAAAAATCAAACCACTTCCGGCGGAAGGGGCTGGGCGTCAAATTGATTCAGAAGCCGGCGGACTTCCTGCCATGAGGGATAAAATCGGTCCATGGCCTGGCGGAACCGGGGGCCGTGCCCGCCGATCAGCAGGTGGGTCAGCTCATGGACCACCACATAGTCCAGACACGCAGCGGGCCTGCGGACAAGCTGTAAATTGACGCGGATGGCGCCGGTTTTGGGTGTGCAGCTGCCCCAGCGGGTGCGCATGTCCCGTATTATCCACTGCCGCGCCTGAAGTCCGGTGGCTTCCTCGCCCCGGGCGATGGCATCGGGAAGGGCGGACTGAAGCTCCCGGCGGTACCACTGATCCAGCAGGGCCAGCCGCTGGGAAGCCGTGCTGCCCGGGGGGACAGTCATCCGGATTTCCCGGCGCTGACAAAGGGATACACCGGGAGAGGGGCCCTCATCCACACGCAGAGGAAGCATCTCGCCCCAGAGAAAAAACCGCTCTCCGGAGCAGCCGGCGCAGGGCGGCCGCGGCGGCCGCGCGGACCGCTGCTTTTCAATCCAGTCCCGGCGGGCGCGGACAAAGGCGGCCACCGCTTGGTCGCTGACGGAGCAGGGAGCGGTGACATACAGCGCCCCGCCGGCAGAGGGGAGGCGCAGGTACATATTTCGAATGGGCTTGCGGTGAATCAGCACCGACTCACCGTCCACCGTGATCTGCTGCACGCAATGTCCTCCTGCTTTACAGATTGCCTCCCGTGCCCCGGAGCCGGGAGTATGTGTCCAGTATACCACGGTTTCGCCAAAATGGAAGGTCCGCCTCAATAGCGGACCTTCGAATCACAAGCAGCACACTCAAACATCAAAGCGCGCGCCCGGCGCGGGGACAAAACAGCCCGGACAGGTCGGCGCCCTCTATCTCCAGCAGCTTCTTTTTAACCGGGATGCCTCCGGCGTAGCCTGTCAAGCTGCCATCCGCGCCCACCACCCGGTGGCAGGGGACGATAATCGAGATCGGATTGTGCCCAACAGCGCCGCCCACCGCCTGAGCGGACATGGTTTCCCGGTGCAGCCTTGCTGCCGCCCGGCGGGCGATCTCCCCATAGGTGACCACCTGGCCGTAGGGAATCTCCCGGAGAAGCTCCCAGATCAGCTGGCGGAACGGACTGCCGGCGGGGCGCAGCGGGAGCTCATGACAGCTGGGCCGCTGGCCGGCAAAGTATCTGTCCAGCCACTCCTTTGCGGCATTCAGAACCGGCAGGTCATCGGCCGGAACCAGCTCTTCGGTCAGGGAGCCCCCATAATACTTCTGCCCCTCCAGCCAAAGACCTGCCAAGTGGCTACCGTCGCACGCAAGGGTGAGCGTCCCCACAGGGGATGGGTATGTAGTGGAATGGTACATGGCAACCTCCCTGATCTGCCGCGCCTGCTGCGGTGGGCTGCGTCACGGGAGCTTTCCCGGTGCGCGGGCGCGTTCGTATTAAAGCTTCTTTGCGTATTATAGCAAGTTTTCCCGAAGTTGTCCCGCTGATTTCGACGGTTTTTGAAAAAAGGCGGCAAAAAACGGCAGCGGATCAGGTGTCCCGTCCGTTGCCGCTTTTCATTTTTGTCTGCCGGGAGGTCCGCCCGAAAATCAAGGGCAGCCGCGGAGGAATCAGATGTCGGATACCCGGGTGCGCCAGGCAACTTCCAGATCCAAATCCTTTTTCAGCTTTTCGTTTTCCGCCACCAGTTCGTCATAGTGGCGGCTCTGGACGTAGTATTTGACAAAGCCGAAGGTAGCCTCCTGGAACTCCTCATTCGAGTATTCGGGAAGCAGGGAGCCGTTGATCCGTCTGAGCCCCTGGACGGAGATGGTCACGAGGCGGCGGTGCTTTTCCGAAAGCTGGATGATCTTCAGCGTCTCGGGGATCTCAAGCTTCAAATCATAGATTGCGTTCACCATTTCCAAAAGCCGGCGCTGCTCGGGCTTTGCCGAGACGACCACGCCGTACTTTGTAAACAGGTCCTTCAAATAATCAGCGGAAACCGTCTCCCGGGTGATGGTTCCTTTGCCGATTCCGGAAAACATGGTGTCGGACAGAGAAAAGCCGACATATACCTCGTTGCCTGTCTGAGGATAGCCCATGATCATTACCTCCCGATATTTTCAAAATTACTAAGGCGGGGCTTTGCTATGCATTTATTATAGCATGACTTGCGCAAATTTCAACAGTCGTTTGCGTAAATTTACACGAAACATTTTTGCGCGTCTCATATCGCTGTGGAAATAACGACTGCCGCATTGGTACTTTATGCGGCGGGGAGGTCCGCAAATCACCCTGCGGGCGTTTTTTCCGGATCAATGGGATGCCCAGGCATAAACGGCGCCCCATGGAAGGCGTCCCGCTACTCTTCTACAGTAAATACTTCCTCAATGGATGCGTGAAACACTTTTGCGATATTCCATGCCAGGACCAATGAGGGATTGTACCTGCCTTTTTCAAGGTTTCCAATGGTTTCTCTGCGCACGCCCACCCGTTTGGCTAAATCCTCCTGGCTCATGTCATATCTTGCCCGATACTCTTTTATACGATTTTTAATCATCATTTGCCCCCTTTTGTTCTTTCCACTCCAATGCAAGCAGAGCAGCGGTAAACGCAAGGATTGCAGCCGCATAGCTCAGCCCAAAAGCGGTTGGGACGGCTTTGACGGCACCGAAAAGAAATGAACAGGCAAACATAAACGGGACAAGAGAAATCATTTCCGCCATGAATGCAAATGTGGCGGCTTTTTGAACATTGAGCCGAAAAAACTCATCAGGGATGACCCAGAAATAGCGAAGATAATAGGCAAACCCCAAAAATCCATAGAGCCCTTCATTTTCCGTTGTCCACCCCAAAACGGCTATCAATGCCAAAAGAGATAAAAAGCCCAGATAATTCAGTCCATGTCTCATAAAACAGCCCTCCAAATAATGTGATATATTTCACTCTTTATGATAAATATTTACCACAATTATTTTCGGAAGTCAAGCGTTTTGTGTCTTAGGCGCGCCCGCCCTGCGGAGTGAAATTTCAACCGTCCGGGAACCGGCAGGCTTTTACCATCGCGGAGCAATAAGAAAACGCCCCGCAGCTATATAAGCTGCGGGGCGTTGGTGCCGGTGGCCGGACTCGAACCGGCACGCTGTCGCCAGCGGTGGATTTTGAGTCCACTACGTCTACCAATTCCATCACACCGGCAGATGAACGGTGTTATTATACCTGAAAGAAACCACAAATTCAAGAGGAACTTTTGAAAAGATGAGCCTGTGCCGCAAGGGGAATCTCCACAAAAATGAACAAATGAAAAACTCCTTTGAAAAACAGCAAAAAAGCTACACAAACAAGAAGCAATGTGCTATCATATACAAGTTAAAATATGTCCTGAAAAGGAAAGGGGATTGCCAGTGGGCCGTATGATGAAAAAATGCTGGATGGCTGCCATTTTGCTGGCAGTCACCTTCTGTTTGTCGGGGTGTTTGTTCAACGCCTCGGTGGAGGAGCTTTACAGCCTGCCCCAGCTTCCTCCGGAGTACACGGCGCTGAGAGAGCGCATTGACGCCATCATGGCCGGGGGCGGGGAGTACGCCGCGCCCCAGTCGGGCAGCAACATCCAGCCCGTACAGATGGTGGATCTGGACGGGGACGGGGAAGAGGAGGCGCTGGCCTTCATGCGCAGGAGCGCGGACGAGCGGCCGTTAAAGATCTACATCTTCCGGTCCGTGGGCGACTCCTATGAGGAGGCGGCGGTGATTGAAGGCAGCGGCAGCGCCATTTACAGCATCTCCTATACCGATATGAACCAGGACGGCATGCAGGAGCTGATCGTGGGGTGGCGCGTCAGCACGGAGCTTCAGGCGCTGACGGTTTATTCCTTGAAGGATTTCCAGCCTGTGGAGCTGCTGCGCAACACCTATTCCCGCTACGCGGTGCGGGATCTCAATCAGGATGGGATGCAGGAGCTGGTGATGATCCGCTCCGACGACCAGGGAAACACGGTGGCGGACTACTATGTCTGGAACGATCAGACGCTGGTTCAGCGCCCGTCCGCCAACATCTCCGTCTCCATCGCCGAGCTCTCCTCGGGCCGCGTCCGCTCCGGCATGCTGGAAGGCGGCGTCCCGGCCCTGTTTGTCACCGGGGTGGAGGACTCCCTGTTCCAGGTCACGGATATCCTGGCGGTGAAAAACGACGAACTGGTGAACATCACCATGAACAATGCTACCGGCGTGTCCACTGAGATTTTCCGCTACCAGCCCCTGTTTCCCACGGACATCGACGGAGACGGGCTGACGGAGGTCCCGGCGCCCTTTGACCTTGCCGGCTGGGGCAGCACCGACGCATGCTACTCCATCAACTGGAGAAGGTACGACATCAACGGATCGCCCACGCTGGCCATCAGCACCTACCACGACGCGGCGGACGGGTGGTACCTCATTCTGCCCGAGGAGTGGAAAAAGCGGGTGACGGTCTCGCGGGACGACAGCGATCCGGATGAGGTCGCCGTGACCTTTGCCATCCAGGGCAGCGATACGGAGCTCTATCAGGAATTCCTGAAGATATATGCCATCAGCGGTAGCAGCCCGGAGTACAGGATTACCCAGGGCAGCCGTTTTCTGCTCAGCCGTCAGGCGGAGACCATTTTCGCGGGGGAGCTGCTGGACGCCAACGAAAGCTGGGAGTTCGGCATCACGGAGGACGAACTGCGTAGCAGCTTCAAACTGATTGTCACCGAATGGGCGTCGGGAGACGATTGATGAAAGGGAGGCAGCCATGAAAAAAGTATTGGTTTTGGAAGATGAGTCCAGCATCCGCAGCTTTATCGTCATCAACCTGCGCCGTGCCGGATATGAAGTGGTGGAGGCGGAGAGCGGCGAGGAGGCGCTGGAGCGTCTGAAGGACAACCCGGATACCAGGGTCGCGCTGCTGGATATCATGCTCCCCGGCATCGACGGGTTTGAAGTGTGCCGCAGGATCCGTGCAACCAACACAAAAATCGGCATCATCATGCTCACCGCCCGCTCTCAGGAGATGGATAAGGTGACGGGCCTGATGACCGGCGCCGACGACTATGTGACCAAGCCCTTCTCCCCTGCGGAGCTCACCGCCCGGGTGGACGCCCTGTTCCGCCGGGCCGGCGGCGGGGCGGACGAGCAAAGCGGTGAAATCCGGCAGGAGCCGTTTCTGCTCAATACCCGCAACCGCACGCTGGAGAAAAGCGGGGAGCGGATCAAGCTGACTCAGGTGGAGTACTCCATTATGAAGATGTTCATGGAGAACCCGGGAAAGGCCCTCTCCCGGGAGGAAATCCTGGATATGGTCTGGGGCCGGGACTACTTTGGCGAGCTGAAGATCGTGGACGTGAACATCCGCCGTCTGCGTCTGAAAATCGAGGACAATGTGACCAACCCCACCTATATCACCACCGTGTGGGGATACGGGTATAAATGGGGCTTTTAAGCGTGGAGCAGAGCCGCCGGGCCGCAGCTGCGGAGCGGTATATAGGAGACAATGGCCAGTAAAAAGACGGTATGGGAGCAGGAGTACGCCCGGCTTTGGAAGCGGGAGAAGCGGTTTTTGGAGCAGAATCAGACCCAGCGCACGCCTTATCTGAACCGCAGGCTGGAGACGGTGGTGCCGAAAACGCTGCAAAAGACATTGGAATCCGCTTTTGAGAAGGCGTTTTCCACGGTGCTTGAAAAGGGAACCGGACTGATCGAGGGAGTCAGCGGCAGGCGGAAGCGGGAGCGGGAGTACCTGCTGCGCCGCTATGCTGCCCAGCTCCAGCCGGACCGCCGGTCGCTGCGGGCCTTTTCCCGGGCAGCGGCGGGGGCAGGGCGGAAAAATCTGCTGCTCTCCGGCGTGGAGGGCGTGGGGCTGGGCCTGGTGGGTGTGGGTCTGCCGGATGTGGTGCTCTTTACGGGAGTGCTGCTCAAAAGCCTCTGTGAGCTTGCGGTGAACTACGGCTACCCCTGGGACGGGAATGAGGAGCGCCGGTTTGTGCTGGAGCTGATCCCCACGGCTCTCTCCTGCGGAGAGGAGCTGAGGGCGGGAAACGCGGAGCTGAACCATTTCCTCCAGGAGGGGGAGTGGACCGTGCCTGTGCCCCAGGAGGAGCTGCGGCGCTCCGCGTCGGCGGCCCTTTCCCGCAATCTCCTGTACATGAAGTTCCTCCAGGGAATTCCGGTGGCAGGCGCCGTGGGAGGCGCCTGGGACGCGGTGGTCCTAAAGCGGGTACAGCGCTATGCGGAGCTGAAGTACCGCAGGCGGTTTTTGCTGGATTGGAAGAGAAAGGAGGGTGAGTCATGGAGTACTCCGAACACATGAAAAATATGAAAAGCACCCTCCAGATTCGGGGATTGCGCCAGCGCTGGGTGGTTAATACCATTATGCCGGTGCTGATGATGGTGGTGCTGACCGTGTGCCTCTTTTCCGCCAGCGTCACAAGCTATTACTTCAGCACCATGCAGAACACCCTGCGTTCCAAGGCAAAGGCGGGCGCCGACTTTGTCACAAGCTATTCGCTGAACAATTACATGCAGTACTATCAGATCGCCAACAGCTATGCCGAGGGATTTGAGGATAAGGACCGGCTGGAGCTCCAGTTTTTAAACGGCGCCGGCCAGATCCAGATATCCTCCTACGGTCTGACCACCGGAACCTCTCCCGGCACCTCCGACATTCAGGAGGCGGTTGAGACCGGGGACATCGCCTCGTTCCGGGGCCGGGACCCACAGACCGGGGAGAACATCATGTCCGTCTCCTGCCCCCTCTCTTTCAACGGGCGGACTGTGGGCATCATGCGCTATGTCACCTCGCTGCAGCAGGTCAACCGCCAGATTCTCATCAGCATTCTGATCGTCATCCTCATTGCCGTGGTCTGTATCGCCATGGTGGTGTTTTCCAACCTGCTGTTCATCAACAACGTGGTGGAGCCGGTGGCGGAGGTCAGCCAGGCCGCCAAGCGCATCTCCGCCGGCAGCTACGGCATCCAGGTGGAAAACCGGTATTCCGACGAGCTGGCGGAGCTGGTGGACAACATCAACGACATGTCGCTGAAGATCAGCCAGAGCGAAAAGATGAAGACGGAGTTCATCTCCTCCGTCTCCCATGAGCTGCGCACGCCCCTGACCGCCATCAACGGCTGGGCCGAGACCATGATGGAGGACACAAGCGGCGACCCGGAGCAGCAGCGCCGGGGCCTGGGGATCATCATGAAGGAGTCCCGCAGGCTGACCAACATGGTGGAGGAGCTGCTGGAGTTCTCCAAGATGGAGGACGGACGCTTTACCCTCAGCGTGGAGCAGGTGGATTTGCAGGCCGAGTTCGAGGACGCCATCTACACCTACAGAGAGCTCTTTAAGCAGGAGGGCATCGAGCTCACCTACGACGACGGCGGAGAGCTGTATGAGCCCATCACCGGCGATCCGGAGCGGCTCAAGCAGGTGTTCTGCAACGTGCTGGACAACGCCGCCAAGCACGGCGGCTCCGGCAAGCGGATTGACGCCTCCATCGCAAGGGAGGGCGTGTATCTTGTGATCCGGGTCCGGGACTACGGCCCGGGCGTCCCGGCCCAGGAGCTGCCCTTTGTGAAGCAGAAGTTCTACAAGGGCTCCTCCAAGGCGCGGGGCAGCGGAATCGGGCTTGCGGTGTGCGACGAAATCGTCCGGCTGCACAACGGCACTTTTGACATCGGCAATGCTGAGGGCGGCGGCGCCGTGGTCACCATCCGCATTCCAACCACCAATTGAAAATAGAACAGATGTTGCATTATTAAAGAGACTGTGATACAATCTCAGTCGGGAAAGGGTATTATGGCAGAGGAAAAAAACAAGTTTCGCACCAGCATCGGCGGACAGGCTCTGATCGAGGGCATTTTGATGCGGGGCCCGGAGCGGCAGGCCATTGTGGTCCGGGACCAGGAGGGCCGGCTGGTGGAGAAGGTGGAGGAGCTGAAGCTGATCCGGGACAGGCACCCCATTTTGGGCTGGCCGCTGATCCGGGGCACGGTGAACTTCCTGGACTCCATGGTCAAGGGCGTCCAGGCCCTGATGTACTCCGCGGATTTCTACCCGGACGATGAAAACGCCAAGCCCTCCAAATTTGACCAGTGGCTGGAAAAACATTTTTCCAGCAAAAAGATGGAGAGCTTCATCATCGGCCTCTCCGTGGTGCTGGGCGTGGGGTTGTCCGTCTTTTTGTTCCTGGTGCTGCCCACCTTTTTGACCGGCGGGCTGCTGCACTTTTTTCCCGGCCTTCCCATGTGGGGCCGGAACCTGGTGGAGGGCATTCTGAAAATCGTCATCTTTCTGATCTACCTCATCGTCTGTTCCCGGCAGAAGGACATCTACCGGGTGTTTCAGTACCATGGGGCGGAGCACAAGACCATCTTCTGCTATGAGGCGGGACTGCCGCTGACGGTGGAGAACGTGCGCGCCCAGTCCCGCCATCACCCCCGCTGCGGCACCAGCTTTTTGTTCGTGGTGATCTTCGTGTCCATCCTCTTCTCCAGCGTGGTTTTCGGCATCTGGCCCATCACCAACGTCTGGCTGCGTACGGCGGTGCACCTGGTGCTGCTGCCCCTGGTGGTGGGTGTGACCTATGAGTTCAACCGCTGGGTGGGCCGCAATGACAACGCGCTGACCCGGGTGCTGACGGCACCGGGGATGTGGATGCAGAATTTCACCACCAATGAGCCTGACGATTCCATGATCGAGGTGGCCATCCGCTCTTTGGAGCTGGTGCTGCCCGGGGAAAAAGGCAAGGACGCGTGGTAATTGACAACAGGAGTGAAATGCCTTGGCAGTCACCTATAACAATTTATATCTGGACCTCAGGCGGCAGCTGAAGGCCGCCGGAGTGGAAATGCCCACTTTGGAGGCCCGGGAGCTCACGTGCTTCGCCGCGGGAAAGACCCGGGAGGAGCTGTACCGGGACAGCGCGCTCTATGCCTCCCCGGCCATTGAGCAGCGGGCCCGGGAACTCCTGGAACGCCATTTGAAGGGCGAGCCGGTGGCCTACCTCATCGGCGAGTGGGAGTTTTATGGGTTGCCCCTGGACATCTCCCGCCATGTGCTGATCCCCCGGACCGACACGGAGGTTCTGGCCTCGGAGGCCATCTCCTATCTGAAGGAGCAGGGAGAGCGCCGGGTGCTGGACCTGTGCGCCGGGAGCGGCTGCGTTGGGCTGGCGGTGGCCGCCCATACGCCCCGGGCCCATGTGGTGCTGGCGGAGCTGTCGGAGGAGGCGCTGAAGGTCTGCCGCCAGAACATCCGGCGGAACAACCTGTCCGGCCGGGTGATCTCCGTCCGGGCGGACGCGCTGGAAAAGCCCGTCTCCATGGGGGAGTTCCGCTGTATTGTCTGCAACCCGCCCTACATCCCCACAGCGGACCTGGACACACTGGACGCATCCGTCCGGGACTACGAGCCCTCTATGGCCCTGGACGGGGGCGCGGACGGCTACCGCTTCTACCGCCTCATCTCCAAGCTGTGGCGCCCGGCCCTGGCCCCCGGCGGCCGGCTCTATTTTGAGGTGGGCGTGGGACAGGCCGACGAGGTGCTGCGGATCATGCGCTCAGAGGGCTTTGGCGACATTCAGATCGTACGGGATACGGCGGGGATTCCACGGGTGGTCTATGGCACCCTTTGCACGGAACTTTAGCCGGAAGTATAGGAGGAAAAGAAATGGCAGAGAAAAAGATGACCAAGACGGCCGCTGCGGTGGCCGCGTCGGATAAGAAGCAGGCCATTGACACGGCGATGGCCCAGATCGAGCGGATGTACGGCAAGGGGTCCATCATGCGCCTGGGGGACAACATGAACGTCAACGTGGACTTCATCCCCACCGGCTCATTGGCCCTGGATGTGGCGCTGGGCATCGGCGGCATTCCCAAGGGCCGCATTGTGGAGATCTACGGTCCCGAATCCTCCGGTAAGACCACCCTGGCCCTGCACATCCTGGCCCAGGCCCAGAAAAGGGGCGGAGAGGTGGCCTTTGTGGACGCTGAGCACGCCCTGGACCCCACCTACGCAAGGGCCCTTGGCGTCAGCATCGAGGACATGCTGATCTCCCAGCCGGATACCGGCGAGCAGGCCCTGGAGATCACCGAGGCCCTGGTGCGCTCCGGTGCCATCGACGTGGTGGTGGTGGACTCTGTGGCCGCTCTGGTGCCCCGGGCTGAAATCGAGGGAGAGATGGGCGACAGCTATGTGGGCCTCCAGGCCCGGCTGATGAGCCAGGCCCTGCGCAAGCTCACCGGTGCCATCGGAAAGACCAACTGCGTCGTGATCTTCATCAACCAGCTGCGCGAAAAGGTGGGCGTGATGTACGGCAATCCGGAGGTTACCACCGGCGGCCGGGCCTTAAAATTCTACTCCAGCGTCCGTATCGACGTGCGCCGGATCGAGGCGCTGAAAAACGGCAGCGAGCTCATCGGCAACCGCACCCGCGCCAAGGTGGTGAAGAACAAAGTGGCGCCGCCTTTCCGGGAGGCGGAGTTCGACATTATGTACGGCGAGGGCATCTCCCGGGAGGGGGAGCTGGTGGATTTGGGCGTGAAATTGGATCTGCTGCAAAAGAGCGGCTCCTGGTTCTCCATGGGGGAGACCCGCATCGGCCAGGGCCGGGACTCGGCCAAAAACTACCTGAAGGAAAACCCCGAGGTGGCGGAGAAACTGGAGGCGGATATCCGCAGGGACTTCCCGAAACTGATGAGCAACCAGGCACGGATCGCTGCCAGGGCGGCGGGCCGTGCGGTGGATGTGTCCGCCGAAGAATTCAACGATGAGGATTGAGCGGCTGGAGCGGTCCAGGCATAAAAAGGGCCGCATCCTGCTGTTTTTGGAGGGCGGCGAGCTGCTGAAGGCCACGGAGCAGGAGCTGCTGGAATTTGACCTGCGGGCGGGCCGGGAGCTGACGGAAGAAGAGCTTTCCGCCCTGCGCCGCTCGGCGGGCGTATCCGACGCAAAGGCCCGCGCCGCCGAGCTCATCGGCAGCCGGGCCATGTCCCGCCGGGACCTGATGCGCAAGCTCCGGGAAAAGGGCGCCACGGAGGCGGAAGCCCGCTATGCCGCCGAGTGGCTGGAGGCAATAGGCGCCATGGACGACGGCGCTTACGCGGCCATGGTCGTGCGCCATTACGCCGCCATGGGGTACGGCCCCAGCCGCCTGCGCGACAAGCTCTATGAAAAGGGCGTGCCCCGCGAGCTGTGGGACGCCGCCCTGGAGGAGGCTCCGCCAGAGGAGGAGCAGATCGACGCTTTTTTGCACCAGAAGCTCCGCGGGCAGGCGCCGGACGAGAGGGAGAAGAAGCGGCTCTCCGACGCCCTGGTGCGCCGGGGCTACTCCTGGGACCAGGTCCGCTCCGCCTTCGTTCGGCTGGGCGCGGAGATAGAAGAGGAGTGATCCGGGCTTAAGGACGGCCCGGGCGACGGCTTTTTCACGGCTGGATGCCGTCAAAAAGCTGAAGCGTCAGATTGGCGCCGAATTCTGCCCCGGCCTGGAAGGCCCTGTTCCGGTACTCCTGGGCCAGTATATGGATGTCGTCCTGGAGCCTGGCCGCCTCCTTTGGGCCAAGAGACTCCAGCTGATCGCGGATGGCCCGCTCCTGGGGCGTATAGGGCGGCGCCATGGGCGTCTTGCCCTGCAGGCCCAGCGGTTCGTCGTAGTAGATGGAAGAGAGAAAGTCAAACATCAAAATGCCCCCATGTATTTTATTATTCCTTTAAGTGGAGAATGCTCCGCTTAAAGGAATAAGCCAAGAGGTGTTTTTTATGCAAACAACACTTTTGCTAAACGAACGGGTCCACCAGCTGCGCAAGGCAGCGCATCTCAGCCAGCAGGAGTTGGGGGAGGTTTTGGGACTGACCCACAAATCCATCAGCATGCTGGAGAGCGGCGGCAGGAGCACCACCATTGAAAAGTTGGTGCTCCTGGCGGAGTATTTCCATGTGTCCACAGACTACCTGGTGGGCATCACCGACGACCCCACCTGGCGGGGAAAGGAAGGGACATCACTTTGAGTTACAACGTTGCATTCATCTCCCTTGGCTGTGCCAAAAACCAGGTCAACTGCGAACAGATGATGGCCCTGGTGGAGCGCTCGGGCCACCATGTCCAGGCGGAGCCGGACGGCGCGGATGTGGTGGTGGTCAACACCTGCGGCTTTTTGAGCAGCGCCAACGAGGAGGCCATTGACAACATTTTGCAGATGGCTGAGCTCAAGCGCGCCGGCCGGATTCAAAAAATCCTGGTCACGGGCTGCATGGCCCAGCGCTACAAGGGCGATGTGTTGGAGGAGCTGCCGGAGGTGGACGGCATCCTGGGCACGGGGAGCTATACGGAGATCGTCTCCGCCGTGGAGCAGGCCATGGCCGGTCAGCGGCCCAGCCGCTTTGGAAGCATCCATGCGGCGGAGCAGGGCGGAGAGCGCATCCTGTCCACGCCGCCCTGGTATGCGTATCTGCGCATCGCCGAGGGCTGCGACAACCACTGCGCCTACTGCGTCATCCCCTCCCTCAGGGGCAAGTACCGCAGCCGTCCCATGGAGGAGCTGCTTACTGAGGCGGCCGGGCTGGCGGACGCGGGGGTGAAGGAGCTGATCGTCATTGCCCAGGACATCACCCGCTACGGCACGGACCTCTACGGTGACCATGCCCTGGCCCGGCTGCTGCGGGAGCTTGCCAGGCTGCCCTTCCACTGGATCCGCCTCCACTACCTCTATCCCGACGAGATCACCGACGAGCTGATCGACACCGTGGCGGAGGAGGAGAAGGTGCTGCCCTACATCGACCTGCCCATCCAGCACTGCAATGACACGATCCTCAAGGCCATGAACCGCCGGGACACCAAGGCGGAGCTTCTGGCGCTGCTGAAAACGCTGCGGGAGCGGATTCCCGGTCTGGTGCTGCGCACCAGCCTCATCACCGGCCTTCCCTATGAGACGCCGGAGGCCTTTGAGGAGCTGTGTGAATTCTTGCGCAAAGTGAAGATCGAGCGGGCGGGCGTGTTCCCCTTCTCCCCGGAGGAGGGCACCAGGGCCGCGGCCATGGACCACGTGCCCACGGAGGAGGCGGTCCGCCGGGCGGAACTGGTGGTGGACGTCCAGTCCGACATCATCGATGGCTACAATGCCTCCGTCCTGGGCCGGAGCCGGGAGGTGCTGTGCGAGGGATTCGACGGCCAGGCTCAGATGTTCTTCGGCCGCAGCTATGCCGAGTCGCCGGATATCGACGGCCGCATCTACTTCACTGCGGATAGGGATCCGCAGATCGGCGAATTTGTCACCGTGCGCCTCACCGGCGTCATGGACGGCGAGCTGACCGGCGAGATGGAAGAACGGTAGTGCGCCTACAAAAAGGAGAGAGTGGAACATGAACTTACCCAATAAGCTGACGCTGCTGCGCATTTTACTGATCCCCGTCTTTATGGCGGTGCTCTACTGGGGATTCCCCGGCGCGCCCTATGTGGCTCTGGCCATCTTTATTGCGGCCAGCCTGACGGACCTGCTGGACGGAAAGATCGCCCGGAAGTACAACCTGGTGACGGACTTTGGCAAATTTGCCGATCCGCTGGCGGACAAGATGCTGGTGGTGGCCGCCATGCTGTGGTTTGTGGAGAACCGGCAGATGCCCGCCTGGGCGCTGCTGATCGTGATCGTCCGGGAATTCGCCGTCAGCGGACTGAGAATGCTGGCCTCCGACGAGGGGCGGGTCATCGCCGCGGGGTGGTCCGGAAAGGTGAAGACCGCCGCCACCATGGTCTGCATTGTGCTGATGTTCCTGCCTATCCCGGCGGTGGCAAATACGATCTGCGTGTGGGTGATCGTGCTGACCACGCTGTACTCCGGCGTGGAGTACTTCTGCAAGAACAAAGACGTGTTCCGGAGCATGTGACCAACAGAAAGAGGACCTGACCAGGGTGCTTGCAGCCCACAACATCCCCTATGCGGTCCCAGACCACTTCCTTGGCAATCCGAGGGATCTGCATGAGAACTGCTGAAGCTCTGCGGCGAATGAAAAGGGGTTGACCGGGTCGCCAACGATTCAAAGCCGGCGGAGCGCGGAAGAGTGTGGAGAGCGCTTTCTGAATAGAAAAAGCCGGCCAAATCCAACGGATTTGGCCGGCTTTTTTGTGTCCCTGCTTACTCGCCCATGGGCGCGCCGCACTGGGGGCAGAACTTGCTGTCGGAGGCTGCTCCGCAGATGGGGCAGACCTTCATGTCCGAAGGCGCGGGGACCTCCTCTTCCGGATCCTCCTGCTTCTGGGGCTTGCTGGACTCCAGCTCGGCGATTTTTCTCTTGGACTCCTCAATGGTGTCCACCAGATCCTTCACCGCGTCGGGCACCTCGCCGTCGTATTCAGAGACAAACCATTCGCCGATGGTCTTGTAGTTCTTTTCGATCTCGCGCTGCTCGCTGACAATGGCCATGTTGATTCTGGCCAGCTCTGCGGCGGCCTGGGCTTTTTCTCCGGCGACAGAAGCGGCTACCTTGGCCTTTTCTGTGGCAACTGCGGCGACTTCCTGGGCCTTTTTACCCAACTCATTAAAAAATGCCATACCGTGAAACTCCTTTCAAGCCGCGGTTTTTATAAACCTCCGGCGCTCTTGATATGCTTCATGATAGCATACCCGTCCACGCAGTGCAATTGCGAATTTGTAAATTTTTCTACTTCTCAATCCAGTTGCCCGCCCGGGCCACGGCCCGCTTCCACTGGCGGTAGTCCTCCTCGCAGGCGGCCTGCTCCCGCTGGGGAAGGAACACGTGCTGGCTGCGGCGCAGCAAGGAGACCTCCTCCTGGTCCCGCCAGAGCCCGGAGGCCAGCCCGGCCAAAGCCGCCGCGCCAAAGGCAGTGGTCTCCACCATGGCGGGCCGATCCACGGGGATGCGCAGCAGATCCGCCTGGGTCTGCATCAGAATGTCGCTGACCGAGGCGCCGCCGTCCACCCGCAGGCAGGTGACGGGCAGGTCCTGGCGCATGGCGGAGAGCAGGTCCGTCACCTGATAGGCGATGGAGTCCAGTACGGCCCGGGCGATGTTGGCCTTTGTGGTGCCCCGGGTAAGGCCCACCATGGCGCCCCGTGCGTACATATCCCAGTAGGGCGCGCCAAGCCCGGTAAAGGCCGGCACCACAAAGACGCCGCCGCTGTCCCGTACGCTCTCCGCCAACCGGTCGCACTCCGGCGCGCTGGAGATAAGCCCCAACTCGTCCCGCAGCCACTGGATGGTGCTACCCGCGTTGAACACGCTGCCCTCCAGGGCATAGGTGGTTTTGCCGCCGATGCTCCAGGCCACGGAGGTCACGAGGCCCGCCCGGGAGCGCACCGGGGTGCTCCCCACGTTCATCAGGGTAAAGCAGCCCGTGCCGTATGTATTTTTTGCCTGGCCGGACTGGAAGCAGCCCTGGCCGAACAGCGCCGCGGCCTGGTCGCCCGCGCTGCCGCAGACGGGAATGCCGGCAAAGTCCTCCAGCTCCGCAAGGCCGGACTTGACCCTGCCGTAGCACTGGCAGGAGTCCACCGGACGGGGGAGCATGGCCATGGGAATGCCAAGCGCATGGCACAGCGACTCGTCCCAGCGGAGATTTCGGATGTCGAAGAGCATGGTGCGGGAGGCGTTGGAGTAGTCGGTGACGTGCTCTCCCGTCAGATTCCAGATCAGCCATGAGTCCACCGTGCCGCAGAGAAGCTCCCCGCGCTCCGCCCGGGCCCTGGCGCCGGGGATGGCGTCTAAGATCCATTTGATCTTGGTGCCGGAGAAATAGGCGTCAATGAGCAGCCCCGTGGTCTCCGCCACCTGTTCAGCCAGCCCCTGGGCCTTCAGCTGGTCGCACAGCGCGGCGGTGCGGCGGCACTGCCAGACGATGGCGTTGTAAACCGGCTTACCGGTTTTGCGGTCCCAGAGGATGGTGGTCTCCCGCTGATTGGTGATGCCGATGCCGGCGATGCCGTGGGGGTCCACATGGGCCGAGCGGACGGCCTCCGCCATGGCCCGGCGCTCCGTGACCCAGATTTCCAGGGGGTTGTGCTCCACCCAGCCGGGCTGGGGGTAGATCTGGTGAAAGGGATATTGGGCCTTGGAGACAATCTCCCCCCGCCGGTCAAAGAGAATTGCCCGGGAACTGGTGGTCCCCTGGTCCAGGGACAGGATGTAGTCCAAAAAATCACCTTGCCTTTCCTTCGGCTGCGCGGCCGCCGCAAAAGCGTGTAAGCCACGGTTTCCTCCACGGGAGATTTGTGGTATAATGACCGCATACAGCAACGATGCCCGATTTTATGAAGATGCCGCGGCGGCACGGCGCCTGTGGCGTCATAGCCGCGTTGCGGCCATGGAACCGACACAATGACGGCCCTTTGCGGCTATTGTAACACAGGGAGGCTTGATTTTCCATGACAAAACGTGAATTCACCTACCCCTCCCGGAATGGGACCGCCCAAATCCACGCGGTGGAGTGGCTGCCCGAGGGAGAGATCACCGGCGTGCTGCAGATTTCCCACGGCGTGGCGGAGTATATCGAACGGTATGAGCCCTTTGTCCGGTTTTTGACGGAGGGGGGGATCGCGGTGGCGGGCAACGACCACCTGGGCCACGGGCTTTCCGTGGAACCGGGCGGACCCCGGCTGTACTTTGGGCCAAAGGGCAGCTGGCAGAGCGTGGTGGACGACCTCTACACCCTCTACGGGATGGAGAAAAAGCGCTTTCCGGGCCTGCCCTACTTTCTCTTGGGACACTCCATGGGCTCTTTTCTGGCCCGCACCTACCTGATCCGATACCCCGGGACCGTGGATGGGGCCATTGTGATGGGCACCGGCCAGATGGTGCCGCCCATGGTGGCCGCGGGACGTGCCGTTGCCGCCGCGGAAGGGCGCCGGGTGGGCTGGGACAAGATGAGCCCTGTGGTGGAAAAACTGGCTTTCGGCGCCTACAACAAGGTTTTTGCGCCCAACCGGACGGAGTATGACTGGCTCTCCGTGAACGAGGAGAACGTGGACGCCTACATCGCCGATGAGCTTTGCGGCGGCAACGCCACCGTGGGACTGTTCCGGGAGATGCTGGGCGGCATCCGCTTCATCACCGACCGGGACAACCTGAGGCGGATGAACATGAATACCCCCATTTTGTTTCTCTCCGGAGAGAAGGACCCGGTGGGGGAGTGCGGCAGGGGAGTGCGCCGGGCCTATGAGAGCTTTCGCCGCGCGGGGGTGCGTCAGGTGGAGCTGAAGCTCTATCCGGGGCTGCGCCACGAGATTCTCAATGAATCCTGCCGGGAGGACGTTTACGGGGACATCCTCCGGTGGCTGAAGAACAACATAGACAAAATAAGGATGGGATAGCATGACAAAGCGGCGTACACGGCAATATTATGTAGTCTGCCTGATGGCACGGATAGCGGCGTTCGGCGCATTGATCGTCTATGGGGCGGATTACGCCCTGCAAGAGGACCTGTACGCCGGATTGGGACATTTTTCTTTCCTGAGCGTGCTGTGGCTGGCGCTGATGGCCTCCATGGCCTTCCGGCTGTTCCCCTCAAAAATCGAGAGCATGGGATGCCAGAAGGAGTTTGCCGCCCGCTGCCGCCCCACGGGCAGGGCGCCGGAGCCGTCGGAGATCCGTCAGGCGAACCGGGGCGCGTGGTGGGTGCTGCTCACCTGGACGGGGGTGAACATCCTCTTTTTCCTTGGCTATGCCCTGAAGTGGTACGACGAGAGGGTGCTTCTGTGCCTGGCCGGATTTTACGGTGTGTGCGACATCGTCTGCATCCTCTTTTACTGTCCGTTCCAGTCCTGGATGATGCACAACCGCTGCTGCACCACCTGCCGGATCTACAACTGGGACTATCTGATGCTGTGCACGCCCCTGCTGGCCATCCGCAGCTTCTACACCTGGTCCGCCTGCGCGTTGGCGGCGGTGATCTTCCTGCGCTGGGAGATCGTCTACCACCGCAGTCCGGAGCGTTTTTTTGAAAGCAGCAACGACTCGCTCAAATGCAGCCAGTGCCAGGAGCAGCTGTGCGCCTACAAGCGCCGTCTCACAGCTGCCGGGAAACGGAATACAGCCGATGAACATTGAGCATCTCCGTGTCGTGATAGAGGGATAAAAGCCGCGCCGAGAAGACGAGGTCCGCCGTCAAAAGGAGCAGGGCCCCATAGGTGGCCCAGTCCGGAATGCGAAAGGCCACAATCTGAATGAAGGGCTGGAGAAAGACCACGGCCACTGTGGTGAGGACGCCCCAGATCAGGGAAAAGGGGACGCAGACCCGGCCCCTTATAGTTCCAAAGGTGCCGGAATAGTCCCAGAAACAGACGCCGAAAACTGTGTCGTAGAACCAGTGGACGGCGTATTCCACCGCCGTGGCGGTGAGCGTTCCCCAGAAGAAGAGATGGTAGGGCGAGCGGATCAGCTCTTCGGGCAGCGACAGCACCGCCGCCATGCCCAGTCCGTAGACGGGACACAGCGGCAGCAGCAAAAACCCTTTCCGGTTTTGCTTTTTCGCGTGGGTGGCTTTGGCAAACACTTTTTCCAGGCCGTAGCCCAAGAGACTATATATGAGAAAATACCAGAAAAACGGCATGCAGTTCCCTCCCGGCCTATTGTGCCCGGAGCGGGGGCGAACATGCGGAGCGGAGTGAGAAATGGACAATTGGAATGATTTGAAAAAGGAATGCCTCGCCTGTCAGGCCTGCGCCCTGTCCGCCGGCCGCAGTCACGTGGTATTCGGCGACGGCAGCGAGAGCGCGGAAGTCCTTTTGGTGGGTGAGGGACCAGGCGCCAACGAAGATGAGCAGGGCCTGCCCTTTGTGGGCAAGGCCGGCAAGCTGTTGGACGACATGCTGGCCATGATCCACCTGGACCGCACCAAGGTCTACATCACCAACACCGTCAAGTGTCGCCCGCCGGAGAACCGGGACCCCATGAATGTGGAGCAGGCCGCGTGCCTTGGCTGGCTGCGCCGCCAGACCGCCCTGCTCAGGCCGAAGATCGTGGTCTGCCTGGGGCGCATCGCCGCAGCGGAACTCATCAAGCCGGATTTTAAGATCACCCGGGAACACGGCCAGTGGTTTGAGAAAAACGGCGTGTATCTGACCGCCCTCTACCATCCCTCCGCGCTGCTGCGGGACCCGTCTAAGCGGCCCGACACCTTTGAGGACCTGAAGGCGATTCAGGCAAAAATTCGTCAGGTCTGCCAGCGGACGGCGGTGTAACGGTTGACAGCCAAGATGTTAACTATTTATTTTAAATAGGTTGACAATGGGGTGGGCAGGTGGTATACTCCTTTCAGATCAAAAAGGGAGTTGAAAGACATGTCTGCTGTCGCTGTGGAAAAACCGAAGTGGAGTACCCGCGATATGGCCTATATCGCGGTGTTCGCCGTGCTGATTGCCGTCTGTTCCTGGATTGCCATTCCCACCACCGTGCCCTTTACCCTCCAGACCTTTGCCGTGTTTGCCTCGGTGGGGCTGTTGGGGGGCAGGCGGGGAACGCTGGCTGTGCTGGTGTACATCCTGTTGGGCGCTGTGGGAATCCCGGTGTTCGCGGGCTTCAGCGGGGGAATTGGAATTCTGATGAGCACCACCGGCGGATACATCCTTGGCTTTTTAGGTTCCGCGCTGCTCTATTGGGCCATCACCGCCCGGTTCGGTACAAAGACGGCTGTCCAGGCCGCCGCCATGGTGCTGGGCCTTGCGGTCTGCTATGCCTCTGGCACGCTTTGGTTTATGCAGGTCTACGCCAGAACCTCCGGGCCGGTGGGGCTGACGGCCGCCCTGGGCTGGTGCGTGATCCCCTTCATTGTGCCGGACCTGTGCAAGATCGCGCTGGCTCTGTGGCTGAGCCGCCGGCTGGGCCGCCATGTCAAATGAGCTGCGGCCCCACCACGCCCTGTGCCTCCGGTTTTTTGAGGGGAAGGGGTACAGCAAGGGGTTTACCGCCCACATGGCCCAAGTCCATGGGGAACTGACGGAGGATGCGTTGGTATACCTCACCGCGGGGGAGGATGTGATCTGCGCCTTCTGTCCCAACAGCGGCACCGGCTGTCCCGACGCCGCCCGGTACGACCGGACGGTACTGGAGCTGTGCGGATTGTCACCGGGTGAGACGCTGACTTGGGGCCGGTTTTCCAAGCTGGTCCGCCGCAGGATTTTGGCGGAGGGAAAGCTGAGCCAGGTCTGCGGCGACTGCCAGTGGGCACATGTATGCGGGTCAAAACAGATATGAGACGGCTCTTTGGGCTGCTTTGCGGCATATAATGTGCCGCCGCAGCTGGGTTTGAACCGTCGGGCGCGCATCGATAGGAAATAAAAAAGCGGCTGCAATGCAGCCGCTTTTTTATTATCCGGAATCATGCGGACGCCGGCAGTCCGGTCATTTTTTGGGCACGTGGGAGGCAAGGTAGGCCTTGGCCTCCTCGCAGCTTTGAAAGTGGGGGGCGTTGCCAAACAAATACTGCAGCAGGTCGTTCCACTGGTTCAGGGGAAAATCAGACCGCTCCAGCACCGGATCGATGCGGATGGTGCCCGGATCCCGATACCGCAGGTCCGAAATCAGGCAGTGATTGCTGCGCGCAAGGTATTCCAGCAAATCCATGGTATCCTCCCATAAAATTACAGTTGCACAGGTCAAACATTTTAACATATTATGAGCTTTTTCTCCAAAAAAGTCAAGTTTTAATCTTCTGTCTCAAGTTTTAAAATGGTTATTGTTCCGAATTGAAATGGATACTATAAAGGGGGAGACGCAGACAGGAGGAAACCGGATGACCTATGATACAAAGCTGATCGGCAGCAGGCTGAAGCAGGCGCGAAAGGCAAAGCACTACACCCAGGACTATGTATCCGCCCAGGCCAACATCGGGGAGAAATTCCTCAGCCAGATTGAACGAGGAAAAGCCGGACTGTCTGTGCAGACACTGCTGTCGCTGTGTGAGATTCTGGAAGTAAGTCCCAATTCCATCCTGCTGGCGCAGAGCGATCTGTCAGATTCCCGGCTGGAGGAGTTGATGGGCCAGCTGACGCCCCGGCAGCGTCAGGACGCGGAGGCCATTTTAACGGTATTTGTGCGCAACTGTCTGGAAAAGGAAAAATAAAGTCGTGGGAAACAGGCTGTTTCCCGCGGCTTATTGCTGTACCGGCTCCTTAGTAGAGGGTCAGAGCTTCCGGTACTGGTACAGCAGATGCATGCGTACGGTGGCGTTGCTCCGGTTTTCCACCTGAAAGGGTTGATCGGCGTCAAAGCGGATGGCGTCCCATTCCATCAGCCGGCAGAGCTCCCCGCCCACCGTCACCTCGGCCGTGCCGGACAGCACGGTCAGATAGGCGGTGCAGCCGGGCACCCGGGGCTCCGGCGCAAAGCACCCGCTGATGAAGATGTCCACGTGGCTGCTCTCCAGTCGGGAGCGCTCGTCAAAGTAGAAGATGGGCCGCTGGACCACCTTACCGCCGTCCAGCCGGATCGGCTTTCGTTCTATCTCCGGCGCAAGCAGCACCTCTTTGCTCTCCCGGCTCTCCACCAACTGTTCCACGGAGACCTTCAGCGCACCGGCGATCTTGCCCAGGGTGGCCACCGAAGGGTTGGCCTCGCCTCGCTCGATCTGGCCCAGCATGCTTTTCGATACGCCGGACTCCCGGGCGGTGCGCTCCAGACTCATCTTCTGTATCTTTCGCAGCCGCTTGACATTTTCCGCCACAAATTCGTTGATCTCTGCCATAATGCACCTACTTTGATTGATATAATATCGAAAATTATCATTATAGTACGCTTTTTGTAAAATCATGTCAAGAAAAAGCCTCCTCTGGAATACTCCAGAGGAGGCTTTATTTGCCGCGTCAGCTCCGCTTCCACTTGGCGCCGCCGGGAAGGTCGGTGATCTCAATACCCTGCTGGTTCAATTCGTCGCGGATGCGGTCGGCCTCCGCAAAGTTCCTGGCCTTTTTCGCCTCAGCCCTCTGCAGCACCAGCGCGTCGATCTCCGGGTCTCCCTCGCCCTGGATGAGAAAGCCGCCGGCGGCGGACTTGGCGGAGGACTCCTCAGCCCTGCGCTTTTCTGCGGCCTTCTCCAGCAGGCTCAGCCCTAAGACCTGGTCGAATTCGCCCAGGAGATGGAGCTTGGTCTCATCATTGGTCTGGCACTTGAGCACGTCGTAGAGGGCGGTGACGGCCAGGGAGGTGTTCAGGTCGTTGTCCAGGGCGGCCTTGAATTTTTCCCGCGCCGCCCTGGCGGATTCCTCGTCCACGGCGGCGCCGCTGTCTTTCAGGGCGGCGACGCGGCCGATGAGCTTCCCATAGGCCCCGGCGGCGTTGTCCAAGTTCTCCCAGGAGAACACCAGGGACTTGCGGTAGTGGCTCTGGAGGCAGAACAGCCGGTAGGCCAGGGGATCGTAGCCCTTTTCCTCCAGCAGCGACACGGTGAGAAACTCGCCCTTGGATTTGCTCATCTTGCCGGAGGTGGTGTTCAGATGCAGCACATGCATCCAGTAGTTGCACCACTTGTGGCCCAAATAGGCCTCGGATTGGGCGATTTCATTGGTGTGGTGGGGGAAGGCGTTGTCAATGCCGCCGCAGTGGATATCCAGGTCCTCGCCAAGGTGCTTCATGGAGATGCCGGAGCACTCGATGTGCCAGCCGGGATAGCCGACGCCCCAGGGGGAGTCCCACTTGAGGGCCTGGTCCTCAAATTTGGATTGGGTGAACCAGAGGACAAAATCGTTTTTGTTGCGCTTGTTTGTGTCCTCTTCCACACCCTCGCGGACGCCCACGGCCAGATCGTCTGCGTCGTGGTCGTTGAAGATATAATACTTCTCCAGCCTGGAGGTGTCAAAATACACATTGCCGCCGGCGCGATAGGCATAGCCGGTCTCCAGCAGCCGGGAGATGATCTTGATATACTCGCCGATGCAGGCTGTGGCGGGCTCCACCACGTCGGGGCGCTTGATGTTTAAGCGGCGGCAGTCCTCGAAAAAGGCGTCGGTGTAAAACTGGGCGATCTCCATGACGGTCTTGTGTTCCCGCCTGGCGCCCTTGAGCATCTTGTCCTCGCCCGAATCCGCGTCGGAGGTTAGGTGCCCCACGTCGGTGATGTTCATCACCCGCTTCACATTGTAGCCCGCATAGCGCAGGTATTTTTCCAGCACATCCTCCATGATATAGGAGCGCAGGTTGCCGATGTGGGCAAAGTGGTAGACCGTGGGGCCGCAGGTGTACATCTTTACGATGTCCGGGTGGTTGGGGACGAATTCCTCTTTTTTGTGGGAAGCGGAGTTGTACAGATGCATATCAGGCAGTCCTTTCCTTTGAGTTTTTCAGTTCTTGTTCCAGCTCTTCGATACGGGCGGTCAGGGCGCACAGCTCCTGATGCACCGGATTGTCCACATGGATCTGGTCCACTTCGTCTGTGAAGCGGACGGGTTCACCACGGCCACGGGCGATCTGGGCGGGTACGCCCACTGCGGTGCAGTCCGGCGGCACCTCATCAAGGACCACGGCGTTGGCGGCGATGCGGGCGTTGTCGCCCACCTTGAAGGGGCCTAACACCTTGGCGCCGGAGCCGATCATCACATTGTTGCCGATGGTGGGATGGCGTTTTCCCTTATCCTTTCCCGTGCCGCCCAGGGTTACGCACTGATAGAGCAGCACATCGTCGCCGATTTCCGTGGTCTCGCCGATGACGATGCCCATGCCATGGTCAATGACAAGGCGGCGGCCGATCCGGGCGCCGGGATGGATTTCAATGCCGGTCTTCTTGCGGCTCCGCTGAGAGACCCAGCGGGCCAGGAAAAAACGGCGGCGCACATAGAGATAGTGGGCCAGGCGGTGGTATAAGACGGCTTTTACGCCGGGGTAGAGCAAAAAAATCTCTATCTTGCTCCGGGCCGCGGGGTCCCGGCGCTGATAAGCGGACAATAATTCATTGAGACGATTCAAGTTAAGATCTCCTTTATTCAATCAGATGTCGGCGGGATGCGCGGCAACATCGAAGGAGTGCGAAAAAAGTCATAAGTGCCTCCCTGCCCGGAGGCGGCTGTATCCGCAGGGAAGACAGCTCAGCCTATGCGGGTCAAAATAAAAACGCCCCTCATACCCGTCAGGGTACAAGAGACGTCGAAAGACGCGGTTCCACTCTTGCATTTTGCTCACGCCGGCCAAACAGCCGGACAGCCCGGTAACGGCGGCTCCGCCGGGGGCCATTACGCCCCGTGCTCCCGGATGCACTTCACACCCTCCGCCGTAGGCGCGCTTCCAGCCGCTGACGCGCCCTCTCTGCCCTTTGGACGGATGCTACTCTTTCCGCTCATCGCACATTTGTACTCAGTATATTATCAGCCTTTGCGGCGCGTGTCAAGGGATTTTTCATTCGCCCGCGATGTTGCAAATGCGCCGGATCATGGTTGCCCCGGGGCGGGCGGTGTGATAAGCTAAGGGTAACTTACAGGAGAAGGGAGCGGTTCCATGATACGAGCGGGAAGAGAGGCAGACATCGGCCCCATTGAAAAAATCTATCACCGGATTCTGGAGCGGCAGGAGGCCGGACTTGCGTCGGTGGGCTGGATTCGGGGCGTTTACCCCACCGCGCAGACGGCCCGGGAGGCCCTTGCGGCGGGAGAACTCTTTGTGCTGGAGGAGGACGGAGCCGTGGCCGCCGCCGCGCGGATCAACCAAAGGCAGGTCCCGGAGTATAAAAATGCCAGATGGCGGTATGCCGACGCGCCGGAGGAGCAGATCATGGTTCTGCACACGCTGGTAGTGGACCCGGAGCGGTCGGGGATGGGGTATGGGACGGAGTTCGTCCGGTTCTATGAGCGCTATGCCCTCCAGCACAGCTGTCCCTATCTCCGCATGGACACCAACGCGGTGAACGCCGCGGCCCGCAGGCTGTACCGCGGCCTGGGCTATTGGGAGGCGGACATCGTGCCCTGCGTATTCAACGGCATTCCGGATGTACAGCTTGTGTGTCTGGAAAAGCGGATCGGGCAGTAGAGCAAAGGCCTCCACCGGAAGACGTCGGAGGCCTTCACCGCAAAAGAAAACGTGAACAGTCCCGGCGGAGAGAAAAGGGATCGGAAGATCAGGCGGGGTATTTCGGGCCGCGGCGCTCCAGCCCGGCAATAAAATGGAGGAGATTCCGGGTGGTGAGACGCAGCCCCTCCTCGCTGTGGGCCATGGCCTCCTCAAGGGCCATGGGCTGGCGGTGGATGGGGAAGATACCGGTCACCCCTTGGTCATAGGCCTCGTCCACATCGCCGGCCGCGGACCCCACCAGCGCCGCCACCGGCACCCCGGCTGCCCTGGCCCGCCGGGCCACGCCAAGGACCACCTTGCCCCGCAGACTCTGGCGGTCCAGCCGCCCCTCGCCGGTGATGACCAGGTCCGCCTGCCGGAGCAGCTCATCAAAATGCACCGCATCCAGAACAGTTTCAATGCCCATCTGCAGGCGGCCCCCAAGGAGGGCCACCGCGCCCGCCCCCATGCCTCCGGCGGCACCGCCTCCGGGCAGATGGAGCACATCCACACCCAGATCCCGGCGGACCACCTGTGAAAAATGGAGCAGCCCCGCGTCCAGCCGCTCCGCGATCTCTGGAGTCGCGCCTTTTTGCGGGCCGAAGACGAAACTTGCCCCGGCGGGGCCGCAGAGCGTGTTGTCGATGTCGCACATGGCCACCACATCCATGGTTCGCAGCCGGGGAAGGAGGCCGCTGACGTCGATGTGGGTCAGGCGGTGCAGTGTGCCGCCGGTGGGAAGATACTCCTTCCCGGCGGCGTCCAAAAAGCGAACGCCCAACGCGGCGGCGGCGCCGCAGCCGCCGTCGTTGGTGGCGCTGCCGCCCAGGGCCAGGATCAGCCGTCCGGCGCCCCGATCCAGGGCCGACGCGATCAGCTCTCCCACACCAAAGGTGGTGGTCTGGTCCGGGTGAAGGCGTCCGCCTGTCAGGGGAAGCCCCGCGGCCGCGGCCATCTCCACCACGGCGGTGCCGTCCGGCAGCAGACCATAGAATCCGGTCCGCTCCTCCATGTAGGGCCCGTGGCAGGGCGCTTCCACCCGCCGGCCGCCCAAAGCGGACAAAAAGGCCTCCACACTGCCCTCGCCGCCGTCGGCCACAGGGATGCTGACCACCCGGGCGTCCGGGACGCAGGAGCGGAGCTCCTCCTCCACCAGACGGCAGATCTGGATGGAAGACAGGGAGCCTTTGAAGGAATCAGGGACCAGAAGGAACTGTTTCATGGCGCGCCTCCTTTCAGGGAAAATCCTGTCTTGATTGTAGCGGCGGGGGAGGGAGCTGTCAAGCCGCGAAACCGGTTGCAGGGCCGGCGGCGGTATGGTATCATGGAATGCAAAAACAGTTGACAGCTGGAGGGAATTGAAGAAAATGAAAAAATTTGTGTTTGGCGTGATGCTGGCAGTCATCGGCCTTATGTTCGCCGCCATCTGTTTCGTCCATGCCCTGTGCAACCCCTGGAACTACAATGGAATCGATGGGCTGTTGGGCTCTTTTCTTGGCACCGATACGCTGATTCCTTTCGTAATTTCCCTGCTGGTGCTGATTGCGGGCGTTGTGATCTGCGGCCGCGAGGCCTATCGCAGGAAGTAGGAGCCGCCCAGAGACAACAGACGGACACGGAGTGGAGGGATTTCTATGAATCTGGCGTGCAAGCTTGCGGGTATCCTGTTTGCAATTCTGGCGGCAGCGCTTCTTCTGCTCTCCGCCTGCATCGCCCTTTTTGGGCGCGGAAGTGGGTTCCTGGATTTGAGCAATGTAGTCGCGCTTGCGGTGTTGGGGAGCGCGCTTGTCTCCGCCGCACTCTCGCTTGTTGCGTTTTTACTCCTGAAAAAGAAGCCAAAGTGACCGATGCGCCGCTCAGCATGCAATGCTGAGCGGCGCACTGTTGCTGGCCGGTGATAGACGGCAAAAAGCACCCGCGCCATAGCGCGGGTGCTTTTTATGCAATGGAAGCTCAGGCCAAAAAACCCTTCAGGATGCAGTCCTCCGCCTCCTCCTCGGTGAGGCCAAGGGTCTCCAGCTTCAAAAGCTGGTCGCCGGCAATCTTGCCGATGGCCGCCTCGTGAATCAGCTGGGCCTCGGTGCAGTTGGCGGTGATGGCCGGGATGGAGCGGATTTTGGCGTTCCCCATGATGATGGAGTCGCACTGAACGTGGCCGAAGCACTGGGCGTTGCCCACCATCCGGGGATAGAAGACCTGGCTGGAGCGGTCCTGGGCCACGGAGCGGGAGATCACCCGGCCCTTGGCATCCTCGCCGTCCAGGACGATCTCCATATCCGATTCGGCCACTTGGTCGCCGTGGGTCAGCAGCCGCTCGGTGATGACGGCCTCGGCGCCCTTGCCGCAGACGATCTTTGTGTCCCGCTTGGTGGAGTCGATGCCACGGATCTGGGTGGTATCCATCCGGATGGAGGCACCCTCCTCCAAATAGACCACGGTCTGGGGGTTCATGATGCGCCCGCCGGTGCCGTCCCCGTCACCGTAGTGCTTTTCCGTATAGTGCACCCTGGAGTTCTTGCCCACATAGAAGGTGTGAATTCCGTCATGGCGGGAGGTCTCCGCGCCGCAGTTGTGAATTCCGCAGCCGGCCACAATCTCCACATCACAGTTTTCACCGATGTAGAAGTCGTTGTACACCATCTCCTCAATACCGGGCTTGGTGATGATGACGGGAATGTGGCAGGTCTCGCCCACGGTGCCGGCCTTGATGCGGATGTCAATGCCGGGCTTGTCCTCCTTGCCGGTGATCTGGATATGCTCGGTGCTCTGCCGGCCGTCGCAGCCGGAGTCTTTGCGGATGTTGAACGCGCCCACCGGCTTGCCGATCAGATCCGCGATCTTCTCCAGCAGGCTGCGGTCCACCTGGCTCTCCATCATCAGCGCGCACCTTCTTTCGTCAACACCGGGCAGGACCCGATGGTACTGGTCAAAATCTTGGGAAGAATCTCCTGGGCGCTGCCCCGGTGGGAGATGGAGCCATCGCCCACCACGATGACCTCGTCGGCAAGGGAGATGATCCGCTCCTGATGGGAGATGATGACCATGGTGGCGGTTCCGGCACTGTGAATCTGCTCAAACGTCTCCGTCAGGCGGGAGAAGCTCCAAAGGTCGATGCCCGCTTCCGGCTCGTCGAAGATCATCAGCTCCGCGTCCCGGGCCAGAATGGTGGCGATTTCAATGCGCTTGACCTCGCCGCCGGAGAGGGACACATCCACCTCCCGGTCCAGATAGTCGTTGGCGCACAGACCCACCTTGGTCAAAAACTGACAGCAGAGCTCCTTGGGCAGCTTCTCGTTGCCGGAGGCCAGGGTCAGCAGCTTGCGGACCGTCAGCCCCTTAAACCGGGGCGGCTGCTGAAAGCCGTAGCTGATGCCCAGTCGCGCCCGCTCGGTAATGCCCAGGGCTGTGATGTCGGTCCCGTTCCAGAGAATCTGGCCGGAGGTGGGCTGTACCAGACCCATGATGACTTTGGCAAGGGTGGTCTTTCCGCCGCCGTTGGGTCCGGTGAACACCACCAGGCGGTGGTCCTCAATGGTCAGGGAGATGTCTTTTAAAATTCCAAGTTCCCCATCCTGATCGTGGACGGAGTAACAGATATGGTTCAGTTCCAGCATACGCTGACCTCCTTTGTCGCAAACAGGGAAAACCCGCCGGAATCATATTATTTTACCAGATGTGGCCGGAAAATGCAATTGGCTGCGCCGCATTCGCGGAGTATCTATACAGTATTCTACCAAAAAAGCAAAATTAAACCGGTTGCAGATGCAACAGGAACTAAAATTCACCCGGTTGCATACAATGGCGGGAAAAGGAGGCGGAATCCATGGATCAATATGATTACCGGCAATACGACCGCATCTGGGAGCGGGTGGCCCCTACCCTGAACCCCTATCCTGCCGCCCGGACGCAAAACAGCGCCGCCGCGGCGCCCATGACCGTACAAGAGGAGGAGACCCTGCCCGGGGCCCAGCAGGACCCCTGCTGTATGGGATCGGCGGCGGCGGAGTCGATAGAGGTGCTCAAGGGGTTCATCGAGGAGGAGCTGGCAGACCGGCGGTATTACCTTGCCTTCGCGCGCCAGGCGCCCAACCCGTCGGCTGCCCGCACACTGCGGGAAATTGCCGCGGATGAGGCGGGCCATGCAAAACGGCTGCTGGCCGTGTACTACCTGATCACCGGGGAATGCTTCCGGCCCGCCTTTGGCAGCGAGCGGATCAGCATCGGCCCCTGGTGCGCCGCACTGCGGGGGCGCTACCACGAGGAGGCCTGCGGAGGCTTCAATTACATACGGGCGGCGGAGGGAACCACCGATCCCTGCCTGAATAAGCTCCTGACGCAGCTTTCGGAGGATGAATACCGCCACGCGGACAGAATGCTTGCCCTGTTGGAGCGGGCTCTGTAGCTCCGCCATAAAGTCTGTGCCGCCCGGCGGCACAGACTTTGCTCTTTTCGACAAATAAACAGGGCCTGGAATGGCTATTCCTTAGAAGAAACGTACATTTACACGAGGAGGCGACCGTGCTAAAATTACTTTAACACTTAAAAGCGTAACGGCGCAAAGTAAAAAAGAAACGGGACTTTAAAGAGAGAGGGAATCGATCATGAGCCAGATCAAGTTTATGAGTGGGGAGAACATCCCCCTGGAGATGCATAAAGTCCGGATTGTCCAGAAGCTGTACCTGCCCACTGTGGAGCAGCGCCGGAAAAATATGGAGGCGGCGGGCAACAACACCTTTTTGCTGCAAAATAAAGATGTGTTCATCGACATGCTCACCGACAGCGGCGTCAACGCCATGAGCGACAACCAGCAATCGGCCATGCTGCAGGCCGACGACGCCTATGCCGGCTCCGCCACCTTCACCCGGCTGGAGAGTAAGCTCCATGAGCTCTTCGGCATGGACTACTATCTGCCCACCCACCAGGGCCGGGCGGCGGAAAACATCCTGGCGGAAACCTATGTGAAGCCCGGCACCGTGATTCCCATGAACTATCACTTCACCACCACCAAGGCCCACATCACCCGCCTGGGGGGCAGAGTGGAGGAGCTGATCTGCGACGAGGGTCTGGAATCCTTCAACGACTATCCCTTCAAGGGCAATTTCAATGTGGACAAGCTCCGCGCGCTCATCGAGTCCGAGGGGGCGGAGAAGATCCCCTTTGTCCGCCTTGAGGCGGGAACCAACCTCATCGGAGGCCAGCCCCTGTCTCTGCGGAACATCAAGGACGTGTGCGCCGTGTGCCGGGAGTATGGGATTCTCACGGTGCTGGACGCAAGCCTCCTTCAGGACAACCTCTATTTTATCAAGCAGCGGGAGGAGGCCTGCAAGGACATGACCATCCGCCAGATCACCCGGGAGATCGCGGATGAGATGGACATCCTCTATTTCTCCGCCCGGAAATTGGGCTTTGCCCGGGGCGGCGGCATCTGCATCCGCAGCGAGGCGGAGTGCCTGAAAATGAAAGAGCTGGTCCCCGTGTACGAGGGGTTTTTGACCTACGGCGGCATGTCCGTCCGGGAGATGGAGGCCATCACCGTGGGCTTGGAGGAGACCATGGACGAGGACGTCATCTCCCAGGGTCCCCAGTTCATCCGCTATATGGTGGATGAGCTGCACGCGGCGGGCGTGCCGGTCATCACTCCGGCCGGAGGCCTTGGCTGCCACATCGACGTAAAGCAGTTCCTTCCCCATGTGCCCCAGGAGCAGTACTCCGCCGGAGCCCTGGCGGCGGCGCTGTACATTGCCGGCGGCATCCGGGGCATGGAGCGCGGCACCATGTCCGAGCAGCGGGAGCCGGACGGGTCCGAGCATCTGGCGGCCATGGAGCTGGTGCGGCTGGCGGTGCCCCGCCGGGTGTACACCCTCTCCCAGGTGAAGTATGTCATCGACCGGGTGAAGTGGCTGTATGAAAACCGGGAGATCGTAGGCGGACTGAAGTTCATTGAGGAGCCCGCGGTGCTGCGCTTCTTCTTTGGCCGGCTTGCACCCGTGTCCGACTGGCAGGAGAAACTGGTGGCCAAGTTCCGCTCCGATTTCGGAGACAGCCTGTAAAAAAATACCCCCTGCTGAGGCAGCTCAGCAGGGGGTATTTGCTGAGTGGCTTTACGCCACGTCCATCGCGTCGTAGATGTCCACGTAGGAGGCCACCTGTTCCTCACCCTCGTAAAACCGGAGATCGCGCAGGTCCACCGTGCCGTCGATCACGATGAGAAACGGGGCGGAGCCCGCGTAATCCGGCAGATCCACCGACTGTTCACCGCCGTCGTAAACCGCCGTCACCCGGGTGTAGCGCACCTGCCGTACCTCATCGGTGCGGTAGTCCCAGTATCGCTCATTTACACTGCCGAAGGCGGCTGTCACGCCGTTTCCATGGAGGACGGCGCCATGAAATCCCGGAGCCCTGGCGGGCTCGCAGTCATAGCGGGCGGCAATGCCGTATTCCATATAGGATTTATCAAGGATATAGGCCGTGTACATAGTGACATAGCGTGTGTCCTCGGGATTTCGCGATTCGGTGAGCAGCACCACGCTGTCGCCGCACACATCGGCCGCCACCACCGCATCCTCCTCCCCCTGATTGACCAGCGCTTTTGCGGCGTCGGCGATCTGCCGCTGCTCCGCCATCCGAATGGGATTGGTGATCAGCACAGCGATTATGACAGCGACCGCCGCCGCCGCCGCGGGAAAGACGATCCAAAAGGAAGGGGTTCGATAGCGCATCACATGTTTGATCCGTCCCTTTACATCTCCCTCGCCAAAGGCCAGGGGGACGGCGGCAAAGGATGACCCGGCGGCCAGTTTCAGCAAGGAGGCGGAGTAGTCGGCCCGGATGTCCACGCCCGCCCGTTGCAGCACGGCTTCGTCACAGGACATCTCCATGTCCCGTTCCGACAGGGTAAAGGCCAGCCAGACCAGGGGATTGAACCAGTGAAGGGTCAGGGCAAGAAAGGCAAGGAGTTTCACGATGTGATCGTGGCGGCGGATATGGGTCTGCTCGTGGAGAATGATGTAAGAGCGCTCCTGTTCCGAAAGAGCGGAAGGCAGGTAGATGACAGGCCGGAACAGCCCCACCACAAAGGCGGAATGGATGTGATCGGCCGAGTAGAGATTATCCCGCACGTGCACGGAACCTGTAAGAGTGCGCCGCAGCCGCCAAAGGGAGAGGGCGCTGCAGATCAGCAGTGCGCTTACGCCAAGCGCCCAAATCAACGAAAAGAAAGAGGGCTCCGTCTCTGCCGCCGGAGAGGATTGGGGCTCCTGTTCCGTGACCGGAGGCTCGGGATAGAGCTCATGGACGGCAACAGGCATGTCCACCGCGTTGAACAGGGAAATGGGGGAGGAAAAAGACACCGGGCACAGCAGCCGAAATAAAACCACCGCCCACAGGAGATGGGAAAACAGCTTTGGGGCCCGCTTCAGCAGCAGCCTTGATAGCGCCACGGCAAGAATCACGGGGCTTGCCGCAAGGCTCATGTCTAAAATCCGGGAGAACACTGCATCCATCCACATGGTGTCACCCCCTGTGTTCATCGATGAACCTCTGAAGCTCATCAATTTCCTGTTTTGACAGCTTTTTGCGCATGGAAAAGGCTGTCAGGAACCTGGGAAGGGAGCCATGAAAGGCTTCATCCACAAATTCCTCGCTTTGCCGGGCGTAAAACTCCTGCCTTGAGAGGAGGGATGTTACTGCTCCTCCGCTGTTTTGAAAGATACCGCGTTCGCAAAGGCGCCGCAAAATGGTGTACGTCGTTGATTTTTTCCACTCCAGTTCCCGCTCACACAGCCTGACCAACTCTCCGGAGGAGAGAGGCTCATTGTCCCAAATCAACTCTGCAAACCTGGTCTCCACGGCGCCCAGCCGATATTCCGTCATATGCAGCCTCCTTTCGGTCTACTAACTGTAGCCCACGCCATGAGTTTACTATGTGTAAACCAAAAAGTCAAGCAAATTTTGCCTTGAGGTGGAATTCCTTTCCAAAACGCTTGCACATTGGAAAAAAAGCGGCTATACTGACAAAAAATCCATACAAAGGAGAATCCTCTTATCATGAAAGAATGCATTTCACGCCAGGCGGCCCTTGCGCTGCTGAGAAAGTATAACGCCGAGCCCTTCCACATCCAGCACGCGCTGACGGTGGAGGGCGTAATGCGCTGGTTCGCCGGGGACCTGGGCTTCGGTGAGGACGCGGAGTTCTGGGCCACGGTGGGCCTTTTGCACGATGTGGATTTTGAGAAGTGGCCGGAGGAGCACTGCGTCAAGGCGCCGGAATTGCTGGAGGAGGCGGGCTGCTCCAGGGAGTTTATCCATGCGGTGTGCAGTCACGGCTACGGCCTTTGCAGCGAGGTTCGACCGGAGGAGGAGATGGAGAAGGTGCTCTTTGCCTCCGACGAGCTGACCGGGCTCATCGGCGCCGCTGCCCGGATGCGGCCCTCCAAGAGCTGTTCGGATATGGAGCTGTCCAGCCTGAAGAAGAAGTTCAAGGATAAGAAGTTTGCCGCGGGCTGTTCCCGGGATGTGATCCGCCAGGGGGCGGAGTTGCTGGGCTGGGAGCTGGACACGTTGATGGAGAAGACTCTGGAGGCCATGCGCTCCTGCGAGGAGGCCGTCAGCCGGGAAATGGAGTCCTTGGGACTGTAAAAAAGCCGCCGGAACAGGCGGCAAAAAACGCGCGGCGCTATCAGGCGCCGCGCGTTTTCATGTTATTCCATCGAGATGATGTAATAATAGACGGGCTGACCGCCGGAGAGGACGGAGATTTCCGCCTCGGGGCAGGCCTTCTGGAAGAGGTCCGCGGCCACGCTGGCGTCCTCCTCGCTGACGTCCTCTCCGAAAAAGAGGGAGACAAAGGAGGCTTCCCGGCTGGCGGCGTCCTCCGCTAACTTTCCAAGCAGGGCGGTGATGTCCCTGTCGGTGCCGAAAAGCTTCCCCTCCTCAAGGGCAAGGTAGTCGCCCTCGCTGATGGCAAAGCCGTCGAAATCGGAGTTCCGGGCGGCATAGGTGATCTGGGCCGTGGTGACGGCGCCGATGGCATCGGCCATGGCGTCTGCAATCTGCTGAGCGTCCTCCGCGTCAAAATCCACGTTCATCATGGCGGTGATGCCCTGAGGCACGGTCTTGGTGGGGATGACCACCACCTCCTTGGAGGTGAGGCCGGCGCACTGCTGGGCGGCCATAATGATGTTTCCGTTGTTGGGCAGGACAAACACGGTCCTGGCGTTGATGCGCTCGATCTCCTTGAGGATGCTTTCCGTGGAGGGGTTCATGGTCTGCCCGCCGGAGACCACGCCGTCCGCGCCCAGGTCCTTGAACAGAGCGGCCAGGCCGTCGCCGGCGCACACGGCCAGAAAGCCAAACTCCTTGGGGGGCTCAGCGGGGGCGGAGGGTTCTTCCGCCTCCAGATCGTCCACGCTCTGGGTCTTCCGGCCCGCGGCCATGTCCTCGTACTGGGTGCGCATATTCTCAATTTTCGCTAACTCCAGCGTACCGTATTTCTGGGACTCGGTAAGGGCGGCGCCGGGGATGTCGGTGTGGACGTGGACCTTGAAGGCGTCGTCGTCCTCGCCGATGACCAAACTGTCGCCGATGCCGCTCAGATAGGACCGCAGCGGCTCGATGGACTTGCCGGGGATCCTGCGGACGATGAACACGGTGTCAAAGGTAAAGGTGATCTCCTCATCCGTGAGGGCGGCAAAGTCGGCCTTTTCCTGGGGATGGGATTCCTCGTTTATCTCCGGCAGTGGTTCCCCGCGCATGGCGGCCAGCATTCCTTCCAGCACGATCAGATAGCCCTTTCCGCCGGCGTCCACAACACCGGCCTTCTTCAGTACCGGGTTCATCTCAATGGTCTGGTCCAGAGTGGCGTAGCCCTCGGCAATGGCCTCCTCCAGAACCTTCTCAATGTCCTGGGTCTCGGCGGCTACTTCACAGGCCCGCTTTGCGGCCAGGCGGGAGACGGTGAGCACGGTGCCCTCGGCGGGCTTCATCACCGCCTTGTAGGCGGAGGCCACGCCCTCCTGCATGGCGTTTGCAAAGGCGGCGCTGTCGGCGGACTCCATGCCCTTGAGGGACTTGGACAGTCCCCGGAAGAGGAGGGACAAAATGACGCCGGAGTTGCCCCGGGCGCCCCGCAGCAGCGCGGAGGCGGTGATGGAGGCGGCCTGCTCCAGGCTCTGGGGATCGGATTTCTTCAGCTCCGCCACAGCGGTGTTGATGGTCATGCTCATGTTGGTGCCGGTGTCTCCGTCGGGCACGGGAAAGACGTTTAGGTCGTTGATGGCCTGCTTTTGGATGGTGATGGCCGCAGCGCCGTGGAGCACCATCTGCTTGAAAAGAGCGCCGGTAAGCTGTTCGTTCATGTTTTTAAGCTGCCTCCTCACATGGTCATGGAATCGACGCAGACATCCACTGAGCGCACGGTGACGCCGGTGTTGTGGTTGACTACGTACCGCACCTCGCTCATAATCGAGCGGCATACGGCTGTCAGATTCACGCCGTTTTCCACGATGATGTGGAGTTCAATATCAATGGAGTCGTCCTCGTTATAGGTGACCTTGACGCCCTTGCTCATTGCCTCGCGGCGGAGCAGATGGACAAGCCCGTCGGTCATGGAGCGGAACGCCATGCCCTTCACGCCAAAGCAGTTGGTGGCAGCCACGCCGGCAATGTTGGAAAACACTGCGCTGCTGACAGAAACTTCGCCGCGTTCAGACTGAAATTTTATCATAAAAAGCGTCCTTTCTTTCCGGATAGTCAGGAAAAATCCCTTATGTCCCCGCGCTCTGAACGACGTGCCTTTGAGCCGGGTCACAGTTTCGGTAGCTTATTATATACGATTTTTTCAGGAAGTACAAGCAAAAAAAGAGCCGGCGCGGGTTTTACGGCATTGTTTTTGGCATTCCAATATTGAAATCTTTCCGAATCTGACTTAAAATAGAACAGTATATGATTGTGGTCTGCGGGAGACAGGGCTGGTCTGGGGAGTGATACGATGAAAAAAGGTCCGCTTTGTGTGCTGGCCTGTTATGTGATTTGGGGACTGCTTCCCGGCTACTGGAAGCTGATGTCCTCGCTGGACTCCTTTTATATTCTGGCCACCCGGATTCTCTGGAGCCTGATTTTTGTGGGGCTGATTCTGCTTGCCTCCGGGCAGATGGACCGTGTGCGCGCGGCGCTCCGGGATCGCGGGGAACTCCTGCGTCTCAGCCTGGCCGGGGTGCTTATCTGCGTCAACTGGGGCGCCTTCATCTGGGCGGTGAACAGCGGTCATATCCTGGACTCCAGCCTGGCATACTATATGAATCCCATCCTCACTATTTTAATCGGGACCTTTGTGTTTCATGAAAAGCTGACCAGGCTCCAGTGGGTGGCGGTGGGGATCACCCTTGCGGGGATTGTGGCGGCTGTGGCGCGCTTTGGCCAGATCCCCTGGCTGGCGCTGGTCATCGGTGGGGCGTTCGCCCTGTACGGCGCGGTGAAGAAGGGCTGCCGCGTGGACGCGGGCACGTCCCTTTTCCTTGAGACGCTGGTGCTGGCCCCTGCCGCGCTGGCATTTGTGCTCTGGTCGGAGTGGAACGGGACCGGCGCCGTGGGCAATATGGGGCCGGGTGGTTTTGCGCTGCTGGCCTCCACGGGAATTGCCACCAGTGTGCCGCTGCTCTTTTACGCCAAGGGCATCGTACTGACGCCCTACACCACGGCCGGGATTTTGATGTACGCCAATCCCACGCTGCAATTCATCGTGGGCGCCCTCTTTTTCCATGAGCGGTTTACCACCACCTACGCCATTCTCTTCGGCTTCGTCTGGACGGGGCTGATCTTTTACGTGGCCAGCGACCTGCTGGCCCACCGCGCACAGCGGAAGAATCAACAGTTGGAGGAACAATAAATGCGAGTGATTACAGGCTCCGCCCGGGGCCGGCGGCTGAAGGAGCTGGAGGGGCAGGACACCCGTCCCACCACCGACCGGGTGAAAGAAGGCATGTTCAGCATTTTGCAGTTTGACCTGGAGGGGCGGCGGGTGCTGGACCTGTTCGCCGGCACGGGCCAGCTTGGCATCGAGGCCCTCTCGCGGGGAGCGGCCTTTGCCGTATTTGTGGACCACCGGTTCGACGCGGTGAAGCTGATCCGGGAAAACCTGAAGGTGACGGACCTGGCGGACCGGGCCAAAGTGGTGTCCGGGGACGCAATGGAATATCTTTCAAGCCTGCGGGAAAAGTTTGACATCATCCTGTTAGACCCGCCCTATGGGGCTGAGCTGATAGAGCCGGCGCTGGCCCACATCGCGCGATTTGACATTCTTTCCCCCCATGGTATAATTGTGGCGGAAAGCCCTGCGGGACGCGCTCTGCCCGCCCTTGCGCCGCCCTACGGGATCCACCGCACCTACCGGTACGGCAAGATCGGACTGACCGTGTATCATAGAAGTGCAGATGAGGAGGAGTCCAATGACAACGGCGATCTGTTCGGGCAGCTTTGATCCCATCACCCTGGGACACCTGGATATCATCCGGCGGGCGGCGGAGTGCTTTGACCGGGTCTATGTGTGCGTGGTCCCCAACGCGGAAAAGCGGGGACAGATGTTTACCCCGGAGCAGAAGCTGACGCTGGTGCGAAAGGCCGTGGAGGGACTTCCCAACGTGGAGGCGGAGCTGTGGCCGGGGCTGCTGGCGGAGTTCGCACAAAAGCACGGCGCGAAGGTGATTGTCCGGGGCGTGCGCAACGGAAGCGATTTTGACCAGGAATATCAGATGGCCCGCATCAACGGCGGGCTGTGCCCGGGGCTGGAGACGGTGTTGCTGCCGGCCGCGGCGGAGTACGAACACTTCAGCTCCACCATGGCCCGGGAGATGATCCGCTACGGCCAGCCGCTGGAGCGGTACCTGCCGGCGGCCATTGTCCCGGATATCAAACAGTGGATCAACGGGCGGTAAGGCGCGCGGGATCGGATAGACAGAAAGGAATGGAAACGGTATGGCAAATGATGTAAATCATCTGATCGACATGCTCTACGGGATGATCGACGAGGCCAAGGGCACCGCTTTTGGCCAGGGGAAGTGCACCATCAACCGGGACGAGGCGCTGGACCTTCTGGATGAAATCCGGGCGCAGATGCCGGTGGAGCTCAAACGGGCGCAGGAGCTTCTGCGGGCCCGGGAGGAGTACGTGGAGTCCGCCAAGCGGGATGTGGAACGCATGATGCGTCAGGCGGAGTTGGACGCCAAGACCAAAGTGTCCGAGAGCGAGGTCACCGCGGCGGCCCGGGACAAGGCCCGCGCCATTGTTCAGCGGGCGGAGGACAGAACCCGGGAGATGTACCGCGTCACCAACGAATATACCGAGGACGCGCTGCGCCGCACCGAGGAGGCCATCAACATGGCCCTGGAGGAAATCCGCCAGTCCCGCGCCAACTTCCGCGCCGCCTCCGCCGAGAAGATGCAGCAGCAGCGTCAGCAGCTTCAGGAGCGGGACAAGGAACAGCGGGAAGAGGAAAATAATTGACGAAATTTTGCGAATGTTTTTGTGCAAAATAACAGCGCAAAAAACAACTGGGAAATTTACCTATCCATAAATAAAATAACGGTCGTTATGTAAAGCGGGCAAAAAGAAGCCTCACCACAATATATTGTGGTGAGGCTTCTTTTTATCTACAAGAGGAAAATCAAACATGTGTTTTAGTGGTGAAAAAGTGAGGAAATACTGGATAAAACTGGAGAAAACAGGAGAATTTCATCAAAAATTTTTTCTTGCAATTAAATGCCGCTTCGCTTATACTCAAAACATGTGGTGGGGAAAAGTGGTGCCAAGTAGAGAAAAGTGGTGCTAAAGTCCCACAGAGGGGAGCGGGCGGCAGATATGACAGGCCAGTATCAGCATAATATCGACGCCAAGGGCCGCCTGTTCATTCCTGCCAAGCTGCGGGAGGAACTGGGGGAGACGTTTTATGTCACCATGGGAACTGACAGGTGTCTCTCCGTCTACTCTGATGCAAGCTGGGCAAAATTCACGGAGAAATTTGAAAGCCTGCCCTACACCAAGACCAAGGCCATGCGGCCGCTCTTTGCCAATGCCGCCAAATGCGAGCCCGACGCCCAGGGGCGGATTTTGATTCCCCAGAAGCTGCGCGTCTACGCGGACCTGCACAAGGATGTGGTGGTGATCGGCGTGTCCAACCGGGCGGAAATCTGGAACGCGGATGCATGGCGCGCGGTGGAGGAAGAGGAGCTGAATCCGGAAAACCTGGCCGCCGTTATGGAGGAACTGGGATTCTAAGCGGACCGAGGCGGACAAGATGCCGGAGCGGTCCGGGGCGCTGGGAGGCCGGAGATGGAATACACACATAAGCCCGTGCTGCTGCGCGAGTGCATAGAGGCGCTTCAAATCCGGCCGGACGGGATTTACCTGGACGGCACGCTGGGCCGGGCGGGCCACTCGCTGGAGATTGCCCGCCGCCTGACCACGGGCCGGCTGATCTGCATCGACCGGGACATGGCCGCCATCGACGCGGCCCGCCGGCGTCTGTCGGAGCACATGGACCGCGTCACATTGGTGCACAGCAATTTTTCTGAGCTGGCCTCCATCCTTGCGGAGCTGAATCTTACGGGGGTGGACGGCATGCTCTTTGACCTTGGAGTTTCCTCCCCCCAGTTAGACGACGCGTCCCGGGGCTTTTCCTATATGCACGACGCGCCGCTGGACATGCGTATGGATGAGTCCGCGCCGCTGAGCGCTTGGGAAGTGGTGAACCGGTGGAGCTGTGAGGAGCTGCGCCGGATTCTCTATGAATACGGAGAAGAGCGGTATGCCCCGGCCATTGCCCGGGCCATCTGCCGCCGGAGAGAGGACAGGCCCATCGACACCACGCTTGAGCTGGTGGAGGTCATCCGCCGGGCCATGCCGCCCCAGGCGCTGCGGGAAAAGCAGCATCCCGCGAAACGCAGTTTTCAGGCCATCCGCATTGCGGTGAACGACGAGTTGGGAGCGCTTTCACCCATGCTCAAAGCGGCGGCGGACGGATTGAACTCCGGCGGCCGCCTTGCGGTCATCTCCTTCCACTCCCTTGAGGACCGCATTGTCAAGAAGACGCTGCAGGAGTTGGCCAAAGGCTGTATCTGCCCGCCGGAATTTCCGGTGTGCATCTGCGGCCGGAAACCGAAATTGGAGCTAATAAGCCGCAAGCCGGTGGTCGCCGGCGAGGCGGAGCTGGAGGAAAACCCACGGGCCCGGAGCGCAAAGCTGCGGGTGGCCCAACGGTGCGAACCATAAACCGATGTTACGGAAGAAAGGATGAGCGGAGTGTCGACAGCAGTAGCCAGAGATTCGCGCTACAGAAACCTCACATACGGAGATCTGGCTTACGATCTGGATCGTGACAGCCGCGAGACCATGCTCCGCCATGCCGGAGAACCCCGCCGGGAGGAAGTGGCCAAAGTCCGTTCCGTACCCCATGTGCGTGTCCGGGAGCGGCAAAAGGTTTCCGCCGTTGCCGTGGTGGGCTTTGCTGCCGTTGCGGCGATGACTGTTCTGCTGCTGATGAGCTATGTGAAGCTGACGGTGATTTCCGACGCGGTGGTGGAGCTTCAGGGGCAGTTGGGGGAACTGGAGACAGAGAATGTGGCGCTGACCGCTCAGTATCAGCAGACCTTTGACCTTTCGGCGGTCAAGGAAGCCGCCATGGCGGCGGGCATGAGCAAGCCCAGCAGCAGCCAGATCTATTACATCGACCTCTCCGGTGAGGACAGCGTGGTGGTATATCAAAAAACGGAGGGAAGCCTCTTCAGCCGCCTGCTTGCCTCACTGAACCAGGGGATCTACGCCGTGGTGGAATATTTTGAATGAGGATTGCATCATATAAGAAGGCGGGGAGTAAGAAGGAGGACTTCTTACTCCTTGCTTGATATTCGTGACTTTGACAGAAAAACAGTGGGATAAAATGGAGGAACTGTTGTGGCGGATTCATCAAGAAGAAAAAGTGACGCGGCACGAAAAGCAAACCGGGTGATCCGGAGCAGGACCCTGCTTCTGATGGGCATCTTCGGAATTGCGACCTTTACCATGCTCTTTGTCCGGCTCTACACGCTGCAGATCGGGCGGCATGAGGAGCTTCAGCAGCTGGCGGTGAAGCAGCAGACCCGAAGCACGGTGGTCACCGCCTCCCGGGGCACCATATATGACAAAAACGGCAATGTGCTGGCCATTTCCGCCACCGCTGAGACGGTGTTCGTCTCTCCGGCGGAGATTGCGGAGAGCGAACAGGACACGGCCTATATCGCCAGGGGCCTCTCACGCATCCTTGATGTGGCGGAGGAGACCATCCTGAAAAAGATGGAGAAGACCTCCTCCCAATACGAGGTGGTGAAGCTGCGGGCGGATCAGGAGCTGGCCGATCAGGTGCGGCTGTTTGTCAACGGCCAGATCGACGACCAGGGCAACGAGGTGGCCAAGGACAATCAGAAGCGGCTCCACGGCGTTTATCTGGTGACAGACTCCAAGCGCTATTACCCCTACAGCACCCTGGCGGCCCAGGTCATCGGCTTTGTGGGCACGGACAATACGGGCCTCTACGGTCTGGAGAGCAAGTACAACGATGAGCTTACCGGCACCTCCGGCATGGTGGTCACGGCCAAAAACGCCGCGGGTACCGACGTGCTCTACCAGTATGAGCAGTATTATGACGCGGAAAACGGCAACAGTTTGGTGCTGACCCTGGACACCACCGTGCAGTATTTTCTGGAAAAGGGCATTGAGAGCATGGTGGCCAAGTTTGACGCCAAAAACGGCGCCACCGGCATTGTGATGGATGTGAACACGGGCGGCATCCTGGCCATGGCCTCCTTCCCCACCTATGACCTGAACAACCCAAGCAGCGTCTACGACGCGGACCTTCAGGCCACGCTGGAGGGGCTGGAAGGGGACGCTTATCTGGAGGCCCTGGGCGCGGCCCAGAAAAAGCAGTGGCGGAACAAGGCCATCAACGACACCTATGAGCCCGGCTCCACCTTTAAGATTCTGACGCTGTCCACCGCGCTGCAGGAGGGGATTGTCAATAAGAACACCACCTTCAACTGCACCGGCTCCATCCGCGTGCAGGGCTGGAACAAACCCATCAACTGCTCCAAAAAGGCGGGCCACGGCTCCCAGTCCCTGATGCAGGCCACGGGAAACTCCTGCAACCCCGCCTTCATCACCATGGGCCTGAAAATCGGAAACACCACCTTTTATAAGTACTTAAAATCCTTTGGTCTGATGGAGAAAACGGGCCTGGACAACATCGGCGAAACCACCGGCATCTTTGCCGATGAGAAGTCCTTCAACAGCAATGTGGTTTCCCTGGCCTCCTATGCCTTCGGCCAGACCTTCAACGTCACGCCCATCTCCCTTATCACCGCCCAGGCGGCCTGCGTCAACGGCGGATACCTCCGCACCCCCTACTTTGTGGAGCAGGTGCTGGACAGCGATGGAAACGTGCTCTACAACCACGACTCCACCCCCGTGCGCCAGGTCATCAGCGAGGAGACCTCCGCCACGGTGTGCGAGATGCTGGAGTACGTGGTGGCAGAGGGAACCGGAAAGAACGGCCAGGTGGCTGGCTACCGCATCGGCGGCAAAACCGGCACCGCCGATAAGACCGGCGACAAGAACAAGGACGTGGTGGTCTCCTTTGTGTGCTTTGCCCCCGCGGACGACCCCCAGGTCATGATGCTCATCACCATGGACAGTCCCAGCCGCACCACCGGCACCTATGTGTCCGGCGGCCAGATGGTGGCGCCCACCTCCAGCTCCATCATGTCTGAAATCCTGCCCTGGCTCGGCATCAACCCGGATTACTCCGCCGAGGAGATGGTGGGCTCCGACACCACGGTGCCCAATGTGGTGGGCTCCACCCTGGATCAGGCCAAGGAGAAGCTGGCCGGATTCCACATCAAGACCGTGGGCGACGGGCAGAGCGTCACAGACCAGACGCCTGTGGGCGGCGCCATCGTCCCGGGCAACGCCACCGTGATTCTGTACCTGGGGGCGGAGAAGCCCACCGATAAATCCACGGTGCCTGCCGTGGTGGGCAAGACCGCCGAGCAGGCCAACGCGGCCCTTGCCAACGCGGGCCTCATCATGAAGGTGACCGGCGCCACCTCCAGCAGCTCCGGCAATGTGTTCGCCATCTCCCAATCCGTTGCCGCGGGCACGGAGGTGGAGGCCGGAACCGTGGTCACTGTGCAGTTAGGCGATAACTCCGTTTTGGACTGACCCTCTCAAAAGGCACCTTTTGCATGGTTTTCGGCACCTTCTCCGATGTGCACGGAAAAATTGTGCGGATATACTAAGCAGGAGCAACCGGCCGAACCACTGTGATTACAAGAGAGGAGTTTAAGGATGAAGCTCAAAGAACTGCTGCGGGATATCCCCGTGCTTGATACCAACGCGGATGGTGAAGCGGAGATCACCGGCGTCAGCTACGACTCCCGGAAAACGCGCCCCGGCGATCTGTTTGTCGCCATGCCCGGCTATTCCATGGACGGCCACGCGTTCATCGCCAAAGCGGCGGAGGCTGGGGCGGCCTGCGTGCTGTGCCAGCGGCCGCCTGAGGAGGAAATCCCCTATGTGCGGGTGGCCAACTCCCGCCACGGCCTGGCGCTGGTGGGAGCCAACTGGTTTGGCCGCCCGGCGGAGAAGATGAGCGTGGTGGCCGTCACGGGCACCAATGGGAAAACCACCACCACCTATTTGCTCAAAGCCATTTTGGAGCAGGCCAGAGGGGCCAAAGTGGGTCTGATCGGCACCAACCAGAATATGATCGGCCAGGAGGCGGTCCCCACGGAGCGGACCACGCCGGAATCCTTTGAAGTGCAAAAGCTCTTCCGGGCCATGCTGGATAAAGGCTGCAGCTATGTGGTGATGGAGACCTCCTCCCATGCGCTGTACGAGGGGCGGGTCTATGGAATTCCCTTTTCCGTAGGAATTTTCACCAACCTGACCCAGGATCACCTGGATTTTCACAAGACCATGGAGAACTACTGTGACGCCAAGGCCATCTTGTTCCGCAGCTGTGCTGTGGGCGTCTACAATGCCGACGACCCCTGGTCGAAGCGGCTGATGAAGGACGCCGACTGCCGCGCCTTCTCCTATGCCCGGGACACGGATGCGGACCTGCGGGCGGAGCACATTGAGCTGGGCGCGGATCACATCTCCTTCGACGCGGTGACGGCGGAGGAGCGGGTAAAAATAAAAGTTGGCATTCCCGGCGGTTTTATGGTATATAATACGCTGGACGTTTTAGGGGCGGCACTCCAGCTGGGCATATCGCTGGAGGAGAGCGCCCGGGTTCTTGCCGCTGTGCCCCATGTAAAGGGCCGGGTGGAGGTGGTCCCCACGCCGGGCAAAGACTATACTGTCCTCATCGACTACGCCCACAGCCCGGATGGGCTGGAGAATGTGCTCTCCTCCGTCAGGGGCTTTGCCAAGGGCCGCACGGTGGCCGTTTTTGGCTGCGGCGGCGACCGGGACCGGGCCAAGCGGCCGAAGATGGGGCGCATCGCGGCCCAGCTGGCTGACTTCGTGGTGGTGACCTCCGACAATCCCCGGACGGAGGACCCCATGGCCATCATCCGGGAGATACTGCCGGGGATGGAGGGAACGCAGACGCCCTATGTGGTGGTGGAGAACCGGATTGAGGCCATCCACTACGCCATGGACCACGCCCGGAAGGACGACGTGATCGTGCTGTGCGGCAAGGGCCACGAGACCTATCAGGTGGTGGGCACCGAAAAGCGCCACCTGGATGAGCGGGAGGTCGTGGCGGACCACCTGAAGGAAAAACAATAACGAAAGAGGCCGCGTGAGGCGCGGCTTGTGTGAGGGAAGAAGAAATGGAAAGTATGATTGCCTGCGTGCTGAGTTTTGTGGTCACCGCGCTGGTGGGGAAGTGGCTGGTGCCTGAGCTGCGCAAGCTGAAGGCCGGCCAGAGCATCCGGACCGACGGACCCAAATGGCATATGGCCAAGGAGGGCACGCCGACCATGGGCGGGCTGATGTTCATCGCCGGGGTGGGCGTAACCATTCTGATCTGCTGCTGGAAGAGCATGCTTCAGGGAAATTTCTCCCACCTCTATGTGTTCCTCTTCGCCCTGGTATACGGCGCCATCGGCTATGTGGACGACTACAGAAAGGTGCGCATGCATCAGAACTTAGGGCTCACCGCGCTGCAGAAGTTTTTGATGCAGCTGGCCGCCGCCGTGGCATTTTTGTGCCTGATGCGCTTTGAGGGGCTGCTGACGCCCAACCTGTATCTCCCCTTTTTCAACACCTACCTTGTGATGAACTGGGTGGTTTACCTGATTTTCGCCGCCTTTGTCATCGTGGGCACGGTGAACGCGGTGAACCTGACCGACGGCATCGACGGCCTTGCGGCCAGCGTCACGGTGCCGGTGGCGCTGTTTTTCGCCATTGCCGCGGCCTGGTGGGGCTATCGGGAGCTTGGGGTGTTCGCCGGCGCGCTGTGCGGCGGTCTGATCGGCTTTCTGATCTACAACTTTCACCCGGCCAAGGTGTTTATGGGCGACACGGGCTCGCTCTTTTTGGGCGGCGCCGTGGCGGCCATGGCCTTTGCCTTTGACATGCCGCTGATCCTGATCCCCGTGGGGATCATCTACATCGCCGAGACGCTCTCGGACATCATCCAGGTGGGGTATTTCAAGCTGACCCACGGCAAGCGCTTTTTCCGCATGGCCCCGTTGCACCACCACCTGGAGCTGTGCGGCTGGAGTGAAAAAAAGCTGGTGTTCGTATTTTCCGGGATCACGGTGCTCTTTTGCGCCCTGGCCCTGTGGGGTGTGGCCGGCCGGTTCGCCATGTAAAACCGGCAATCATCCGTAAAGAAAGGAGGGGGGCTGTGGCACAGCAACGCAGAAGCCGGGAGGAACTGGCCGCCATTGCGCAGCGCAAGGAGCATGCAAAAGAGATGGAGCGGCTCAGCCGGGAGGCGGCGAAGGGTCCGGTGGATGTCCCCTTCCTGCTGCTGGTGCTGCTGCTGATGGGGATTGGCCTCGTCATGCTGCTCTCCGCCAGCTTTCCCTCCGCTTATTATGAAGAGGGGAACCCGACCAAGTACTTTATGCGCCAGAGCGTGTTCGCGGCCATGGGCGTCGCCGGGATGATCATTGTCTCCCGCATCAACTACCAGCGCTTCCGGGGCGTTGCAAAATTGGCGCTGTTTGGCGCTGTTTTGCTGCTGATTCTGGTCATCATTCCCGGCGTGGGCGTGACGCACAACAACGCCACCCGCTGGCTGAGGATTGGGCCCCTTGAGTTCCAGCCTTCGGAGCTTGCCAAGCTGGGCGTGGTCCTCTATTTCTCTGACAGCATCTCAAAGAAGAAGGATAAGATGCAGACCCTGCGCTACGGCATCGCCCCCTATGCGGTGATCCTGCTGGCAATTGCCGCGCTGATGATGCTGGAGCCCCACCTCTCGGGCACGGTGCTGATCTTAGGCACCGGCGCCGCGCTGATGCTGGTGGGCGGCATCGAGTGGAAATGGGTGGGCGGCGTGCTGGCCGCGGCCGCGGCGGGCGCGTATCTGCTCATCGGCGTGGTGGGTTACGGCGCCTCCCGCATCGCCATGTGGAAGGACCCCTGGATAGACTCCCTTGGAGACGGGTACCAGATGGTGCAGAGCTATCTTGCCATCGGCTCCGGCGGCCTTTTCGGCGTGGGCCTGGGCAAGAGCCGGCAGAAGTACCTGTACCTGCCGGAGGAGCACAACGACTTCATCTTCTCGGTGGTTTGCGAGGAGCTGGGACTCATCGGCGCCACCATCATCATGGTGCTTTTCGCGCTGCTGATTCTGCGGGGCTACTGGATCGCCCTCCAGGCCCGGGACCGGTTCGGCAGCCTTCTGGTGGTGGGCGTCACCACGCTTTTGGCCATGCAGACCTTTTTGAACATCGCCGTGGTCTCCGGTCTGGTGCCGGCCACCGGCATCTCCCTGCCGTTTTTCAGCTACGGCGGCACGGCGCTGCTGATCCAGCTGGTGGAGATGGGGATTGTGCTCTCCGTCTCCCGGCAGATGAAGCCCTCCAGGGCCGGATAGAGGAGAAGAGAGATGCGTATTCTATTTACCTGCGGCGGAACGGCGGGCCACGTGAACCCGGCCCTGGCCCTGGCGGGATACTTTCAGAGCAAGCACCCGGGGTGTGAAATCCTCTTTGTGGGGGCGGAGCGGGGGCTGGAAAAGGACCTGATCCCCAAGGCGGGCTATCCCTTCCGCACGGTTCACATCTCCAGCTTCCACCGGTCGGTGAAGCCGGCGGAGCTGAAGCACAACCTGATTTCCGTCTGCAACCTGATCCGCGCCCCCTACGAGGCCAACGCCATTTTAAAGGAGTTTCGGCCCGACTATGTGGTGGGCACCGGGGGCTACGCCAGCTTTCCTATGGTGAAGGCGGCGGCAAAGCACGGGATTCCCACGGCTGTGCACGAGTCCAACATGGTGCCCGGACTCACCACTAAGATGCTGGAGCCCTATGCCGACCGGGTGATGGTGGGCTTTGAGGCATGCCGCAGGCACTATCAGCACCCGGAGAAGGTGGTGGTCACCGGCACCCCGGTCCGTGGCGACTTCTTTGCCCTGAGCCATCTTAAGGCCCGGGAGAAGTTAGGCCTGCTTGGGGAGCGCAAGCTGATCGTTTCCTTCTGGGGCTCTTTGGGCGCGGGGGAGATGAATCGCCAGATGGTGGAGTTCCTGGCCATTGAATCGGCCCGCGAGCCCTTTTACCACATCCACGGCGCCGGCAAATCCGGCTATCCCGGAATGCTGGAGCTGCTGCGGCAAAGGGGAGTGGATTTGGAGCAGCATCCGGCCCTCCAGCTGAAGGAGTATATCTACGATATGTCCGTGGTGATGCGGGCGGCGGACCTGGTGATCTGCCGCTCCGGCGCCTCCACCATCAGCGAGCTGACGGCACTTGGCGTGCCCGCTATCATGGTGCCCTCCCCCAATGTGACCAACAATCATCAGGAGAAGAACGCCCGGGTTCTGGAGGAGCACGGCGGCGCCCGTGTGGTGCTGGAGAAGGATTCCAGCGCCCAGGTGCTGTTTCAGGAGGCTGCGGCCATCCTCCACGACGAGCAAAAGAGGCTGTCCATGGCCCGTTCCATGGGAGAACTTGGGATTTTGGACGCCACGGAGCGGATTTATCAGACGATCCTTGCAATTGACCAGTAACCCCTGGGACCGCCTGACGCATACTATGGCTTAGTTTGGTATGCGGAGGGTAACGGATATGGGAATACTATTGGTGGATGGCGGGCGGACGCTCCAGGGGCAGGTGGAGGTGCAGGGTGCCAAAAACAGCGTCCTGCCCATCCTGGCGGCCACAATTCTGGCCTGCGGCCAGTGCGTGATCAAGCACTGTCCCCGGCTGCGGGACGTGGACGCCTCCATTCAGATCCTCAGGCACCTGGGCTGCTCGGCCCAATGGGAAAGCGGCGCCTTGGTGGTGGACACGGCGCAGATGAACTGCTGCTCCATCCCCGATGAGCTGATGCGGGAGATGCGCTCTTCGGTGATTTTCTTGGGGGCTGTTTTGGCCCGCTGCGGACAGGCGGAGCTCTCCTACCCCGGAGGCTGCGAGTTAGGCCCCAGGCCCATCGATCTGCACCTGACGGCCCTGCGGGCTCTGGGGGCGGACATTGAGGACAGGGGCGGGACGCTGCGCTGCCAGGCGGAAAAGCTCTGCGGCACGGAGATCGTGCTGAGCCTGCCCAGCGTGGGAGCCACGGAAAACGCCATCCTGGCGGCCTGCGGCGCGGAGGGCACCACGGTGATCTGCAACGCCGCCCGGGAGCCGGAGATTATGGACCTGCAGGAATTTCTGGTGAAATGCGGCGCCCGCATCCACGGCGCGGGCAGCTCCACCGTGACGGTGGAGGGCGGCCGGCCGCTGCATGGCTGCGTACATCGATGCATCGCCGACCGGATCGCGGCGGCCACGCTGCTCTCGGCTGTGGCGGCCGCCGGCGGGGAAGCGGTACTTACCGGGGTGGACTACCGCCAGCTCTCCACGGTGACGGCGGCCCTTTCGGAGGCGGGCTGCCGAATCCGCAGCCAAAACAGCACCATCTCCATTGCCCGGCGGGACCGGCTGCACTGCATCCGGCCGGTGCGTACCGCGCCCTATCCCGGATTTCCCACAGACGCTCAGGCCGTGCTGATGGCCGCTCTGCTGCGAAGCGCGGGAGCCACGGTATTTGTGGAGAACATATTTGAAAACCGCTACCGCCACGTGGATGAGCTGGCCCGTATGGGGGCGGATATCCGTGTGGAGGGCCGGGTGGCGGTGGTGTGCGGGGTGGAGTCCCTCCACGGCGCCACGCTGCGCTCCACGGATCTCAGGGGCGGGGCGGCGCTGTGTGTGGCGGCCCTTGCGGCCCAGGGACAAAGCGAGATCGGCGAGCTGCACCACATAGACAGAGGATACGAAGATATCGCGCGGGATCTCAGGGCGCTGGGCGCCTCGGTCCGGCGGGTGGAAAGCGAGGAACCCCATGGCGAGGAGAACAAACCGGAGGCGCAGGCGAAGAGGAAGATACGGCTTTCTGTATAAACTGCTGTCCGTCTTGGTGATCTGCGCCGCCATTGTGGCGGCACTGACGCTGTTTTTCAAAGTGAATACCATCGTCATATCCGGGGAGTCCCACTACACCAAGCAGGCGATCCTGGATGCCGCCCAGGTCCAGCACGGCGACAATATGTATCTTCTCAACAAGCACACCGTGGCAAACCGCATCATGCAGCAGTGCCCCTATGTGGAGAACGCGCGCATCAACCGCAAGCTGCCGGACACACTGCTCATCGAAATCACGGAGACCACCGCCGCCGGCGTCATCGTCCAGGACGGGGCCGGGTGGCTCATCAGCCCAAGGGGAAAGATTCTGGAAAAGCTGGCGGCCGGTCAGGCCGGGGACTACGCCGTCATCGACGGCTGTACGCTGCTGGCTCCCGCCGTCAGCTCCTTCCTCTCCTTTGGCGAGGAGGATTCCTACAAGCAGGAGCAGCTCCTTGGCCTTTTGGAGGCGCTGCGGGAGGCGGAGGTGATAGACCAGGTGGAGGCGGTGCACCTGGGGGACGCGTCGGTGCTGACCATGGAATACGGCGGGCGCTTCACGGTGAAGATCGCCTGGGGCGCCAACTTTACCTATCAAATCCAAAATCTGGAATATGTCATCAGCTGCCTTGAGATCAATGAGACTGGAACGATTGATCTGACGCGGGAGGGCGTGGCGAATTTCATTCCGTAAGGCGAAAAATTCTCCCGGAGAAAAGCGTCTGACTATTGACCTTGGAGTCAAAGCGTAATACAATATGATAAATACATTATCTTGGGTACGAGTCTGCATAAATTGCACTTCAGATACGAATTGTAGTAGGAGGAAGCAGTATGGCTTTTGGTTTGGAGACCGGTCCCGACACTGTGGTGAACATCAAGGTCATCGGTGTCGGCGGCGGCGGCAACAACGTGGTGAACCGCATGGTCAAATCCGGCACCCGCGGTGTCGACTTTGTGGCAGTCAATACGGACAAGCAGGCGCTGAATGTGTCCAGCGCAACCTATAAGATTCAGATTGGTGAGAAGCTGACCCACGGCCAGGGCGCTGGCTCCGATCCCGAGGTGGGCCGCAAGAGCGCGGAGGAAAGCCGCAGCCAGATCGCCAAGGCGCTGGAGAACACGGACATGGTCTTCATCACCGCCGGCATGGGCGGCGGCACCGGCACCGGCGGCGCGCCCATTGTGGCGGAGATCGCCCATGAGATGGACATCCTCACCGTCGCCGTGGTGACCAAGCCCTTCGGCTTTGAGGGCCGCCGCCGCATGGTCCAGGCCGAGCAGGGCATTGAGGAGCTCAAGGGAAAGGTGGACTCTCTGGTCATCATCCCCAACGAGCGGCTCAAGCATGCCACAGACCAGAAGATCACATTCGCAAACGCGTTTGAAATTGCCGACGACGTGCTGCGCCAGGCGGTGCAGTCCATCTCCGACCTGATCCGCGACACGGGCTTCATCAACCTGGACTTCGCGGACGTCACCGCGATTATGAAAGACGCGGGCCTGGCCCACATGGGCGTGGGCCGTGCCGCCGGCAAGGGAAAGGCGGAGGAGGCGGCCAGGATGGCCGTGTCCAGCCCCTTGCTGGAGACCTCCATCGACGGCGCCAAGGGCGTGCTCATCAATGTGACCGGCTCCATGGACATCGGTCTGGAAGAGGTGGAGCAGGCTGCTTCTCTGGTGCAGCAGGCGGTTCATCCCGACGCGCTCACCATCTTTGGCGCAACCTTCGACGAGACGCTGGACGACGAGATCCGTGTCACCGTCATTGCCACCGGCTTTGAGGACACCACTCCCGGGATCACCGTGGGCAGGAAAAAGCAGGAAGAGAGTTCCTCCTCCGCCGCCGGCGCAGAGCAACAGCCCAAGGTTCCCACGCCTCTGGATCCCGAGGAGGCGGAGGATGACGACGATCCCTTTGCCGATATTTTTAAAATTTTCAATAAGCGCGACTGATTCCACTTTTTGAGCAAACCCCGCAGATTTTTCTGCGGGGTTTGCTTTTTTGCCCGAAAGTCGGCGGCAGGGAAGCGCGGCCATGGAACTATCGCCGCTTTTTAGAAATGCTATTATGCCGGATTCCGCAAACAGTAAAAGAGGCCGGTCGGAGGACCGGTGTGAAAGGAGTGATCCAATGGATGAACCACAAAAAAATCAAAGAAAGCGGCTGCGGGGCGGCGCGGCGGCTTTCCTCAGCCTGCTGCTGTTTGTATCCCCTCTGGTGGTAACCGCCCGGGCCGCCGACACAGTGAAAACGTTGGTCCCTGTGGGACACACCATCGGCGTAAAGCTGTTTTCAAGAGGTGTGTTGGTGGTGGAATTGTCTGACGGTCCCTGTCCCGCCCGAGCCTGCGGCCTGAAAACCGGAGACCTGATCAGCAAATGCAACGGCACCCAGATTCAATCCACAGAGCACATGCAGGCCCTGCTCCAGCAAAACCAGGATCAGGAGCTGAAGCTGCAGGTGCAGCGGGGCAGCCAGATCCTTCAGATGAAGACCACCCCGGTGCAAAGCGAGGAGGGCAACTGGCTGTTGGGCGCCTGGATCCGGGATTCCATGGCCGGGATCGGCACGATGACCTTCTATGACCCCGAAAGCGGAACCTTTGGCGCCCTGGGCCACGGTGTGACCGATACGGATACCGCGCAGCTGATGAGCCTCTCTTCAGGCTCTGTGATGGCCTCCACGGTAAAGGCGGTCAAGCGGGGCGAGATTGGAGAGGCCGGTGAGCTCAGGGGGAACTTTGATCTGAGTGAGGACCTGGGCCCCCTGTATGCAAATACTGACTGCGGCGTGTTCGGAACCATGGACGGCTGCACCTTTGCCACCCACGAGGCCATGCCCGTGGCGCAAAACAGCGAGGTCCACACCGGGCAGGCCACCATTCTGGCCAATGTCTCCGGAGACACGGTGGAGGAGTATGACGTGCAGATCACCAAGATATTCGATAACTCAGGCGACACCCGGAATATGCTTGTTGAAGTCACCGATCCGGCCCTTCTGGCGGTGACCGGCGGTATCGTCCAGGGCATGGTAGTGAGTTATAATAGGGACAACTCAGGAGAGAAACCCTTGCGCCGCAAGGCTTTGCGGGCTTGTAGAATAGGAGCGCCGGTGAGGTGCAGACGAGGTCAATATGGGACAACTCCTTTTTTACAAACAGGGTAAAGGGTGTTTCTGCTGTTATCCCTTTCTTCATTGACAATTTGAATGGGAACAACTTTACATAGGAGAAAGTAGGTGATTGTGAACGGAACAACATTATAATGCCAAAGATGGAGGAATAGGCATGAAACAATGTCAGATTATTTCAATTACCAATTCCAAAGGCGGTGTTGGAAAAACAACTACCGCTTTGAACCTCGCGGCTGCCCTCGCAGCTGAAGATAAAAAGGTCCTGCTGATCGACAATGACCCCCAGGGCAATCTCACCGCAGCCCTCGGCTATACGCCGGGGGAACAGAAGAATACGCTGGCAAAGCTGCTGCTTGTCCAAATTGACTCTCCGGAGGATCTGGAACTCCACCTCGATCGTGCTGTACTACATACCAGCGGCGGCCTTGACCTGATCCCTGCCAACAAGCGGTTAGCGGACGCTGCAGCCCGCTTGCAGGTTATGCAGCTTTCACAGTATAACGCATCTGGCATCTCGGATGACCCTTGCGAGAAGGTGCTGGACAAGCTGTTAGCATCCCTGTGTGGACTGTATGATTACATCATCATAGACTGTGGACTGAAGCATGAACTATTGACCGTTAATGCTCTGGCTGCGGCAGATTACTGCATCATTCCGGTGCAGGCACACTTCCTCGCCAGTGAAGGGATTCCCGATGTTTTAGAAATGGTGCGCAATGTACAGAATCGATTCAACCCCGATTTGAAGATTGCGGGCATTCTCTTGACCATGTATCAGTCCCGCCCGCAGCTCTGCCAAAGCGTTCGCTCCAGCGTGGGAGAGATCTACGGTGACAGCATTCATGTATTTGACCGCCCCATTGAGCAGACGATTAAGGTTGCGGAGTGTCCGGCAGCAGGCATGAGCATTCTCGATTATGCACCTAAGAATCCTGCTGCTGACTCCTATCGCTCCCTTGCCCAGGAGGTGCTGCGGCTTGGCTAAGAAAAACATGGATGACCTGTTAAAGCGGCGCATGAGCGCAGCGCAGCAAGCATCAGAGTTGGAAGTAGGCAATGAGGCTTATGAAACCATGTTTCAAGCAAAGGCGAATGCGGCAGCTCCCCGCTTTTGCGAACTGCCGATCAACAGCCTCTGCCCTTTTCGCACGGCAGATATTGGATTTCATCCCTACCCGCCTGAAAAGCTCCGCGCATTCTCTCAGCAGCTTGCCGAGCAGGGCATCTATGAGCGCATTATTGTTCGTCTAATTCCAAATAGTGAGCAGTATGAGATCCTTGCCGGACACAATCGTACCGAGGCGTGGCGACTGACCGGACACTCGATGATTCCTGCTGAGGTTGTGGAAGCCGATGACGCAAGAGCGATTTCCATTGCCGTTGCCACCAATCTCCTGCGGCGGCAGGACCTCACCATCATTGAACGCGGCAAAGCGTATCGAGCGTTGCTTATAGAGAGCAACAGAAACGGGCAACGAAATGCAGCCTATCCAACCTTTGGCGAAAATCGCCAAAGGTTGGAGGAATCTTCAGGCAACTCAACTTCTGGCGATTTTCGCCAAAAGTTAGATGGAGATAGCGACGGCGAGACCTTTGGCGAGAATCACCAAAGGTACAACGCCCGAAAGATCGTTGCAGATTTCTTCGGTGTGACGGAGTATGAGATCCGCAAGGCCATCAAGCTGGCAGCACTGATTCCGCAGCTTGCTGATATTTTGGAGAACAGTCCGCGCAAGCTGCCGATTGCCTGTGCGGAACGCATTGCCGATTATGATGCAGACTCTCAAAGGGCATTTGTAGAAATGTGCACCATTGAGGGATATGTACTCAATAAGTCAACCATACAGAAGATCGCCCATACCTGCCCACCTCCATCCGCTGAGCATCAAGACATTTACGCGGCTTGGCGGCAGGCACGGGCAGATGAGGAGTTGCGCCGCGCTGCACCACCTAAGAAAATCACCTTTGACCGCAGAAAATTTGCGCCCTATCTGGATAAGGTGGGTAGTGATAAGGAAATCGAGAGCTTATTTTTAGAATTCTTGCGGCAGCGAATTGGCTGATGTATAATCAAAAAAAGAAAGAGAAAGGATAGCAACGCTATGAGCGAACAGGATAAAATTCGGCTTTTTGAAAATCAACCCATTCGCACGGCTTGGAATGAAGAACAAGAGGAGTGGTACTTCTCTATTGTCGATGTAATCCATGTACTGACTGGAAGTGAAAACCCTCGCAGATATTGGAGTGACTTGAAGCGCAAGTTGAAGTCTGAGGGGGCAACTCAGTTGTACGAAAATATCGTACAACTGAAAATGAAATCGTCGGATGGAAAGAACTATAAGACCGACGCTGCCACAACCGAGCAGCTTCTCCGCATTATTCAGTCTATCCCATCCCCCCGTGCGGAACCGGTGAAACGCTGGCTGGCAGAGGTCGGCAGGGAACGCATTGAGGAGACCATTGATCCGGAGCAGGCCATCGACCGCGCATTGGAAACCTATCTGAAAAAGGGCTATGACCCTGATTGGGTACATCAAAGGCTGCTCTCTATCCGCATTCGAAATGAGCTTACCGATGAGTGGCAGAAACGCGGTGTGGAAAAGGGTCGTGAATTTGCGATTCTGACCGATGAGATCACCCGCACGTGGTCCGGCATGACCACGCGGCAGTACAAGAATCTCAAGGGGCTGAAAAAGGAAAACCTGCGGGACAACATGAGCGATACCGAATTGGTCTTGACTATGCTGGCCGAGGCGTCCACCCGTGATATTTCCAAAGCCTCCAAGCCGGAAGGATTTTCCGGCAGTATGGAGGTTGCCCGACAGGGCGGTGAGGTTGCCGGTGTAGCACGAAAGGCTCTTGAGGAGCGCACCGGCGCTCCGGTTATTACTGCGCAGAACGCCGCGCAGATGAACACCTTGGTTGTGGGCATGATCGAAGAAGCCGCCGCGCTGCCGGCGCAAGCCGAAGCAGATGACAAAGAATAATAAGACTTATGCCAGAAGGCTCGACACCGCAAGGTGCCGGGCCTTTTTCTATCCCATTGTGAGGTACAAAGATGAAAGAAATAAATATACAGTTCCACAAAACACGACCGCAAAATCCGTTTGACGATGGGGCGAAGGCCCGTTTGCACCGTATGGGCCTTCTGAGGATAGATGGAAGTGTGGACGAAGCCACATTGGGCGCCTTGAGCCGCGCCTATTCCGGCTTATTGTTTGATGACTTGTGCGACACTTGCCAGAATTCTTGTGAGATCACAGAGATCCTTCGGAGACTATATGAAGCTGCGGAGCAGGCCGAACCACGGCAAAAGTTTCTGCTGATCTGTCTGCAATACGACGCGCTCTCTCAGCCGCTTCCCAATCCAATTTGGTGGATAAGCGGTGATTCGGAGCTTGCCGGGGACTTTGCAGAGCGTTTTATCTGCCATCTGAAGAAGCTGAGCAAGGCAATGGAGGTGACGGAGCCATGAAGGGAATCCTAATCTATCAGCCAACAAGCAAGTCCGCTCCGCTCGCCGATTTTATTGATGGGCTTGATCCGCGGCTGCGGGAAAAAATCCTCCTGCGGCTGTATTTCCTGACCCAGCTTGAAAAGCCGGAAATGAAAGAACCGCATTTCAAGCGATTTTCAATCGAGCGCTATCGGGATCTCTGGGAGCTGCGGGTGAAGAGCAAAGTGCTCATACGCATCATTTTCTGCACGCTTCCCAATGGAGATGTTCTGCTTTTGCATGGCTTTGTGAAGCGTCAGAAGCGGGATACAATGCAGGCGCTGGAGCAGTCTATCAGAATACTTGACGCGCTGCGGGAACATCCGGAGCGCGCGGTAGAATACAAGATCAAGGAGGAGAAAGCGTCATGAAGCAGGTATCCGGCATACCGCCTGACCGTATGGCAGGAATGCGCATCACAAAAATTATTTGAGAAGGAGGCTCTCCCAAACATGAAAAGAGTAATATCCTGCGTGCTGCTGATGCTGGTTCTTACCTCCAATGCCTTTGCGTTGGAGGTGCCTACGGACACAGTGGTTCAAAACCTCAACGGCAGTCAGCAAGCGATCAAAACCTTTACAGTATCCCCTGAGCAGGACCCTGCGGCACTAATTGAGGAGCCCTTTGAGCTGGAAGGGTATCTCTACACCTTTGCGGACATTGTAAAAAGTGAGAATCCCGTGGAAGAAAAGCGGATTCATACCGAGGTTATCACCGTTGAAACAACGAAAGATGACCTTGCTCTGATTCTGGAGCAGCTTAAGCCCACCATCGAGTATGATGACGGCAGATTTCAGGGTACCCTCGCATTGGATCACACCAGTCTCAATACCGTAGCCGCCGGCTATGCTACGAAAAACTACACGGTGACGGAAACCAAAACCATCGGACAGCTTGACCGCAACGATATGTCCTATGTCCCCGCGACAACCATCAAGAACGGCAGAACCCTGAGCCTTGCCAATGTGGAGTGGCAGGTCACCGGCACCGATCTTGTGGGTGAGGCGCTGATGCCCTCTCAATATCAGGCTGTTGCTACCTACTCTGCGAAAGCGTCCTATCAGGCGGCTACAGGCTATGTTACAACAGCGGAGTATATCGGCGATGTGACCCACGAGGGTGTTGAAAGTGTTACTTATGTTCTGACCTATATCGGGACAGAAGCGAACCACAAGGGCGCGTCTGCCGCTCAGGTCGGAGCGTTTTTTGCGGATCACTTTCCTTGGATCTTAGGTGGAATCGTTCTGATTTGCGCCGCTGTTGGCGGCACGCTGCTTGTATGCCGCCGAAAGGCCGTAGTGAAAGCAGAATGTGAAGCGGATGAAACAGAGGAAAACGAAGAAGATCAGGAGGTGTAAAAACATGAAACTCTTTCAGAAACTGGTCTGCATGGCATTGACGGCGACAGCAACAGCATCCCTTTCTATTTGCGCTTTTGCCGCGGACTATACCTTTGACACAGCCGCGGACACCGACTATTACCCTTCGACCTCTTATGAGGACACCTACGGTACCGCGTATCATTACGGCAGCAAAAATCTTGTGGATTATCAGATTCCCGAACTTCCCTACGGCGTTCTCAGCACCACACAAACCGGCGTCATGGAAAAGCTCCGACTCCCCGGCCTACAGCAGACTGTAGGCGGTTCGGCTTCCGGTATCTACGGTGTGGATAGTGGCGTAGGTATCCCAGCGGTCACACCCGTCATTTCGTCCTATCAGGAGCCTGCTTATACAAGTGCCAAAGATATGGAGCGAAAGGACGGCAGCATCGGCACCCTGAAAATTCCATCCCTGGACATCAACATGAAGGTCTGGGAAGGAGAAACAAAAGAAAGCATGAAAAAGGGACTGGGGCATTACAGCTCCACCTCAGCGTGGGACGGCAATATCGGCGTGTGCGGCCATAACCGGGGCGCCAAGTACACCATCGGCAGCATCAAGGATCTGGAAATCGGTGACACCATCACCTATACCACGATCTACGGCACCCGCACATATGAGGTCGTTTTGGTAAAGACTATCTCCAATTCCGACTGGAGCTATCTGCAGGCGACAGCAGACAACCGTATCACGCTTACCACCTGCCTCGCCAATCAGCCTGAAAAAAGAATTTGCGTTCAAGCAGTGCAAATAACTCAATAAAATGATGGAAAACGGATGGAATTGTGCAAAAAATGTTGTGTCTCCGTTTTATCGGCGTAAGGATTTAAAATAAACCTTTGACAGCCTGAACCTTCTGTATTATCCTCAAATTACTCCGGAGAATCTTAATCAAAAGGAAGTATCAGTTTGGTACAGAATTTCAGACCAAATAGGAAAGATGACGAAATACGGGTCAAAATGGACATCACTGTTGACCTTCCCGCGGAAGTCGCGGAACAGGCAGAACGGATGGGCATTTGCGAGTTTGATCAATGCACCTTTGACGAAGCTACCCGACGCATGACCGCAAGTGTAACCACCGTCTTTTACCGGAAAGGGGCGTGATCATTTGAAGCGGATCCGAGTTATTTCCCTCGCTGTAATTGCTGCACTATCCTTAACAGTAACTTCTTTTGCCGCCGAAAAAAGTCCGCAGCAGTCTGCTGCCGCCTATCTGAGTGAAGCCGGCATTATGCTGGGCAACGAGTCTGGCGACATGATGCTGGAGCAGGGGCTGACACGGGCGCAGATGGCGGCGCTGCTCACCCGAATTGTCACAGATCCCGAGCAATTTGAAACGGACAGCGCCTTTTACCGCAGCCTTTGCAGCTTTACGGATGTTCCGGAATGGGCAAAAAGCTATGTGGGCTACTGCGTCGCAAATAATCTGGTTGCAGGGTATGGCAATGGACGCTACGGCTCCAATGACCCTGTTACTTCTGCGGCGGCCTGCACGGTGATGCTGCGGTGCTTGAATGATGTTGATGCTGTATGGGATTATCAGTCTGCCTGCCAGACTGCCGTTCAGTTGGGACTTGCTGCGGAAGAAACTGTTGCGGACGCCGAGATTACCCGCGGAAAGATGGCGGTGCTGATCTGCCACACGTTGGCAAGGCTTGGTTATGACGTGAAATTGTCCGAAACTGCACAGCCAAATCTCTCTGCCAATGGAACATCGGACGCAGCCGCCGTGCAGGAAACAGCAGAGCCCTTCGATGCTGCTGCGGCCAAGCAGGACATCATTGACCGAACCAACGCTCTGCGCTGCGAAAAAAGCGTAGCTGCCCTGACCGTCAATGAAAAGCTCATGCAGGCAGCGCAGGTGCGGGCAGAGGAGATGGCGGCCAGCGGTGTCTACTCTCACACAAGGCCGGACGGGAGAAAGTATACGACAGTCACGGACTGCAAATACATCGGTGAAAATATTCACTTGATCGGAGAATGGCAGATTCGAGATTCTTCGCTCCCGTCCTTTGCAGTTGAAGCGTGGAAGAATAGCGCGGCACATCTGAAAAATATGCTCAATACGAGATACCATGCGATCGGCGTTGGTGTTTCACAAGGCACTGTCATGGGCGAGCCCTACTGGTATTGCGTTCAGCTTTTCTTATTGGACGGCTACAATGTCACATGGGTGGATGCGCCCGCAGCAAAAGGGTGACTTCGCATAATCAGTTGACATTAACGGAAGACCAATTACGATGAACAATTTCATAACACAACCAAGCAGACCGAGGAAACTTGGTCTGCTTATCTTTTGCGAAAAAGGAGGAAAAGACCTTGAAAAAGATGCGAACAAGACTTTTATCACTGCTGCTTGTACTGGTGACCGTTCTGAGTCTGCTGCCTACCTCGGCATTGGCGGCGTCCAGCACCGGTACCGGCATCAAGCCCACCAGCAACACAAATTACTGGACGACCCGCCTGCTCCATGACGGAACGCCGTACAGCTATAAGCCGCCCATGGCAGCGGGGAAAATGCTCTACTGCCTGGATCGCGGCTATGGCTACCGCTGGGGTACTCCGTCGTTCCTCAACTCTTACACCTATACATCCGCCACCGGCGCGGACGCGGACGCTGTCCTGAAAACAGCGCTGGCGCAGAGCGGCATGGGTGAACTGGATGCCCAGCAGCTTGAAAACTTCAAGTGGATGATGACCTATATCGTCGATTACAAGGGAGATATTCCCGGCAGCCTTTTTTTTGCAGCACAGACCTATGTGTGGGATCACCAGACCTTCAAGGGTGAGGGCGACGGCGATATCGACGGCGGAGGCTTTGCTAATGCGGATACCTATGAGACTTACTTGGGCTACATCGATTGGATGTTGGCCGAAAAAGCAAAGGAGGACGCAGCCTTCCAGAAGCAGATCGAGGAGTACGCCGCACAGGGCGTCATTGCTACGGTTGTTGAAGATGACACCGCAAAATGGGCAGTGTGGGCAAAGTCCAGCGTAAAGGGCCGCCAGAGTTTTTTCAACTATTACGCGCCGAGAAAACTCTCTCTTGAAGCGCAGCCGGGAGAACCGGATATTCCCCCTGCGGGTACAGGCGATATTACGCTGAAGAAGGTTGCCGCAGGAACCACCCGTGGTTTAGATGGTGCCCGCTTTCTGATTTACCGGGACGGTCAGATCGTGGGCAGCGATGTAACGGCAAACGGCGGCATCATCGAGATCAACGACGTCACCAAGGGCCTGTGGAGCTTCGTAGAAACGGAGGCTCCGGCCGGGTACTGCACCGATCCTACCCCCATCAGCGTCTATGTGGACACCACGGACGGCGATAAGCAGTACACGGTCACCGCCGAGAATTATGAACTGCCCAATATGAAAATCATCAAGCGGGACGCCATGAGCGGCAAACCGATTGCCGGCACGGTGTTTTCCATTAAGTCCGTTACCGGCAGCTATTCCACCTCCGTTACGACTGGGACGGACGGTTCCGCAACGCTCTCGGCCATTCCTGCCGGTGTCTATGTTGCGCGTGAGGAATCCGTTCCCGAGCCGTACATCGTAACCAATACCGAGCAGACCGTGGCGCTGCGCCCCGGCAAAACCTCCGAGGTCACTTTCGTTGACTATGAAAAGCCCGGTCTTGAAATTGTCAAGAAGAACATCGCCAACGGAGAGCCTATCGAGGGCGTGACCTACCGCATCGAGCAGATCGACGGCAGCTTTTCCACCAGCGCCACCACCGATAACCATGGCCGCATCTTCCTCGACTCTGTCCCGGTCGGCACATTCAAAGTGACGGAGATCAATGTCCCCAACCATGTCATTCTCTGCCCCATTCCGCAGGAAGTAGCGCTGAAGGCTGGTGAGACATCTACCGTCACCTTCTTCAATGCCCTCAAGCCCAGCTTGGAGATCCGCAAGTTGGATAGCGTCACCGGTGATCCCGTCAAGGGCGCCAAGTTCCAGATCTGGTATGGCAGCAACCATACCGACACCGGTGAGCTCAACGACCTCGGCACTTACTTTTCTGACGCAAGCGGAAAAATCATTCTTCCTGAGATCAAGGATGGCTGGTACAAAGTAACGGAATTGGAGCCGGCGTCCGGGTACGCCATCAAGGAGCCTGCCACGCAGGAATGCTTCATCGCCGGTGGTGAGAGCAAGGTGTTGATTTTCGAAAACACACCCCTTTCCGCCATCATCATCCGCAAGGTGGACAGTGAGAGCGGTCAGCCGCTGGAAGGTGCATGGTTTAGAATCCGCTACCTCGGCGGCACCTCCGGTACAGGCGGCACTGTGGTTGGCGAGTACAAAACATCCAGCAATGGCACCATCGTTGCAACCGGCCTCAAGGCAGGCACTTATGTCTGCGAGGAGATCTCCGCGCCGGACGGGTATGTGATCACCGACGCCGCGGAAACGGTCTATCTCTCCGGTAAGGATCAGGACGTCATTACCGTGACCTTCGGCAACGATAAGATGGGTTCTTTGCTCATTGTCAAAAAGGACGCCGTGACCGGCGCGCCCATCTCCGATGTCGAGTTCCTTGTGACCGACTCGGACGGAAGTGTCATCGGTACTGCCAATGGTAAGTATGTGACCGACAGCGCAGGTACTATCCGTATTGATGGCCTGACCCCCGGCATGACAGTCATCGCCCGTGAGGTGCGGGCAAAAGACGGCTACATTCTGGATGATACCCCGCAGAGCATCAAGATCAAGCGAAACTCTGTCATGACGCTGGAGTTCCGCAATCAACCCAAGGGCGGTGTGTTAGTTCGAAAGGTCGATGCTGCAACGAACGAACCGATCTCCGATGTTGAGTTCCTCGTGACCGACTCCGATGGAAACTTCATCGGTAATGCCAACGGCAAATTCGTGACGGACAGCGCAGGTACTTTCTCTATTACCGACATTGCCCCCGGTACGACGCTCATCATCAAGGAAACCCGCGCCAAAGAGGGGTACCTGTTGGACGATACGCCGCAGACGGTTAAGGTCAAATCCAACGAAGTCACCACGGTAGAGTTCAGAAATCAGCCCAAGGGCAACCTTATCATCGTCAAGCAGGATTCCATCACAAAGGAACCGCTGGAGGGCGTTCAGTTCAAGATCGTCTATGCGGATGGCTCGTATGTAGATGCCGAGGGCGGCACGCTGTCCTCCAACGGCCTGTACTGGACGGATAAGGAGGGCAAGATCACCCTCTCCGGCATTTCCGGCACCGTTGTGGTGACGGAGGTTGAGACGATCCCCGGCTATACTATCGACGAAAACAGCCGCACGCAAACCGTTACCATCAATCCCAATGATACCCAGACGCTTCACTTTTACAACGATCCCGTGGGCGGCGTGGAGATTATCAAGGTCAATGCGGATAAGACCTCTCAGCGCATTCCCAACACTACCTTTGAGATTCGCAAGGTGGACGATGCGCTGGTGGACACCGTGACCACAGGGAAAAACGGCAGCGTGTTCTGCTCTTTGCCGGATGGCGCTTACTACGCCGTTGAGGTCGAGGCAGCGGATGGCTTCCGACTGGATAATACGCCCCATTACTTTGAGGTCAAGGGCGGCAAAACCACCACGCTGACCGTCAAGAACAAGGCGCTGTCCGGCATCCTCATCCACAAAATCGACAGTACCACTGGCGAGGGCATCTATGGCGTAACCTTCCTGCTCTATGACGGCAATAAGAATCCCATGGGACAGTATGAATCCGATCAGGACGGCTATGTTTACATCGCCGACCTTGAAAAGTCCGGCCGCTACTATATCCGTGAGCTGGAAAACGAGGGCTACCATGTGGACAAGCAGCTCAAGACCGTCTATGTAACGGCAGGCAAAACCATTGAGATCGAGTGGGAGAACGAGCCTGTTACCGGTCAGATCCAGATTTACAAGTACGCCGCTGAATATAACGAAGTCACCGGCACAGCACCCGGCACGCCGTTAAAGGGAGCAGTCTATGAGATTGTCAACGCCCGCAGCGGCAAGGTGTTGGACTACATCACCACCGATGCGAGGGGTGTTGCGGCCAGTAAGCCGCTGCCTTTAACGCGGTATCAGATTCGCGAGGTCACAGCGCCTGCGTATTGGCAGGTGTCCTCGGAAGTGTTTGATGTTACGCTGGAATATCCCGGCCAGATCATCAAGCTGTCTGCCTACGATAAACCTTCCTCTCTGGGCGTTACGATCACCAAGCGCGGCAATAGTGCTGTGATGGCTGGCAGTCAGATGCGCTATGACTTCACCGTTGCCAACACCAGCAATGTGCCGCTGGAGTCATTCTTCTGGCATGACCGCATTCCTACGGATATTGCCAACGCGACCGTGCTGAGTACCGGCACCTACAGTGCGCGGCTTACCTACCGTATTCTTTATAAGACTAACTACAGCGCGAGCTATCAGGTGTTGGCGTCCAATTTGCTGAGCAGCAACAACTACAGCTTTGCCCTAAACGCCATCCCCATGCAGGCAGGTGAGGTGGTAACCGACATCTATTTTGACTTCGGAACCGTGCCGGTGGGCTTCCAGTCCGTGGCGAATCCCACTCTGAGCGTGATGGTCAAGGGCATGGCGGTCAATGGCTACCAGATGGTCAACCGCGCCGATGCCGGCGGCAAGTATCAGGGTACCTGGCAGACCGCAACAGCCAACTGGATCACCATTGTCCGCAAGATCGGCACTACCCCGAAACTGCCCAAGACGGGATATTAACTACTGAAAGGCGGCAACCAGCTTTACGCTGGTTGCCGCCTGCTATATACAAATTATGCTTCAATCATTGTGCGGAAATCGACTTGATGAGTACCGTTGTCAGAACACGCTGGCTTTCTCTGCTGCAGGATTCACAAAACTGATTTTTCATTGCAAAATCGACCGCAGAGGAAATGCGCCGAAGATCCTCAGAATCTAATGTATCCGCTGCAAGATGCTGCCATACACGGGAATAGGCTTTTCTCAGGTCTTCTGATGTATGATTACCAGAAAAAAAGGAGCCGAGAACTCCTTCAATCATTGCAAGTTCTTCACTCGTAAATATCAAAGCCATCACCTCATAATGATTTGATTATAGCGAATCAGTATCTTGATTGCAAGGACTCTTTTCTTGACTGCTACAAACAAGTAAGATTGCTGTAGAAAAATGTGATTTTTACTCGATAATAATTCGGGAAAAATGTGTGAAATCTGCGTTGAAAATTCAAGAAAAATGTGTTATACTATAATCACCACTTGAAAAGGATGGTGATGCACTTGAAGCGCAACGCAATTTCGGAGCTAATCCGTTGGAAAGACAGCGCCGAGCGCAAGCCCATGGTGCTCAAGGGCGCACGGCAGGTCGGCAAGACCTGGCTGATGAAAGCGTTCGGGCAGAACTACTACGATCACTTCGTCTACTTCAACTTTGACGAGGAAGATGAGCTGAAGTCCATCTTTGAGACGAACAAGAATCCGCACCGTATCATTGAGCTGCTCTCCATGATCTGCGGCGAGAAAATCGAGCCGGAGAAAACCCTGATTATCTTTGACGAGATACAGGAGTGTCCCGAAGCGCTGAATACGCTTAAATACTTCAAGGAAAAAGCGAATGAATACCATGTGATTGCCGCAGGCAGTCTGCTCGGCACACTGCTTGCCAAGCCGAAGTCTTACCCTGTCGGCATGGTGAATCTTCTGGACATCTATCCGCTGACCTTTGATGAGTTTCTGGAGGCAACGGATCCCGGCCTATACGCCTACTATGAGAGCATCGAAAAGGAACAGCCGATCGAGGAGATCTTCCACAATCGCCTGTTGGAGGCATACAATTACTATCTCATCATCGGCGGTATGCCGGAATGCGTGTCCTCTTGGATCAAGTACAAAGACCCTGCCAAGGTGTCGCAGATTCAGCGAGAACTGATCGAGGTCTATGAAAACGACTTCTCCAAGCACAACGGCAAGGTCAACAGCGGACGGATCCTCATGGTGTTCCGCAGTATCGTTGCTCAGCTTGCCAAGCCCAACGAGAAGTTCATGTACGGCGCTGTTCGCGAGGGCGGCAGAGCCAGAGACTTTGAAGAAGCGATTGAATGGCTCGTTTCAGCCGGTATGCTGAACCGTGTCTACAATGTCTCGAAGATGGAGCACCCGCTGTCTGCCTTTGACAAGCTCGATCAGTTCAAACTCTTTGTCTTTGATACGGGACTGCTCAAGCACATGGCGGGCATTGACAATGCGGCGGTCCTGCTGAAAACCGACTATCAGTTCAAAGGACCACTCACCGAAAACTATGTCCTGCAACAGCTTCGTGGGCAATTCGAGGTCGAGCCTCGTTACTACTCCGATAAGAACAGCGAGATCGACTTTGTGCTGCAAAACGGCATGGAGATCATCCCCATTGAAGCCAAGGGCGGCGAAGATAAGTCTGCCCCATCGTTCAAGAAGTATGTCGCAGACCACAAGCCGGAACACGCTTTCCGCTTCTCCAAGCGCGGCTACCGCAAGGATGGTGATTTTACCAATCTCCCGCTGTATCTCGCACGAAAAACAAAAGAATTGCTGTGAGAATCACTTTTCTTGACAGGTACAAGCATATTTTGCAAGCATAAAATGGACATCTGCCGATTTGGGCAGATGTCCATTTTCATTCTCTTTGTTTGATGACCTCGAACAAATAAGCATGATTCTCGGATGTTCGCAATGTCAGGCAGCCTGCTTCCGGTATTCTCATATGAAAAGGAGCCTCTCTATGATCAGAAAATGCTACAAATTCTACACACTTATTATGACCCTGATGTGGGTTATGGCCGCGATGACCGCATCAGCCTTTGCCGTAGACGATATGTGGACTGTTGCCAACCGCATTATCGTAGATGTTTACACAAAAATTGTCGGCATCAGTACGGTGCTGGCAGGTTTAATGTCCGCCGTTGCCGTGATCGGAGCAAAAATTTCAAATAATCAGCATAAGACCGATCAGGCGTGGGATTGGCTCAAGCGCATTTGGGTCGCATGGGCCATTATTAACGGCATCGGCGCTTTTATCGCCTATGTTGCACCGCTCTTCAGCGGCCTTGCCACTCTGACGCCGTAATGAGGGCAAAGCTCCGGCGCAAAGGAGGTGTCCCCGTTGCTTGAGCTTATTTTTCAAGGCTTTCTCGAATGGGCCTATGGGCTCGCTCTGGAATGCTGGCAATATTTCTCTACGGCGCTGCTGGATATTATGAGTATGGATTTTGCATATCTGAAAAGCCACGCTCCCGTTGTGGACGAGATCATGCAGATCCTTCTGGCAGTTGGTTGGGCGCTCCTGATCGGCAATCTGGTTTTTCAGGCGCTCAAAAGTATGGCGGTGGGGCTTGGCTTTGAAGGAGAAGATCCAAAGCTGCTCTTTGCCCGCACCTTCGTTTTTGCGTTTTTACTGCTGGCAAGTCCGCAGATCTGCGAGATCGGGCTGAGTATGACGTCAAAGATCATTGAGCTGCTCCAGATTCCTGACGCAGTTAATGTCACATTTGTAGATGAGAGCGTATTCGGAGCCATAGGTGCAGCATGGCTGCTGGTCATTATTTTCGGCATTATCGTGATGTTCAAGGTGTTTAAGCTTCTTTTGGAGATTGCGGAGCGGTATGTCATCCTCGCCATGCTTACGATCACAGCGCCGCTGGCCTTTGCTATGGGCGGCAGCAAAAGCACCTCGGAGATTTTCACAGGCTGGTGCCGGATGTTCGGCAGTATGTGCCTTTTGATGGTGACAAATGTGATTTTCTTCAAAATGCTGCTGTCTGTTCTTGCCACAGTTCCCAGCGGTTTAGATGTTCTCCCGTGGATCGTGCTGATCCTTACGATTGTCAAGGTCGCACGGAAAGCAGACGCCATTGTAACGCGCATCGGCTTAAATCCCGCTATCACCGGTGACTCTCTGGGAAGAGGACTCCCCGGCACGCTGACTTATATGGTGGTTCGCAGTGCGGCTTCTCAAATTACAAAGGCAGTGGGCAAGTCCGCAGGAAACGGCGGCAAAGGCGCTGCGCCCAACGCGCCGTCCGGCGGCCCCCGCATGGGCGGGCCCGGCGGAGGTCATGGCAACACGGCGGAGTATGTCCGGCAAAGCGCAGCGCAGCAAAGCAGCACAAATCAAAGCACATCACAGAAATCGTCTGATGCGCAAAGCGCCTCAGTACATACAGGCGCGCCGCAATCACCCTCGCAGGAAAAGTCCGCCCCATTTGCTGCGCAGGACAGTATGCCTAAAAATTCGACAGCGCCAAGGCCCTCGCAGGAACGGAAAAGTTCTGTTCCTCTCGGCACACGCCGCTCTCTGACACATATCAAGGCTGCAACAAAGATACCGCCTGTCGGTGCGCAGAATGCATCCGGCAGACCCGGTACGGCAGGAAAAGCTGGCGCTTCGGCACGCCCCAGTGTGGCGGGAGCGGCAGAGACTCTTCAAAGCGGCGTGCGCTCCCCAGCCTCGCAGCGCATGAGAGTACATTCGCCAGAGACAACGCAGCCCGGCCGTGCAGGAACGTCGGCAGCACCATCCGCTTCCCGTATGAGTCAGATAAACGCACAAAAAGTACAGGGTGGAGCAACTGGTCAGGTGACGCAGGCCGCAGAGCACACAGGGATCACGGTGGGACAAACCACCGTGAACACTTTGCAGGACAACTCTCCAAGACCTGCGGCGGGGATTGGTGGCGCGATGCTTACCACCGCCTCTGTTCGCGGCGGAATACAGACCGTGCAGCAACATACACCCAATGCGCGCTATACGCAGCGGCCACCCAAGCAGCCAACCGGTCAGGCATCGCCGCCTCGGGCGGAAAGCCCGCACCCCGGCACCGCAGGAATGCAAAGCGCCGTTTCTGCGCAGCGGCCGTCTGGAGAACCGCGACCCGGCAGGAATGGTATTCCAAGCCGCACGGCAGTTTCTCCGGATGCACGGCAGCATAGTCCGATCCGGCAGGAATCGCGCAGTGCTTCCGCAGCCGCCGCGCCGACACTCAAAGGGACAGCGCCTAACCGACACCCCGACCCGGCAGGAACGGCGGCAGGCGTCCCATCGGCATCACAGTCGCGGCAGACAGTCAGACCGTCCGCACCTTCTGCGAAAAGCAGCGCGCAGCCCGGAAAGAAAGCGGTATCCACAACTGCGGCACTCAAAGGCAGCGTAAAGGCAGACGGCGATGTAAAACCGTCAAGAAAACAGCGGGGTAAGAAGCATGGATGAGAAAGACAATTCCCGATCTTCCCTTCAAACGGCGGCTGATCTTGGCCGTGCCGCAAAAGCAGCCTACCGGATTGCGCAGGCTGCTGCGGTGTCTGGTGTTCACGGTGCCGCTGCCGCTGCGGTAAAAGAAACCGTTCCGGCCCTGGTAAAGTTTTTCCTTGCCGTTCTGCTCATCCTAATCGTGATCCCGATGGTAGTATTTACAGCGCTGCCCAATATTTTTTTCGGCTACGATTCCTCTGATACCGCTTCGGTGATCCATATGACGGAACAAGCCATGCGTATCGGCGGGGCGTATATGAGTCTGGATGATTTCGAGCGAACGCAGATTGACTCCATCATAACCGGTATTGCGGCGGAATATGAGGCGGATGGAACGGCAATTGACCATATTGAAGTCAAAAACACGATGAAAGAGGATGACCTGCTCTGGATCATTGCAATCAATTCCGCCGCCTATGAGCAGGATCTGGACGCCATGAGCGCGGAGCTGATTCAGAATTTCTGCCAATCCACCCTGTCCTATCAGCCATCGCTTTCTCTTCTGGGTGGCAGCACCTCCGCAACGCTGGAGGTAGAGATCAAGCGGATCGATCCGGAAGAGTTGATGGAGCAGATGGGCTTCAATGAGGATGCCAGACAGTGGGCAGGCGCCCTCTTTGAAACGCTGAAGGATAGCGGCGCGCTTGAGAAGTACGGCGGGTACTTCAGCGCCTACCAACCGGATTACAGCGGGGATGGCTCCTATTCCGGCGATATTCAGCATGGTACAAGCTATGATAATGACATTGACATTTCCCGTTTTGTCAGCCCGTCTACGAAAAATAATCTCGACCTTGCCGCCTATGCGGTGCAGGCGTGGGAGAACAACTGGGGCTATGTGTGGGGAACCTACGGCAATATTCTCACAGAGTCCCTCTTTGCCTATAAAAAGCAGCAGTACCCGGACGGAGTCGGCAATTACGCTGATTTTATTGAAGCAAACTGGCTGGGACGGCGCACGGCAGACTGCATCGGCCTGATCAAAGGCTATGCGTGGCTGGATGCTTCCACCATGCGCATCGGTTATGCCGCAAACGGAATGCCGGATTACGGTGCGGATCAGATGTATCAGGCGGCAAAGAATGCCGGCATTCAAGGAACAGACTACGGCACGGTATCCTCCATGCCGGAAATCCCCGGACTGATGTTATGGAAAAGCGGACACGCCGGCGTTTATATTGGCGGCGGTTACGCAATAGAAGCCATGGGAACGCGAAAAGGTGTTGTGAAAACCGAAGTCAGCGGACGCGGCTGGCAGGGGTGGTGTAAGCTGCCCTATATCGACTATCTGGAGGTGGAGTAATTGGCAGAGACAACCTATTTACGCTATATACGGCTGAAATGCGGCATTACGCTGATGGAATTGGAAGAGCACAGCAGCTTCAGCAACCAGTATTTGAGCCTGCTGGAACTGGGCAGGGCAAACTGTACGCCCAGAAATGCGGAAACGCTGGACCGTGCCATGCTGGATATCATTCTCTCCCGTGCAGAGGAGCTGATGAAGCTGGCACAGATTTGCTATGAGCACAAAGGACATCTGTTAGATGCCGTGGAGGTGGATCCGAATGAACTATGAGGTCTATCACATTCCTACCAATTTTACAGATGCAGGCCGCGTTATGGGACTCTTTGAGCTGCGGAATCTGGTGGAGGCTGTCCTCCTGACGCTCCCGGCACTGTATCTTTGCATTGCTTTTCTTCCGCTGGATCTGACTCCGAAAATCATAGTGACGCTGACGATCATTGTGCCGCTGGGCGGCTTTGGGCTGATCGGCATCAGTGATGACAGTATGACACGGTGGCTGGGAAGCTGGTGGAAATGGCGGAGATCCCGCCGGATTATCTTATTTCGAGGGGAGGTCAGGAAATGAATCTCAAGGAACTGATTTTTGGAGGAAGCGTTCATACCGACGGCAGCGGCGGAGTATACCGTGACAGCGTGCAGGCGTGGCTCCCAATCAAAAATATCATCGGCGGCGTAGTCATCACCAAAGATAACCGCTTTGTGAAGATCATGGAAGTGCTGCCTGTCAACATCTATCTGAAGTCTGCCATTGACCGGCAGAATATTATCTCGTCCTTTGCATCGTATTTGCAGATCGCACCGGATGAACTGCAGATGATCGCCCGCACGCTGCCCGCGGACACGCAGGCGTATGTAGAGCAGATGCAGCGCTATGCAGAACAGGAGGAAAACGAAGCGTGCCGGGAGATGATCGAGGATAACATTCGGGAGATCGGTCATGGCATCGCCGGCGGCGCCATGCGGCATCGCTTTTTCCTTGTGTTTCAGTATGAACCCTCCATGCGGGCCAAGCGCAACACGGTGCAGGCCATCATCCAGCGGCTCAACGAAGAGGCCGACACCGCAAGGCGGTATCTGGATCTATGTGAACTGGAGGTATTAGAGCCTCAGTATTCCGATAATTTTGTGCTCAAGCTGCTCTATGAGATTTTGAACAAGAAAACCAGCCAGCGTGTGCGTCTGCCGGAGGGCGTTTTCGATATGACAACGGCCGTTCATGGGATCTATGGGGAATAACACGGCGGAGCGCATTTTTCTTGACGAGAGGTAATAATTCTTATATAATTAAGAAGTAATAAATACAAGGAGGCGTTCCACATGATGATTCGATCTGCTACTGCACTGCGGAATGATTATGACGGCATGGTGAAGCTGTCCATCGAAAAGCAAGAGCCGATTTTCCTCACGCGCAACGGAGATGGCGAAATGGTCTTTTTACCGATCGAGCTTTGGGAGAAGCGTCAGGCAGAGCTGGAACTGTTTGCTGAGATGCTTCGGAGAGAGCAGAACAGATTTGCCGGCGCAAGGACTTATTCTGCTGCGGATATGCAGGCGGAAACGGAGGAGCTGCTTCGTGAGAGTTGAATGGCTGAGCGAAGCGCGCAATGAGTACCGTCAATTGCTTCAGTATTATAAAACAGAAGTTGGTCTGCCGTATGCGCGGAAGTTTGCGAGTAAGATACTGACGAGCGTAAATCAACTCGAGCGTTTTCCAGAAATAGGTGTTTTGAAATATGACACGCTGATGGGAAAGCATGGTTTTCGGGCGTTGTTCATTGACCAATATGCTTGTGTCTATAAAATTGAAGGTGATACTGTCTATATCTACCATCTCGCAGACGCCCGGAAAAATTACATCTACCATATCTTCGGCATGGAAGAACCGGACTCAACAACTTAAAAAACAACAGCAAAAGCATCTCTGCGGAGGTGCTTTTTTGCTGCCCAAAACGTATGCAAAGGATGTGATTCAGTGGTTAAAACGAAAACGAAAAAGGCGCCGGCGGCAAAGTCCGCTCCGGAGAAGACTGGTAAGAAAAAACAGCCTGGGGAGAGTCAGATCAAAAAACAGCCTTTTTTGAAGCGGATGCTCTTTGGCGAGGAAAAGCCGGATCTCAGTGAGCTTGAAGCAGGCTCCACCACCATTCTTGACATTCTCTCTCCCACCACGGTGGATACAAAAAGCCGTGACTACATCATCGTAGACGACGTGTATCATGCTTATCTCTATATCACGGGCTATGGCTATACCACTACCGTCGGCACCTGCTGGCTTGCGCCTTTGGTGGAGGCTGGCGAAGGGATTAACCTGAGTTTTCTCGTCAAGCGTCAGCCCAAGGAAAAGATCCTCTCCAAAATCGCCCAGACCACTATGGTCAACCGCTCCCGGATGCGGGATGTGGGCGATACGCGGCAGGACTACGAGGAACTGGATAGTGCGATCAGTTCCGGCCTTTATCTCAAGGATGTAATGAACCGGCAAGGCGAGAATTTCTATTATATGCATACCTTGATTGAAGTGACGGCATCTGATCCCGAAACGCTGGAACAGCGCGTCACAGAGGTGGAGAAGCTGTGCGTATCCGTGGATATGATCGCACGGCGCTGCGACTATAAAAACGAGCAGGCGTTTCTCTCGGCTCTTCCCATTCTGGCGCTTGATCCGGATATTGAGCGTAAGGCACGCCGCAATGCGCTGACCTCCGGCGTGGCAGCAGCCTTTCCGTTCGTTTCCTATGAGCTGAGTGACCACGATGGGATCTTTCTGGGACTGAACCTCTACAACCGCTCTCCGGTATTTCTCAATCCCTATGATGATTATAAGTACACCAGCGGCAACTGGTGGATCGGCGGCTCTACCGGTGCAGGCAAGACGGTGACGCTGCAATGTCTCGGTGGGCGGCTGCGGGAACAGGGCAAGCGGGTCATCATCATCGTTCCCAAGAAAGGGCATGAGTTCCGCCCCCTCTGTGAGCGTCTGGGCGGGCTGTATTTGCGGATGTCGCCATCCTCAAAGGACTGTCCGAATCTGATGGCGATTCGGCGGAAATCGCTGGACTCCTACGCAAAGCTCAAAAATATCGCCGCGCGGGATGACTCTGTGCTGGCAGACAAGATCGCGCAGCTGATCATCTGGTTTTCTCTGAAGAAAAAGGATCTGAACGAAGAGGATAAGAGCCGCCTTGACTCCTCGCTGGTGGAGGTTTATAAGCGCTACGGCATTACCTTCGACAACAGCACCATTGTCGATGAGAACGGAAATTTCCGCACCATGCCCATTCTCTCGGACTGGTATGAGATTCTTTATCAAGAGCAGGACACGCGGCATCTGGCAGTAGTGCTCTCTCGCTATGTCACTGGCTCGGCTGCGGCAATGGCAGGCCGAAACGACATTGAACTTAACAATAAGTACATTGTCCTCGACCTCTCTGGTATGCCGGATGATATGATCGCGGACGGCACCTTCTGGGCCACCAGCATCGCCTACGACCTCATTATGAACTGTGAGGACGAACTCTCGGCGCTTCTGGCAGACGAGTTATGGAGTCTTGTGGGTGCTACGGCAAACCCGCAGGCGGCCGGGTTTGTGCTGGAAATGGTAAAGACCATCCGTGGCCTTGGCGGGATCGCAGTTACCAGCACCCAGGGAATGCAGGACCTTTTCAGTCTGGAGGGCGGGAGTTACGGCAAAGGAATCCTCGATTCCAGCCGCATTAAACTGGTTATGCAGATGGAGGAGCAGGAGGCACGGCTCATTCAGGATAAGCTGAACCTTTCCGAAGATGAGGTTCGGCAGATCACCCGCTTTCGGCGCGGCGAGGGACTTCTCTGCATCGGCTACAACCATGTTCCCATTGCGTTCCACACGACACCAAAGGAATATGAAGCCATTACCACTTCACCCACCGATCTGCGCGTAAAGCGAACGGGGCAAATCGATGAATGATCTAAAGCGGGATATGATGCGGATTCAGGAACTGATCGGCAATGCCTTCCGACAGACCGGCTCTCTGGTTGCCCTGACAGACGGCGGGCAGATGAATCCAAACAAGCTGCAAAAGACATTGGAGCAGACGATGGAACAATTTGAAGCAGCCACTCTGGAACTGCGAAAACTCTGCGAGCGGTACGCACCGGGAAGCGGGGGCTTTGCGAAAAAGCCAATTCTGCCATCCATGGATGTAACGGGCAGCGTGGAGGCCTTTGGCTATGGCTGGCTCCATATCACGATCAATACGCTGCTGCCCCATTGCCGGTATCAAAGCCCAAACTGGCTCAGCGATACCATTCGGCGGCTGCTGGACAGCTATGAGGCGTGTGGAAAGGAATTGCCGTTTTTTGAGCGGGCCATGCTGATCATTGATGAGCATACCGCCATGGAAGGCCGGCATATTTTCGATCAGGACAACAAGGGGTGGAAGGCGGTCAGCAACGCCATCAAAGGAAGACTTATTCCGGATGATGACCAGCATACGCTGGCAGTCGCCCTTCTTTCTACGGCAGTGCAAAGCCAGGAGTGCTGTCATATCACCGTCCTGCCCCTGTCCGATGCTCATGACTTTTTCTCCGCACATTCCAGTGACTATGCCCCCGGAAACTTCTGTTTCGGTGGATGGTGCTGATGGGCAAAGCAGGTGAAAAAGCTGCGAAAACACCCAACAGATTGCTGCCTGATTTCAAGCGCCTTGGAGCTGCTTTGCAGCGCGGCTGGCCTGTTGGGTGTCAGCGGGCTTGGAAGGCTTGAAACAACAGCTTTTTTGAGAAGTGTTTTTGGCCGGTTTTCGCATACTGACCTGTCTACTATGTGGGGGCAACAGGCTGCGCCCACATAGCGGCTCGTAAGGACGCCGAAATTGTTCTTGCGCCGTTTTCGGCGCAAGGGCGATTTCGGCGTTCGCAGGAATTGGGAAGGGAGTGGTTCATGTGTGCTTATGAGCGTAAGAGATATGGATGTTCTGAGGCTTCTCTGCTGGTGTCAAAATGTGCGTCCCGATGATTTGAGCAGTATCTCTACAGAAACAGAGCGTGAAAACTTGATAACGCTGGGCTTGATCAAACGCCATCAACGAAGTGACACGCTGCTTCTCACAAACAGCGGTAGAGCCTTTTTGCAGGCAGCCTTAGAGGGTGATGTTCCAAATTTGACGCTCTCGTACCATGATGCGGCGATTGAGCGGCGTGTGCGGCTTTCCGCTCTGATGATGACTGCTTACCATGCGGGGATCAATGTATTCACAATAACAGCGAACAGTCTGGCGGAGCCTTCCACGCTGTTTATTACTGCGATTACAAGAAGCCGCGGACACAATCCATGGGGCAGCGCCCGCGTCGGGGCGATTGCACATCTGGGCAGCACTTACTACGCGGTACATTATATCTATTCTGGAATCGGCCGCATGGCGGTCAATGACGAACTGGCAGCGTTTCATAATCACACCAATTTCGGCAAAGACACGCAGCGTGCCTTTCTCTTCGCTGGAGCTTCCTACGCTGACATCATAGAGGAACTCAAGGCGCGTGATGAAAAGCGGGATGCCAAGTTGATCCGATATAGCGAAGCCTATCGGGGACTTCACTATCCCGTCCATCTGCTCTCCTGTGATGAAACAGGCGCGCGTCAGCTTCAAATTATGGCTGTTCCGGACTACCGCATGAAGCTTGCAAAGCTGATGCTGCGCTCTGCTTACCGCCCTCCGCCGGAGGATGCTCCCGCGTGGGACGCCATCTACCAGAACCGCCCCTTCGTCATTGGAGCGGATATGAACCTGCGGCGGATTGATGCCGCCATCGCAAGCGCAAAAAAGAGGGGATGCCTGCCGATTTCACTGGCCGCCTTGGATGCTCAGGGTGACGCGGTGCTGCTGCGGCGCTATAAAGATACCGGCTACGCCGTCATCTATAAGGTGACGGAGAGCGTTCTGACGGAGCTGTTCGGCCATCCTCCGTCGCTCTATCTTCCCCCTTGCACACAATATCTGACGAAGAAAGGAGCCGTGGTGGATGCCCCGCTTATCCAAGTTGATCGAAAAGATAGAGGATCGCCTCGCAAATAAATGGGGCTGCTGGTATGAACGAAATAAGGCCCGCGTGCCGCTGTATGCGGTGCTGGGCGGCATCGGCTGGTATCTCTACGGAATGTTCCTCAATTCCCTCAAGCTGGGAAAGGAATCCGTATTCAACACCACCGGTGAAGTGATCGAGAGCATTTGGGTATTCAACCCCTTCAAAAATCTCTTCGCTGTTTTTACGCCCTTTGGCCTTGGCGTTTCCACCTTCATTGCCCTTATGGTCTGCCTCATTACGAAAAAAGGCTACAGCTGGTTTTCAGGCTACAAATTTACCCGGGACGCCCGCGGCTTTGATATCCTGCCGGACGGCACTCACGGCACCTCCGGATTTGCGACAAAAAAGGAGCTTGCTGAGCATCTGGAGCTGGGCAGCGCCGAAGAAGTTACCGGAATGCTCCTTGGACGCATTAAGGCGCGGCCGGATGATCCGGAAAAATACGCCACCTACGTGGCGCACCGCATGAAGCCTGGGGAAAACAATAACATCCTCTGCATCGGCGCACCCGGCTCCTATAAGTCCAGAGGCTTTATCATTCCCTTCCTCATGGGCTGCGCGCAGCGAAGCAGCGGCGGACACCATGAATCCGTTGTCGTGACCGACCCCAAAGGCGAACTCTTTGAAAACCTTGCGCCGTATTTTCGGGAGCATGGCTTCTATGTCAAGGCGGTCAATTTCCTCGATATGGCGCACTCTGACGGTTGGAACTGCCTTGCGGGACTGGAAGCAAACCCTGACCTTGTAACCACCGTGGCCAACACCATCATTCAAAACACCTCCGGCCCCAAGGAGGCGGATGACTTCTGGAGCCGTGCGGAATTGAACCTCCTGATGGCACTTATCCACTATGTCTGCAATCTGAAGGATGCCCGCGGCAATCTTCTTCCGTTGGAGCAGCGCAGCCTCGGAGACGTCTATAAGATCCTCGCCTATAAAAGCGTCAACGAGATCAACCGCATCCTTGCGGAGCTGCCGCCGGAGCATCCCGCCAAAGGGCCCCACGGCCTCTTTCTGAAGGCAAGGGAAAACCTCTGGGGCAATATCATCATCGGCCTTGGCAACCGTCTCGCGGTCTTTCAGAATCCGCTGGTGGACAAGATCACCCGCAACCACGATGTAGACCTGCTTCTTCCCGGGCAAAAGCCCTGTGCGTACTTTGTCATCATCTCCGCACAAGATAGCGCCTATCGATTTTTAAGCTCCCTCTTTTTCTCCCTGACCTTCCCGCAACTATCCAATTACGCCCGTCTCCACGGAGGACGGCTTCCCGTTCTGACAAACTTCTGCTTGGAAGAATATCTCAACATCGGCTACATGGAGGGCATCTCTGATGTTTTCAACTCCATCCGCGGCTTCAATATGTCTGTGCAGGTGGCGGTGCAGTCCCTCTCCCAATGGCAGGAAAAGTATCCGGGGAAGGAATGGGAAAATCAGCTCGGCTCCTTTGACATGACCCTCTACATGGGCTGCAACGATATGACGAGCGCGGAATACTTTGCTAAAAAGTGCGGTAAGGTCACGATCTCCGTCACCAACAATCAGTTTCCCTTGGCACCGCTGTTTTCTCCCATCTACAGTACCACCCGCCCCTATTCCCAGACGCGAAGCAACACCCAGCGAGACCTCCTCCAGCCCGATGAATTCCTGCGGCTCAATAAGTTTCTCTGTATTGTGATGTTCAACCACTATAAGCCCGCCCAGCTCTATAAGATCATGCTGGAGGAACTGCCGGAATACAAAAAGCTGAAAAAATGCAGCGTCTTTGACTATGTGCCGGAATGGAAAAAGAGAGAAGAAGAGGGTGCAAAGCGTCGCACGGCAGGAAATCGCACATCGGCCGCTGCAAGGAACACATCGTCCGCTCCGCCCGCACCACAGCCGTCGCCTGCATCGGGGAAACGGCCGGATATGCAGCCCCAGACTTCTCCCACCGAAGAAGCCGCAGCCAGCGGAAGCTCCTGCGGAAATGACAACATGACTCCGGAGGAAATTGGTCTTGTGGAGATGACCTGCGAAGCTATTCTGGAAGGCGATGACCCGGAACTGGAAGAACTGGACGATCCCACTCGGATACCGCCGGGCCGCGGCATATAAAAAGAGACCGATTTCTCGGTCTCTCTTTAAAGAAAATATTCCATTGTCAGCGTACTGTTTGCCCGTACTCTCGCTTCATGGCGTCAATCGAAACGACCCATTGCTTGCCGAACTTGCAGACATCCACGCCGTTTACAAGCTTTCCGTAGGTGACTGCCTTTCGCAGAGTGCTCTCGTTAAGTCCCCACAGCTCAGTGGCGTCGCTGAACGCCATGAGACCGTCAAAGGGAGTATTTACCTGCACACCGTGTTCCCACAGCTCGTCACAGCTTAAATCCAGTTCATCGCTCCAGACAATGCCATAGCCGCCAACATCGACAGCAACGTCGGAAAATTCATCAGGATGATCTTTCAGATAGCTGAAAGCAGGAATCTTATCGAACAAAGGCTTTACATCATATAGCTTGGTAACGCCCTCGCTGAACTGAACACTCAATTTGAAGTCGGCAAGCGGAGATACGCTTTTTACCTTGTGAAACATAAGCTGCCTCCTTACTCCAACGGAGGAATTTTCTTAAACTCCTGCGTCTCCCAAATTTCCTGCAAAGTATCTTTGTGCAGTCCCAACCACTCTCGCACCATTGCAAGCGCCTTGGGCGGTAGTTCTCCTTCAATGACTTCTCCGGTCATAAAGTCGATTGCAGCAACATCCTCGTTGTAAATTGCATGGATATGCGGAGGATTGTGCTCGCTTTGCAGGAAATACATTCTGATAATAATTCCATAGAACCTTGATAAAACAGGCATCGCAAATCAAGCCTCCTTTCATAGCATCATCATTATATCACGATACCGTGATTTTAGTCAATAGAGTTCTAAAGAAATGTTTGAAAGTGACATTGAAATCCACAAAATGACGAAAAGCAGTCCGCGTCCCCAATCCAAGAAAGCTGTACTTGCTGTCGGCGTGCAGTAACGCGATTGGAAAACAGGCAGGTTGTTTGCCTATATCAAAAAAGAAAGAGGAGGTGCCCGTTATGAGGGCAGCGAAAATGAAGGAGCGTCCAACTTTCCAACTGATGTGCCAGACAGACGTGCAGAGTATTTATCATATGCAGATGCCGCGCTGGTTATTTTCTGATCCACGTTACTGCGAGATGAGCCTGGATGCCAAGGTGACCTACACCTTTCTCTTAAACCGCTTCCAGCTCTCGCGCAGGAACGGATGGGTCAACGAGCGCGGGGAGGTGTTTGTGATCTTTCCTCGCAAAGCGCTTGCCAAAGAGCTGCGCATCTGTGAGCAGCGGGTCACGGCGGCTTTTAAGAAGTTGGTGGAGCTCAAGCTGGTATGGGAAAAACGCTGCGGGCGAGGTGATGCCAATCAGATCTATCTTGCCCGTGTCACACCGATCGAAGATCCGGACTATTCCTGTGCGCCGTTTATCACAGAGGATGAATCGGAAGTACGCGGTTCAAGAACCTCGAATCTGGAGGGTCTTGCTGATGGGAAACCTTCAGCAGCATGCCAAGAACCGCAGAATCTGCTGTCCAAGAATCGTGAAGATTGCGCTTCAAGAACTGCAAAATCCGCGATTCCAGAACCGCAGAAATTGACGCCAAGTAAGAAAGAAAAAAGAAAGATTGATCAAAGTCATATGGAAGTCCGTCAGTCTGTCAGAGCCCCGGTGCAGGACGGACGGACCGACGGGGACGCAGAAGAAGAACTTTTGGATATTTTGGACGGCTGCGAGCTTGAATGCTTCGCACCGGAAACCGCTCTGGTGTTTGAAAACGCCATTGAGCGGCTTTTTTATGCCGACAGCTTCCGTATTGGCAATGCCACGCTTCCGCAAAGCCGCGTGCGGGCAAAGCTCAGACGGCTGGACGGCATGATCCTGCGGGAGGCAGAGAGTAAGCTCCGCGCCAATCAGGAGCGGAATGTAAAAAACAGCACGGCCTACACCATGGCGGTGCTGTTCAACTGCATTGCCGAAAGTGAGAGCGATCTTATGATCGACCCATATCTCAATACCATCTGCGCGGCCGTTTGAAGGGAGGGAAAACAATGCTGCTATCCAACCAGCAAAAGTATATCCTCGAAATACTCAAGGAGTTTAAGTACCTGCGTGTCCGCCAGCTCTATGCTCTGGTGCAGGCCCATTACCGTACACAGGGAATCAAAATTGACGAAAGGCGCATGGAGATCATGCTTCGCCAGATGCGCACAGGCACCAATTATGTCTGGCTGCGAGGTGATGTGGTTTCTTACGGAGACCGCAGGATAGACCCTCGGCTATTGGAAGCACTGGACGTTATGCTGGAACTGACGAAGGCGCAGCCCGGATTTTACTCGAAAGACGGACTGCATGAACCCTTTCTCCTGCGCTTTACCGGAAACGGAAAGGGGGTCGGATACCTTTTCAGCGTGGCATGGCTGGACGCCGCTACTCGCATTGCAGCCGTCCCCCGTATGAAGGGCGAGCGGATCATCTGGATCTCCGAGAGCGGATCCTTTGGAGAAATCAATCTGCCCCGGCACCACTTTTTTGCCGCCCGTCAGGAGAACGGCACCCATCGCTTTTTTGGCTCCAATGAGCCGGAAAAAATATAACACTTAGGAGGAACATTGTATGGCAAGGAAAAAAGTCACCCCGGAAGAAGAGATCGTAAATGCTGTCGGTGAAGAAACTGCCCTGGGGAGTGTCCCTGCGGGTAGCGTGCTGCCTGACGAGGCAGGCGCAGATACCGGCGACGTTCCCGCAGAGTTGCCAGAGGGGGATCTTTCTGCGGAGGAAACGGCAGAGCAGTCGGAAACGCTTTCTGCAATGGAGTCAGCCGAGGCGAAACCACTTGGACTTTCCACAGAGGAGAAAACTGCATCCCAAGGCGAAAGCGATACCGCAGAGGAGCGAGTGGAAGAAGCGGAACTGCACGAAGAGATGTCGGAATTTCCGGATGCAGAGGAGAATTTGATTTCAGATTTGCCCACTTCTGTTCCGCAGGTTTCTGAGACCGATGAAGCGGACTGGGGCTTTGGGGAACCGGTCCCGGAAGAAGCCGCAGCAGAAGCCGCGGAGGATGAATACCTGGCAGCAGGTAACTCTGAAATGCTTGATGCACCGGAGGAAAAGAGCGAACGCACGCTCTTCTACGAGCTGGACTTCAACGAACTGGATCGGGGGCTAAGTGAAGAGGAGCGGAAGGAATGGAACTCCATCTATGCCTCTTTCCGCGGCCGCAGCGCCATTACCGGAACGATCATCGGCGTGGATCTCTACGCACGATACCTTCCGCGCAGTGAGGCAAGAATGCTTGAAAACAGACGGGAGCTCTGTGCCGTTGTGGTGCCGTATCGCATCCCTATTCTGATCCGCGAGTCCGAAATGTGGGAGTTGGGAGAGGAGCGACCTGACTTCGTGCTGCGAAATATGGTGGGCGCCAGCATCGATGTGATCGTTACCAAGGTGGAGCGTACCGCTAACCGCGCACAGGCGTCCCGCCGTCAGGCAAGCCGCAGCCAGCGCCGCTTTTTCGCTGCCCGTGAGGATCTTCATACCGCCGGCTCCCGCATTACCTGCAGGATGCTGGCAGTCGGCCCACGCCGCTGCCTTGTGGACTGTTATGGCTACGACCTTGATATGACCCAAAGAGAGATCCGCTATGCGGCCATCCCGGATCTTCGCACGGAGTTCCACCCGGGCTCAGAGATCGACTGCATTGTAAAAGAGTATCATCCTCGCACCGGTGAACTGATCGTTTCCGCCAAGGAAACGGAGGTCAACCCCTTCTTTGGCGCGGAGGAGCGCCACCCCGTAGGCTCCCGCCGCTTTGCGATGATCTCCGGCAAATATGGCGGCGGCGTTTTCTGCAACCTCCCTGACGGCGTGACCTGTATGTGCAACTACTCCTATCAGCACGAGGATGCGGACTTCATGGTTGGCGAGCACGTCATGCTGATGGTGCAGCGCTACGATCATGAAAAGCTCCAGATGTACGGCAAGATCATGAGCAAGTGGTGAGAAGCAGCACATGGTTTAATATCATTCCGAAAAGAGGGCCTCTGCCGATCCAGTTGTGTGTCGGCAGAGGTCCTTTTTCGTTTAGCCCTGTAAGATTTTCAGATACTTATCCAGTCGTGCATTGACATACCCGGCAAAGAGGTTTTCCATTGCGGAAAGGTTGTGCTTTGCGTGGTATTCGTCAAAGGTACTATCGGAATAATATCGACGGTATCGGAATAACACTTTGCGGATTATCGGCACAATACAGCGTATATTTAACGGAATGATAGATTGTTCTTATCTTTTTGTTGAATTTTATTTGGGAGTCTTTTCTTAATATATAGATATGGATTTGATGCGATTACCTGCCTTATCTGTCCCTCACCACCGGCAGAGCTACCTGTGTAATGAACTTTGATGTACGGCAAGATCATGAGCAAGTGGTGGGAAACGCAAACAAGATACAGCAATATCGTTGCTGCATCTCGTTTGACTATGTTTGCAGAGATCATTTGAAAAGTGGTTCATATTTTTATATATCGCTGGTTTCGGCTGTTTGGCTTATCCGGGATTGTCATACGGATCAAATCCTTTTCGATTGCAGGGTGCAGGTAATTTCTGCGGAATCCCTCCTTGGATTTAAGTCCCAGCTTCTCCATCAAGGCAAGACTGGTGTACGGAAGGTCGTATTCCATAGCATCCAGCAGCCGCTTGACATATTCTGAAAGCTGTTCATTGTCTTCGCTGATCTGGACAGAAACATCATCCAGGATCTTATCGATCTGTGCGAGCATAAATTCGATAAAGGTGGTAGATGCACCTTCTACATGACATTTTGCAATGGCAGAATAGTAGTCTTCCTGAAATGCTTCGACCTGACTTTCAATCGGGATAAATTCAAAAAGGGGCTTCCACTTGGAAAGAATCGCCGTATGCCACAACCGAGCCATTCGGCCATTACCATCCGAAAACGGGTGAATAAAGACAAACTCATAATGGAATACGCTGCTGAGAATGAGCGGATGAACGCTGTTTTTTGATTCCTGCATCCATCGAAACAGATCCTCCACGAGCTGAGGGACGAACCGCGCCGGCGGAGCCATAAAAATACACTGATCCCCGTTGAAAACGCCTTCTTCTCCTTTGCGGAAGACGCCCGATTCCTCGACAGTATATTTTGTCATAATACCGTGCAGCCGCTTCAATTCCTGAATATTATAAGGATCAATTTTAGAAAGTTCCTCGTAGGCCGCGTATGCGTTTTTGACCTCCTGAATTTCTTTCTGTTCCCCTAACACCAACTTTCCGTTGATAACATCTCTGACCTGCCCGAGGGAGAGCGAATTTGCCTCGATCCGCAAAGAAGAATGAATAGATTTGATGCGATTGTTCTTCCGCAGGTGTGGTTTTGATTCCAAGTTAGCAACGGTTGTCATGCGTCCGACTTTTTCTGAAATCGAAGACACATAGGACAAAATCTCGTTTGTGATCGCATAGGGCGGCGTGTAATGATTCAAAAAATCACCTCCGTGTACTTGCGTACTATCTTGCGTATTATCTTGCTATATTATACACCGCAGGAAGGAAAAAGCAACAGCGCAGCATATAAAAGTCACTATTGTAGATGATTGTATATAGAAAAATGGAAAACACAAAAGTTTTTTTCGTGTACAAGATGAGATTGAAGCTATGGAAAAACTCCAACTATACAGTCTTTCCCCGTAATGCTACAATGAAGCTGTATTTCAGGGCGAAGTAAGTTAGGGCGGAGTAAGTTAGGAAAGAAAGAGTGGAAAGGAGGTAGTATGCCCTTTGCACAGCTCATGGCGGTTTTACCGCTTAGAGATGTGGCATACTCCTTGCGAGTACCGTCGAACCCAAACGACTTGAAATGTAATAAGGACGAGAATGAAACCGTAATTGCTCATAGGAGTGATTGCGGTCTTTTTTTGTTTCGTCAAAAGAAAGGAGTCAGGCAATGAATGTCCAATAGTAAGCTGATCGAACTGAGTTACTATGACCCATCCGCACAGGTGCGCTTGTCGGCCTATGCAGATACGCTGGTACTCGACCACGATCAAAACGGCAGCATCATCAGTGCCATCCGCTTCGGCGGCTATCCCGAAATGGTGCGGGCAATGGCAGATGCCATCTACGGCGGTGCGACGATAGAAGCCGCCCAAAACGACACGACCCGAATGCTCCAAAGCAGCCTCAAAAGTTATCAGCGGCAGATCACCCACGATGGGATCTACGCCGTGGCAACCCTGATGACTGCGGATACCGTGCAGAAGGATGCCCCGAAAGAGAAGTGCGGAGAAGACGAGGATACAAACCTCGTAGATACGGAGCAGATGGAGCTGCAGCCCCGCAGGTGCTACATCTTCTGTCCCACCGGGGATCAAAGACGGCTCTTTGAGGAACTGGATCGCAAAACGGCAGCGCCGCTGATCCCGGAATTTCAGGATTATGTGCTCAACAGTCTGCGCCAACGGGGAGATCTCCGGCAACTGGAGGTCATTTCCCTGAAAGAGCGGATAGATGCATGGGTGCTGGATCTGAAGCCGCAGGATCAGAATGTGGTGGAGGTGCTGGAGCAGGGCTTGCAGAGTGGAGCCATCCAGATCCCCGGCACCTTGCCGGGCAGCCCAGACGGATTTGAGAATGTGGAAAATGTCACAGGCTATCTCAATACCTTTGGTGTTACCGTAGCTGACCGTATCCGCAATCAGTTCATGCCCCTTTTTGATCCTGCCAAGGAACCGCTTTCCGATGAAGTGCTCGCTATCAACGACTGCATCATGAGCCGTGTAGGATATTCTCTCTACGATGCCCAGCTTGCGGTAGCAGAGGCTGTCAAACGGCAGCTTGCGCGTAAGCGTGTGGCGCTCATTATCGCAGAATGCGGTAGCGGCAAGACGAAGATCGGTTCGACTGCTCTTGGCGCTTTGCACGGGCTGTGGGCCGATCAGAAGCGGAAAGGCGGCAGGAAATCCTTTGGCATCGTCATGTGTCCCTCCCATGTCACACAAAAGTGGGTGCGGGAGATTGGAGAAACGCTCCCGGATACCTACGGCATGGTGGTGCGCACGATTCAGGATCTCGACCGTCTGTATGCAATGTATGAGGAGGGCGACAAAAGTGTATTTGCTGTTTTTTCCAAGGAGCAGGCGCGGGACGGCTATATGCGTTACCCCGCCGTGCGTTGGAACCGGCGCAGACGCGCGTTTCTCTGCCCGGACTGTGACGGTGTGATCGAAATGGAGATCAGCGAGGACGGCAGCCGCTATACGGTGCCGGCCGACCAGTTCTTTTTTCAGAAGGAGCACAAGAAAAATCACACCTGTCCCCATTGCGGTACGCCGCTATGGTCTGCGGTCAATCCGGACAAGCGGATCGACTGGGTGAAGATCGGAGAATACGGATGGGTCTACCGCTACGGCGCGCAGGCACATCTGCATCGTACCAAAAACGAGCGTGTTCTCGATCAGCTCACTGAGATCGCCCAAAATCCGGATGCATTCTACCCGATCCGCGGAGCGCACCGGCGGTTTCCCCTGAGTACCTACATCAAGAAAAAGCTGCACGGGCGCATCGACGGCTTCCTCTGCGATGAACTGCACGAGTACAACAACAATAGCGGGCAGGGCGATGCCATGGCAGAGCTGTACGGCGCGTCCAGGTGTTTTGTCGGAATGACGGCAACGCTTATCAACGGCTATTCCTCCGGCATTTTTCACCTGCTCTACCGTATCGTCCCCGGGCTGATGCTCAAGGATGGCAAACGCTACAAAAGCCCCGGTGATTTCGATGCGGAGTACGGCGTGGTGGAAAATACCTATGAGATACAGGATGCGGAGTACAATTCCAACCGGCGCACCAGTAAGCGCAGAACAAAGTCAAAGCAGCTGCCCGGCGTATCGCCGCTGGTATTTTCCCGTTTCCTGCTGGAATACACGGCATTTCTCTCCCTCTCCGACATGGGCAAAGACCTGCCGGACTACGAAGAGATCCCCGTACCGCTGGAGATGCCGGCGGATGTACGCACGGCCTATAAAGAGGCGGAACACGAATTGCAGAAAGTCCTGCGTACAGACCGGAAGGCGGCGCAGAAGATCCTGTCCACCTATCTCAATTTGCTGACGGTCTACCCGGACCAGCCCTACGATCAAGCGGAGGTAGTGCATCCCATAAACGGAATGCCCATTGTAACGCCAAAGAACTGCGGCGATTTTTCCCGTCTGCTTCCCAAGGAGGAACGGGTATTGGAGCTGGTGCGGCAGAAGGCGGCAAACGGAGAGCGCGTGCTCATCTATACCAGTTGGACGCGCACGGATTCACAGAAAAAGCTCCAGAAGCTTCTTTGCTCGGAAGGTTATCGGACAGAGATCCTGACGCCGCAGATCGCTACGGATAAGCGGGAGGACTGGGTCAACAAGCGTGTCAAGAACGGTTTGCAGGTGCTCATCACCAACCCGCGCTGCGTGGAAACCGGCCTTGACCTCAATGCCTTTACCACCATTATCTTCTACTCCATGGGCTATAACCTCTTTACGCTGCGGCAGGCATCCCGCCGGTCGTGGCGGATCAATCAGACCGCCCCCAGAGTGGAGGTATATATGCTCTACTACGCCGATACCATGCAGGCAAAGGCCATGAAGCTGATGGCATCCAAGTTGGCGGTAGCGGGCATCATCGAGGGGACATTTTCTGAAGAGGGCCTTGCGGCCATGAGTGATGTAAAGGACCTGACCTCACAGATGGCAAAGGAACTGGCGCTGGGGATCCGGGATAATGTGGAGGATATTGCGGCGGCCTTTCGGAAAATGGCGGTCATTAACCCGGAGCGGAAAAAGAACATCGCAGCTGCGCAGTTGAAAGAGACTGCGGCAGAAGAACAAAAAGCACCCGCAGCCAAGGATTCCTTCGGCGTGCGCACGGCGCAGGCACAAGTGCGTCAGGCACTTTATGAAGGACTGCTTGCCAGGACTGCGGAAGAACAGAAAAAACGGAAGTCGAAGAAGGCAGAGGTGGATGAAAACCAACTGTCGATCTTCGGCTTTGCTGCGTAAAGGAGGAGATTATTTGAATGTAACGATCAATCGGGCGGAAATGCTGAGCGCCATCAAGCGTGCATCGGCCGTCGCACCGGCGGATTCGCCGTTGGACGTGCTCCGGGGCGTTTTGCTGGAGGCGGATGCCGCCGCAGGAAAGCTCACCGTCACCTCGACTAATCTGGAAGCGGCACTGGAGGAAAAGCTCCCCTGTACCGTTCAGGAGAATGGGGCGCTGGTATTTGGTGCGAAGATGCTTGCAGAAATGCTCTCACGGCTGCCGCAGGATACCGTGCAGCTCTGCCGGGCAGAAAATCAGGGACGCATGACGCTCAGAAGCGGAGATGCCTGCTATGAAGTGGATGTGTGGGAGCGAGGCGCTTTTCCAAAGCCGGATATTCCTTTTCCGGAGGATACCGTCAAACTCAGCGGGATTCCCGCTATGGCGCAGCACACCGTATTTGCAACCGCACAGGATAACAGCAAGCCGCTTCTCAAGTGCGTCAATCTCATGTTTACCAGCACGGGACTGCGCGCGGCCGGCAGCAACGGAAACTGTATCGTGACGGCCAGAGGCGACAATCAGAGCACGGGTGATGTGAGCCTGCTCATTCCCGCCGCCTCGCTTGGAAAGCTCTCGAATATGTGCCAGGACAAGGATGAATTCCGCGTCGGCACCACGGGAAAGAGCATCGTCTTTTTCCGCGAGAACTTCCTTTTCAGCGCGCGGCTCATGGAGGGCGGCTACATCGATACGGATCAGTTGGTAGGCAGCATCCGGAATACGTTTACCGTGCTGACGGATATTCACGACATGAGAGCGGCGCTCTCGTCCGTCCTAAGCATTGGCACCGGAAACCGGGTGAAGCTGAGTTTTCAGGATCAGCGCCTTGTATTCCAATGTGCAGGCGATTGCGTCAGCGCATCGGCGCCCATTGAGGTAATTGCATTGACCGGCACCCCTGCGGGAGATTACTGGTTCAACGCAAAGCAGCTTGTCACCTGCCTGAAAGCCTTGAGCGGCACGGTCACGCTGGGGATCGCGCAGGGCGGAATGCTGACGCTTGCCACGCAGGACGCCTACTATCTGCAAAACGCCATGCGGCCGGAAACCCAGAAGAAAACTCAAAAAGCCGCGCAGCCGGCTGCTGCGAAAGCGGCGTAAGGAGGGATGCCTTTGGTAGAGATTCCGACGATCTGCCGCTATTGCGGCGGTGCAGTCCATCTTGTTCCCGCGGCAAAGGTGTATGGCCCCGCGGCGGCAAAAAGACTGGGCTTGGAACGTGAGAAATTTTATCAATGTCAGAACTGCAATGCCCGTGTGGGCTGTCATAAGGGCAGCACGCGGCCGCTGGGCAATCTTGCCAACGAAGCCCTTCGCATGAAGCGGATGGAGACCCATCAGGTCTTTGACAGCTTCTGGAAGGAGCGGGGCATGAGCAGAACGCAGGGCTATAAGTGGATGGCAAAGAAGCTGAGACTCTCTGAAGAGCTTGCACACATCGGCGGCTTTGAGATGGATCGGTGCCAGAAGCTGATCCGGCTATGCGAAAAGGAACGAAACAAAGAGAAAAAGAAGGAGGCAGCATAAATGTGTGAGAGAACATATTGCCGGCATGAGCATGAGAAACTTTGCTCGTGTCCGCCGGTCGCTTGCAGGGACGCCCTTGGAATGGCCGCGCATTTGGCGGAGAACATGGAGCAAGTCCAATGGAGCCTGACCTACAACAGCCTGAAGGAGATAAAGCCCTATCAGTTGTGTCTGGTCGGGAAATGCAGGATCTGCGGCGGGCGGCTGTGCATGGAGCAAAGGCCCGTTGAGGCGGATAGCACTGACGGTTTCCTTGCTGCGGTATACCGGCATTTATACCATTTTCACCGCTCCATCGGTCAGTGCTTGCCTCGCGCGGCGTTTCGCACAAAGTTTGTAGAGATGTTCCGTAAGGAGGATCGCGCCGCTGTTGAGGACTGGCTGAGCATGCCGGAAAACCAGTCGATCCATGCCATGATCTGCGGAAATGCGAAGAGAGTCTATACCATCGTCCACTCCTGGGCGGATGCGGATCAGGGCAATTTTCCTGCTCCGGAAGGTATGGCAGCCTTCACTGTGAAGGAGGAGGCCCGCAAGGAGCTTGCGCGCCTTGTGGCGGAGGAAAAGGAAAATCGGACGATCCCGTTTCCGACAGAAGAATACTGTGAGGAGTACGGCGAGGATTTCTGGGAGGCTTACCGGGACGGCTATGCCGCCGGATGGTTTACCCGCTATGAGATCATCGAAAGTCCGCTGTACGCAGAAAATATCGAAGAAAAAGGAGGTGCGGCTGATGATGCTGCGAAAACCGACCTGCGCTGATTGCCCACATAATCTCCAATACATGGAAAGATTGCCGATCAAGAAAAAGGGCGTCACCATGCACTTGGGGGAGCGTTTCTGTGTTGCGGGAAAGCGCGCGAGGAAATTCAAACGCAGTGATCCCAAAACCTATGTGCCAAGCTGGTGTCCCAGACTCAAGGCTCCCTGTGAGCTGCGGATCTATGGCTTCAAGAATCAGAGAGAATGGAGGATGCACCGCAGTATGTGCGCGTATCTGGGCGAGGATACTTCTCCATCTGCATTCCGCTATGCGGTGCGCTATGAAGGACATGCCGATCTGGCACCGTATGAGTTTTTCGAGTGCTGCAATGAAAAATCGGATGATGAGATTTTGGGTGCAGCAGTCCAGCACTACGATGTTGTGGAAATTGACGACGGTATCAAGCCTGCCTTTTTCTACAAAACGGAGCATGGCTATGAGCTTTTATTCTCGTTTGATGCCAAGACTGCCAAGAAGAATATCAGGGAGGAAATTGATTGAAGGAAACTGTAAAAAGCTGCAGCAACTGCCGATATTCCTATGATCTGCCGAGCAATCGCGGACCGATGACAAAAACGCAGTACTGTAGAAACAAGAACTATAATTCCGTGAACTATACCACCAAAATGTTGCTGGAGGACTGGGACCAAGGCCACTGCCGCTTTTGGGCGTCCATACCAGAGGAAGGAAACGACAATGAAAAATAATTACTCAATCGCTCAGCGCAACGCCATTGTGGAAGCAAATCTTTGGTGCATCGACAGTGTGATCCGTCAGAATCGCCCGCTCATGAGAGCGGCTCGGCTGGAATATGACGATGTGTACCAGCAGCTTGCCCTGCGGCTTATCAAGGCTGTGGCGGGCTATGACCCGGAAAAGGGACGCCTGGAGCAGCACATTTTCGCCCAGCTCAAGTATGAGCTTCTTAGCTGCAGATCGGCCTACCGGCTCTGCGGTATGACCGGCACACCGCACTCGTTCCGAAAGAGCCATATCATTTCCATCGATACGCTCTCTGAGAACAGCGGCCTCTATGAAGAGGCGCTGGCGGCGTAAGGAGGCACGGAAATGACGCTGAGAGATAAGATGCTGGCGGTCATTGCGGATACCAATGATAGCGTAGCTGAGCGGGAGGAATTGGTGGAGATGATCGCCATTGCCCTGCTGACGCGAAAAAACCTGTTTGTTCTGGGTGAGCCGGGACAGGCCAAGAGCTATGCCATCAACCTGTTCCGTCGGCACATCACCGGTGCGCGGCAGTTTGAGAGGCTTCTTTCCAAGCAGAGCGATGAAGAACAGCTTTTCGGCCGTGTTGATCTTGCGAGTCTGCTGCCGGGCTCTGTGCCGCCGACCGTGCTGGAGCAGGACGCAACCTATCAAAACCAGCGCTTCAACCTGCGTGTCCTCGTCGAGGGCATCGGCTCCATGAAGGACGAGCCCGCAACATGGGAAAAGCTCAAGAGCGGCACCGAAAAGCTGGAGCTTTATCGTGCAGCGCTCTCGGCGCTTCACAAAAGCGAGCCCACGGTGCAGACAGCCGGCAAAATTCCAGAGGCCGATATCGTATTGCTGGATGAGATCTTCAAGTGCAACGACGGCGTGCTGAACTCACTGCTCACCGCCCTCAATGAGCGGAAATACACCAACGAGGGACGCACCTATCCCATTCCGGTCATTTCTTTTTTTGCGGCCTCCAATGAGATCCCTAATTTCAACGATCCGCAGGAAAAGATCCTGGAAGCGCTGTATGACCGCCTGGAACTGAAGGTCGTGACGGCCAATATGGAGGATCGGGACACGCGCCTTGCCGTTTTGAAGACTAAGCAGGCCGGCACCTTCGGACAGGTCACCGTTACGATCACGTTGGAGGAATTGCGGCAAATGCAGCAGGAGGTCGCGTCGATCCTCGTTCCCGACGCCATCAACGAGTTGGCTGACGATATCCTCTGCGAGCTTCGTAAGGATATGGCGGTGTCGGACCGAAAGTATCTGGGCTATTATCCCATCGCGCAGGCCAAGGCATGGCTTTCCGGCCATGACAAGGTAGAATCCTGTGACCTTCTGGCGCTGAAGAATTATCTCTGGCGCCTGCCCTCAGACTGTGAAAAGGTGGAAGCGGTGCTCACCCGCCTGTGTGTCAACCCCATGCAGGATAAGGTCAACAATATCCGCGGTATGGCGTTGGAATCCCAGGAGGAATTTGACGCTGCGCTGGGGGATGGCAGCAAGGCCGATACTGTGCGCAAGGCATTTATCAAGCTGCGCGGTGAACTGACGCATCTTTATCAGATGCAGTGCAGCCTTCGCACGGCGGCGCAGTCTGACGGCGAGACAGCACTGGTGGATGACCTCTTGGCCGATTTGGAGAAGATCAGCCGCAAGGCCCACGAGCAGACACATTTTACTTATACGACGCTGGAAGAGATCGCAGCGTTAAATTAAAAAATATTGGAGGAATCACGATGCTGAACAAGATCATTCTTATGGGAAGACTCACGCGCGATCCTGAACTGCGCAGGACAGAGAGCGGTACCGCTGTTTGTTCGTTTTCAATCGCGGTGGATCGGGACTTCAAGTCCAAAAACGGGGAAAAGGAGACGGACTTTATTGATATCGTTGCCTGGCGCGCCACGGCGGAGTTTGTGAGCAAGTATTTCACAAAAGGCCGCATGGCCGTCGTGGAGGGCCGGCTCCAGATCCGCGACTGGACAGACAAGGAAGGCGGCAAGCGCCGCAGTGCCGAAGTCATTGCAGACAATGTCTACTTCGGAGATTCCAAGCCGAAAGACGGCGGTGAGGAGGATGATATTTCTGCCTATACCGGAGCGCCCGACAGCTTTGCCGTGCCGGACGGCTTTACACCGGACTTTGGCGGCGAATCCGGGGAAATGCCCTTTTAAGAGCACCAAATAAGCGAGGGAGGGCATCAGCCCTCCCTCCATATAAAGATAAGAGGAGAAAACAAAATGAGCATTGTTTTTACGGAAGTACGGATCGAAGACCGTGGTGGCGTGGAGCTTTCCTTTATGGAGGGTGGTTGTTTGGATGAACTTGATATCCGCGAGCTTTTGAAGCACGACCAGCCCTTCCGCGATATGTGGGACGCAGTAGGCAGCGACGCAAGGATCGCCGTCCAGCAGTATCGTTTCCGGGGCGGCAAACAGGGAGAAGAATTGGGTGACGAAAGCCACTTCGCCCTGATGCGCGCGTATGATCGCGCACTCTCAGACGCGGACGGATCTACTTTTGTCGAACGGGACGATGTAGACTGGCTGGATGACTTTGAACTCACCAAAGACGATCTTGCAGACGGTAAGTGACAAACTCGCATTGATAGGGGAGCGTTTTATATGGAAACGAGTATTCTTAGCACCTATTCCAAGAATGAATGCCAGAAGTATTTTGACTATCTGGAACGGCTGCGTCAAAGCGGCGAAACAAATATGTACGGAGCAGCACCATACTTGCAGGAAGAATTTCCGGAGCTGCGATATTCGCCGGAACGGGCAAGAAAAATCCTGCTGGCGTGGTTCGGCACATTTTGCGAGAAGGAGGCGGATACAAAATGCTGAAGCCCTACCGGACAGTTCAGGATGTTCTTTCCTCTCCGTGGGCGCAGGTGCAGGGAGTGAAACGTAGTCCGCAACAGACAGACCGCGTTTTGCGCTCGACCAAACTGGAGGATAGCATTTACCGGGATCTGCGCATGGAGGATACGGGTATGGACGAGATCGAGAACAGCGCAGGCGAAAAGCTGCGCTCTTTTCCAGCGCTCTCGCGGGATATTTTCCAGTCCTTTTATTCCCTGATGCCCCGGCGCAACGCGGACGATGACCTCTCGACAGCGGCGCGGAAGATCAACATGCCGATTCTGGAGCACATCACCCAAAGCGAAGACTACCCCACGCTCAAGGAGGTGTGTGAAGGACGGGAGCTTCCGGCCTATGAAGCGGCGGCGGAGTTTGCTGCCCAGACCTCGGGAGAACTGGATGACTTACTTTCCCAATTGGGCGGAAAACCCGGCGCTGTACAGACGCTGGAAAAGCTGGAGCAGGCAGAGAAAACCGCAGAGGACAAGCTCACGGCACTGCTGGAGCAGCTTCGTGGGGCTCCGCAGGACGATCCGGCTCTGAGTGCCGCTGTGGTAAAAGCCGCCAATGACGCCGAGAGCAAACGGCGGCAGGCAGATGCGGTCAATAAGCTCGTTGACGCTGGCCTTGCGCAGAATCAGGCAGAATCCGGTGCGCTGATCGCCCGCGCGGTGTCTGCTGCCGCGGAAAGGGCGGAAGAGGTACAGACGATCCTCGGCGCATGGAGCGACGCTCCCGGTGATATGCGGAAGACAGACGCGAATGCGGCGCTTTTAGAGCGTGTGCGTGCCAGCGAAACGCTGCGGGACATTTCCCGCTATCTGGGACGTTTTCGGGAGATTTTCGCGCAGGGCAAGCGCAATGGCTATGCCTATGGCCGCGGGGAAAAATATGCGTTGGAGCTGGGAAACGACCTGTCCCGCGCACTGACCTCCGAGCTTGCCATGCTTGCTGTGCCGGAAACGCTGCCGTTGTTCCTGCGGAAGTATCAGCACCGACAGATCAAGCAATACCGTCGGCGGGAGTCGGTCTATAAGGGTGCAGGCGATATCATCTGCTGCCTGGACGAATCTGGCTCTACTGCGGGAGATCTGGCCGCGTGGGGAAAAGCCGTTGCCCTGACGCTGCTGGAGATCGCGCAGAGCGAGGGACGAAAATTCGCTCTTGTTCATTTCTCCGGCCCCGGCCGCTTTCAAACGGATGTATTTCTTCCCGGGCAGTCTTCTCTTGAAGAGAAGCTACGCGCGGCGGAAACTTTTCTTGGCGGCGGCACGGATTTTCAAACGCCGCTTGCGGAGGCGGAACGCCTCATGCGGGAGGATGGCTTTGAAAATGCTGACATCGCGTTTATTACGGACGGTGAGTGTTCGCTGCCAGAAATCTGTGTGGAGACACTGCAAAGGGCGCAATCGGAGCTTCGCTTTACCGTCACAGGGATTCTGCTGGATGAGGGAAACGCCGGCATGGATTTCAGCCTGAAACCCTTTTGCCAGAATATTTACCGCACCAGTGAGCTGACCGGAGAGCAGATCGTCGGGGAAATTGTGTTGGATCGCGTATGATATTGGTTGCTCGCAGAAAGAAAACAGGTTATAGTGTTATGAAATGGGAGTTCAAAGGAGTATGGCTATGCAGACCATTTACTGCGGAAGCAGGACTGTTGTGGAGCGGCCTGAGATCCGCATTCAAAAATTCCATAAGGATTTTTACTGGGGCTTTTACTGCACCTCCTATGAACAGCAGGCGCTGCGCTGGGCAACGCGCTTTGGAAAAGCCGGGGTTGTCAATGTCTATTCCTTCGATGACCAGACTGAGCTCAACATCAAGCGCTTCCTGGAAATGAGCGATGAATGGTTGGATTTTATTGCGGCATGCCGGAATGGAGTTCCCCATGACTATGATGTGGTGGAAGGCCCGATGGCGGACGATACCATCTTCAATTATGTGCAGAGCTTTTTGGATGGTGAGATCTCCAGAGCTGCTTTCTGGGAGTTGGCAAAATTCAAGTATCCCACCCATCAGATCAGCTTCCACACTGCACGTGCTCTCGCTGCACTGAAATTTGAAAGGAGCTATGTCGCCAATGTGCAAGAGAAACAATGACGCGCTCTTTTTCACCTGTTCTCTGATCGAACAGCTTGGCCGCTCCCTTCACATGCGGCGCGGTAAGGTGGCTGCGGAACTGGGCGAGGCCGGCATTCAGACGCTCTACCTCAATGCAGACATTCTGCACTGTGAGCCGATCGAAAAGGTCGCGGACGATGTGATCACGGAATTTTCACTGCAAGGCGGAGACTTTGACAATCTTGCCGAGGCAAGATATACAGTCCCCGATGTGTGGACGATGGGAAAGGTCTATGCAAGGCTCATCGAGGATGTGTCCGATGAGGACAACATCGTAGAAACCATCTTGCAGGTCTTTACCTCCTGGATCGACGGTCTGCTTTCGGACTATAATTCTGCCTTCTATTATCAGCCCCGCGATTATATTGCGGAGTGCTACCGGCAGAAAACAGTCTTGGACGGTTGAGCGGAACGAAAAAGGCGATGGTTTTCTATCGCAACACTCATAATAGTAGAGGCGGGAACATCATTGAAGATGTTCCCGCCTTGTGCGTCTATTTGTCATCGCCTCTGTCAAAAAATTATCACGCGTGGCGTAATACCCCTGCCTTTAGGCATGGGGATATAAGCCACACATTGTTCCCTCGTAACAAGACTTCCGAGGATTGTGTTAGATGCCGTTGAGTGGTATAATAAATCCATGGAATATAAAAGTAATCACAATGTGGTGTACTCCTGCAAGTATCATGTAGTCTGGTGTCCAAAATACCGCCGCAAGGTCTTGGTCAACGGTGTCGATATACGCTTGAAGAAACTCATAGAGGAAATCTGCGGCGAATACCACATCGACATCATAGAGATGGAAATCATGCCCGACCACATCCATTTGCTCATGGAGGTAGACCCGCAATTTGGTATACATAAAGCGGTAAAACTAATAAAAGGGCGAACGTCCCGTGTTTTGAGGCAAGAGTATGGATGGCTCCGCTCAAGGATTCCGTCTTTATGGACAAATTCATATTTTGTTTCTACCGTTGGCGGAGCGCCTTTGTCGGTCATCAAGCAGTACATAGAGAACCAGAAGAATGTGTGAGGTATCGAGATGGAATACAGCTATAAATTCCGCGTCTACCCCACCGCGGCGCAAGCGCGGCAGATACAAAGGACGTTTGGCTGTTGTCGGTTCGTCTGGAATCACTATCTCGCGTTGCGGAAAGACCTCTATGAGCAAGATGGAAAGACAATGAACTATAGTACCTGCTCTGGGGATATGACACAGCTCAAGAAAACCCTTCCCTGGCTGAGAGAAGTAGATGCAACCGCTCTGCAATCTTCTCTGCGTGATTTAGACACGGCATATCAAAACTTCTTCCGGCGTGTGAAACAGGGCCAGAAACCCGGCTATCCAAAATTCAAGAGCAAGCACCATAGCAAGAAAAGCTATAAGAGCAAGTGCGTGGGGACGAATATCAAGGTGCTGGACAAGGCGGTGCAGCTCCCAAAACTCGGCTTTGTAAAGTGCCGTATCTCCAAAGATGTCAAGGGGCGTATCCTGTCCGCTACTGTCAGCCAGAATCCAAGCGGGGAATACTTCGTTGCCCTCTGTTGCACCGATGTAGAAATAGTGCCGCTGACCTCTACCGGGGCGGTAGCCGGTATCGACATGGGCCTGAAAGCATTTGCAATCACCTCCGATGGCGTAGAGTATCCGAACCATAAATACCTGACACGGAACCAGAAGAAACTTGCCAAACTCCAGCGGCAGTTGTCCCGAAAATCAAGGGGCAGTAACCGCCGGGAAAAGGCGAGGATACAAGTAGCCCGTCTCCACGAACACGTTTCCAACCAGCGGCAGGATATGCTCCATAAGCTGTCCACCAGCCTTGTGAGAACCTATGACCTGATTGCGATTGAGGATTTGGCTCCGTCCAATATGGTCAAGAACCACAAACTTGCCCGGTCTATTTCTGACGCAAGCTGGGGCGAGTTTCGGCGGCAGCTGGAGTACAAAGCGGCGTGGTACGGAAAACAGGTGGTCACGGTCGACCGCTTCTTTCCGTCCAGTCAGCTTTGCTCCACTTGCGGTGCTCAATGGCCAGGGACGAAAGACCTGTCCGTCCGGGAGTGGGCTTGCCCCAAGTGCGGCACTATCCATGACCGGGATGTAAACGCCGCAAAGAACATTTTGAATGAGGGCTTGCGCCTGTTGGCGTAGCAGAAACATACGGTAGGGCGGGACACGCCCAAACCTATACGCTCGGGGACACCGTGTAAGACCTCGCTGGTGCAGGCGGCGGTGGCTGAACCGAGAATCCCCCGGCTTTAGCCGTGGGGAGTGTCAAAGCTTCCATGTGCAGGAAAAACACTTGCAATAGTATCCCTCGTCCCTAAATGGATGCGGAGAACTGTTACTATGGAAAAACTCCAACTATACAGCCTTTCCCTGTAATGCTACAATGAAGCTGTATTTCAGGGCGAAGTAAGTTAGGGCGGAGTAAGTTAGGAAAGAAAGAGTGGAAAGGAGGTAGTATGCCCTTTGCACAACTCATGGCGGTTTTACCGCTTAGAGATGTGGCATGCTCCTTGCGAGTACCGTCGAACTCAAACGACTTGAAATGTAATAAGGACGAGAACGAAACCGTAATTGCTCATAGGAGTGATTGCGGTCTTTTTTTGTCCCAAAATCGAAAGGAGTAATTTACTATGAGTGAACCCAGCAACGGCGCGTGGCCCTTTCAGGAGATCCCAGAAGAAGAGGGATTGGACATCAGCGCGATTTTTGGAAACAGCAGCGCTGCGCCGCAGGGAGACCCGTTTGCGCCTCCGGCGGCAGCACAGAGCGTTCCGTCGTCTCCGACACCCGTGGCGCAGGAAATCACACCGGCAGTTGCTGCAACATCGCAGCCGACAACCGCACCCATCGCCAAGGCGCCGGTCGAAGCTCCTGCGGAGAATCCCATTGCCGCAGCGTTTGAGCAGAAAACAGCGGAGAATACCAAAAAGGGCCTGTTGGAAAAGCCGCCGGTATTTTACCACAAGGGCGTGAAAGAGAAAATCGACGATCCCTCCATGACCTTTGAGGAGCTGCGCATCCGTAAGTCCGATGATTTTACCGATCTGGAGGAAGGCAAAAGGGTATCCTGGAGCGTGGAATACTGCGGTATTCGTAAAGAGGTCAAAGACCCCAAGGGAACCACGATCATTTCCATGAAGGAGATGATCGAACGCTCCCGCGAATTTCTCGACGCCCTCAAGAAAACGAAGGACAAAGCCCCTTGCTGCTATGTAAAGCCAAAGGTGGAAATGAAAACCAAGGGGAATGCCGCTTATAAGGGGAAATTCGGCACCTTGGAAGAGGCTCGCACCTCGGATAAGGTCATCTGCCTGATCCCCTCCAACGACGGCAGAATCTATGAGCTTCGCAAGATGGAGCAGGGCGAGTTTATCGCCCCCAAAAAGAATGTGGTGGATTTCTCTGAGGTCAGAGCCGGGTTTTCCCCGGCTCTGCCGAAGATCCCCGCCGAGCTGATGGGACAGATCATCGCCTTTTTCCGTGCCTTTATGACGGATCATGGGGAGAATGAAGCATTTGCCCAGATTTACTGGGACAAGGCGGAAAAACGCTTTTTTGCCTACGTCCCCAAGCAGAGCGTGTGCAAGGAGGAAGTAGAGGCCGATCTCCATGACTGCCCCTATGACGATGAAGAGCGGTATCTTTGCTACGCGGATATCCACTCTCATAACAGCATGGATGCCTTTTTCTCCGGTAAAGATGATCAGGATGAGCGCTCCACAGGACTCTACCTCGTTTTGGGAAAACTTGATAAATTCTATCCGGACGTCAAAGCACGTATTTTCTGCGGCGACTCCTTTGCATCCATCGATCCCAATATTGTGATGGAAGGATTGGAGCAGCCGTTTCCCAAGGAATGGTTGACGCAGGTAAGCATCCGCAGCAGAAAGCCCGAACGATTCAAAAAGCCGGATAAGCGCAGCTTCCGGGACCTTCTGGAGGAGGCGTTCCTATGAAGTTTCCAACGGATCGCCCTGTCAAGGTGGTTATGCTGGGGGCTGGCGGCACAGGAGGCTATGTTGCCCCGTATGTGTTTCGCCTGCTTCATATGCTGGATCGTCCTGCCCGCTTTGTTGTCTGCGATGGGGATATTGTCGAGCCAAAGAACCTGGACCGGCAGAACTTTGTCCCCGCAGACTTGGGTGAAAATAAAGCCCGCGTGCTGGCAGAGCGGTATTCCACTGTGCTTGGAATGGAGACAGAGTATGTTCCCAGCTTTATTGAAAAGCTGCCGGATCTGATGGAACTGATCGAGCCGAAGGAATGGGAGCTGAATCCCTATTCTACCAAGCGGACGAAGGAAATGGTACTGCTGCTGGGCTGCGTGGATAACAATAAGACGCGGCAGCTCTGCCATCAGGCTTTTCATCAGAGCGAGGAACTCATCTACATCGACAGCGGCAACGGAAAGTATACCGGGCAGGTCGTGTGCGGCGTGCGAAGAAACGGAAGAACGATCCGCAAATCTATTGGCGGCGTTCATCCCGAAATGCTGAAGGACACCGACCTGTTTCCCTCGGAGATCAGCTGCGCGGAAGCCGCACAGGAAGATCCGCAGAGTATTGTGGCCAATGTGACTGCGGCGACCGCTGTGCTCATCATGGTCTATAACATTCTGACCCATGGAGAAAACAATGCCTTGCAGACGGATTTTTCCACCCAAACGATCCGGATGCAGACGGTGCTGGAAAAGAAGACAAGGAGGCGTGCGGCATGAGTCGTGCAGTCATTGACGCAAAAGAGTTTTCCCATGCAATGAGCAAAATCAGTAAAATCCTCAAAAAGTGCGCAATACCCATTCTGGAGGAGGTCTGTCTCCGGATTCAGAATGGGCGCTGCACATTGACGGCAACAGATCTCGAAACATGGCTTACGGCAGAGTTCCCGGCTTCGGGCGATGATATGTTCTTTGCTTTCCGAAAAACCAAGGACATCCTGCGCGCCTGTTCCCACTTTGCCGGTGAGCTGACGATGGAATTTTCCGAAACGCAGAGCGGCAGTAAGAAAGCCGGAAGGGTTTTGCTCCGCTGTGAACGCCGCGGCGCGGAATTTGAGGTCTACGACGGAGCGGATTATCCGAATATGCCGCAGGCTTCGGAGGGCGATGCATTTTCAGTAAGCAGCGCGAGGCTTTCCGCCTGTGTGGAGCGTGTGCGCTATGCTGCGGAAAAGCCCAGCGTGAGTGCAAGACCCGCCGCGATCTGCGTGCAGTTTTGCGGGAATCGCGTCTACGCACTGGATGGAACCCGCCTTGCCTGCGATACGCTGGAAGGTGTTTCTTTCCCAAAGCCTTTTTTGGTGCGCGCCGATGTGCTTGCGCACCTGAGCGCTTTCGGCAAGGAAGATATGACCGTGCGGATCGGAAGCAGCCATGTGCTGTTTGCAAGCGGCAATTTGCGTATGCTTGCCCGCTTACAGGGCGTGGATACCTATAACGTGGATGCAGTGATCCCTAAAGGGTATCGGGAGAGCGTGACTGTCAAAACGGCTGACTTTGTGCGGGAACTGAATTATCTGAAGGAGTGCTCTGCACTCACGGCAAAGCCTTATGTGCGCTTTGCGGGTGAACGGCTTTCCATTGCGGCGGCCAGTGGAGCATTTGAAACCGGCATTGAGGTGAGGGGCCGCGGAGACATGGTTCTCGGCTTTGATCTCTACCATATGCTGGATGCCCTGAAGCAGTTTAAGGGCGAAGAGGAAGTTTGTATCCATCTCAGCAGTCCTCATGCTCCTATCGTGATCGATGCTGCGGGGCGCAGTGATTTTGCCCTGGTGGTGCCGGTCCGGCTGAAAGAAGAAATGGCAGCTTGAAAGGAAAAACAGATGGCATAGCCATCTAAAAAAGAAAAAGGAGAATACAAGATGAAAACTGTTTACATTCCCAAGGGAGAAACCGTCCATTATGAGTCTCTGGCAACGGAGCATTTGGTGGTGCATGGCCGCCTTCATGTGACCTACGGCGTCAAGGCGCAGAGCATCACCGGAAGCGGCGTGATCGACGCCGGCAGCATCAACGCGGATACCGTCTGCATCGACGATGTGGAAAGCGGCACCGTGATCTGCAAGCGCCTGATTGCCAAGCGTGTGCAGGCGCCGGAGGTGTTTGCCTCCGAGAGTGCCGCCGTGTCCTGCTTCCTCTCCGCAGCCTATGTGGAAACGGGAAAGCTGACGGCAGCGATCAGTGAGGTGGATGAGGTCGTGGCGCAGGAGGTCGTGAATCTTACACCGAAAAAGCGCACCCTCTTCGGTACACTCTTTGCCTCCATGCTGCGCTCGTTCTGGACGGCGCTGACCGCGCCCGGGCAGAAAGCTGAAGTTCTGGACGCTGAATTTGTGCCCGCGCAGGAAGGCCACACGGAAACTGTGCAGAATGAAGGGAGCGCGGAGTTCTCTGCATCTGACCAGAGCGCACCGGAAGTCGAAGAAAAGCAGGAAGAGACAGTGGACGAGGAACTCAACCGTATCGTTGGGCTCTTTAAGCTCTCACGCGAGCAGGGTTATACCCTCAAGCTGATTCCCGGGACACCGGAGGAAAACGCGCCTGTTTTCGATTTTGAAAACGAGCGCATCCTTCGCCCCGCAGCTTAATCGCCTATGTGTGAAGTAAAAGTGGAAAGCAGAACCCGCGTAGAGGAACACGGCCGCACCGTGCTCTATGAAAAGATCTATCGCGGTGTTCCGACGCAAGGCGGCGGACTGCGCCTGCTGGCATATTATGAGCGGCGGATTCCCCTTGCCCGTATGCAGATGGAGCTGCGGGCGGTGGGACACGAAAAAGAATGGAAGGGAGCGGCGTGAGCCGCCCGAACGGAAGGCAAGGAACAGATCTTGTTCCTTGCCCTCTTTTATCCGAAAATAAAGGAGGATACAACATGTCTATCAAATCACAGGAAGGTCACATGCGGCAGCTTGCGCTGCTGCTGACCGCTGATTTAGGTTGCATCTTTGGCGAGAGGGAAAGCGGACCCAATGGAAGTAAGAAAGCTTTTTTGAATGTGGGGAAGGTATTCCTCCGTGCCCTTGCCAAGGATCTTGGACTGCACGAGGTTACAGTCAGTGCAAACAGCGGCGGCATCGCGGTGTCGGGAACATGCTCCCTTTATGGAATGTGGGAGGACGGCGGCATTGCAGTGTGGATCGAGCAGCGCTTATGCGCGGATGGGAAGGTGCTTTGCTATCGGACGATCCGAAGCAGCAGGGACTTCAAAGGCGGATACAATCATTTTCTCACCAGCAGCGACCTGAAAACCTGGTCATATCCGCAGCTTTTGGAGACGCTGAGTGCTTTGCGGAAGGATGGGTGCCGTTATGAGCGAGCTGCCTGACCTTTCCGCGCAAAAGCCGTATGCTCTGGATCAGCTTGCGCAGCTTAAAGGTAAGATCATCCAGCTCTCCCAAAGCATGGTTTTGCAGCGGGCGCGGATTGAGCGCTGCCGCCAAAGCGACCTTGCCGCAGCGCGGGACATTTACGCGGAACTGAGTAAGACGCGGGAAGCATTGGTGGAAGCACTTGCGCAGACGCAGCTTTTCCTCATGGAAATGGAGGAGTACGCACTTGCGAAAATATCCGGACAGCTTCGGCAGGGCCTTGCGGGATTTGCATTGATGAGCACCGGCTATAAGAGCGTCTACGAGGCTCTGAGCCGTTTTGCCTCATCCCTTCCTGTAGGGCAAAAGACCAATGCTGCGGTGGTAGGTCGGCTGATGAACAACATTAAGCTGGGCTATTACCCAACAGACCCGGATAATATCGATCTTCTTTTGCGGGGGATCAAATTTCCGGAGGGTGTGACCACGAACTTGCTGGACCCCTGCTGCGGCTGCGGCAAGGCACTTCGACAACTGGCACAGGGCAATAACTGCTATGCCTATGGCGTGGAACTGGACGAGAGCCGCGCGGAGGAAGCGCAGACAAGGCTTCACCGCGTGGGCTTCGGCAGCTTCTTTCATAGCAGCATCAGCCGCGAAGCTTTCCATCTGCTGTTTCTCAACCCGCCGTATCTCTCGGTCATCAATGAGAGCGGCGGACGCTCCCGGCATGAAAAGCGATTTCTGATTGAAAGCCTGCCTGCGTTGGCATACGGCGGCCTACTGATCTATGTGATTCCCTATTACCGTTTAACGCCGGATATCTGCCGTATCCTTGTGGACAATTTTGATGATCTTACCGTCTGGCGCTTTACCGAGAGCGAATTTCGGAAATTCAAGCAGGTAGCGGTGCTGGGTGTCCGAAAGCCCCGGGGGACAGAACTGCAGGATACCCTCTGGCTGGAGGAGCTTGCGTCCGCGCCCATGTCCATTCGCTCTCTTGCAGAGATGCCGGAAGAACGCTACGCTCTGCCAGATCACACGATAGAGGTCAATGCCTTCAAGGGAGAGCGATTCAATCAGAAAGAATTGGAGCAGCAGCTTCGGCGCTGCAACAGCTTTGCACAGATGATGGCGCGCAGCGAACTGGACAGCGGCGTAAAGCGGCCGCTGCTCCCGCTCTCCATCAGTCAGATCGGACTGATCGGCGGCTCCGGTATGATCAACGGCCTCATAGCGTGCGATACGCCGCACATCATCAAAGGCCGCATCGTCAAGGTCATCCGCACAGAGAGCGAGGAAAAGTTCAGCGTGCAGGGCAATCACATTGGCAGCGAAGTGAAAGAAACCATTACAAACAAAATGATTTTCAATGTCCTGACGCCAAACGGCTTTAAGGCATTGACATGAAAAGAGGCGGAATTTATGCAAGACAAAAAAGCGCGTTTTCGCTGCGGTCAGCTCTGTGCGACGCCTGCGGCATTGGATAAGGTCGGAAGAGCAGGGCTGATCCGGCTTTTGGAACGCCATCTGAGCGGCGATTGGGGTGATACCTGTGAAAGCGATGCAAGGACCAATGAGGAGGCGCTTCGCAGCGGGAACCGGATTATTTCATGGTATCAGGTATCCAAAGAGCTTCGCATTATGATCATCACGGAAGCGGATCGCTCCGCAACGACGATCCTGCTGCCGGAAGAATATTGAGGTGAATGAGAATGAAGTTTTGCAACATGGCAGTTGTTGTCCCGATAGATCAGCTCACCGGCAGCAAGGCCGCGCTCAGCGCGCAGGTTTGGGGACAGGCATCCAATCTGCTGATGCCTGCCTTGGGAAAGCTGTACCGCCAGTTCCATCCCGCAAATGACGCATGGGGACATAAGCTCACCAGTCCTTTCGGCGTGGCGCTGGGCTGTCAGGAGCCGGAGCTGTTCTTAACGCTCTTCCTGGCCGGGCAGCAGACACAGCAGGAGGCCGTTGCATTTCATGCAGCCGCCATGATCAAAAAGGTGGATATGGACAAGGCGCAGAAAGCGGGCGATTCGCTTATCTGCCCCGTAGTGGTCGATGGCAGCGATCCGGAGCTGATGATTCACGCGCTGTGGCACATTTCGCTGCAAAAAGGCGCACCGCTCCCGGACTGCGGGATTTACTATACCGCCCTTGGCCGTGCGGTCGCGTCTCAAGAGGAACAGCGGGCGATTCTGGCAAACCCCGCCGGATATGCCATTTGCGTCGTGCGGCTCAGCCCGGAGGTGGAAAAAGATGACTGCATTTGATCGGAATGTTTTCGTAAAAATGCTGCTTTCTGTTTCGCAAAAAGACGACGCGGCGTTATTCCCCAAATCAGAGCGCAGCCCATATATCCAAAAGCTGCTGGAAGCCTTTGATAAAGAAGAAACCATTGACCTTTCTATCATTGATTGGGATGCGTTCCAAATAGAGAATGTAACGCCCGAAAATTATGAGCGGGTCTATCATCGGGTCTTCGATGGTTGGATACAGGGCTTTATCCACTACTGTCGGAAAGCTCCTGTTTTCCAGCGGCAAGAGCGTTCTTTCTTTTGAGGTGCCGGTTATGTATGGAATTGAGTATGAAGACGATATCCTGCTGCTTCTGCGTATGATTAAATTCCTGCATATGCAGTCTCCGGATGCCGCACACATCTTTTGCCAAAGCTACCCTGTCGTTGATATGGAGGAGCTTCTCATGGTGATCGATGAAGTTATGTGGGATATTTTTGACGATGTGAACTTTTTCTTCGATGAAGAGTATGAAGCGACCGTCGTGCAATGCTCCCATCCAATCATCGACCGGCTGTATGAGCAGGGGCGTGCTTCTGATCCGAAGCACGGAAGCAGGCAAAGCGTATGGAGTAAAAAGCTGCATGATATTACTGAGTATTTCGTGCTGGGGGCAACAAACTCCGTTAACAAATTCTCACAGCATATCGCCGGAGATCATGTCGTTCTGGAGTTTTGCCTGTCGCCGGATTACTACGAGCCGCTCTATTTTGCAAATTCGCTGGTGGATCTGCTTCGTTACTGCCAATGCAGTGTCCGGCGAATAGAGGCAAAACTTGCTGAGAGAGAAACGGAAAACATAAGAAAGGAGGCTGCCTGATGCAGCCGGCTGAAAACAAGGATTATTCGAGAGATGTCATTCTGCGGTTATCTCCCACCAGAAATACGATCATTGTAGAGGAGCAAAAACCGGGTGGCATTGCCGCCTACAGGGAAATTGATCCTCTGGAGCTGTACTATGTTATCAACCAGAGCTATGCCAGCAATGATTATCTGGACAGCGGCTTTCTTCCGGAACACTGCCTTCACCTATCCATGTCCGCTACGGAGAAGTATTTCGTGCTTTGGAATCCGGAACTGCGGGCAGATGTGATTTACGGGGACAAGGAATACCCAAATTTTCCGATTCCCCGCATGGTGTTTGGCGTGCGGGTTCTGGAAAACGGCAAAGTCGCGGAGTGTTCCATGGGCGTCGTTGCCGATGAAACGCCAACCGTGGATACGCCGATGTTCTTTTACCCCTTTTCCAATGTCCATTCGGATGATCGGGTCTGCACGGGCAACAATGTGCTGCCGCGGTATCGAAAGATTTCCGCGCTGAAGAACTTTCCGCGGTATCTGTTGGGTCTACCTGACAACGACGATATGTATGACAGGGAGCATAACAGATTAAAGCTTTCGCACGGAGAACTTCTGGAACAGCTCAAGGACAAAGATCCCACATATTACTACACGGACATTCTGGTTTCCAATGGAAAAACACTGGGAGATTTTATCAGCAGGAGGTAGCATCATGGCACAGCTTAACCCAAAAGAAATGCAGCAGGCTCTCGCAAAGCCCTTCGCCCCGGAGGATCTGGAATGGCGGCTGCAGAACACGATAGAAGAGAAGATGCGCGGCCTGGCCGTTCCCTATGTGACAAACCGCGCCATTCAGAACCGCCTGGACGAGGTCTGCGGGCCGGAGAACTGGTATAACGACTTCAAGCCCTGGCATAGCAACGGGAAAAAGGAGGCGCAGCTTTGCGGCATCGCCATCTACTTTGAGGGCCGCGGCTTCATTACCAAGTGGGACGGCGCCGAGGACTCAGATATCGAGGCTGTCAAGGGCGGCCTATCCGACAGTATGAAGCGCGCTGCCGTCCAATGGGGGATCGGCCGCGTGCTGTACGACCTTAATACCGTCTGGGTCGAGATTGAGAAGCGCGGGCGCAGCTTTGTGATCAAGGACAGCGAACGCGCCAAGCTGGATAACGCTTATCTGAGCGCGCTGAAGCGTCTGGGGCTGACACCGGCCGCGGCCTGCGGCATTCAATCGCTGCTGACGCCGAAAACCCTGCCTGGGCAGACAGCGCCGGAGGAAAACGCGACTGCAGCAAATCCGCAGCCAAAGCAGGGAAATTCCCAGCCCACGCCTGCACCGGCTTCGCAAAGAGCAGAGTTGCCTACGACACTGAGCGCTTCACAGCAGACTCTGCCCGCACAGCAAAGCAGAGCGGCAGCTTCCCGCACAGTTCCCTTTACCCCGCCGCAGAGCGCAGCGCGGCAGAGAACAGACTGCTATGTGGTTCTGAGCACCAAGGTACAGGGCGGTATGAGCGGCAGCAGCACGCTTGTTACGCTCCGAGCGCCGGACGGCAAGCAGATCCCGGCCTTCGCCCGCGGCGCACGGCCCGAACTGAGCGCAGGCACCGTTCTGAGCAATGTAAAGCTCACCATGCGTCAGCAGGATACCGTGGCATTTTACGTGCTGGAATCCTACGAGATTGTCCCACAGGAGGACAGGGCGGCGTAAACAGCGATTCATCGAAAAACGGAAAGGAGCAATTCTTTGAAAAAGATTGAGCAGTTTCAAATCACCAGCCTGATGCTTTCGGGCTTCAAGTCCTATGAGGAGCCGACAGAACTGGTGTTCGGCAATCCTACGGTCATCACCGGCGGCAACGGGCGGGGGAAAAGCAGCATTGCAGACGCCATCGCCTTTGCCGTTACCGGCTGTCCCTTCTTTGGAGAGCGTGGGATTGACCGCCTGCACAATGAGAATAACCCCGATGTCGCCATTCGGATGTGCTTTGTGGACGAAACAGGCACGCTCCATGAGCTCAATCGCACCCGCAGGAAAAACCGCATGACCATCACCTATGATGGCTATGAGATCCGGCAGTTGGATCTGGCAGATCTCTTTGGAGAGCGGGATGTATTCTTGTCCATTCTCAATCCTCTGTACTTTATTGAGGAGTTGGGCGAGGATGGAAAAAAGCTTTTGGAGCGATATCTTCCGACGATTCCTCATGAAACGGTACTCTCTCAGCTATCTGAGCCCGTGCGGGAACATCTCAAAAACGAGACGATTCTCTCGCCGGAGGGCAGCCTCAAGCGCTGCCGGGAGGAGATCCGAGGTCTGGAGGAACGCATTACCTATCTGAGAGGCCAGAAGGACTTGGCGGCGTCGCAGGGGGAATCCCATGAGCAGGCCGAGCAGGAGCTGACCTTGCAGGCAGACACCCTTCGCGAGGAAATCGCGGAACTGGAGCAAAGGCAGTTTTCCGGCATGGATGTAAGTGACATGCAGGAGCGGCTTGTAGAACTGAGCGGACGATATGAGGAAGCTGCCAGGGATGAACGCACCGATACTTCCAAATTGCGGGAACAGCTTCAGCTTCTTCGGGAAAAGATCGCCCGCAGAGAAGTGGAGAAGTACCAGTCCAAATTCACGGAAGCGTTGGCGGAAGTGTCTGCCAGAGTCAAAGACCTGGGCGTGCGGTATCAGCGGGAAAGCGCTGCATATAAGGCGTTTCATGCCGGTATGGAGTGTCCTGCCTGTCACCGGAGCGTGACAGAGCAGAGCTTGCCCGAAGTGCAGGCGGCGCTGAAAAAAGTGCTCTCCGAGCTTTATGCTGCCGGCAGTGAACAGCGCGCTCAGCTGATAGAGCTTCAGGAGATGGACAAAAAGGCTGCGGATACCTTCGCACAGTTCAAAGAAGATGACCTTGGCAAATGGGCCGCGGAAGCTGCGGAAATGGAGCAGCGCTGTGCCTCGCTTGCGGAGCAGGCTTCCGCAGAAACGGAGCGCCTGCGCGCAGAGATCCAGACGCTGACTGCTGACCTGGAGTACGGCAATCTTTCGCAGTCGGAATACGACCACCTCGGTACATGCCGGGAGGAACTGCGGCAGAGCGAAGCGAAAATAGCGGCGCTTCAGACTATGACGGCGGCGCAGCTTCCTGATTTTGACCGGGAGATCGCGCAGGCCAATGCCAGCATTGCGGAGATCAAGCGCAAAATGGCCAATGTGATCGCGTACATCAGCAAGCGGGCAGAGCTGACCTTCTCGCAGCTTAAAATGAACCGTGTGGAGATCTCACTCTACGATGTGGTGAAATCCACCGGGGAAGTCAAAGACACCTTCAAATTCCAGTATGGCGGTCGCCGTTACGACCGGCTTTCTCTTTCGGAGAAGATCCGGGCCGGCATGGAGGTCTCTGAGCTGATGAAGCGGCTGACGGGACGAAATTACCCCGTGTTTGTCGATAACATGGAGTCGGTAGATGACCTTGCCAATGTAAGGCCAACAGGACAGATCATCATGGCAAAATGTGTCAGCGGCGCGGCGCTGCAGGTAAAACCCGTAAGACCCATTGTCTTTGCGGAGCAGAGAGCCGCATGATGGAGGTGAAACCGTTTGGCCGCAAAAATTTACGATAAGATCCCCATTGTGGACACGGCCAGACGGTGTGGGCTTGTCCTCGACTCCCGGACGCTGCGGCGAAAGGAAGTCGAGGCAAGCTGCCCCTTCTGCGGTGACCACGGGCCGGGGAAATATCATTTAAGCCTTAATACGGATACCGACCAATACCGCTGCAATCTCTGCGGCACCCACGGAAACAGCGTGAGCCTGTATGCACGGATCAAAGGGATCTGTAACAAAGAGGCTTATTTGGAGCTGGCGCATGAGAGCAAGGTCTACCCCTTGCCTCAATCGCCATCTCCCCAAACACAGGAACGGCAGCCCTGCTCATTGGATCAGCGCCATGCCGTGTATTCGGATATGCTGGCGCATCTGACGCTTCTCCCAAAACACGGCGAGAATCTCTTAGAACGGGGCTTGAGCGAAGAGCGCATCCGAAGAAACGAGTATCGCAGTATGCCGGAAACAGAGCGCGGGCGTCGGCTTTTGACCGACCTCCTGCGCAGTCACGGCCATGACCTGCACGGTATTCCGGGCTTTCGCACTTATTATAGCGACTGGACACTCTCCGGCCCCAACGGTTTCTTGATTCCGGTTCGGAACAAGGATGGGCTGATTCAAGGGCTGAAGATCCGTCTGGATGATGCGCAGCAGGCCAATCGCAAGTACCGCTGGCTTTCCAGCCGAAATCTGCCATCCGGCACCCGCAGCTATTCGTGGGTGCATGTGACAGGGAACACCCAAAGCAAGCGTGCGTTTCTGACGGAAGGTCCGCTGAAGGGCGATGTAGCCAGTTTCCTTGCGCAAGATGCGCTCTTTATCTGCATCGGCGGCGTCAACGCGCTGAATGGCTTGAATGATACCATCCGAGGTCTTGGCGTCCGCGAAGTCATAGAGGCGATGGACATGGATCAGATGACCAATCCAAATGTGCGCAGCGCCATTCTCACCATGCGGAAGGAAGTGCAGAAGATACCGGGCATTCGCTATTCAAAGTACACATGGAATCCCGCCTACAAGGGAGTGGACGACTACCTTCTGAGCCGGGCGGCAACGATGTAAAGGAGAAAAAATGTTAACAGCACAAGAGGAAGCGCGGATCATGGCGAAGATCCGAAAAGACGGCTATGGCATTACGCTGGAGCAAATGAAGCAGTATTTCATAGAGCACCGGCGCGCACGGAAAACCGGTGATAAGAAGACGATGGAAAAGATCGAATATCATCTCACCTACATCAATTTCCACTACGAATGTGGGCTGCTGATCTCCGGGCAGTATGATAAGCTCCCGGAGGTCATCAAAAATTGGTGAGGCATCTCACCATAGAAAGGAACGACACGAATATGGACAATGTCATAAACATGGGTGAATTTATCGGTGCCGCCACCGGTGATAAGCGGCACATGTTGGGAAAGTTTCTTTATTTTTCTCTTTCCAACCTTCTGGTAGAGAAAGAGGAACTTTCCGCGCTCTGTGAGAGCATGGGCATTGCTTACGCCGGGTGCAACCGACTCTCGGTGTCGGATGCGTTTCGGTCCGCCACAGGAGACATTCGGGAACGTGTTCCGGTCACCACGGACGGCGAGACGAATATCTACCTCGCCTACTGTCGTGACAATAAGCACACGGCGGGCATTCTCTCCCGTGAGCTGGTGAAGGAAACCTTGAACCGCCATACCAACCAGTACGAAAAGCTGGCGAATATCAGCTGCGGTAAGAACGACGGGATGTTCCGCTGCGATAATCTCGTGCTGGACGATGCGGTGGATGTGCAGGGCTGCTGCCGAAAAGCGGAGGAGCTTTTTGAGCTCTACCAGCGATGCGCAAACCGCAAGCAGATCGAGACCATCTGCGTCAATTTCCTGCGGGGAATGGAGGCAACCAAACTGAGTGTCACCGGCCATATGTACTTTGTCCCCCGCACTTTTATGGAGCGCGTGGATATTTTCGAGGACTTCATCACCCTGCTCAGCGGACTGAATAAAAAGCAGACGCCGCTGGTGGTCAACAGCTTCTACATCATTGACGATGCCAAGCAGCGGGATAAGATGACGGAGGAATTCTATCTGGCAGTGAAAAAGGAGATCGCTGCCTATCAGGAAAAGTGCGACTACCTCATTAAGAGCAGCAGCCAGAGTCCCGCAGTTATGGAACGTTGGGTACTCAAGGTGCAGGCGCTGGAGGAAAAGAAGCGCCACTATGAGGGCGTGCTGCAGCGCGAACTGGACGGGCTGGACGATGAGTTTTCCGTCTTGAAGCTCCTTTCGCAGGAGCTTCAGGTACGGGCCCGGAGCATCCGCTTTCAAAAGGCTGCGTAAGCCTTGAAGCGTACAGACACAAGGCGGGACTGCAAGCGCAGTCCCGCCTTATCCTGTTGAGCAGGCGAACTTTTTGTTGTTTTTTCGCCCGGTATCCCATATAATTCAGGTTAATATGGAATGTTGGCGGCAGAGCAGCTCTGCCGCTCTGGGGAACAATCGGCACCCCTGCAGGAGGTTTCGCACGATGAGCCTGTTACTATGTTTCGTTCTCCTGTTCCTCCTGCGTCTGACGCAGGATCGCGGCATATTGCTGTACCTTTCGGTAGGAATCAAGCCCCGTCTTTCGGAGAATGCTCTTGGTGTGGCTGTAAATGGTGCTCACCTTAACAGAGAATTGAACGCTCATCTCCTGTGGCCCCATGCCGGCAACATAGCCCTCATAGATCTTGCGCTCCGTACTCGTCAGCTTATCCAGCCCGGTCACAAAGATCCGGTACACCTCCGGGTCGATGTCGTCCTTCTGCGCGTGAGCCATCCGGGATGCGTCCGTCTGTACGGTTTCCAACTGACTTTGCGTTTCCTCGACCTGCGCCTGAAGAAATTCGCTTTGCCGCAGGGCCGCGTCCTTCTCGCTCTCCAGCGCGGAAACAGTCTCCTGATGCGCTTCATCCTGCGCCCGCAGAGATCCGGATACGGCGGCAAATTCGCTGTAGCGCATCTGCCCGTCGCCCCGGTTTTCCTCCGTAAGCTGCCGGAGATCCCGCAGCAGCGGAGAGAGGTATCTGCGGCTGAGGACAATGCAGGCCAGACACAGGGCAAAGAGCAGCAGGAACAGCAGCAAAGCGGTCTGCCAGACGCTGCGTACCACAAGCTGCCGGTAATCCTGCGCGGGGATCAGCACCGCCAATGTCCGGCTTTCGCTGTCTCCACCTGCAGCGGTAAAGTCCATGGTTATGCCTACATAGGAAAGGTCCCCGCACTTCATGGATGTCATGCCGTGACGCATGGGCTTGAGTGTGAGACGGTCGTTAATGGGAACATAGCAGTAGTCTCCCGCACCGCCGGTCATCAGACACCCGCCGCTGTCCAGCGTGTTGGACACGCCGCCCTCCGATGCCATGAGGCAGGCAACGCTTTGAAAGCCAGTAGGCTGCTTGTGGTGAGCTGCAAAATAAGTCTGGTTGACCCCAAAGCCGCACAGTCCGTATACCGTGCCGTCCTCCCCGACCATGGGAATGGTCAGCAGAACGGCCCGCTCCGAGGTGCCGGGAAGGGTGATCAGTGCCGAGGTGCGGCAGGAGGCGGAAGATACCGGCGTGGCCGCATCCGCAAGGCATTGCCGGTAATCCGGCAGAGTCTCCGTGTTGAACTCCCGGCTCCATTTCCGGTGGGGCATGACCCCGTGGGCCTTCCCGATCTCCGCCATGCCTCGGTAGAGCAGCAGATCCCCGGTCAGATGCTCGGCGTTGCTCCGCTGGACATACAGCCCGCTGCGGTCAGCCTCGCCGCTGCTCACGCCGATGGCGGCTTCCAGAATGACAAAGGCTCCGGAGCAGTCCGTCTGACGGGCATACTGGCACAGCGGCTCCAGCAGCGCCTCCTCTACCTGTGAGATGGTGTCAAGATTTCCGTCCAGCTCCGAAAAGGTCATGCCCTGTTCGGCCAATGTGTCCTCCAGAATGTCCGTCATATCCTTGGACAGATGGGCGCTCATGCCGGAGACATTCCGCCAGAGGGAGGCCATATCCGAGCGGAACACCTCCATCTGGATGCTCATGCTTTTGGACAGCTCCTCGCCGGGGGTATTGATCCGCCCGAAAATTTGCAGGCTGACCAGCAGCACCGCGGCCAGAAGAAGGCCCATCGCCGCCATGTAGATCACCAGCTTGTGCTTCATGGAGCGGTTGGCGTAGTTCAGTTTTTCCAGTGCATGGCGCATCGATTTTTACCTGCCTGTGGTTCTTTTTTATCCGCATCAGCCCATGGAGCAAAGCATCGTCCATGTCTCGTTGGCCAGCTCATCCACGCTCTCACCGTTCGCAAGGCGGGCGGGATAGGCCTTCTGCGCCTCCCGCAGCGCATCGTAAAGGGCGTTGACCTTGCCGTAATAGCCGGAAAAGCGCGGCTCGGACACCGGTGTATATTCCTGCCTCATGGTGTTCAGCGCGGCGTAGAGATTCTGGTATGCCTGCTGCGGTTCCGGGAAATCCGTATAGTTCTCAATGGCATCGAACGCACCGTTCCGCACGGGCATATAGCCGGTCTCGGCCACAAAATCAAGGTTCCGCTCCGGCTCCGTCAGCCAGTGGACGAACAGGCTCGCGGCCTCCGCCCGCTTTTCATCGGTCTTATAGGCGCAAAGACCCACGCCCGCCTGAGTCATCAGCGCGTCCGCGCCGTCGGTTTTCGGCATGGGCAGGACCTGCAAATTCATCGGCTCCACCGTGCCGTCGAGATAGCTCACCTTATCATTATAGTAGAGGATGGCGGCGGACGAGCCGATGCCGGAGATGGTTTCGCCGGTCATGACCTGCGTATTGGAATAGCGGTCGGACATCTGGATATGCCCCTGCACCAGAGCGCGGGCAAATTCCAGCCAGCTCTCCTTGAAAATGGCGTTGTCCGTGTCGTACCAGCCGTCCTCGGTATAGAAATCCTCCGCACCCTGCTCCATGGCCCGCAGCTCCACAGCGCGGAGAGGATAGTCCAGAGCGCAGAAGGTCTTGCCGCCGCTGTAGTCATAGAAAGCGCCGGCGGTCTGATAAAAGCCCTCCCATGTGGTAAGGTCGCTGTACTGCGCGCCGGTGGCGGCGGAGAAGCGGTCAAAGGCGGAGCCGTTGAGCATCAGCACATGGGTGGATTTGGACATGGGGAATACCAGCAGCTTGCCGTCCGCCGTGCCGTCGTCCAGAAAGCCGGAAACGAACTCCTCGCGCTCCTTCTCGGTAAAGAGGTCGTTCCAGTCCACCACGTTCTCTGCCCCCAGCGCCATCGCATCCCCAATGTGGCAGGTGAACACATCCGGCATCTCCGGAAGCTCGGAGCCGCCCGCCTGCGCCTGCAGCAGAAACGCACCGATCTGAGAGGCGCTGCTGGTAGCGGTGACGGTCACTCGCACGCCCTTTTCCGCGCCCACCGTCCGGTTGAACTCGTCCACAAGCTCGTCCATGGGAGAGCCGGACTGCTCGCCGTAGACGTGCCAGAAGGTCAGCGTCACAGGGTTATCCTTGTCCAGCAGCGATTTCTCGCAGCCGGTGAGGGAGAAAATCATCAGCGCCGCCAGCAGCGCGGCAAAAAATCTTGGTTTCATGCGTTAAACCTCCAGATCGAACAGGCGTTTGGCGAATTGGCGTATTTTTGATGGTTTTTGAAAATTTTTTTGTCTCCGTCTACCCAATTTCGGGTTTTTGGAGATGACAGGAGCGAGGAAATATGGTACACAACAGGAGAACGGACGGTCAAGCAACACTTCGGAGCGTCCGGTCAGCAGAGAGAAATCGGAAAGGGGTACCCCTTTCCGTTGGAGCTATGCTCCAACGGAAGGACCGCTCGCCCCCATTTGATTTTCTCGCATTATAGCACAACCCCCAGTTCTTCGCAAGAAAAAACGGAAGGGAGGAATGTCTGTGGCCGAATCACAGAAAACAGCAACGTACAAGGTCGTTGCGGACGCCGGAGGCGGGCGGGTGTTTCGCTTCTACTGCGACATCTCCGGTGAGCTGTGCTGCGTGACCAAGCCCATCCGGGCGGACACGGAGGAAGCGGCGCTGGAGATCGCGTGGGACAAGGAGGGCAAGTGGGAGTTCAACCTCTGCCCCAAATGCGGGAAGTATGTATCCTCCGCTATGTTCAATGTCAACGCGGGGCTGTGTCTGGACTGCGCCCCGTGGGAGGACGAGTACCCCTCGTTCTGCCATCACTGCGGCGTCCGCCTCCAGGAACCGGACGCCTGCTTCTGCCCCATCTGTGGAGCAAGATTGCAGGTGGGCGGCACAGACGGAAAGGAGGGAGCCGCCGAATGACAAACTATGACCTGAGAACCCGGAAAGCTTTGCGGCAGGTGACGCTGCTGGAGTTCGGCTTCGGGCCGGAGACCATGCGGCGATGTAAGCTCTGCCCGGAGTGCGGCAGGGCAAACCCCGCGCAGGACACGCACTGCGCTGACTGCGGCGCGGTACTGCCGGAAAAGACCCTCTATGACTTCTACCTCTCCCGCCACCGCTGCTGCCCCGGCTGCGGTGTGGCTGTCACCGACTACGCGGTGTACTGCCCGGAGTGCGGGACGCGCTTGCCGAAGGCAGGCGTGACACGGAGAAAGGAGACCGCGGTATGAGCTTATTCCGAAAGCGGGAGCCGCCGGCCAGCGGTCCCGGAGCAGAACAGGCCCTGCCCAGAGCAGCAGCCTGCTTCATCACTCCCGCCATGACCCGCCGCGCGGCGGACTGGCTGGGTAATTTGGGCGGCTGCCGTCCGCTGGGTATTCTATCCGACGACTACGACGATGTGGTCTGGCAGTGTACGGCGGAGAGGGCGGATCTTCTGCTGCTGGAGCTGGACTTTTCAAACGGAGTGGAGGATAAGGATGTTTCCTCTCGTTGCGACATCGCCGTCGAGGTGCGGCGGAAGCTGCCGGACTGCCGGGTCTATCTCGTCTGCGAGGACGGCCACCCGGAAAAGCTGGCCGCGCTGGAAAAGGCGGTGGAGCTGAAGCTCATCGACGGCTATTGCATCGGCGGGCTGACCGCCCGGCAGGCGGAAATCTGGCTGGCCGAGACGGCGCGCGCCATGAACGAGCGCACAGAACCATGAACCATGAACCGACAACCGAAAGGAGGACAACGCACGGATGCGAAAACGAATCACATCTCTGTTTTTAACGCTGGCGCTGATGCTGACCCTCATCCCCACGGGCCTGAGCACCACGGCCGAGGCCTATCTGCCGACGCCCAACCCGAACACTCCCCACTCCAACAACGGCTGGGTCGAGCTTTACGGCCCGTATGGCGTTGCCGCATTGAAGGAATACCTCAAGGACGAAAACAACACCTGGTACATGCGGCTGACCGGCAACATTTCACTGGACGATGACAGTTTTGAAGGCATCACCGTCAAGGGAACCAAGTACCTTGACCTGAACGGCTATTCCGTCGATGTCAATAGAGACGGGGGAAAAGAGCTGACGCTGTTCGAGGTGCCGGAAGGCTCCACCATCGTGGTCTGCGACTCCCGCGGCGGCGGCAGAATCCACTACGACGGATACCTGGACATGGATCAGAGTTGCAACAGCGAAGGTGGTCAGGTCAAGTTTAGAGCCATTCGCAACCTGTTCCATGTGGAGGGCACGATGATCCTCAACGGCGGCGAGCTGGACGGCGGCCGCTCCAAGCAGGTCTGGGTAACCTATTCCCATGCCGCCGGTAGTGCCGACTACTATACCGGCTATGTGCGCCAGCAGCTCTACGCCACGGGCATTGATGTCGATGGCGGCACGCTGATCATGAACGGCGGCTCGGTCTGCGGCCGCGGCGATTACCGGGACGCTATTTATGCTTGGAACAGCGGCACTGTGGTCATCAACGGCGGCCGCATCCTCGGCCTCGGCGGTGCAAACGCGCTGCGTTGCCGCGACTATCAGCCGCCCAGCGTAAGCATCCGCGGCGGCTACTTTGAGACCCGCAAGATCGACAAGGAGCACTGCGGCAGGTATCCCGGTGCAGCGCATTCTTCGCCGCATTATGTTTATGAAGAAGGAAGATACGGCGATGTGAACGTGAAGGAGGAGCACCTCTATCCGGGCGCGAAGCTGTCCACAGGCTCCCACAGCGCCACGGTCTCCCCGCCCACCAACGTCAAGACGAACTATGTCAAGCTCGCCACCACCAACAGCAACATCTATAACCCCAACATCGAGGGCAGCGGCACGGTCAGGCTGACCGGGTACACCCCCTATTACACCGAGGACAACTCGTGGGGCAAGCTCTTTGAGCAGCAGTACCTCGGCACGACCGGCACGGGCTACACCCCATATTATATCTTCGCCATCTACGACAAGGACGGCAAGCGCGTATCCGACGAGATCGCGGATGTGTTCACGCCGGGCACGCAGCCCAGCCGGACGGTGAAGGTGAGCGACTTTAAGGCCAAGAGCGGCGGCGAGCTCAAGCTCGACTTCCTCAAGCCCTACACGCTGCGCTGCACCGTGAGCGAGACGCTCAGCACCACGCAGGAATACACCGCCTCGTACTACAACGAGTGGAGCTTCATGAAGGACGTGGTGGACATGAGCGGCATCACGATGACGGGCGAGGTCTGGCAGGCCGACTCCTCGGATGGCGACACGGCAGACTTCATCATGAGGCCCACGGTGACGAACTCCACGAACTTCTCGCACATCACGAGCCTCGACTACGGTAACTTCCGCTTTATCTACTATGTGGACGGGCAGGAGGTCACAGAGGCAGAAAAAGACATCCATATCACCTCTGGATCGAACGCCAGCGCCATCACCGGCTGGGGTCAGAGCTTTTTCGCGTCGCTGCCGGAGGGCGAGCAGTCCCTGCGCTGCGAGTTCGACTTTGAAAGCAATGGCATCCCCTATAACCTCGGCATGACCAGGAAGGTCTATGTCTTCCCGCGCATCTACGCAAGCACCGACTCGGGGAAGAATTACAGCTGGCGCGAGAAAGACAAGGTCAACTGCCCCAAAAAAGAGAACGGCGCTCTCGATTTTGTCTACCTGCGGCCCTATACCAGTACATCTTACCTGACAAGCGCCGGCAGGACCACCAACGACTATGTGTGGCAGTACCGCTCCGGCGGCGAGTGGAAGGATGTCATCGTGACCAGCACGGGGACGGGCTATCAGCAGTCCAGCAGCGTCCCCGGCGTGTGGATCAACAGCGCCGACGGCAAGCTTGCCACCTACCGCTCCGGCGACTACCGCGTAATGATGAACTTCAAAAACGTGAAGAGTTATTCCGCGGCGCCCATCACGGTGGTCGGCAGGACCTACGATGCCAGCGCCCGCGAGGTCTCGCTGACGGCGAGCAAGGACAGCACCGTGTACAACGAGACCGGCTGCACGCTGACGGCCAAGTTCAACCTCGGCGATGCCGACTGGAAAAACAGCTTTTATGCGGATATCGTCCTCCAGCGCGACGGCGTGCCCGAAGGCGCGTGGGGAAAAACGACCGGCAATGAGGTCAGCTGCCGGAGCATCTATTACGGCAACTATACGCAGACGGGCGATCGCATCTTCTTCGATTCCACGGGCACAGCGACCTTCGATCTGACGAGAATAAAGCGGATCGGCGAAGCTGACGACGATAAATTCGTCCCCGGCACGTACCGCTTCATGCTCAAGGTGCCCTATACCGAGAACGATAAAACAAAATATATCTACAGCGCGCCCTGCACGATTCAGATCGACAAGCGCGCCACCGGCGTTGACGTGATGGTGGGCAGCGAGAACATCACCAACGGCGGCGGCACAACGGCCGCCAACGCGCCGAGCTACACCATGCCCGGCAATACGAACATCATCAAACTCGGCTGCCAGCCCATTCAGCCGAATGCCACCCTCCCGCGCAGCCCCACGGTCAAGTGGTACGTGGACAGCGACCGGGAAATTGCAACCATCGAGGAAAGCACCGGCAAGCTGACGGCGCATAGCCCCGGCACGGCGCTCGTCCGCATGAAATACTCCGGCAGCGGCGCGGACTATACGCGCTATGTCAAGGTCATCATCCCCATCGAGGGCTTCCGCATGGGCGAGCCCAACTTCGGCGCGGCGGCTGCCGGCGGCAAGACCTACGAAACGGTGGAGATGCCCATTACGAGCGTGCGCTGCTACAACGGCACATGGGTGGAGAACACGAACAACAAGTACATGAGCGCCGTGGTCAGAACCATCAAGGGCCAGCACGCCGAAACCGGCATCATCAACCGCCTCACCGACCCCGTGCAGTACAACGACAAGTTCACCGCGACCTTTGAGATCAAGCCCAAGGAGGGCTACCAGTTCGTCCTGTACACCTCGTACATCAGCGGCGATTCCTGGTACAAGAAGGCCAACAGCAAGGTCATCCAGTGCAGCATCCCCGGCGACAGCTCCCTTGACAGCGCCATTTTCAAGGGCTGTGAGGAGGGCGGCGAGTACTATAACGGCTCGTACGTCACGCCCGCCAACGCAACGCTGTACTACGCCTACGAGGAGCCTTGCCTGAAGGACCCCACCGGCGGCACGATCTATCTGAACACCGTCTTCCTCACCACCGATGAGCCCATGGAGGGCGACCCGCGCTACGGCGGCACGCTCCCCTCGAACTACCGCAATGATATGCTGAATGTCCGCATCAACACCATTGAGAATATCTTCACCGCGGGCGGCTACCCCTTGCTCTCGAGCGAGAGCAAGGTCTCCAAGGTTCCCGATGTGACGGGCACGGGCACGGCCTACGCGCCGGTGCTGTATGCCGACAAGGACAGCGCGACCAGCTTCAATAATCCCGGCTCGTGGTATGACGTGCTCTATGACGGCAGCAATCCGCGCCCCGACGCCGACCTCATGCGCCAGCGCTACGAGGCGGGCACTTACATCAGCGAGCTGGTCATCACGGCGGGCGTTGCGGCAGACGGCACGAAGTATTACTTCGAGCCCAACACCGCGCTCGTCATCAACGGCTACAAGGTGCAGCTGCTCCATCCCTCGGACAACGGCACGTTCTCGCAGGCCGATGTGTATGACGATGTGTACGGCTACCAGTTCCTCGGCTACTCGCCCGGCAAGCTGAGAGCCACCTACTACATCGTTTCGGACAGACAGCCCGCGTATAACACCGCCACCGTCACGGTGGCCGCGCCCGTCACGGGCGAGAAGGCCGCCGTCGCGTCCGACGCCATCGTCACGGGCGTGACCCGCACCGGCGAGAGCGAGGAGATCGTCAACCACGGCGTTTACGTCCGCAAACTCACATGGTTCATTGATGCAAACGGAAACGGCCAGCTGGACGAGAACGAGGAATGCACGCCTGAAAACGGCCTCACGGCGGACGGTAAGTTCCTCGGCGGCAAGACCTACAGCGTTTACTTCGAGCTTGCCGTTACCGAGGGCATGGGGCGGCTGAACAACGAGGCCTTTACCCTCAAGGTCAATGACCTTGAAGTGCCCATCAACACCACCGCGGCCCAGGGCGTCTACACCTTCCCGGAAACGGAGATCGTGGGCTACGGCGTCTCCGGCAATGTGGAGAGCTTCAACTCCGACACCGACCCCGTGACCATCCAGCTCATTGAGCAGGGCGCCTCCGAGGCGGCATATGAAGTTCAGGTCTCCGGCGGCACCCAGAGCGGCAATAAGTTCACCGCCCCCTACGCCTTCTCCGATGTTCCCACCGGCACCTACACCATGAGGGTCATCAAGCAAAATCACGTCACCCGTGAGTACACCATCACGGTAGGCACGGAAGCGGTGACCCAGGATGTGAAGATTCACCTCAAGGGAGATGTAACGGGAGACGGGAAACTGGATGCAAAGGATAGAACATTCATAAATCGGCACTTGGAAAACTCGCGGCCTTTGAGCGATTATCAATTCCTTTGCGGCGACATTGACGGGAATGGAGTGGTCAATGCCAAAGACAGGACACAAATTAACCGTCATCTGGATGGGTCAAGACCGCTTTGGTAAAGTGGGATACCACAAATCGTCTTAAACCGATGTTCCCGCCCCATACGCCATATGGGGCGGGAAAGAAGGATTAAGAATATAAAAATCACAGAGAAATCTGTGTCGCCGCTTTCGAAACTAAGCGAGACTTCGGAATTGGTGTAAAAATGATGTCCCGCAAATGTATTTTAAAGGAGGAACTTGGTCATGAGCAAGCGAATCAAATCTCTGCTGCTTTGTTTCGTCATGGTCTTTACAATGTTGGCGAATGCAATGCCTGTATTGGCTGTGCAAAATTCCATGCTGACGATATCGACAGACAAAACAAATGTAAAACCCAATGAAGAAATCACTTATACCCTTAAGATGGGGCCTGTTACCAATATGTGTAACTTGTCTGCGTTCTTAAAGCTTTCAGATGGTCTTACACTTACATCCGGTACAGTTCCGGAAGATCTTCAGCAGACAATGGGCACAGACGATCCCCCCACTTTCAACTTAAAAACACTCAAACTGGACACGTTTGATGCGGGTCGTTTAAATGCGGGTTATACATCTACCACCGACACTTTGCTTCTTACTTTTACCTGTACAGTCAACGCTGATGCTACGGGAGATCAAACCGTTACTCTTCAGATTGACACATGGTATGAACAAGATGATGACCTGACGGATATTCAGTATACCATTACCCCCGCTATCGTCACCGTCACCGCCGCGCCCACGCCGGCAACCGGTATCAGCCTCAACAAGGATGAACTGACTTTGACGGCCGGTGCAACCGAAACTCTGACGGCAACTGTCACCCCGTCCGACACGACTGATACAGTGGCTTGGTCTTCCAACAAACCGGAAGTAGCAACCGTTGATTCCACCGGTAAGGTAACTGCAGTAGCCCCCGGCGAAGCGACCATCACCGCCAAGGCTGGTGAGCAGTCTGCTTCCTGCGCCGTGACCGTGAACGAAGCAACTCCTACCCCCGTTCCTGTGGCAAGCATCGAGCTGAACAAGACCGCTCTGACCCTGGAGGTCGGCAAGAATGAGACCCTGACTGCAACCGTCAAGCCTGACAACGCTGAAGACAAGACGGTGACCTGGACCTCCAGCGACGAAACCGTTGCAACCGTTGAAAACGGCAAGGTGACCGCTGTTAAGGCGGGTACCGCGACTATCACCGCCAAGGCTGGTGAGCAGTCTGCTTCCTGCGCCGTGACCGTGAACGAAGCAACTCCTACCCCCGTTCCCGTGGCAAGCATTGAGCTGAACAAGACCGCTCTGACCCTGGAGGTCGGCAAGAATGAGACCCTGACTGCAACCGTCAAGCCTGACAACGCTGAAGACAAGACGGTGACCTGGACCTCCAGCGACGAAACCGTTGCAACCGTTGAAAACGGCAAGGTGACCGCTGTTAAGGCGGGTACCGCAACCATCACCGCCAAGGCTGGTGAGCAGTCTGCTTCCTGCGCCGTGACCGTGAACGAAGCAACTCCTACCCCCGTTCCCGTGGCAAGCATTGAGCTGAACAAGACCGCTCTGACCCTGGAGGTCGGCAAGAATGAGACCCTGACTGCAACCGTCAAGCCTGACAACGCTGAAGACAAGACGGTGACCTGGACCTCCAGCGACGAAACCGTTGCAACCGTTGAAAACGGCAAGGTGACCGCTGTTAAGGCGGGTACCGCAACCATCACCGCCAAGGCTGGTGAGCAGTCTGCTTCCTGCGCCGTGACCGTGAACGAAGCAACTCCTACCCCCGTTCCCGTGGCAAGCATTGAGCTGAACAAGACCGCTCTGACCCTGGAGGTCGGCAAGAATGAGACCCTGACTGCAACCGTCAAGCCTGACAACGCTGAAGACAAGACGGTGACCTGGACCTCCAGCGACGAAACCGTTGCAACCGTTGAAAACGGCAAGGTGACCGCTGTTAAGGCGGGTACCGCGACCATCACCGCCAAGGCTGGTGAGCAGTCTGCTTCCTGCGCCGTGACCGTGAACGAAGCAACTCCTACCCCCGTTCCCGTGGCGAGCATCGAGCTGAACAAGACCGCTCTGACCCTGGAGGTCGGCAAGAATGAGACCCTGACTGCAACCGTCAAGCCTGACAACGCTGAAGACAAGACGGTGACCTGGACCTCCAGCGACGAAACCGTTGCAACCGTTGAAAACGGCAAGGTGACCGCTGTTAAGGCGGGTACCGCGACCATCACCGCCAAGGCTGGTGAGCAGTCTGCTTCCTGCGCCGTGACCGTGAAAAATAGCGATAGCGGTTCTTCCGGCGGCGGTGGCGGCGGCAGCAGCGTCACCACCTACGCCATCACCGTGAAGGACGCCAAAAACGGCGATGTGTCCGCCAACCGCAAGAGCGCCTCCAAGGGCACCACCATCACCCTGACTGTGGCCCCCGATAAGGGCTATGTGCTGGACGACATCACCGTGCTGGACAGCAAGGACAAGGAGATCAAGCTCACCGAAAAGGGCGGCAAGTTCACCTTCACCATGCCCGCCAGTAAGGTCACCGTCCAGGCCACCTTCAAGGCCGAGGCTCCCGTCATCGACCACCCCTTCACCGATGTCCCCGAAGGCAGCTACTATGAGGACGCTGTGATCTGGGCCGTGGATAAGGGCATCACCACCGGCACCAGCGCCACCACCTTTACTCCTGACGGCATCTGCACCCGTGCCCAGGCGGTCACCTTCCTGTGGAGAGCCGCCGGTTCCCCCGCCCCCAAGTCCAGCGCCATGCCCTTTACCGATGTGAAGGCGGGCAGCTACTACTATGACGCGGTGCTGTGGGCTGTGGAGCAGGGCATCACCAAGGGCACAAGCGACACCGCTTTCAGCCCCAACGCTTCCTGCACCCGCGCTCAGATCGTCACCTTCCTGTGGCGTGCCAACGGCAGCCCTGCTGTCAGCGGCAATTCCGCCTTCACCGATGTGGCAGCTGACGCTTACTATGCGGCAGCGGTCACCTGGGCGGAGAAGAACGGCGTTACCGGCGGTATCGGCAACGGCCTGTTCGGTTCCGGCAACAACTGCACGAGAGCCCAGATCGTGACGTTCCTGTACCGCGCGATGAAGTGATCCTCCGGGAATAACGCGCAAGCAAAGCACCGAAAGGCGCGGCGGCATCGCCGCCGCGCCTTTTCCCCCTTGAAAGGAAACGCTTATGAAGAAAAAAATGGGCGTGAAGAATGAATCCCTTCCCACCGAGCGAGGAGGCATATCCATGAAAAAACGAATCTTCCTGCTGGCGGCGCTGGCCGCCGGTCTTGTGCTGTGCCTCGCCGCTTGTGGGGAAACCAACGGAGACCCCGTCACCGTCACCCTCTGGCATGTTTACGGAGGTGAGGTGAACTCGCCCATGAACGCGCTGGTGGAGGAGTTCAACCGCACTGTCGGGCAGGAGCAGAACATCCGCGTGCGGGTGGACAGCGTCAGCAATACCAATGTCATCCACGAGAGCGTGCTTGCCGCCGCCTACGACGATCCCGGCGCGTCCGAGCTGCCCGATCTGTTCATTTCCTATCCCAAAACCGTGCTGGCCCTGCCCGATGAAGACATTCTGGTGGACTATCACGACTATTTCTCCGATGAGGAACTGGATGCCTTTTTGCCGGAATTTCTGGAAGAGGGCACGGTGAACGGCCGCCTTGCGGTGCTGCCCATCGCCAAATCCACGGAAATCCTGTACGTTAATAAGACTGCTTTCGACCGCTTTGCCGCCGCCACGGGCGCCAGCATCGATGATCTTTCCACCTGGGAAGGGCTGTATGCCCTCGCCGAGCGGTATGCGGACTGGTCGGGCGGCAAGTGCTTCTTCGTTCACGACTACCACTTCAACTATTTCCAGGTGGGGGTGGAATCGCTGGGCGAGGACTTTTTCGACAAGAACGGCATTGCCTTCGGCCCCAAATTCGCCTACGCATGGGAGCCCTACGCCAGAGCCGCGCTGACCGGCGGGCTGTGGCTGGGCAGCGGCTATGCGACTGAGCCCCTGCGCACGGGCGACGCCATCGTGTCGGTCGCGTCCTCGGCAAGCGTTCTTTACTATTCCAATGTAGTGACCTATCCCGACAACAGCACCGAGCAGGTGGAGATCATCTCGCTCCCCTGCCCCACCTTTGAAGGCGGGGAAAAGCTCGTCATGCAGCGCGGCGCGGGGCTTTGTACCGTGAAATCGTCGCCCGAGCGTGAAAAGGCCTGCATGACCTTCCTCAAGTGGCTCACCGAGCCGAAGCGGAATGTGGACTTTGTCACGGAGCTTGGCTACATGCCCGTGACAAAGGAGGGCTTCGACGATTATCTGCCCGATGCGATCAAAACGCTGAGCGACCCTATGTACGTTTCGCTCTATGAAGCATTTTTGCGCACGCGGCAGGACTACACCTTCTACACCCCGCCGCAGCGGGAGGATTATCTCGATCTTGAGACCCGCTTTGAAAAAGCCGTGCGCCTGCGCCTGACGGCGGGGCGGGCGCAGTATCTCGAGCAGGGCGAGGATACGCTCGACACGCTCGTGCGCTCCACGATGGAGGATTTTGAGAAGAATTATGGCAAGTGACATGCCGCAGCAGAAAGGAGAGATCGCCATGCTGACGCGCGGAAATCGACATCCGGCTGCCGACACGACGCGCAGTAGCCGCAGCATTGGCAGTCGTCTGGTGCTGTACTGGCTCTGCATGGCGCTCGCAACGCTGTCTGCCGCGCTGTTCCTGCTGAGCGTAACGGGCGTTCTGTCCCGCACGGCACGGCAGTTCGGCGAAACAACGACCCTGCAGCAGAAGAACACCGCTGCGCTGTTCAGCGCCCAGATGGACGCGCTCACCGCGCGCGGCATCGAACTGTCCGAGGCCGTCAGCGGGGAGCTGGAAGGCTTTCTCGCCCGCAGGAACCTTCCCTTTGACGCACTGAACGACGACCCTACCCTCATTGCGCAGCTGGAAAAAAACCTGATCCCCACGCTGAAGACCGCCATGGAAGGCAGCACCTGCAGCGGTGTTTACTTCTGCCTTGACGCGACCGCCAACACTTCGCTGCCCGATGCGGAGAATCACCGCATGGGCGTATACCTGCGCTATTCAAGCCTCCGCTCCATCCCACCAAGCGGCAACACGGCTTACTTCCGCGGCACGGTGGACGCCGCGCGCGAAAGCGGCTTGCAGCTCCATAACCGCTGGAATCCGGAGCTGGACACGTCCCTGATCCCCGGCTATAAGCAGGTGATGGCATGGACGGGCGAGCGCCTTTCCGGCGGCTGCCTCTGGACAGAGCGCGTGCCGCTGCTCGACACATGGGAAAATGTGACGCTGCTGTGTGTGCCCGTGCGGGACGGCGCAGGCCATGTGCGCGGCATCTGCGGTATGGAGCTGAGCGACCTCTACTTCAGCCTTTCCCACAGCGTCGTTTCCAGTTCCTACGGCAGCTTCATCATGCTGCTCGCGCCAATCAACGGCGATACGCTCCTTCTCGATAAGGCGATGCTGGGCAGCACGGAGGGGACGAATCTTTCCGCTTCCGGCACGATGAAGATCAAGGAAGGGCGCGATTACGACACCTTTGCGTGGAACGACACGACCTATCTCGGCAAATACCAGATCGTTCCCGGGCGGCTGGCGGACGGCTATCCGCTCGCGGCGGTAACACTGGTGCCCGAGAGCGGATATCGCCACCACGCGCAGGCCGCGCGCATCGGCTGGGTGCTCGGCTCGCTCGCCTTCCTCGCCGCCATGCTGGCGCTGACCGCCGTTCTCGCCCGCCGCTTTACCATGCCCATCACGCAGGGCTTTGAGGCGGCCAGAAGCTGCGAGCAGGACTGGAAGCCCACCGGCATTCGGGAGATCGACGAACTGACCGCCTACTTCCATAGCCAGCTGCGCGAGAGCCGGCCGGACGACGCCCTGCCAATGCAGGTCGAGAACCTCATCAGCGAACTCATTGACCGCTCGCGCGGGCTGACGAGTACCGAGCGCATCATCTTGCGTTACTATGCCGAGGGCTACGGCGTTAAGGATATTCCCGACCTGCTGTTTATCAGTGCGGGTACGGTCAAGGGGCACAACAGCCACATCTACAGCAAGCTGGGAGTGGATTCCTACGACGCGCTCAAGGCGTATCTCGACATTCTCAAGCGCTGCGGACGGCTGGAGGAGATGCTGCAGGGCGGCGGTAAATGATCGCACCGATGAAAAAGGCTGCCGGTTGGCAGCCTTTTTCATATCGATAACGGACGGGGCTGTTTTTCCCGTGCCGCAGCACCTACCCAAAGGGCGAACATCTCTATCAAAAGACGGAGGACGGAAAAACCGTCCTCCGTCTTTCTTTTGTCGAAAATATCCAACAAGCACACTTTCTTTTGTGCATTTCGTCTATGACCGAGTCCTATTTTTGCGGGTTTTGCCCCAAAACAGGACTTAGGCCTATATTTTTTTCCTGCGAAAACTGGTAGAGATAGAATCAACAAAGCCGCAATCGGGAGAACTGCCGGAGAGGAGGGACTACACATGAAGCAGGTCATAAAGGAGGCGATGGGAGACTGCTCTACCATAGGGGAGTTTCGCTTTCTCCTTCGCTGTCAGGAGTGCGGCAGAACATGGCACAGCAGCCCCGTCCGCTTTTCCAAGGCCGGCACGGAGCCGGAGACAGAGGGGATGCGTGCGGTGTTCCGGACGCTCTACGAGCGGGAACGGGCGGCTGCACGGGAAAAGGCCGCGGCGGAAGCCTCAGAGATCTTCAGCCGGTGCCCTGTCTGCGGAAGGCTTGTGTGCGACCGCTGCTTCCTGATCTGCGAGGATCTGGATTTATGCACTGCCTGCGCCGGAAAGCTGAAGGTACGCGGCGACATTGTAGCCGGCAATGTCTCATCATCGCAGAAGACCCACCCAGAAACACCATACGACGATTCGACAGAAGGAGATGACTAAAATAAAGACGAACAAGAGAAAAACGGTCAGAAGATTCTTAGGGCAACACCGCACAATTAGAGCTGCGGCGCTTTGTGGAAATTTTGCACCCTGACTTTGTTGCGATTTCACGGTAATACATCAAGTATTACCGCAAAACCGCGCCTCGTCAGCACGCAAAATTGACTCACAAATCGCTCTTGTCCAATTATGCGGTATTGCCTTAGTTAGAAACAGATCATTAGGAAAGGACTGAGCTTATCCATGCAGGTAACGATGCGATCTCTCCCCACGACGCTCGCGGAATTTGAGGCCCTGCCCCGGCAGACGCCCGAGCAGGTCTGCGCATGCTTCCTGTGCGCATTGAACCTATACATAAAGGACAAGGACGCGGGTGTGGCCGCCATGGACATTCTGCGCGGACCGCGCCCCATGACGCCCTACGACACCCAATTCCTGCGGGACCGTCTGCGGGGCAAGGAGTATCTGCCTCTGGCCTACTTTGAGGGCGCAGCGCCGGAAAACAGCTATACCCCCGCGCAGCCCTATGTGCTGAACGTCCTGCCGGATCCCCGCCCCCAGGACATGGAGCCGGGCTATCTCCGGCTATTTCTCAGGACGGCAGGCGCGGATTCTCCCCGTCCCATCAAGCTGCGGCAGAAGCCCTCTACCGGGGAATGGTTTTTGTGGGAGTATTCCAGCCCCTTGAGCGGCATCCGCATCCCCGCCGCGCAGGACCCGTGGGCATGACGCGATGGGAAAGAGATGTTTGACGCTGGTGCTGGCGCTGCTGCTGGCACTCAGCCTGAGCGCCTGCGGCAGCCGGCCGGACCCCACCGATCCCACCTCCAGTGGGGGAGGCAGCAGCTCGCCGCCGATACCTGCGCCGCTTGACACCACTTATTGGACCGCCGTGCGGCACGAGTCCTACAACCCCTCCTTCGGCCGCACGGAGGTCAGCGCCATGCCCACTGAGAAATGGTGGGCGGACCTCTATCTCAATGAGGACGGAACCGCGCTGTTCCGGGAGGTGTTGGGCTTTGGCTACGCCTCCTACCTGATAAACGCCGAATGGTGGCTGGGGGCGGACAATGCCCTGCGGCTGACCGGAGAAGACCTTGACGGAAGCTTTATCTCCATGGACGGACGCAAGGAGAAGGATGGCTCCGTGATGCTGGAAACCCCTTACGGGAACCGCTTCTATTTTGAGCCGGCGGAACGGCCGGCTTCCGGCGGGGAGCTCTGTATGGCGGATCTGGAGGGAACCTGGCGGATGAGCGCCGGTGAAGTGGAGGGCGACGAGTTCAGCCCGGAGGAGATGCACATGGCCTCTTTGCTGGACATTGAGCGCTGGTGGTCCGACGATGAGGGCGGCTATACCCTGCATGCAGACTACCACAACGCCCGGCTTTTGGATACGGACGCTCCGGAATACGAGACAGAGAAGAACCTGCTGACGGAAAAGCTGGATGAGCCGCTGATGTACGGCCTTCCCAACGAGCTTTGGTCCGCTCGGCTCTACGCCGAAGACTCTGAGACGGAGTACTATGTCACCCTGACGGACCGGAACACCCTGTACCTCCGGCAATACTATGAGCTGGACAACGCGCCGGCAGCCCGCACCGCTATCTATACCCGCGAAGAGAGCCTCCTGCCGGAGACGCTGACGCTGGCCCTGGCGGACGAACCCGATAAGTCTCTGATGTTTTACTGGCGCGACCCGCCTGCGGAGGTGGCGCAGCCGCTTGCGGCGATCCCCATGACCGCGCTGGAGAAAGGCGGGCAGAACAAGCTGCTGCTGGTGGGACGCTGGTATGAGACGGATATCCAGTTCTGCACGGGCAGAGCCGAGCAGAATGAGGACGGCACACTGGGTGAGTGGATCACGGATACGGTACTGTATGAGGGAACGATCCGAATCAACGAACCCCAGTGGTTCTCTCTTACGATTCCGGAGGAAACGGCAAAGCTGTGTCTGTTCATGAAGCGGCCCTGGGACGAGAGCTGGTTTACCTGGCCCATTACGGATCAGGATCCGTTTTTTGTCAGCGGAGACACCTTCCTGACGGAGGCAGAATAGTGTCCCGCCGCCCTGACGGCGAAGCGGCAGTCATTGCAAGAAAACCATTTCAAACAAAACCAAACAGAAAAGGAGACAGGAACTATGGGACTCATTAAAGCGGCATTGGGCGCAGCCGGCGGCGTGCTGGCCGACCAGTGGAAAGAATACTTCTATTGCGAAGCCATCCCCTCGGATGTACTGGCGGTCAAGGGCAGGAAAAAGGTCACAGGCCGCTCCAGCAACACCAAGGGCGACGACAACATCATCACCAACGGCAGCGTGATCGCCATTGCGGACGGCCAGTGCATGCTCATCGTGGAGCAGGGCAAGGTGGTCGATGTGTGCGCAGAGCCCGGCGAATACACCTACGATATGTCCACCGAGCCGAGCATCTTCTCCGGTGATCTGGGCGATGGCGTCAAGGACGTGTTCGCCAACATCGGCAAGCGCTTCACCTTTGGCGGCGAAGCCCCCAAGGATCAGCGCATCTACTACTTCAACACCAAGGAGCTGACGGGCAACAAGTACGGCACGCCCAGTCCCGTTCCCTTCCGCGTGGTGGATCAGCGTGCGGGCATCGATCTCGACATCGGCATCCGCTGCTTCGGCGAGTACAGCATCCGCCTGAAAAACCCGCTGCTGTTCTACACCAACGTCTGCGGCAACGTCAGCGAGGACTATAAGACCGAGAATATCGCGGGCCAGATGAAAACTGAGCTGCTGACCGCGCTTCAGCCCGCGTTTGCAAAGATCAGCGAAATGGGGATCCGCTACTCCGCCCTGCCCGGCCATACCCTGGAGCTGGCGGACGCCCTCAATGAGCAGCTTTCCGGAAAGTGGCGGGATCTGCGCGGCATGGAGATCGTTTCCTTCGGCGTTTCCAGTGTGAAGGCCAACGAGGAAGACGAGCAGATGATCAAGGAGCTGCAGCGCAACGCGGCCTTCATGGATCCCACCCGCGCGGCGGCGCACCTTGTCGGCTCGCAGGGCGATGCGATGAAGGCGGCGGCCGCCAACACCGGCGCAGGCCCCGCCATGGCCTTTATGGGTATGGGTATGGCAGGTCAGGCGGGCGGCATGAACGCGCAGAACCTCTTCCAGATGGGTCAGCAGCAACAGATGCAGCAGCAACAGATGCAGATGCAGCAGCAGGCGGCGCAGCCCACTCCCGCTCCGGCCCCCGCCGTACAGGGCTGGACTTGCAGCTGCGGCCAGAGCGGCATCACCGGCAACTTCTGCCCCAACTGCGGCAGCAAGAAGCCTGAGCCCAAGCCCGCCGGCGATAGCTGGAAGTGCGCCTGCGGTGCCACCGCCACCGGCAAGTTCTGCCCCGAGTGCGGCAGTCCCAAGCCCGCCGTCGCGGACAACGGCTGGACGTGTGCCTGCGGCGCGGTGAACAAGGGCAAGTTCTGCTCTGAGTGCGGCGCGAAAAAGCCCGCCGGCGTCCCCCAGTATAAATGTGACAAGTGCGGTTGGGAGCCTGCCGACCCCAAGCATCCCCCCAAGTTCTGCCCCGAGTGCGGCGATCCCTTTGACGATGGGGACATCGTTGAATGAAACGCCGGATGATCTGGATCCTTCTGGCGGGGATACTCGTGGGTATAGCCCTTTCCGGGCTATATAAGCACTTTGTCACAGATCAGATTATGGACGGGGGCGACGGCATGGAAAATCCGGATGCCGCATTCCTGCTGGACGGCGACCACACCTATGTGGACAACGACGCACTCTGGCCCGTGCTGGAGGGAGCGTGGGAAAGCGCGGATGGCCGCTGGCAGGCGAGCATCGGCGAAGAGAGCGGCATCGTTCTCCGCGCGGACGGCGAAGCCGTCCTGACATCCCCACTGCATTTTACCTATCTCCGGCCGGGCAAGGTCGTCTGGACGGAGCTGGAAGTGGAGGAGCGCGAGCTTGTGACGCCGGACGGTGTCTCGCTTGGCGGGATCAGGGAATTTGGCTATGAGGCAGCGGACGGCGAGGGCAGCGGAACGCTGGAGCTGACGCTGGAACGGCCGGACGAGAGCGAAGAAACGGTGACATTCCAAAAAACACAGGAACAGGAGCAATAGATCATGGGCTTATTTGATAAGAAGTACTGCGACATCTGCGGCGAGAAGATTGGCCTTCTCGGGAACCGCAAGTTAGAGGACGGCAATCTCTGCAAGGACTGCGCGAAAAAGCTTTCGCCGTGGTTCAGCGACCGCCGCCGCTCCACGGTGGAGGACATCAAAGGGCAGCTTGCCTACCGCGAGGAAAACCGGGAAAGGGCGGCGCAGTTCCGCACCACCCGCTCATTCGGCGAGGATCGGAAGGTGCTGCTGGACGAGGATCACCGCTGGTTCACCGTCACCCGCGCGCGGGATCTGGCGGAGGCCAACCCCGATATTCTGGACTTTGACGCCATCACCGGCTGCCGAATGGACATCGATGAGAGCCGCACGGAGCTGACACACGAGGACGCAGACGGCAAGGACGTGAGCTACGTTCCGCCCCGCTACGAGTATTCCTACGACTTTTTCCTTGTCATCTCCGTCCGCCACCCCTACTTTGACGAGATGCGCTTTTCGCTCAACAGCAGCTCTGTGTACTATGAACCGCAGAAACTGCCGCAGCGCGCTCCGATGAGTCACGCGCCGATGGATCGCCCCTCGGGACGCCCCAAGACGATCAACGCGAGCCGTGTCGATCCGGAGGACTGTGCGGAGTACCGCAAGTACCGTCAGATGGGCGACGAGATCTGCCAAGCGCTCGAGCAGGCGCGCAGCGGCGGCAAGCAGCCTGCCGGTGCTGCACTGGAAGAGAACATCATCATGCACGAAGCTGTACAGGACATTCCCGCGGCAGGACCCTGGACGTGTCCCGCCTGCGGCGGCGCCAACACGGGCAAATTCTGCGAATACTGCGGATCCCCCCGGCCCTGATGAGGGGACGAACGGCGCGCCGCTCTCGGGCGGAACGCCGGAGAAAGCATAAATGAGACCCGCAAAAGCGAGAAAGAGAGGTACCCCTATGCAATACGAACTCAAAGGAGGCGCATTCCCCGTTGTAGTGTGCAGACTCAACAGCGGCGAGAGCATGATCACCGAAAAGGGATCCATGGTGTGGATGACGCCGAACATGGAGATGACCACCACCGGTGGCGGCGGCATCGGAAAGATGTTTTCCAAAGCCCTTACCGGCGAGAGCATGTTCCAGAACATTTACACGGCGCGGGGCGAAGGAATGATCACCTTCGGCTCGAGCTTCCCCGGCCAGATCCTTCCGTTGGAGGTCACGCCGGGAAAGAGCTTTATCCTGCAAAAGAGCGCGTTCCTTGCCTCGGAGGCGGGGGTGCAGCTATCGATGCACGTCAACCAAAAGCTGGGCGCGGGCTTTTTCGGCGGCGAAGGCTTCATCATGCAGAAGCTTACCGGCAACGGCATCGCCTTTGCAGAGGTGGACGGCGAACTGGTGGAATACACCCTCGCCCCCGGCGAGCAGATGGTGGTCGATACCGGCTATGTGATGGGCTTTGAATTGAGCGTATCCATGGACATTCAGCAGGTCAAGGGACTCAAAAACATGGTGCTTGGCGGCGAGGGACTGTTCAACACCGTTCTTACCGGCCCCGGCAAGATCTGGCTCCAGACCATGCCCATCTCCGGTGTGGCCGCGGCGATCCAGCCGTTTTTGACCTTTGGCAAGAAGTAAACCGAATACATGGGAGGAACCTGCAAGGGATCAACAATATATAAATACAAAAATTTTAGGAGGAAACGATTATGGCGAACCTGACCGGAAATTTGAAGGACTCTATGACCGCAACCTTCCCCCGCGAATTTGATATCCCCAACGCAATGACGATCCAGGAGATCTATGACAAGCTGAACGCCCGCGCTGCGGCGTTCCAGATGCCGTTTTCCGTCAAGGGCGGTATTCCCGGCGAGCGCGTCGTCTTTGAGAAGGAACCAAACCTTGATGTTATCATCTGGCTCCATGTCAAGAACGGCACGCACATCAAGATCACGCCGGTCACGCAGGACAGCAGCGCCACGATCAACGGCATCAACGTCGGCAAAAACAGCGTGATGCGCAAGGGCGTCAAGGGCGTTGCCAGCAGACCGCTGCTGCAGGGCCAGTATATCGACGGTGTGACCGACACCATCAAGAAGATCCTTGCCGACGAGACGGTTCCCGATTATGTGGCGCCTGCGGTGGCTCCCGGTGCGGATAAGCCCCTGAACTGGCTGACCCTCCTGCTGCTGTGCATCTTTGTTGGCGGCGCGGGCATCCACCGCTTCTATGCGGGCAAGATCGGCACGGGCATTCTCTACCTCTTCACCGGCGGCCTGTTCGGGATCGGCTGGCTCATTGACCTTGTCAAGATCGCCACCGGGAAATTCACGGATAAAAACGGCAACGTCGTTCAAAAGGCATAATGCCGCCGCCTGAAGCGCAGATCGCGGAACCACAGGATCGATGATAAGGAGTTTACTATGAAAAAGATCGTTTCTCTTGCACTGGCATTGGTGCTGGTGCTCTCCCTTACCGCCTGCGGCGGCAAGGACGGCGGGAAATCCGCTGACCCCAACCTCGGCAAATACATCGGCACAGAGTTCTCCAGCGACGGCGACAGCTGGTATTCCTTAGCTGACCTCTATGACGGCGAGTGCTATATCGAGCTCAAGAGCGACGGCAAGGGCGTGTTCTGTCTGGGCGGCGAGGCGACCGACATCAAGTGGTCGCTCGAAAGCGACGGCGCTTTGACGCTCAAGCGCGACGGTTTGGAAAGCAATGGCCTTTTACAGGACGGCTGCATCATGCTCGACGATCTCTGGGGCAACGAGGTTTACACCCTCTACGAGAAGGAAGATGCCGACTCCTCGCCGGAAAAGACCGGTGATACGCTGCTGGACTGGTGGAACGGCGACTGGTACGGCTGGTGGAAGATGACCGGCTGCTCGGGCTATTACGAGGACATGGAGGGCGACTGGTGGGATATCTGCGGCAATATTGACATCGGCGCAGATAAGACCGGCGTCGTCCGCCTCTGGGATGAGGACTACTCAAGAGACAGCCTCATGGCGAAGGTGAATGTCACCCTGAGCAGCGCCGGTACCGGCGAGCACGGCACGATGACCTCTGAGGACGGCCAGTTCACGGATATCGCTATCGAGCACGCGGACTGGATCGTTGACCCCGGCCTGGCGGATCGGGATGATCTCATCTGCATCGACGGCTACTACGAAAACGGCGACGATGAGTTCTACTACGAAATCTATCTGCGCCCGTGGGGAACCTACTGGGACGACGCGGATGAGGATTCTCGCCCCAAGTCCTACGACGACTGGTATCTGCCCCTCATCAAGGCGGGCAAGTCCATGCCGGACGCCATCGGCGCGGACGCCCCGGCAAGCAGCGGCGATACGAAGTCCACAGCGCCGAGCGGCAATTCAAATGCGCCCAGCGGTACCGGCCTTGTGAGCGAGGAAGCGGTGCAGAAGGGCTACGTGTGGATGAACGAGGTCAATAACAATATTTTTGACAGCACCTACGAAGACCTCGTCGATTACTTCGGCGTGGAGGGTGAGTTCGTCAAGGAAGAGTACAGCGACCACATGAAGAGGAACCAACGCTACTACAAGTGGGTCTCGAAGGACGATCCCAGCCACTACGTCTACGTCAACTTCGCCGAGGAGGAACCGGGCGTTTATAAGGTCAGCGCCTTCAACACCAGCGGCTTCTCCGGCAAGGAGGCGATTGAAAAGTATCTTGACACCGTGAAGGCTGAGGCGGCTGAGGTGAATAAGGCCGCCACCGCAAACACCAAGATGAAGGACTTCTCCGTAACCGTCACGCAGTTCGCGCACGATGATGTCGCGGTCAAGATCACGACGAAGATCCCTGAGTCCGGCTGGTCGTATGACGAGGGAAAGAAGTGCCTTGTGGAAAACGACGATCCCACAGCCTTCGGCGCGGGTGCCATCAGATTCGAGGTAAGAGCCAATGTGGAGGACTTCGACTACTACAAGGACAGCTTTGAAAACTATCAGGATATCGATGATCGCGTGATCGGCGGTATCACCTTCAAGGGCCGCACCTACAAGCGCATCGGCTACGACTGGATCGAGTACGTCGCGCAGATCGACGATGGGCGTGCGCTGTCCATCGGACTGACAGATATTGACTGCGTTCCGGGTACGATGCCCGACGTTATCCTCAGCGGCATGACGATCAAGTAAGGTCATCGGTATATTTTGCCTGACCACAGCGTATCAAACGGCGCCCGCCCGCAGCGCGGGCGGGCGCTTTCTTGTGAGAAAAAGAAAGAGGTGGAACCATCTATGCCAACACAGGTAACCAACTATCAATGCCCCGGCTGCACCGGTCCGCTGCACTTCGTAGGCGCTTCCGGTAAGCTGGAGTGCGAATACTGCGGTGCGAGTTACGACGTTGCGGAGATCGAGGCGCTCTACGCGGAGAAAGAAGAGAAGGCCGCGGCGGCGCAGCAGGCGGCTGAAGAAAAGGCCGCGGAGCAGAAGAAAGCGTCCGCCGACGGCGGCGATTGGGATACCTCCGGCTTCAGTGACGACTGGGGCGAGGAGGGCGCGCACATGAAAGCGTACAGCTGCCCCAGCTGCGGCGCGGAGCTCATCTGCGATGAGAGCACGGCGGCAACATCCTGCCCCTATTGCGGCAACCCCACGGTGGTGCCGGGGCAGTTTGCCGGTCAGCTGAAACCGGATTTCATTATCCCCTTCAAGTACAGCAAAGAGGACGCCGTCAAGGCGCTGAAAGAGCACTGCGCGGGAAAAATTTTCCTGCCCAAGAGTTTCACCAACGAAAACCATATTCAGAAAATTCAGGGCATTTATGTTCCGTTCTGGATGTTTGACGGCGAGGCGGAGGGCGATGCCCATTATCAGGCAACCCGCTCCCGCACCTACACCTCCGGGGATTATGAAATCACGGAGACAAGACATTTTGACGTTTACCGCGCCGGCAGAGTGACTTTTGAAAAGGTTCCGGTGGATGCGTCCAGTAAAATGCCGGATGACCACATGGATTCTATCGAACCCTATGACTACAAAAAGCTGAAACCCTTCTCCACGGCCTATCTTCCCGGGTATTTGGCGGATAAATTCGACGTCACCGTGGAGCAGAGCCGGGAGCGGGCGGATCAGCGCTGTCAGGGAACCTTGGACGCAGCGCTGCGGAGCAGCGTGAGAGGTTATGATACCTGCATTCAAACCGGCGGCAGCTCCAGTCTACAGCGCGGCAAGGTGCATTATGCCTTGATGCCGGTGTGGATGCTGAACACGAAGTGGCACGGCAAGGACTTTACCTTTGCCATGAACGGACAGACCGGAAAACTGGTGGGCGACCTTCCCATGAGTTGGGGACGGTTTTGGGGGCTGTTTGCCGCCATTGCCGCACCGCTGTCGATTTTGGGAACGATTGTCTCAGTGCTGATGCTGCGATAAGGAGGGGCGGACATGAACAAGAAATTCACAGCTTTGCTGATGGCGCTCCTGTTGGCGCTGACACTGTGTGTTCCTGCCATGGCGGTGTCGGAATACGGTGTGATTTATGACGAGACCGATTCCCTTGGCTCCGTGGAGCTGGATTACATGGGCGAGCATGCCCTGCCGGAGCTTTCGGAAAAATTGCAGATGGACCTGCGGATTGACGTATTTACCGATGAGGACGTATCCGCAGATACCGACGTCATGGACATTGCGGAATACGTCTATGAAAACAGCGGCTATGGTTGGGGCGAGAACCGGGACGGCGTTTCCCTGACGCTGCTGATGCGGGCGCAGCCGGACGGAACCTATGCACTGGCAGAAGACGATTGGAGCATTTATACCTTTTTGAGCCAGACCCGGGGCAGCGCGCAGGATTTGGCGGATACCGTATATGATGCGGTGGCACCTTACATGGCGGAGCGGGCATGGAACGGGGAAGACGTGACCATGAGCGGAACGGCACTGATTCAAGCCACCGATGCCATGATGAATGCCGTGACGGAGTATATCAACGCGAATTGCCCGCCCAGCGAGACGGAACCGGACCCGGAGCCGGCGGCAACGCCCACCACGGCGGTGCCAAATGTGCCCCGGACCTTGAAAAGCGAGAGCATGAGCTATGTGTTCGACCACAGCCACATGCTCACCGATACCCAGCGGGCGGAGCTGGAGGCACAGGCAAAGGAAATTTCCCTGCGCCATCATTGCGGCGTCTACGTTGCGTTTGTAGATGATTACACCGTGTACAGCGACGGCGGCGGTGTTTACAAAACCACGTATCAGCTCTACCACGGAGATCAACTGGGTGTGGGCGATGACCGGGACGGCATTATCATTCTGCTGAGCATGGCGGAGCGGGATTACGCCATGTTTGTTTACGGTACGTATGCGGAAACCGCCTTTAACAGCTACGGTCAGGAAAAATTGGAAAAGGCATTCCTGGGCAACTTCAAGGAAGATGACTGGTATGGCGGCGTTTCCAATTATCTGAGCACTTGCGACGAGTACTTGACCCGGGCTGACGCAGGAAAACCCGTGCGGGAAAGTCCGGCACTGCTGATTGCGATTGCCGTTGTAGCCTCCTGCCTCTTGTCCGGCGCGATTTGTCTGTTCTTAAAGCGCAGCATGAAAACCGTACATCAGAAAGTCGAGGCAAACGAGTATGTTGCACCGGGCGGCTTGCAGCTGAGCAAGCAGTATGACCGCTATACCCACACCACCGAGGTTCGCAGCAAGATTTCCAGCAGCGATGACAGCAGCAGCTCTGGTACCAGCAGCTGCAGCGGAGGCGGCGGCAGTGGCCGCAGCGGAAAGTTTTAAGAAGGAGGCGGACGATGAAGCATTTGTTCCTGCGCAGGTTCCTTCCGGCGCTTCTCTGCCTGGTATTTGCGCTGAGCCTGACTGCCTGCGGCGGAGGGACCGAGCCGCCCGAGACAGAAGGCGGCAGCGGCATGACAGGGGCGCTTTCCGGCGGCAAGGGCAATGTGTCTGAACCAAAGGGCGATCCAGAGAAAGCGGAGGCGGGACTTGTCCTGCTGCGGGCGTGTATGGCAGAGGATGACCAGTTGGCCGGCGCGGTGGCTTACCTTGGTCAGCGCGAGCCAAACGACAGATCGTCGATGACGGAGTGGCTGCTCGAAAACAGCGGTGATCTTGTTTCCGAGCTGCCGTTTCTGCTGGAGATCCCAGCGGAGCGCGTACTCGGCGGAGAGAGCGGCAAACTCTACTGCATCGTCCCCCGGGACGAGAGCACCAGTCTCGCTGTAAATCATGTGACCTGGGAGTCACAGGGCAACGGCGTGTGGCCGGTGGCGGACGAGGTTCTCTATCGGGAAGAATACGCGCAGCCTGTGCTGGTATTCGTGAATTATGAGGAGTGGCCAGATGAGCCGGACACGGAGGTCAACCTTGTGACCAACAACGGCCTGGAGGTGAAATGGTATCCGCTGACCGATGAGTCCGGCTGCCCCGTCGTGCCCACCGGTGTGAACTACGCCCCCATGCTGATGGATTTTGGAATTTTTGGCGCTATCACAGGTCTTGACTATCCCGAGGATTGGGAGCCGGCGGGCGACGACTGGTGGCTGCCGCCTACGGATATGGGTCTGGCAGACACCACCTGGGTCTGTGATGACTGGCTGATGAGCCTGCACTACGGCGACTGCGACCCTGACTATGCCGGGATCGCCGAGCTCTACCACCGCTTTGAAGACAATACAGAGCTGACACGGGTCTTTTCCGGCGTGTGGCGCATGGAGGATGACTGCCTGCGGCTGGATCTCTCCGCCGGCGTCGGCAGCTCCCTCAGCGGCAGTTTCCCGATCCTCATCTCCCCCTCCGGCGAGGAGATGCATTTCCAGCGTTCGCGCAGCGGCGAAGGGGTTCCCTTCCTGCCGGACGATACGGACTCCATTGATCTGACGCGGAGCTATGGCTGAGTCCCCTTTCATTTAGTCTGCTAAATCAATCTTATAGATGAATATGTAAGCCGCTGACATAATGTTGCAGCTCGATGCGCATACAGCGCAGCGGACGGATTTCACCCGAACGCTGCGCTGTATATTTTTCTTGGCTTGCTATCCGAGTGAGCCAGATCATATTCTCTAACCACTTCTGCTCTCTTCCGGATGCATCATGTGGTCATCATCGGAAACTGCAGAATTTTCATCGTGGTGGAACTGTCGAAGTACTGCTCTGGCTGCAGCCACAGCAATTTGTTGTTCAACTTTGCTGAAAGCAGACAGTTCCTGAAGAAACAACTCAGAATCTTCGGATAAACTCTGGTCAAAATTAAAGATATCGTTGGGGGCAATATCCAAAACACGAACCATTGCAAAAAGATTTTCAAATCGAGGATTGCCTCTGCCATTTTCGATTTCCAGAACTGTCCGCGTTTGAATCCCTACCTCTTCAGCAAGATGATCTTGTGTGATTCCTTTTCGCTTGCGTGCTGTACGAACAACCCTGCCCAGGTTAGCCTTCACTTCCTGCATTATAACTCACCTCAGCGTAATCTTATAATGCAGGCAAACGACTATGAATGCTTTAATTCGACATATAGAGGTGTGTTATAACTCATATACGAAAAGGAGGCTCCTTATGCTATCCTTGTAGAATGCGGCGTGCAGCAGCATATACAGCTTCCTTACAGCAAGTCGTGTACTACGGGCTTTGCACATGAATTTATTCAGCATATTGGCAAGAACTTAGATACACACCCCGCATATTTGTTCGGTTGGAGAAACTCCATATTACATCAAGTTGCCTTTGCAGGTTATGATACCTGCGAAGGCAACTTGTGTTTTATACCCCAGAAAAGTCAACAGATCCGCTGCCGGTCTCCGCCGCCAATACTCATGGCGTCCAAAAATTTATGATAGAAAGGAAATTGCTATGAGTACGGAAATGAGTAAATACGTTTTGATGCTGTTGGAGAGTTATAACGAGAGAGCGCGCAAAATCGCGGTACTTCGGTATAATCTGGAGCACCCGGCCAAAGTAAGCAGGTCAGAACAGATCGAAGCCATGAACTTCGGACATGGCGATGGTCTTGACCATAGTGCGGGACATATTTCCAATAAGACCCTCTACATTGCACTCAATTACGAAGAACAGGCGGAACGCATGAATGCAGAGTCAGCACACGAAATTGCAAAGGAACTGTTTGCCTTGGAATGTGAGCAGAGACGCCTGACATATTTTATTGGCCTATTGGATAAGCGGCAGGCTGAGGTGATTCGTCTGGTGTTTGTGGACGGAATTCCCACGAAGGAAGTTGCTGCCAGCTTTGGCTTGACCTACCGCACCATCGACCGGATCAAGCGTACTGCCATCGAAAATCTTGCGGAGATGTATGCCTATTCCGATCAGTTTCGCGTCTGATTTTTTGAAAATGTCCTAAAAATGTCTAAGCCGATGTACTTGAAGTGTCATATGGCGCTGTGGTATGATTAGGATGACAAAAAGGAGATGCCCCCAGTGAATGGAGGCATCTCCTTTTGTAATTTGTACGGAATAGACCACGCATAAAAGTGCGATCCGGGTCTGGAATAATTTTGCTTCTGGTTGGGGAAAATGGCTGTATCAGGGAGGTGCAGATGATGGACGGTGGAGAGAACTTTGACGTCAGAAAAGCGGACAGAGCAGCGCTTTGTGATATTCGCAATGTTGTGATCGATACCACGCTGCCATGCAAGGAACGCATCAAAAGCTATATCGACCAGATCGGCAACCCGTATTGCTATGTAGATGACGGCGTTGTGGTTGCGATCGGATATGCGGATACGCAGGTCAGCCTGCAAGACCGATTAAAGTCCTATGTGAGCAGTTTGGGTTAAGGGACAGGAAAGTGATGGCAATTCTTCAGATCTGTTGACAAAGAACAGGATTTCCGTCATAATAGCATTGTCAATGAAGAACGGCGGAAACCGCCAAATAGGATAACAGCCAGAAACGACTTTCCTGAAGCTTTTGAAGGAGGTTTGTTTTATGGCTGATTTTTTGTGCCAAAATGAAGGAACGGTATATGAAGCCGTTGCATATTATCGACTTTCCAAATACGCCAAGAGCAATGACAGCGAGAGCATTGCCAATCAGCGTAAGTTAGTTCGGGAGTATTTATCCCGCCACCCTGAGATCCTTCTGGTGGATGAACAAGAGGATGACGGCTTTACCGGAACAAATTATGAGCGGCCCGGTTTTCAGGCAGTTATGCGGGCGATCAGGGAAAAGAGGGCCAACTGCGTCATTGTCAAAGACCTTTCCCGTCTGGGACGCGAGTATATCGAAACGGGCAAGTATTTGGAGCGGGTATTCCCGGCGATGGGCGTAAGATTCATTTCCATCAATGATGACGTTGACAGTGAGCGTGAGCGGGCCGGAGACGATATTATTATCCCGGTCAAGAATATCATGAACGAGGCGTATTGCCGTGAACTGTCCCGTAAGCTGCGCAGACAATTTGAGGTACAGCGGAGCAGGGGAGAATATGTCGGTTCCTTTGTGAGCTATGGGTACTTGAAAGATCCCCGAGACAAACACAAGCTGATCCCCGATGAATATGCTGCGGAAGTGGTTCGGGGGATTTTCCAACTGAAGATCAAGGGGTATAGTGCGCAGACGATCGCGGATCACCTGAATGAAAACGGGGTGCTGTCTCCATCGCAGTACAAAAAGCAGATGGGCAGCCGCTACAAAAGCGGGTTTCAAAATGGGAGCATAAGCGAATGGGGACCGATGACGATCCGTCGGATTTTAACCAATGAGATTTATATGGGGACGCTGATCCAGGGAAAGCGTGGAACACCAAATTATAAAATCAAGCAGATGCGGCTGCGCGATGAAAGCAAGTGGTCTGTGGTCCCCCATAATCATGAGCCGATCGTTGATGAGATGATGTTTGAATTGGTTCAGCGGATGCTGCAGCGTGATACCAGAAAGTCACCCGAGGAGGAAACGGTCCAGCCACTCAGCGGGATCGTGTTCTGCGCGGATTGTATGCGGGCGATGTGCCGTCGCGTGGTGAAAAGAGGAGAGCACGCATTTTACTATTATGTGTGTTCCTCAAATAAGCGGACAAAGGAGTGCAGTAGTCACAGCTTTTCTCAGAGCGCTCTGGAGCGGATCGTGTGCCATGCCATTCAAAAGCAAATTGAAATAGTTGTTGAAATGGACAAGCTGCTTACTGAGACCGAACACGGGAATCTTATGGCGATAAAACTGAAAAGGCTGGACACGATGGTTGCGGAAAAGGAGAGGGAGATCGAAAATTATCAGGATTTTCGTATGAAGCTTCTGGAAGCATTCCATGAGAAACTGATCGATCGTGATGAATATGATGGGATGCGAAAAAAATACACGGGAATGATCGAGAAGACAAAGGCATCGCTTGAAAAAATCATGGAGGAGCGGGCCGGAGTTGCCGATGAGCGTCCCGGAAACCGCACATGGGTCGAACAGTTCGCGCAATATCGAGCGGAAAAATCGTTGACAAGGGAAATGGCGGTTACACTTGTCGATAAGATATATGTCTATGAAGATAAACGGCTCAAAATCGAATTCAACTACCGGGATGAGATCGCATACGATCAGGAGCTTTTGAAGCAGTTGGAACAGGCGGTGGGCTGAGATGGCAAGAAAGAGCAGATATACGGATCCTGTGCAGGCGGATGTGCCGGAGCAGGCAGCCTATCAAGCCGCACAGTACGGCCGCCTTTCGGTGGAAGACGGCGATGATATCGAGCGCAATTCCATTGGAAATCAGAGAAAGATCGCTGCGCATTATGCGATGGGCCGTGATGACATTGTAATTGTGGAGCACTATTTTGATAACGGCTACTCGGGTATGAATTATGACCGGCCGGATTTTCAGCGCATGATGGAGGATGTGGAACGGGGAAAGATCAACTGTATTATCGTGAAGGATATTTCCCGCTTTGGGAGAGAATTTGTGAGCACCAGCGAGTATGTAGAACGCATTTTGCCCAATATGGGTGTCCGCCTGATCTGCATCAATGATGGCTATGACAGCATCAGGGAAGAGGCAGACACCGACCTTCTGATGCTGCCGCTGAAAATGGTGATGAATGACAGTTATGCCAGAGACATCTCACGAAAGATCAGGAGCGGAATTTCGGCAAAAATGAACAGCGGAGAATTCCTGCCGGCCGCAGGCAGTATCCCATACGGCTATTTGAGGAATGTGAAAGAAAACACCTATGATATTGACTCAGAAGCCGCTGATGTTGTGAAACGCATTTTTACCATGCGGGCTGATGGGCGTGCTTTCAACGAAATAGCCCGAACGCTCAATGCGGACGGCGTGCCGAGTCCCGGGAGATTGCGCTATGAGCGCGGACTTACAAAATCCGAAAAGTATCGGGATGCGCTGTGGCTTCCCAAAACAATAAGAAAAATTGCGACCGATAGGGTGTATCTGGGATACCGGATCCACGGAAAAATCAAGCGGGATAAAATCGGACGGAATAAGACGCAAAGGCCGGAGGAAAGTTGGCAGATCATTGAAAATGCACATCCGGCCATTGTGGAACGGGAACTTTTTGAGAAGATTCAGCGCATCAATCAGGAGGAATTGGCAAAAAGAGAGCGCTATGGGGCGTGCAATGAGGTGACAGTGGATCACAGAAGTCTGTTTCGAGGAAAGGTTGTGTGCGGAGAATGCGGGCATCTGCTCACTGCGGCCAAGGGCTGCGCCCGACCCGGAGCAAAAAGCGGGAGCAGAGTGTTTTTTGATTGCAGTACCTATAAGAAGTCAAATCATACCCAATGCAGCAGTCACTATATCCGACAGGAGACCCTGTTTCATGCGATTCAGCATACCCTCGATCAGCAGGTCAGGATCGCTGTTGATTTTGGGAAAATGCTTGCAGATGTACAGAAAATGCCGACAATCAAGGCCGCTAAGAGTGCACAGACAAAAAAGCAGGTGAGTCTGCGCGTCAAACGGCAAAATATCGAAAACAAACTGGAGCAGCTTCTGCACGACCTGACGACCGGATTGATTACCAGGGATGAGTATGAGTATATAAAACGGCGCTACAATGAACAGTATGCGCAGATTCAGTCAGAAGAAATTGCACTTCGGGAAACTATGAAGGTAGCGGAAATGCAGCTTCGTAGTGCGGAGCAGTGGCTTGCGGAGGTGAAACGCTATCAGAAGATCCCTGTGATCGACCGCCCTATGATCGATCTGTTGATTCGAGAAATCAAGGTTTTTCAGGACAGGAGCGTGAAGATCGAACTGAATTATGCAGATCCGTGCCAGCCTCTATACGCTTATATGGACCTGTATACGGAGGAACGCCATGCCGTTTGAGATGCAAAAGGATATCATGTACTTCAGATTATCTGAGGAAGATGAGGAGGATAAGCGCGAGAGCAACAGTATTTCGTCACAAAGAGCCTGTGTGGAGCAATACCTGCACGATAGGCCGGAGTTAGGCAGCAACTTCGAAGAAATCGTAGATGACGGCTACTCCGGAACGAGCCTTGACCGTCCCGGGATGAGGCGTTTGCTGGCGATGATAAAAAGAAACCAGGTAAGAACGGTCATCGTTCGCGACCTATCACGTTTTGCAAGAAACTATCTGGAAGCCGGCTATTATCTTGAGATCGAGTTTCCGTCCAGAGGAGTACGCTTCATTTCTGTTAACGACGGCTTCGACAGCGAGGAACTGGGGGAAGACACCGGCGGACTCGATCTTGCGATCCGCAACCTTGTCAACCAAATGTACAGCCATGATATTTCCCGCAAGATCAAAAGCGTTGTGGACATGAAGAAATACAACGGCGAATATGCGTTTGGGGCGGTTCCCTATGGCTATAAAAAGGGGGAGCGGCATAATACCATTGTGATAGATGAGCCGGCGGCTGAGATCGTTCGCCATATCTTTTCGCTGGCGACTTCGGGAAAGTCTGTTTCGCAAATTGCGTTGACCTTGAATGAGGATCATGTGCAGACACCTTCCGTCTATCTGGCGGATGTGCGGGGGAGATACAAGACAAGAGCCTTTTGGACCTATGACTCGGTACGGAATATTCTCGGAAATCGCATTTACACCGGCGATACGGAGGTGTTCAAATCCCATGTGATGAGAGTAGGGAGCAAGAGAGTTCGCGTGATCCCGGAAGAGCTGCGGCAGGTCATTCCGGAAACGCATGATGCCATCATTTCCCGCTCGGACTACTATTTGGCGCATAAGGTGATCAAAGGCGTGGCGCCGAGAAAGCCGACAAATGGCAGGAGAAATCCGCTGTCTTCCTATCTGGTGTGCGGCTGCTGCGGAAACCGGCTGGCAAAAGGGAAAGAGGCCAACAAAACATGGCTTTGTTCCTCTGCAAGGTATACGAGAGATACCTCCTGCGAACAGGTGCGCATGGATGACCGGAAATTGCAGGAAGTCCTGCTGCGAGCCATTCGGACGCAATGCGAATTGTTTGATGCCAAAGTAAAAAGATTAGATGAACAGAAACGAAAGGCCGGAAAGGACAAAGTGTTTTTTCTGCAGGAAATCGAACGCTGCCGGAAACTTATGGAACAGGTGGAACGTGAAAAGCTGAAGCTGTACGAACAGTATGCTGAAGGGGAATTGTCGAAAGAGATGTTTCTGTCGCAAAAAGAGGAAGTGAGCCTGAATCAAAATGACATTGCGCTACAGATCAGCCTTTTGCAGACGCGGCTGGAGGAACTGAAAAGCCTTGACGGCGCTGCGCAAAATGAAATACACTTGCTTAGAGAGCAGACGCAATATCGCGGAATAGCGGAGCTTACACCGGCGGTGATGAAGGAACTGATCCGGCAAATCGTGATTTTCCCTGAAAACAGGATGCGGATCGAGTGGAACTTTCGGGATGAGATCGTAGAGCAAAAAAGCACTGAAATTTCAATGCCATCAGAAAGTGCATGAATTTGATCTACTTTGCGTGATTTCGATAATTTTTTGAGAAAGTTTAGTTGTCCCATATTGACATCAACCATGAGCGGCAGCCCGGTCCTTCAGGATGGAAAGATTGTGGGGGCCGTCACCCACGTCCTTTTGAACGATCCCACCCGGGGCTATGGCATCTTTATTCAGAACATGATGCATCAGGCTTACGGGGAATCCGCGGAGGAAGTCTCCTAAATTGCGGTTGTTGTAAAAGATAGACACAATATACTGCATTTTGGGTAGTTTTTGCAAAAAACGTCGAAATATCATGGAAATTGTTTACAATTTTAGGTTGAAAATCCTGTCCGATTATGATAATTTATATACAAGGCCGCATGAAGCTTCATGAATCCGTCGCAAAGCAGAGTCCAATGTCAAATTCAAGGGACTGAAAAATGAATGGAAGAGGACAGGGTTAAATAATGGAGAAAAAGGTTGTGTTGGCAGATGCCAGCGAAGAATACCGCGCATTGATGCAGAGCGCTATTGAAAATTCAGGAGAGTTTTCTGTAGTGGGTTCCGCCGGAGACGGTCTGGAAGCACTCAATTTAATAGAGGAGAAAAAACCGCAGCTTGTTTTAGTGGACGTGGTGCTGCCCGGACTGGATGGGTTCGGGCTGGTGAAGCGGATCAACGCCCTTCCCGAGGCGCCGAAAACGATTTTGGTTTCCGCATTTTTCAATGAGCACACCGTTGCAGAGGCCGCCGAGTTAGGTGTGGCTTATTTTTTGCCGAAGCCCTGTGAGATGGAATCCCTGCTGGACAGAATGCGCGGCGCCTGCGAGGAGCAGGCCATGGAGGAGGGGACCCACGCTCCGGGACTGGAGGACAAGGTGACCGCCATCATCCACGAAATCGGCGTGCCAGCGCACATCAAAGGATATCAGTATCTGCGCGAAGCCATCATGATCGCGGTGGACGATATGGACGTCATCAACGCCGTGACCAAGGTGCTGTATCCTGAGGTGGCAAGACGCTACAGCACTACGCCGTCCCGGGTGGAAAGAGCCATCCGCCACGCAATTGAAGTGGCCTGGGATCGGGGCGATCTGGAGACGCTGCAAAAATTCTTCGGATACACGGTCTCCAACACAAAGGGTAAGCCGACCAACAGTGAATTCATTGCCATGATTGCCGACCGCCTTGTGCTTCAGCGCAAGAGCAGAAAAGCTTAATGAAACGGAGGGCGTTTGCCCTCCGTTTTTTCTTCATCCACCTCTTGTGCAGAACATGTTTTTGTGCTATTCTTTCCCTGCTGAGTAAAGGAAAAAGGAAGGAACTGCGACATGGTATATACGTATCGGCCCAGCGGCGTCTGCTCCCAGCTGATGAAGGTGGAGTTAGAGGATGGAATCATCCGCAACGTGGAGGTTTTGGGCGGCTGCAACGGAAATCTTCAGGGGATCAGCCGTCTGGTCACTGGCATGAGCGCCCGGGAAGCTGTGGATCGGCTCCAGGGGATTCGCTGCGGCTTTAAAAAAACCTCCTGCCCGGATCAGCTGTCCAGGGCGATAGAGCAAGCACTGGAAAAAGAAGGAAAATGATTTCCGCGTAAGCTTTGTATTTGACAAAAAGGTCTCACCCTTTGGGGTGAGACCTTTTGTTTGTTCAATGGGTATGGCTGTTATGGATGGCCTCCATGTCCCGTGAGGTAATCTCAAGGTGGCTGCGCATCTCCTGTACGGCCTGGGCGGCATTCCTGGTCTGAAAGCAGAAGAGGATCCGCTCGTGGGGTTCCACCGCGTTGACGTAGACGTCTTTGTTGGTAAAGGAGTCACCCCGATAAACCCGAAAACACTCCAGCAGCTGCTTGTTGATGTTGATGAGCAGCTGGTTGCGGGTAAAACTGATGATCTTGGTGTGGAACAGCTCATCCAACATAATCAACCGCACCAAGTCCTTGGATTCGTTGGCCTCCAGAAAGGACTGGTGGATTTCCTCCAGCTCATGGACCTGCTTGGCAGAGGCCCGCTCCACGCTCAGACGGACGGACAATGTCTCGATGGCCATGCGCACTTCCATGAAGTCGTAAAACTTGGCGTCCTCCACATCGTACCAATTGTCCGTGTGGGTAACGGCGCTGTAGTTGGCCACAAAAGCGCCCTTGCCCGGCTTTAAGTCCACATAGCCCAGGGCCTGGAGCACCCGGACGGCCTCCCGGACGCTGGTGCGGCTGACCTTCAGCATGTCGCACAGGCTGGTTTCGGTGGGCAGCTTTTCCCCGATGGGATATTCGCCGGATTCGATCATCTCCTTGATGCTGTCAACAACCGCATCCGTAATGGAGATTCTGTGAATTTCTTTCATGGGAAGCCTCCTTTGCAGGACATCAGACAAACTGGTCTCAAAAACTCTTGTATTAAAATAACATAATGTACAAAATAAGTAAATGTTTTTTAGAATGTTTAGCAAACTGATATAAAAGAGAAGATAAAAATAGTGAGTTTTGCCCAAAGAAAAGGCATGCTGTGCCCGCTGAACACAGAAAAAGGGGCCGAAAGCCGTTCTTCTGTGCAAAAGATGATCGAAATGCAGAATTCTTAAAATTGGTATTTACGGGCAGGCAAACATCTGTTACAATGTATGATATCATACGATATAAAGGCGTCCTGAAACGCGTGGACAGGAACGCAGGACCAGAGTTGTGGAGGTGTCCCATGAAGGAGATTCGCAGAATATCGATCACCGACGAGGTGGTTGGCCATATGAAAGAGATGATTACCTCCGGCCAGTGCCAGGTGGGGGAGAAGCTGCCCACTGAGGCCAAGCTGTGCGAGCTGTTTCAGGTCAGCCGCACCAGCGTCCGGGAGGCCATCCGGGTGCTCCAGGCCTTGGGCTATGTGGACTTAAAGCCGGGCAAGGGCGCTTTTGTGGCCAACAGCGAAGAGCGGACCTCCGACGTCAAATCCTGGTACGATGTGGAGGACGCCAAATTTTACGACTTCATGGAAGTGCGCATGGCCATCGAGACATTGGCGGTGCGGCTGAGCGTGGAGCGGGCCTCTGTCAAGCAGGTTCGGGAGCTGGCCCAGGTGGAGGAGTCTTTTGCCGGGGCGGTGAGAAGCCAGGACCTGGTGCGCATGATTATGTTGGATGAGCTGTTCCACACCAAGATCATCGGTTTTACCCGCAACCAGCTGCTTATCAACATCAACAAGCAGCTGCTGGAGTCTTTCCGGATCTACCGGGGGGATTCCTTTACCAACAAAGACGTCTACGTCAACGCGGTGGAGCCCCACGAGCGGATCCTCTTCTGCTTCCAGACCAGGAACGCCGCCCAGGCGGTGGAGGAGATGCAAAAGCACCTTGAGATCACCTCCATGGATATGGAGCTTATCCATGAGAAGGAACAGAAGCCGGTGGTCAACCTGTGATTTTGTCCAAAAATTTTTTGCGTTTTTGGAAGATCAAACGGATTTGGCCAAAAGGGCCTGGATACACCCGTTTTTTGGCAGAAAAGTATTGACGGCGAACCGGATTGGGTGTATAAACGAATCAGACAGTCACACATCATACAATCCGACTGTAATTGTATGATGACGGTTGGCCTTGAAGGAGGAAAAGAAACGTGGTTAAAAAATTTGAGGGCTGCATCCCTCCCATTGTCACTCCTTTTGACGAGAACGGAGAGATCAACGAGAGCATTCTGCGCCGCGAGATGGAATACTGCATGAAAGCGGGCTCCCACGGCCTGAGCGTTGGCGGAAGCACCGGCGAGGGTCCCACGCTGCGGGACGAGGAGCTGGAGCGGATGCTGAAGATCGGCCGGGAGTATGTGGGTCCGGATCAGACGCTGGTCTGCGGCGTCATGCGGATGTGCACAAGGGACGCCGTGCGCACGGGATTGATTGCGAAAGCCGCCGGAGCCGACGCCATCATGGTGACTCCCACCGCCTACAATGTGCTGGTTCCCAACGCGGAGGGCATGTTTGACTTCTACAGCACCATTTCCAAAGAGGTGCAGCTGCCCATCATCATCTACAATGTCATCCCTCAGAATACCATTTATCCGGACCTGTTCCACCGCCTGCTCAATGAGACGGACTACGTCATGGGCATCAAGCAGAGCGTGGGCGGCATCGCCGCGCTGTATGCCGATCTGATGGAGGTTGGCACCCATGGCCGGGTGTACGCCGCCACCGACGATATGATTTACTCCTGCTTCAACTTTGGCGCCGCCGGCGCCATCAGCGCCATTCTGGCCGTGTTCCCCAAAGAGTGCGTGGAGATGTGGGAATGCGCGCAAAACGGCGACCATGCCAAGGGCCTGGCCATTCAGGCGTCCCTCTATAAGAAGTGGCAGGTGTTGGGCGGCAATCAGTTCCCCATCCGCTTGAAGTATGCCCTGAAGGTGCTGGGCCGCGACTGCGGGTACTGCCGAAGCCCCATTACATACCTGCCCGAGGAAGAGAAAAAGGCCATCCGCGAGGCCTTTGAAAACTGAGATCAATATTAAATTTGGAGGATAGATTACATGAACAAGTTTGTAGCAAAGTATGGGCAGATTCTGCTGCCGCTGATCACGCCGTATGACGCCAACGAGGATGTGGATTACGGCAAGTACGCGGAGCTGATCGAGTACCTGATCGAGAAGGACCTGTGCGACTCCCTGATCGTCACCGGCACCACTGGCGAGGCAAGCCTTTTGACCTTTGACGAGCGCGTGAAGCTGATGGAGACCGCGGTGAAGGCCGCCGCAGGCCGCAAGCCTGTGATCGCCGGCACCGGCTGCGCCTCCACCAAGGAGACGGTTGCTCTGACCAACAAGGCGGTGGAGCTTGGCATCGAGACCTGCCTGGTGGTGTGCCCGTTCTACAACAAGCCCACCCAGGAGGGCCTCTACAACCACTTCAAGACCCTGGCTGAGAGCACCAAGGCTAACATCATGCTCTACAACATCCCCATCTTTGTGGGCGTGAACCTGGAGGCGGAGACGGTGCGGCGCCTGGCGTCCATCCCCAACATCATCGGCATCAAGGACGAGGCGGGAATCAACCCCACTCAGGTGACGGATTTCTTCTTGGCCACGGCGGATGTGGACCCCGACTTTGCCATCTACAACGGCGACGACGTGATGCTGCTGCCCACCATCGTGCAGGGCGCCATGGGCCTGGTGTCCGGCGGAGCCCACATCTTCGGCCATGAGATCCGCGCCATCTTCAAGGCCTTTGCGGAAGGCGACAACGAGAAGGCCAAGGAGCTGTTTGTGCCCATCTACCGGTTCTGCAAGTCCACCGGCCAGAACGGCCGCATCCTGCCCAACTCCATCCTGCGTCCGGCCATCGAGGCTGTGACCGGCATCAAGCTTGGGCCCGCGCGCAGCCCGCTGGCTCCCGCCACCGAAGAGGAGATGAAGGTCACCCTTGGCATCCTCAAGGAGATCGGCAAGCTCAACTAAGATTCAATCCAACATGTTTCCTCATTGCGGCCGGCGGCCTTTACCGCCGGTCGCGTATTTTATATACAAAAAGCATTTTACAGCGTTGACGGCCTGTAGTATACTGAGGAAAAAGAGAGGAGTGCAGCAAAGATGGACAAGACCATTCTCATCCGCAACGCTCTGGCAATTGTGACCTGCGACGCGGAGGACCATGTATATGACCATGGAGATCTGCTGGTGCGGGGGCCGCAGATTGTGAAGATCGGCCGGAATATAGAAGACCCCTGTGACGAGGTCATCGACGCCACGGACTGCTTTGTCTACCCGGGCCTCATCAACACCCACCACCATTTCTTCCAGACCTTTGTCCGGAACCTGAGGACCATCGACTACCCCAATATGACGGTGCCCGACTGGATCGATCAGATCTACCGGATATTCCAGGTCATTGACGACGAGGTGATCTACTACTCCTCCCTGACCGCCATGGCGGATCTGGTGAAGCACGGCTGCACCTGCGCCTTTGACCATCAATACTGCTACACAAAGGCCACGGGAAACCGGCCTGTGGACCGCCAGATGGAGGCGGCGAAGCTCCTTGGCATCCGCTACCACGCGGGCCGGGGTACTGACACGCTGCCCCGGGACAAGGGCGGCTCCATCCCCGAACGTATGCTGGAGACCACGGACGAGTTTCTGGAGGACTGCGACCGGCTGGCCAGGCTTTACCACGACCCCAACCCCTTCTCCATGTCCCAGATCGTCATGGCCCCCTGCCAGCCCATCAACTGCTACCAGGAGACCTTTTCTGAAACCGTGGACTTTGCCCGCAAGCGGGGACTCCGGATGCACACCCACCTGGGCGAGGGGGAAAATGAGATCATGGTGGAGCGCTACGGAAAGCGCACGCTGGACTGGTGCAGGGACATCGGGTTCGTGGGCGAAGACGTATGGCTGGCCCATGCCTGGGAGCTGACGGAGGAGGAATATGCCTATCTGGGCTCCGCCGGAATGGCCATCTCCCACTGTCCCACGCCCGCCGTCCTGGGTGGCTTCCCCATTCTGCCCCTGCAAAAATTGCAGGAGTTAGGTGTCTGCGTCAGCCTGGGCTGCGACGGCAGCGCCACCAACGACGGCTCCAGCCTCTTGGACGCCATGCGCATAGCTTGGATGATGCAGGCCTTCCACAGCAAGGAGCGCCGCGGCTGCGTTACCCCCTATGAGATGCTGAAGATCGCCACGGTCAACGGCGCTAAGACACTGGGCCGCAGCGATCTGGGCTCTTTGGAGGAGGGAAAGGCGGCGGATTTGTTCCTGATCGACGCGGGCACGCTGGAGCTGACCGGTACACTCCACGATCCTAAGAACCTGCTGCCCCGCGCGGGGGTCACCGGCTACACCAAGCTGACCATGGTCAACGGCCGGGCGGTCTGGAAAGACGGAACGCTCACCGGCGTGGACGAGCGGGCCCTGGCCCGGGAGGGGGAGGCGGCCTGCAACAGGGTGCTCCGGGAGCCCTGTCCGGCCTTTCACAATCTCAACAGATAAACTCGTGAAAAAAATGACAGAGATATTGCAATTGTAATTTTTCTGTCATTCTTTCTGAAAAACAGCAATCTGCACGAAAATTCCCCCTGATTTTCTCACAAAAGTGAGAATAATTCGCTTGCTAATCTGCAAATACATTGATATAATGAATTTGTTCCTGCAAAATAGAAAAAAACAGCGGATTTTGCAAGATGATTTTCAATCGGAATGCGGCCTATAGAAAAATTTTTATTACAATTTTAAATTGTAGGGGGAACGATTTATGAGCAAGTTTAAGGTATACTATACCAACCATTTGAGCCGTGTGGCAACGGATATCTTTGAGAGCAATGACTTTGAGGTGAAAACCGCCTCCGAGATCAGCGAAGAGGTCTACGTGCGGGAGCTGGAGGAGTTCCAGCCCGACGTGATCATGTGCCGTACGGAGCCCGTCACCAAGGCGATGATGGACACTTGCCGCAACCTCAAGGGCATCGGCAAGCAGGGCGCCGGCCTGGATAACATCGACATGGACTATGCCACCGAGAAGAAGATTCAGGTGGTGTTCTTCCCCGCAGGCAACGCCAACGCTGTGGCAGAGCACGCCATCATGCTGATGCTGATGACCGCACGCCGCTTCAACTACGTGGACCGCGAGTTCCACAAGGGCAACTTCTGGGTCCGCATGGGTCTGGAGAACACCTTTGAGATTCAGGGCAAGACCCTGGGCCTGATCGGCTGCGGCCGCATCTCCCGCCTGGTGGCCACCAAGGCCATCGGCATGGGCATGAAGGTCATCGGCTACGATCCCTATATCACCCAGGAGCAGCTGGGCGATCTGGCCATTGAGCTGAAGGACAGCGCTGAGGAGATCTATAAAAATGGCGATTTCATCAGCGTGCACCTGCCTCTAATGCCCGCCACCGAGCGGACCATCGGCATGGAGCAGTTCAAGCTGATGAAACGGCGCGCCATCTTCATCAACGTGGCCCGCGGCGGCCTGATCAAGGAAGAGGAGCTGGTGAAGGCCCTGCAGGACGGCACGCTGTATGCCGCCGGTCTGGACGTCTACGAGCCCGAGCCCCTGTGCGAGTCCAGCATGCCGCTGCTGACCCTGGAGAACGTGGTTCTGACCCCCCACACCGCGGCCACCACTGAGGAGTCCGTCATCAACTGCTGCACCAACGTGGCAAACGACCTGGTGCGCGTCTGCAACGGCGAAAAGCCCACCTGCCCCGCCAACAAGATCTGATTCTCCCGTACATAGGGAGCCGGAGGAAACTCCGGCTCCTTTTTTGTTGACTTTACCCGGAACGGCCGATATAGTGGGAGGAGACAAAGGAGGCGCAGAGTATGAAACTTGTGGTATTGGACGGTTATACGGAGAACCCGGGCGATCTGAGCTGGGGGGACTTAGAGCGGCTGGGCGACCTGACGGTCTATGACCGCACCTCCCTGACGGATGAGGAGGAAACGGTCAGCCGCATCGGCGGCGCGGAGATTGTGCTGACCAATAAGACCCCCATCACCAGGCGGATTTTGGACCGATGCCCCGGGATCGGGATGATCGGCGTGCTGGCCACGGGCTACAATGTGGTGGATTGCGCCTACGCGGCGCAGAAGGGTATCCCGGTCTCCAACGTGCCCGCTTACGGCACCGCCGCTGTGGGGCAGTTTGCCATTGCGCTGCTGCTGGAGATCTGCCATCACATCGGGGCCCACAGCGACTCCGTCCACGCCGGCGGGTGGAGCCGCAGCGCCGACTGGTGCTACTGGGACTATCCGCTCATCGAGCTGGAGGGGAAGACCATGGGCATCATCGGCTTTGGCCGCATCGGCCGCCGCACGGGCCGGATCGCAAAGGCCCTGGGCATGAAGGTGCTGGCCGCCGGCTCCCGCCCCACGGAGGAGGGGGCCGGGATCGCGGAGTACGTGGAGCTGGAGGAGCTGCTTCGGCGTTCCGACGTGATCTCCCTCCACTGTCCGCTGTTCCCGGAGACAGAAGGGCTCATCAACCGGGAGAGCATTGGGAAAATGAAGGACGGCGTGATTTTGCTGAATAACAGCCGCGGCCAGCTGGTGGTGGAACAGGACCTGGCGGACGCGCTCAATTCCGGAAAGGTGGCGGCCGCCGGGCTGGATGTGGCGTCCACGGAGCCAATCCGCGACGACAACCCCCTGCTCAGCGCAAGAAACTGCATCATCACGCCTCACATCTCCTGGGCGCCGAAGGAGAGCCGCCAGCGGATCATGGACTGCGCGGTGGAGACGGTGAAGGCGTATCTTGCGGGCCGGCCAATCAACGTGGTCAACGGGGTGTAAGTTTAATTTTGAAGTGAAAGAATCAGATTGGGGCAAGTGAGATGAAGGTGAGGAAGCATACCCTGTGGAGAGTGCCTGCGTACTGCGCGGCGGCAGGGGTGGTCTCCCGCCAGCTGATCATCCGCTGGCTTGGGCGGCTTGCGGTTGTGACGCTGCCCGACGGAGTCGTCTCCATCGATCTGACACGGCAGCTCATTGTCTATGGGATCGTTTTCCTTGCCGCTCTATCTGTGGGGGCGATGATTCTCCGCTCCATGACGCGAAAGGAGATCGCCCTCTCCGCCACGATCATTGTCGCGTTTCAACTGGCCCTTGCGGCATTTGAGCTTGCGGCGGGCGGCATGACGGAATCGCTGGGCACCGCCCTCTGGTACCTATCCCAGAGTTCTGAGTGGAGCCATTTTCTCTCGCAGCTGCTTTTCAAGGCAGGGGGTATGGATTTTTTGTGGGCCGGCGTGTTTTTAGACGGACTGGCGCCGTATCTTTTTATCCTGTTTGGCCGCAAGGACGGTGGACAGACGGCGGAATAGACGATGGCAGGCAGCTCCGGAGGGGCTGCCTGATTTTTTAAAGCATACTCACGGAGGGGTAAAGGGCGCAACAGCGAACTTGGTTCTTTTCAAATAAAGGGAAAACTGGTATAATAGCCACGGACAGACCGTTTGCAAACGGAAAACCGCGCCGGACGCGGCGCTCAGCCGCCGCGTAAAGATGCGATAGAGGGGGAAGCCTTGTGATTCTTGACCAGAGTCTGAGCCAGACTTATCGGCTCACGCTGACCCAGAAAATGCGACAGTCACTCCAGATTCTTCAGCTCCCGGCCATTTCTCTGCGGGACTTTCTTCAGGAGGCGTCCATGTCCAATCCGGTTTTGGAGGTGGAGGACCCGCCTCTGGGCGAGGAGATGATGGAGTTGCAAAAAGCCGCCGTGGCCCGGGAAGAGCTGCGGGACTTGCCAATTGAGCGCCGGGAGCAGATTATCTGGGAAAACGGAGGCGGCGAGGAGCGGAACTTTTCCAATTTTGCCTCGCAGCCCGAGTCGTTCACCGACTATCTCAACAGCCAGCTGGGCCAGATGACCGGGCTGGACAACGCCATGCAGGCCATGTGCCAGTATCTGGTGGGCTGTCTGAATTCCGCCGGCTATCTGGACTGCCCTTTAAACGAGCTGTCGGAGGATTTGGGCTGCGACCACTTTGAGCTGGAGCAGGCCCTCTATGTGGTGCAGAGCCTGGACCCGCCGGGCGTGGGAGCCAGAAGCCTTTCCGAGTGCCTTCTGCTGCAGCTGGTGCAGGGAGAGCATTTCAACGCGGTGAACATCCATCTGGTGCGGGACGGGCTGCCGCTGCTTGCCAAGAACGACCTGGACGGCCTCTCCAGACTGTTGGGTGTCAGCAAAGCGGACGTCAAGCGGGCGGCGGCCGACATCCGCAGCCTGAACCCCATCCCCTCCAGCGGGTTTTACACCGGTTCCCGGACCGTGTACACCATTCCGGAGGCAACGGTCCGCCGCGGCGCGGAGGGGGGCATAGTCATTGAGATGAACAGCACGGTGCTGCCTCAGGTCTCCATCAGCCGGGAAAACTGTGCGCTGCTGGAGGGCGCCGATTCCAAAGAGGCCCATCTCTATCTGAAGGAGAAGCTGGCGGAAGCCAATACGCTGATCTCCAGCCTGGAGGAGCGGCAGAACACCATGTTCCGGCTCATAGATGTGATCGTCCGGCTTCAGGAGGGGGCTTTCACCCGGGACGAGGATCTGCGGCCCATGACCATGGCCCAGGTGGCGGAGACGCTTGGGGTAAATATTTCCACCGTGAGCCGGGCGGTCAAGGACAAGTACATCCAGGTGGGTAGCCGGATCGTCAGCCTGCGCAGCCTCTTCACCACCTCCCTTCAGTCCGAGGAGGGATCGGGAGTCTCCTCCGCCAGCGCCAAGCTGCAGATCAAAAAGCTCATCGCCGCCGAGCCGCCGGAGAAGCCGCTGTCCGACGAGGTGCTCAGCTCCGCCCTGGCCGGAATGAATATCCACCTGTCCCGCCGCACGGTGGCCAAATACCGTGGAGAGCTTGGGATTCCCCCGGCCTGCCGGCGAAAAAAATGAGGGCTCCGTCCCCGCTGCGCTCAGATGCGCGGCGGGGACAGTATGTTTTCCAATCATCATTTGACAAAGAATTTTGTTCCAAGTACAATAAAAGAGAACATCTTATATGGAATATGGAAAGAAGGAGGACGCGTATGGCATATTTGGGGGAAGAGCTTCCCAAGTTGGGACTTGGCATGATGCGGCTGCCCATGCGCAGCGACGGCAGCGTGGACCTGGAGCAGACGGCACAGATGGCGGACCTGATGATAGAGAACGGATTTACATATTTTGATACCGCCTATGGGTATTTGGACGGACGTTCGGAGGAGGCTGTTAAGACCGTTCTGGTGGACCGCCATCCCCGCGAGAGCTTTCAGCTGGCCACCAAGCTGCCGGCCTGGGCCGGGGCCAAGAGCGCCGAGGAGGCCCGGGAGATGTTCTGGACCTCCCTCAGGCGCACGGGAGCCGGATATTTTGACTTCTATCTGCTGCATAACTTGGGCGGCGGCCGCACACACTATTTTGACGACTATGGGATCTGGGAGTTTCTGGCCCAGCGCAAGGCGGAGGGCCTGATCCGCCATCTGGGCTTTTCCTTCCATGACAAGGCCGACGTGCTGGAGGGACTGCTTGAGCAGCACCCGGAGGCGGAGTTTGTCCAGCTCCAGATCAACTACGCCGACTGGGAGAGCGAGAGCATCCAGTCCCGCAAGTGCTATGAGGTGGCCCGCGCCCATGGCAAGGGCGTGATCATCATGGAGCCTGTGAAGGGTGGGTCCCTGGCGGGGCTGCCGGAGGATGTGACCGGCCCGTTCCGGAGACTGCACTCCGACTGGTCCACCGCCTCATGGGGCATCCGCTTCGCCGCTTCGCTGCCCGGTCTTGTCACCGTGCTCTCCGGTATGTCCACATTGGATCAGGTGCGGGATAACCTCTCGGTCATGAAGGAGTTCAGGCCCTTGAGCGACGAAGAGCAGCAGGCGGTGGCAGAGGTCCGCGCCGCGCTGGATCAGATTCCAAGGGTGCCCTGCACGGAGTGCCGGTACTGCGTCAAGGGCTGCCCCAAGGGTGTGGATATCCCCGGCATTTTCAAGGCAATGAACAATTACCTGGTCTACCAGAACTTGGCGGGGGCCAGAGGGAACTACTCTTTCGCCACCAGGGAAGGCGTCAGAGCCTCGGACTGCATCGGCTGCGGGCAGTGTGAAGCAGCCTGTCCCCAGCACATCCGCATCATCGATGAGCTGCGCCGGGCCGCCGGGTTGTTTGACAACTGAGCGAATCTGCGGCTCCCGCTTTGGCGGGAGCCGTTTCCCTTGCTGAATGCGCCAAAAATTGGCCGCAAATTGGTTCAAAATTTGCCGGAAACATTTACAGTATCCGGGTTTTGTGCTATTGTGACCTCAGGAAGCTTCAATCCGCTGCCTCTGCCCTACTCCACACAATAGGGCGGAGGGAGAACAAAAGGAGGAACAATCAAACCGCTTAGCTTGCGGTGCGGCAGTGTGGAGACCTGCCGTAATGCGGCGCGGCCCGGGGCCGGCCGTGAGGCTGCCGCGCGGAGGCGGGGCAGTCAAAGCTGCGAAGATGGCAGAAGTGATTCTCAAACACATCAAGAAGGTCTACCCCAACACAGAGACCGGAAAAGGGAAAAAGGACAAGGAGAAAAAGAGCGCCCTTGCCGTCACGGAGGAGGGAGTTCTGGCGGTCCAGGACTTCAACCTGGAGGTCAGGGACCGGGAATTCATCGTGCTGGTGGGCCCTTCCGGCTGCGGAAAGTCCACCACGCTGCGGATGATTGCCGGGCTGGAGGAGATCTCCGGCGGTGAACTGTGGATCGACGGCAGGCTGATGAACGACGTGGCGCCCAAGGACCGGGACATCGCCATGGTGTTCCAGAACTATGCCCTCTATCCCCATATGACCGTCTATGAGAATATGGCCTTTTCCCTGAAGCTGAAAAAGGCGCCCCGGGAGGAGATCGACCGGAGGGTGCGCCAGGCGGCGGAGATTTTGGACATCACCCAGTACCTGGGCCGCAAGCCCAAGGCTCTCTCCGGCGGCCAGCGCCAGCGTGTGGCCATCGGCCGCGCCATTGTCCGGGACCCGAAGGTGTTTTTGATGGATGAGCCGCTGAGCAACCTGGACGCCAAGCTGCGCAACCAGATGCGCTCTGAGATCATCAAGCTGAGAAGCCGCATCGACACCACCTTCATCTACGTGACCCACGACCAGACCGAGGCCATGACGCTGGGCGACCGGATCGTCATCATGAAGGACGGACTGGTGCAGCAGATCGGCACGCCGCAGGAGGTCTTTGACCACCCGGCCAACGTGTTCGTGGCGGGCTTTATCGGCATGCCCAGAATGAACTTCTACGATGCGCAGCTGCTGCGCACGGACGGCAGGTATACAGTGGAGATAGAGGGCGTCAGCGTGGAGCTCAGCGGGGAAAAACAGCGGCGGCTGGAACAAAACGGCGTGCAGCCTCAGAGCGTCACCCTTGGCGTGCGGCCGGAGCACATCGCCCTCTTGGGCGAGAACAACGCCATCCACGGCACAGTGGACGTCAGCGAGATGATGGGCAGCGCCGTGCACCTGCACGTCAGCGCCTGCGGCGACGACACCATCATCATCGTGCCCACCATGGATATGGAGGGAAACCAGCGGGAGGCCTTTGCCATCGGCCAGGACGTGGCCTTTTCCTTTGGCGGGAATGTGGCGCATGTGTTCAGCCGGGAAACCGGCGGGAACCTGGAGTTTTGATGAACGCCGCGGGAGATTTCCCACGGTTTGAAAACAGCCCCGGATGGATAGAATCCGGGGCTGTTTTGCTGCAAATTCTGTATAAGTTTCCTCTTGTTTTCCGCCCGGAGATTCGTATAATGAAGTGTCAAACCAATGGAGGGGAAGAAAACATGGGGACAACGGGCGCGCCGCTTCAGCGGCGCGGAAAAGAAAACGACATCCTGGCCCTCAGCGGGCCAATTTTTGTGGAACTGCTGCTGCAGCTCCTGGTGGGCAATGTGGACCAGATCATGGTGGGCTGGCACGACCCCAACGGCGTGGGGGCCATCGGAAACGCCAATCAGGTGACAAGCCTTCTGCTGCTGGTCTTCTCCGTGGTGTCCACGGCGTCCATGATTCTGATATCCCAGTACATCGGTGCGAAAGACACCAAACGGGTGGGAGAGACCTATGCGGCCTCCTTGGCTATGAACTTTGCGTTCGGCATCGCCGTGAGCCTGGTTCTAATCGCAGGCTGCGGGCCGATTCTGCGGCTGATGGGCGTCCATGAGGAGATTTTCCACAAGGCCTGCGTCTATATGCAGATCGTGGGGGCCGGCATGGTGTTCCAGTCCCTGTATCTTACCTTCACCGCCTTTTTCCGCTCCAGTCAGCTGATGCGGGACACCATGGCCGTATCCCTGGTGATGAATGGAATCAATATATTGGGCAACGTCCTGCTCATCGGCGGGCCCTTTGGACTGCCCGCCTTCGGCGTGGCAGGGGCCGCGCTGTCCAGCACCATCTCCCGGCTGATCGGCCTTTTGATAATGGGGACACTGTTTGCAAAAAAGTTCGGGTTTTCCCAGGTGCGGGACAGCCTCTCGCCATTTCCCTGGATGCAGCTGAAAAAGCTGCTGCGCATCGGCCTGCCGGCCGGAGGGGAATCGGTTTCCTACAATCTGTCCCAGGTGTGCATCCAGACCATCTGCAACCGCTTCGCGGCCTTTGTGGTGAATACCCGGGTCTACGCCGCCATGTTCGCCAACGTGACGTACCTGTGCGCCTGCGCCATGGCGCAGGCCTGCCAGGTGGTGGCCGCCCGGCTGATGGGCGCGGGGGACACAGAGGGCACGGAGCGCAGCGTGGGCAGGACGCTGGCTCTGTCTGCGGCGGCTTCCGGCGCGGTGTCGATCCTGCTGTACCTCTTCTGCGAGCCGGTATACAGCCTGTTTACCAGCGATCCCCAGGTCATTGCCCTGGCAAAAACCATCATGCTGCTGGAGATACCCCTTGAACTGGGCCGGGCGGTGAACATGACCATGTGCCGTGTGCTTCAGGCCTGCGGAGACATTCAGTTTCCCATTGCGCTGTGCGTGATTTTCGCGTGGCTTTTCGGAGTGGGCGGCGGCTATGCGCTGAGCATGCTCTGCGGATGGGGCCTCGCGGGGCTTTGGGCCGCCATGGCGGCGGATGAGGTGACCAGGGCGGCGCTGTTCTTGTGGCGATGGAAGAAGGGGATCTGGAAGGAGAAGTGCCTCTTGGGCGGAGAGCGGAGCGAACCGGAAGAATAGAGAACCGGAAGAATAGAGAACAAAAGCCTGCCCCATATCGGGGCAGGCTTCTATTTATGGAGCAGAGGCTGACTTATCTATGCTGGCTGCGCCGCGGCCAGCGGATCTGAAGATGCAGCGCCCGCACAAAGAGGCGCATACGCGTAAATGGAGTCCGGTTCTATTTCTCCCTGACCGCGCAGGGCCGGGCGGGCTGCCTGCGCTGCCGGGGCTGTTTGGACGCCTCCTCCGCAGCCTTTGCGCCGCCCTCCATCAGGGCGCGGTTGGCCTGCAGCAGCTGTTCCGAAACCAGGTCCAGCTGCTCGGTCTCGCTGTATTTGTCCACAAGGTTGCTCTCCTGGAGGGAGACCTCGGTCTGATTGCGGAAGAGCACCTTGAGCATCACAGGCGTCAGAATGGAGCAGCAGATGACCGTGATGATCACAGGCCCCATGAACATGCTGTTCAGCACGCCCATGGAAAGGCCCTTGTTGGCCACAATCAGAGCCACCTCGCCGCGGCAGGCCATGCCGGTCCCGATCTGGACGCATTCCTGGTTGTCAAAATGGCAGATCTTTGCGCCGAGGCCGCAGCCCACCAACTTGGAGAACACAGCCACCCCAAGGAGCAGCACGGAGAAGAGGAGCATCTTGCCGCTGGCCGCCGGGAGCTGGGCGCTGATGCCGATGCTGGCAAAGAAAATGGGCGTGAGCAGCAGCGACGAGACGGGCTCAAACTTGGATTCAATGAATTTTGCCTTGGAGGTGGAGGCCACCGCCAAACCGGCTCCAAAGGCGCCGATGATATCCGCCACGCCGAAATAGACCTCCGCGCAGTAGGACATCACAAGGCAAAGGACGAAGGCCGCCAGCGGGAAGCGGTGCAGGTCACGGCCGCTGCTCTGCTCCGCCATCCAGCCGAAAAAGCGGAGGGCAAGCAATCCCAGAACAAAGGCAAAGACAAAAAACAGGGCGATCTTGACAAGAACGATATAGATGCTGGCTCCATCGCCGGCAAAGCTGGACACCAGGGTCAGGACGATCAGGCCAAGGACATCGTCGATCAGAGCCGCGGCCAGAATGGTGTTGCCCACGGCGGTGTTCAGCTTGCCCATCTCCTTGAGCGTCTCCACCGTGATGCTGACGGAGGTGGCGGTGAGGATGGTGCCCACAAACAGGTCGGAGAGGAAGCCGCCGATATCGATGAGCCCTGCCTGGCCGCCAAAGTAGGCAAGGCCCGCGCCCATGACCAGCGGCACCAGTACGCCGCACAGCGCCACCAGAAAGCCGGATTTCCCGGCCTTTTTCAGCTCCTTGATGTCAGTGCCGAGACCGGCGGTGAACATCAGCACAATGACGCCCAACTCGCTCATCTCGGAGATGAACTGCGTCTCCCTCAGCAAATTGAGGACCGAGGGCCCAAGGATCAATCCGGCCATCAGCGCGCCCACCACCTGGGGCATATGTATTTTCTGGGTGGCCATGCTGAGCACCTTGGTGCTGAGCAGGATCAATGCAAGATCCATCAAAAACTGGTACGAAACCACAATGCATCTCCTTTTTCACTGCAACAAACAAAACGCGCGGGGGAATCACACCCACCGCAGGATTGGGCCGGAGAACCGGCAGTTTGTATTGTAGTCCCTTTTCTAAAATTTGCAAGACATTTTGCATAAATGTTTTGTAAAGAAATAATTTCATGGAAAGGATGAAAGTTTTGCATCAAAAGAAAAGAAGCGCTGGAAATCCTGCGATCTCCAGCGCTTCTTGGCATGGGAATGGATTACGGAGTCAAACCCGGCCTCACGCGGTCACCTGTTCGGCGAACCCTGCAATGGCGGAGGCGCCGGTGTACTTCTGGGCCTGGGACCCGTCTGAAACCAGCAGCGTGGGGGCGGAGATGACCTTGTACTTTCGCGCAAGCTCCGGCTGTTCCTCCGCGTCGATGACCGTATAGAGGACGCCGGAACGGGAGAGGGCGTCCTTGGCCAGCTGGCAGTTGGGGCAGGTTTTTGTGGTGAAAAGGAAGGCTCCGACCTGATCGCCGGGGACCACGGCGGATTCCTCCTCCCGCCGGGGCGCGCGGCCCTCCTGCTTCAGGCGGGAGGTGGAGATGTTGTAGAGCTTGCGCTCTTTGAACTCCTCGGCCTTGCCGTCGTTCCAGTTCTGGACCGGACGGTAGTACCCTGTGATGCGGGAGTAAACCTCCGCCGGCTCACCGCACTCCGGGCAGACGAACTGCTCGCCGGCCAAGTAGCCGTGGTTTTTGCACACGGAGTAGGTGGGGGACAGGGTGTAGTAGGGCAGCTTGTAGTTCTCGGCGATCTTGCGCACCAGCGCCGCCGCGGCCTGCCAGGAGGGCAGCTTCTCACCCAAAAAGGCGTGGAAGACGGTGCCGCTGGTATAGAGCGTCTGAAGCTCGTCCTGAATGTCCAGAGCCTCGAACACATCGTCGGTAAAGCCCACGGGCAGATGGGAGGAGTTGGTGTAGTAGGGGGTCTTGCCGTGCTCGGAGGCGGTGATGATGTCCGGGTATTTCTCCACATCGTGCTTGGCCAGGCGATAGGTGGTGGACTCGGCGGGGGTGGCCTCCAAATTGTAGAGGTCGCCGTATTCCTCCTGATAGTCGCTGAGCCGCTCGCGCATGTGGTTCAGGACCTCTTTGGTAAACTGCTGGGCCTGGGCGTGGGTCAGGTCCTCGCCCAGCCAGCGGGCGTTGAGGCAGGCCTCGTTCATGCCGATCAGGCCGATGGTGGAGAAGTGGTTGTCAAAGGTGCCCAGATAGTGCTTGGTATAGGGATACAGGCCCTCATCCAACAGCTTGGTGATGATGGTGCGCTTGACCTTCAGGCTGCGGGCGCTGATGTCCATCATTTTGTCCAGCCGCTGATAGAACTCCTCCGGCGTCTTGGCCAAATACGCGATCCGGGGCATATTGATGGTGACCACGCCCACGGAGCCGGTGGATTCGCCGGAGCCGAAGTAGCCGCCGGACTTTTTGCGCAGCTCCCGCAGGTCCAGACGCAGGCGGCAGCACATGCTGCGCACGTCGGAGGGCTCCATGTCGGAGTTGATGTAGTTGGAGAAGTAGGGGGTGCCGTACTTGGCGGTCATCTCAAAGAGGAGCTTGTTGTTCTCCGTCTCGCTCCAGTCGAAGTCCCGGGTGATGGAGTAGGTGGGGATGGGGTACTGGAAGCCGCGGCCGTTGGCGTCGCCTTCGATCATGATTTCAATGAAGGCCTTGTTCACCATGTCCATTTCCTGCTTGCACTCGCCGTAGGTGAAGTCCATCTCCTTGCCGCCCACGATGGCCGGCAGGTTCTCAAGGTCCTTGGGCACGGTCCAGTCTAAGGTGATGTTGGTGAAGGGCGCCTGAGTGCCCCAGCGGGAGGGCGTGTTGACGCCGTATACAAAGGACTGGATGCACTGCTTCACCTCTTTCTGGGAGAGGTTGTCCGCCTTGACAAAGGGGGCAAGGTAGGTGTCAAAGCTGGAAAACGCCTGGGCGCCGGCCCATTCGTTCTGCATGATGCCTAAGAAGTTGACCATCTGGTTGCACAGGGTGCTCAGGTGGCTGGCGGGGGAGGAGGTGATCTTGCCCCGGATGCCGCCCAGACCCTCCTGGATCAGCTGCTTGAGGCTCCACCCGGCGCAGTAGCCGGTGAGCATGCTCAGATCGTGGATGTGGATGTCGCCGCTGCGGTGGGCGTTGGAGATCTCGTCGTCATAGATCTCGGAGAGCCAGTAGTTGGCGGTGATGGCGCCGCTGTTGGACAGGATCAGTCCGCCCACCGAGTAGGTGACGGTGGAGTTCTCCTTGACCCGCCAGTCGTTGATCTTGACATAGTTGTCCACCACTTCTTTGTAATCCAGGATGGTGCTCTTCATGTTGCGGATCTTCTCCCGCTGCTTGCGGTAGAGGATGTAGCACTTGGCCACGTCGGTATACCCGGCCTTTTGAAGGACGGACTCCACACTGTCCTGAATGTCCTCCACACTGATTTTTTCGTCTTTGACCTTGGGCTCATAATCGGCGGTCACCCGCAGGGCCAGCATATCGATGATGTCGGGGTTATACTGCCTGTTCTGGGCGTCAAAGGCCCTGGTGATGGCGGCACTGATCTTGGATAGATCAAAGGATACGATTTTGCCGTCGCGCTTGATAACGTCGTACATGAATTCTCCCACCTGTCTTGAGTAGTTTCATATGTTGGAGCCGGCGGCACACAGGGAGCCGGTATTTATTATCATAGCACACTCTATTGGGCGGGTCAATGCAAAAATACCATATCTTGTTTAAATAATATAATAGTAGCACAAGATATAGTAGTACAAATGGTATTCGGAATTCTGGTTCACTTAACATAAAACGTGGGAAAAGGGGGGGATTTCCCAAAACCAATACAAAAAGTATTCGGAGAAGAAAAACTGTACAAAAACGCCCTGCAAGATTTGGTATGCTGCAGGGCGGTAAAGATACAAGATGCAGTGTTATAGTCCGCGGAGCTCCACATGGGCCATCCGCCCGGACAAAAGATGGAGGAACTCCTCCATCTCCTGGCGGGAACAGCCCTCGCAGCGGGAGATCAGATCGCCGCTGTCCACAAAGTTCTGGAGAAAGTAGCGTTTGGCGCCGCCGATCCAGTCGGCGATGGCGGAAAAGCTCTGGGCATCGTGGAGGCCCCGGACCACGGTGGTGCGAAATTCATAGTCCACGGCTCCGGAGAGCAGAAGCCTGACACTCTCCTCCACAGCCGAGCAGTCAAAGCCGGGGACGCCCACGGTCTGTCCGTACCGCTCCAGGCTGTTCTTGATGTCCATGGCCACGTAATCCACCAGTCCTTCCCGGATGAGGCGGCCCAGCAGAGCGGGGTTGGTGCCGTTGGTATCTACCTTCACGGCAAAGCCCAGGGCGCGGATGCGTCCCAGAAAGTCGCTTAGGTCCGGCTGGAGCAGAGGCTCTCCGCCGCTGACGCAGACTCCGTCCAAAATGCCCCGTCGCTTTTTCAAGAAGGAGAGAACCTCCTCCGGCGGGATTTCCTCCCCGCCGGGCTGCAAAACAAGAGAGGCATTGTGGCAGAAAGGGCAGCGCAGATTGCACCCCGGTGTGAACACGGTGGCCGCCACCTTGCCGGGGTAGTCCAGCAGCGTCACCTTTTGCAGTCCCGAAATCTTCATAACATGCCTCCTGACGTCTGGTCCGCCTAAACTGCCGGAGCAGCCTCTGAGACGCGGTTTTCCCAAGCGGCGGAGAGACGAAAAAGCCGCCGCGCAGATGAGACAAGTATACGCTCTGTGCCGGGGAAAGGCAAGGGAATCAAAAGACAGAAACAAATTCGGAGAGGGAAGCGTGCTGTGGGCAATGAGGGGCTCTTTCCGCAGAATTCTGCTCAAAATCCGTTAAAATCCGGAAAAATATGACGCCAAACAATCATTTTGGCAGTTTCGCTTGAAATGAGTCGAAATCAGAGAGGAATTTCGAGTATTTTCTTACATGAAAAATGAGATGTCCTGTGATATACTGCCCTACATAAACTGATTTAGAACTTTAAAGGAGTGAACATCCATGCCTCAGCCCCTGTCCGACAGAACCAACAGCTTTACCGATTCCGTGATCCGCCGCATGACCCGCATTGCCATGAAATACGACGCAGTCAACCTGTCCCAGGGGTTTCCGGACTTTGATCCGCCCAGGGAGATATTGGACCGGCTGGCCCAGGTGGCCTATAAGGGACCCCATCAGTATGCCGTCACCTGGGGCGCCCAGAATTTCCGGGAGGCTCTGGCGGAAAAGCAGAGCGCTCTCATGGGCCGGACCATCGACCCCAACAGCGAGATCGTGGCCACCTGCGGCAGCACCGAGGCCATGATGGCCGCCATGATGACCGTGGCCAACCCGGGCGACAAGGTGGTGGTGTTCTCCCCCTTTTATGAAAACTACGGAGCCGACGCCATCCTCTCCGGCGCGGAGCCCATCTATGTGTCTTTGAAGCCTCCGGCGTTCCAGTTTGACGTGGACGAACTGGAGGCGGCCTTCAAGCAGCGCCCCAAAGCCCTGATCCTCTGCAACCCCTCCAACCCCTGCGGCAAGGTCTTCACCCGGGAGGAGCTGCTGACCATTGCGGAGATGGCCACCAGGTACGATGTGTACGTCATCACCGACGAGGTCTATGAGCACATTCTTTACGCGCCCAATCAGCACACCTACTTTGCCGCGCTGCCGGGGATGTGGAACCGCACCATCACCTGCTCGTCTCTCTCCAAGACCTACTCCATCACCGGCTGGCGCCTGGGATACATCATTGCCCCGGCGGAGATCATCGACCGGGCCAAAAAGGTCCATGACTTCCTGACGGTGGGCTGTGCCGCCCCGCTGATGGAGGCGGTGGTGCCGGCGCTGCGCTTTGGCCCGGAGTACTATGCGGACCTGCAGGAGAAATACACCCGCAAGCGGGACCTCTTTTTGGGCGGGCTGGATGCCATGGGCATTCCCCATACCGATCCCCAGGGCGCCTATTACGTGCTGCTGGATATCTCCGAATACGGCTACGACAGCGACCTTCAGTTCTGCAAAAGCCTGGCCCGGGAGGTGGGCGTGGCCGCTGTCCCCGGCTCCAGCTTCTTCCGGGAGGATGTGAACCATCTCATCCGCCTCCATTTTGCCAAGCGGGACGACACCCTGAACGAGGCGCTGAACCGACTGGAGTCCATGCGGGGAAAACTGAAAAAATAATACACAAAAATCAGGAAAGCCTGCCGCGAATTTTTTGCGCGGCAGGCTTTTTTCAGGGTGGATTGTTTACAAAATATGTGTATTTTTCAGGTTCGTTTTATGTTAAAGTGGTAACCTCTTGATGACTTCAATTAGGTGAAACTTGAAATAAAGACGCAAGAAAGGAATCCCTGACATGGAAAACGAAGTGTGCAGTCAAGCTGAGGAAGCTCTGTCCGCTCCCGCAAGGCAGGAGGAGAAGAAAAAACGGTTCGGAGGAGGGAAGAATCCCTTTAAAGGCGGCAAAAAGAAGAAATGGCTGTTGATTGCCCTGGCGGTGGTGGTGCTGGCGGCGGCGGTGCTGCGCGGATGCGGCGGCAAGAGTGCCGCGCCGCAGACTACATATACCGAAGAGCAGGCCGCCTACCGGGCCATCTCCCAAGTTCTCTCCGGCAGCGGAACGCTGGCTCCCGCCAACTCCTACACAGTGACCACGCTGCTCCAGGGGGAAATCCTGACGGCGGGCTTTGAAGAAGGGGACACCGTGGAGAAGGACACGGTGCTCTATGAGATCGACTCCTCGGATTCCTCCACCAATGTGGAGAAGGCGGAGCTCTCGCTGAACCAGGCTCAGAGAAGCTATGAGTCGGCGCTGGAGAGCAAATATCTGACGGCAAAGACCTCGGGAACGGTGTCCGGCCTTCAGGTCTCCGTGGGAGACCAGGTCAGTGCCGGGCAGACTCTGGCCACTATCCGGGACAGCAGCACATTGTCGCTGAAGGTTCACTTCCCCGCGGACGACGCGGCCGGCTTCTATGTGGGGCAGGGAGCAACCGTGACGCTGGACGGCTCCTTTGAGACCCTCTCCGGTTTCATCAGCGCCATCTCCGGCAGCGACGAGGTGCTCACCGGCAACCGCATCGTCCGCCAGGTGACGATCCAGGTGGCAAACGGCGGCGCCCTGACCAGCACTCAGTCCGCGACGGCGTCGGTGAACGGCGTGGGCAGCAGCGACAGCGGCACGCTCCAATATAAATCGGAGAGCGTGCTCACCGCGCCATCCTCCGGCGAGGTGGCGGCCATCAACGTGAGCGAGGGCGGCTACGCCTCCAAGGGACAGACGGTGCTGACCCTGGGCGGCGACACCATTGACAACCAGGTGCAAAGCGCCTCCGAGAACGTGCGCAACGCGGAGATTTCCCTGGAAAACACCCAGAATCAGATGGACGACTACACCATCACCTCGCCCATCGCGGGCACCATCGTGGATAAGCAGTACAAGGCCGGCGACAAAGTGGAGTCCGGAAAGACGCTCTGCACCATCTATGACCTGAGCTATTTGGAGATGACGCTGAACATCGACGAGCTGGACATCAGCCTGGTGGAAGTGGGGCAGAAAGTGCAGATCACCGCCGACGCGGTGGAGGGCAGGAGCTATGAGGGCGTGATCACGAAGGTCTCCGTGGCGGGCACCACCACCGGCGGAACCACCAGCTATCCCGTCACCATCCGCATCGATGAGACCGACGGGCTGCTGCCGGGCATGAACGTGGACGCGGAGATCATCGTGGCGGCCGCCGACAACGCCCTGGCCATTCCCGGCGGCGCCGTGGAGCGGGGCAACAAGGTGCTGATCACCACCTCCTCCCCCAGCGCGGCCGACGCCCTTGCGGATACGGCGCCGGAGGGGTATGTCTACGTCCAGGTGGAGACAGGCATCAGCGACGACGATTATATTGAGATTCTCAGCGGCCTCAAGGAGGGCGACACAGTTGCCTATATTCCGGCCCAGGCCCAGTACAGCGACATCTACAGCATGATGATGGGTGGGCCGATGGTGACCACCAGCGAGGCCGGCGGGCCGCCCGACGGGGGAGGACCCGGAGGGGGGCCCGGAGGAGGGCCCCAGGGATGAACGCGCTGATTGAGTTCCGGGACGTCTGTAAAACCTATCACATGGGTGATACGGAGGTCCGGGCGGCGGACCACATCTCCATGCAGATTCGGCGCGGGGAGTTTGTGGCCATCGTGGGCCAGTCCGGCTCCGGCAAGTCCACCTGCATGAACATCATCGGCTGCTTGGACGTACCCACCTCCGGCACCTATCTGTTGGATGGGCGGAACGTGGGCCAGATGAACAAGAACGAGCTGGCGGAGATCCGCAACAAGCTGCTGGGCTTTATCTTTCAGCAGTACAACCTGCTGCCCAAGCTGAACCTGCTGGAGAATGTGGAGATGCCGCTGATGTATGCCGGCGTGTCCCGCTCCGAGCGGAGGGAGCGGGCGAAGTTGGCGCTGGAGCTGGTGGGACTGGGGGACAAGGTCAAAAATAAGCCCAACCAGCTCTCCGGCGGCCAGCAGCAGCGCGTCTCCATCGCCCGGGCTCTGGTGGGCGAACCGGCGGTGATTTTGGCCGACGAGCCCACCGGCGCTTTGGATTCCCGGACGGGCCGGGAGGTGCTCTCGTTGCTCCAGCAGCTGCACGAGGCGGGCAACACCGTGGTGCTCATCACCCATGACAACTCCATCGCCATTCAGGCCGAGCGGATCATCCGCCTGGAGGACGGCCAGGTGATCTACGACGGCGACGCCCATGCGCCGGAGGCAGTGGTGACACCGTCTCTTGCCGGGGGAAGGGGGGGACGTCCATGAAGATGACAGAATCCTTTTCCCTTGCGCTGAAGAACATTGCCTCCAGCAAGATGCGAACCTTTTTGACCATGTTAGGCATCATCATCGGCATCACGGCGGTAATCGTCATTGTGGGCCTTGGCAACGGCATGCAGAGGTATATGGAGGACAGCTTCGCGGAGCTGGGCACCAATACGCTCTCCGTAATGATCAGCGGTCGGGGCAGCTCGTCCCGAAGCGTGTCGGTGGACGACATGTATAAGATCGTGGAGGAAAACCACGAGTATCTGGACCAGCTGTCTCCCAACGTGACCATGTCCGGCACGGTGAAGGTGGGGACCGAAACCTACAGCGCCACCGCTGTGTCCGGCGTCAGCGAGGATTATTTCAGCATGAAGGGCTACACGGTGGCCCAGGGCCGGGGCATCCAGTATGTGGATGTTTCCGAGCGCAAGCACATCTGCGTAGTGGGAAGCTACGTGGCCGACACCTATTATGGAGGCAGCGCCGTGGGGCAGACCATCAAGGTTGGAGCCAATAAGTTCACCATTGTGGGTGTGCTGGCCCAGCAGGCGGATGAGGCGGACGAGGGCGGCACCGACGACGCGGTGTACGTCCCCTACTCCACGGCCTCCCGCCTCTCCGGCGTCGGCACCATCAGCAGCTACACCATCACCGTGGTCAATGAGGACCAGTCCGCGGCGGCGAAAAAGGTGGTGGAAAACGCGCTCTTTGACGTCTTTGACGACTCCGACGCCTACGCGGTGATCAGCATGTCGGAGATTCTGGATATGATGAACAGCATGATCGATGTGATGATTACCATTCTCACCGTGATCGCGGCCATCTCCCTGGTGGTGGGCGGCATCGGCATCATGAACATCATGCTGGTGTCCGTCACGGAGCGCACCCGGGAGATCGGTATCCGCAAGGCCCTGGGCGCCAAGGAACGCTACATCATGCAGCAGTTTGTCATCGAGGCGGCCACCACCAGCTCCTTAGGCGGCGTCATCGGGATCCTTCTGGGCTACGCAATGTCCTCGGTGGCCACCGTGCTGATCGTGCAGCTTACCGGCGAGGCCATGACGGTGGTGCCCACGGCGGACTCCATCCTGGTGGCGGTGGGCGTGTCCATGGCCATTGGAATTGCCTTTGGCTATCTGCCGGCAAAGAAAGCGGCGCGCTTGAATCCCATTGACGCGCTGCACTATGAATGATTTGGGAGGAGAAAGCATGAAACAGAAAATCCTTGCCCTGATTTTGGCGGTGTGCACGGTATTTACCATGATGAGCGTACCGGCCTCCGCTTTGGACGAGGGCTCCGGAGTGGTGCAGACGGTTCGTGCCATGGGGATATTGGTGGGCGACACCAACGGCAATCTGAACCTGGGCCGGAATGTGACCCGGGCAGAGTTTGCAAAGATGATCGTGGCCGCGTCCTCGTATAAGGACAGCATCGGCGACGGCACAGGAAGCTCTCTTTTCAAAGATGTGAAGAGCAGCCACTGGGCCAGCGCCTACATTAAAATTGCCGTGGAGCAGGGCTGGATGGTGGGCTATACAGACGGAACCTTCCGCCCCACCCGGACCATCTCCGTGGAGGAGGCCTGCACCACCGTGCTGCGCGTGCTGGGCTATGAGGCCTCCGACCTGGCCGGCTCCTATCCCACGGCCCAGCTGACCAAGGCCTCCGCTCTGGGGCTGCGGGACGACATCTCCCTGAGCCAGGGCGGGATCATGACCCGGGGCAACTGCGCCCAGCTCTTCTACAACATGATGACCGCCCAGACCAAGGCGGGGCAGGTGTACGCCGCCACGATGGGATACAGCCTGAATGCCAGCGGCGAGGTGGATTACGCCGCCGTGGTGAACGCCACCATGTCCGGCCCCTATGTGGCCGGGGAAGGCGGGACTGCCGCGCTGCCCTTCACCGCCTCGGCGGTCTACCGCAACGGCGCCGCCTCCGCGCTCAGCGCCATCACCCAGTACGACGTCTACTACTACAATCAGAACCTGCGCACGGTCTGGGTCTACACCGACCGGGCCGCGGGCACCATCACCGCTATCACCCCCAGCGGCGCCTCGCCCACCACGGTGACGGTGGCCGGAACCACCTATACCATCGGCGCCTCCACGGCGGCCTACAAGCTCTCCTCCATGGGCAGCTTCAAGGTGGGCGACACCGCCACGCTGCTTCTGGGCATGGACGGCACTGTGGTGGATGTACTGGACATCGCCCTGAGCAACCAGATCTACTACGGTATGGTCCTCGCCTCCAGCCGGACCACCACCGTCAGCGGAAGCGCCGCGGTGGAAAAGGCGGTTGAGGTGGTCTGCACCGACGGTTCCGTGCGCACCTTTACCGTGGAGAAGGATAAGACCTACTCCAAGGGCAACCTGGTCTCCGTCACCGTCACGGAAAACGGAACGGTGATCTCCAACCTGGCCGCCCGCAGCGCCACCGGCGCGGTGAACAGCGACGGCACCAAGATCGGCAGCCTGAAGGTGGCCGGGGACGTCCAGATTCTGGACACCACCAGCGATGGAGCCTATGCGGTGATCTCCGCCGCCCGGCTGGCCGGCACCACCCTCCAGAGCGGCGCGGTGCGTTATTACGCCCTCAACGAAAACGGCGAGATCAGCCACATGCTGCTCAACAACGCCACCGGCGACGTATGGAACTACTGCTTCCTGGTGGAGCTGACCAAGCAGGACGGCAGCAGCGCCTCGCCGCTGACCGGCTACTACGCCTGCATGGAGGACGGCAAGAGCACCACGCTGACCACCACGGGCAAGGTGTACGGCATGGAGGATGAGACCGCCATAGCCTACCGCTACGACGCGGACGGCGCCATTGCGGATATGAAAAAGCTCACCTCCTTCCCCATCACGGAGCTGACCACCCTCTACGCCGTCAGCGACGGTACAAGGCGCCAGCTCTCCGATGACGTGCAGGTCTACCTCAAGAGCGGCAGCAGCTACTATGCCGCCACGCTCTCATCGGTGGACGGCGCATCCTACAAGCTCACCGGCTGGTACGACAGCTTTGGCGCTGCCGCCGGTGGGCGGGTGCGGGTGATCATCGCAGAGGCCCGGTAAACGGTTCCAAACAGGGCAGGCCCCGAAAGGGCCTGCCCTGTTTGTGCAACTGTGCCAGATTTTTATGAAATGCATGTAAAAGAACATGGAGCCGGGCGGCGGATTTCACAATCCTGCCGCGGCGGTGCAGATTTCCGTTGCCGGCGTTGAAAAAAGGCGTATAATGAAGGTGTGAAATAGGAAGAATCCAGAAAATTGCATGATGGAGGAAAATTATGCACAAAACGAAAATTGTCTGTACGCTGGGCCCTGCCACGGATCGGGAGGAAATCCTCCGGGGGATGATAGAGTCCGGCATGAACGTGGCCCGCTTCAACTTTTCCCACGGCAGCCACGAAGAGCATAAGGCCCGGCTGGAGATGGTAAAAAAGCTGCGCCAGGAGATGTCGCTGCCCGTTGCCGCCATGCTGGACACCAAGGGGCCGGAGATCCGCCTGAAGACCTTTGCCAAGGGCGTGGCGGAGCTTGAGGCGGGACAGGAGTTTACCCTGACCACCCGGGATGTGGAGGGGGACGGACACATCTGCGCCGTGACCTACCGCGACCTGCCCTTGGACGTGGCGGCGGGCGGCACCATCTTGCTGGATGACGGACTGATCCGCCTGACGGTCCTGGAGGTAAAGGACCAGGACATCCTGTGCCGGGTGGAAAACAGCGGCCGCATTAAAAACCGCAAGGGCGTGAACGTGCCCGGCGTCAGGCTGTCCATCCCCTATATGAGTGCCCAGGACCGGGAGGACATCCTCTTCGGCATCGAGGAGGGGTTCGACTTTGTGGCGGCCAGCTTTACCCGCTCCGCCGCCGATGTGCTGGAAATCCGCCGCCTGATCGAAAGCAGGAGCTCCACCATGCGGGTCATCGCCAAAATTGAGAACCAGGAGGGAGTCAACAACCTCAGCGAAATTCTCTCTGTTGCCGACGGTATCATGGTAGCCCGGGGCGATATGGGCGTGGAGATCGATTTTACGGAAATCCCCATCATCCAAAAGGACATCATCGCCCAGTGCGCATCCTGCGGCAAACCGGTGATCACCGCCACCCAGATGCTGGACTCCATGATGGAAAATCCCCGCCCCACCCGGGCGGAGATCACCGACGTGGCGAACGCCATCTATGACGGCACCTCCGCCATCATGCTCTCCGGCGAGACGGCGGCGGGCAAATACCCGCTGGAGGCGGTGCGCACCATGGCCGCCATCGCCCAGCGGACGGAGTCGGACATCAACTATTCCAAGCGGATGCGGAACATGACAGCGGAGAGCCACCTGAGCATTGCCGCCGCCACGGCCCACGCCGCCTGCACCACGGCCATGGACGTGGGGGCCGATGCCATCATCACGGTCAGCAAGAGCGGGGAGACTGCCCGGCTGGTCAGCCGCTTCCGCCCGGGGACGCCCATCATCGCCTGCCTGCTGGACGAGCGGGTTCAGCGGCATCTGAGCCTCTCCTGGGGCGTAATGCCGCTGATGATGCCCTATGCCAACAACACCGACGAGCTGATCGACCTGGCGGTGGAGGCGGCCCGGAAAGCCGGTCTGGTCTCCGACGGAGACCTGGTGGTTCTGACCGCCGGGCTGCCGGCGGGCATCCCGGGCACCACAAACATGATTAAGGTGCACCTGGTGGGAGACAGCCTGATGACCGGCGTGGGCATCGGCGCCAGCAACGCCCGGGGACGCCTGTGCGTGTGCGCCAGTCCGGAGGAAATCCGTGCAAAGTTCCATCCCGGCGATGTGCTGGTGGTGCCCTATACCACCAATGAGATGCTGGATGTGATGCGCCAGGCCTCCGCCGTCATCAGCGAGGAGTCAGGCGTCAACAGCCATGCCGCCACGGTGGGGCTGACACTGAATAAGGCCGTTATTGTGGGGGCCTTTGGCGCCACCCGCACTCTGAAGGACGGCACCATGGTCAGCGTGGACTGCGCCCGGGGCGTGATCCACGGTCTGCCGCTTTAAAAAGAGACCCGGCCACCGCCTTGGTGGTCGGGCGTTTCTTTTCTCCGCCGGGAGAAGTTCCCAGTGAGGGAGAAATCGTGGATATTAAGCGTTTTCCATAAAAAAGAAGAGAGGTAATTGTTTTTATTTACAAAATTTGCCCCTGCTTTTTTCGACTTTGGACCTTTCCTTTCCAAACATTTTGTGCTATATTAACCAACGAAGAGAAGAACGTGGGGTGAGAATGTGGCAGAGGGAACGCGGGTCAAGCGATCGGAGCAGGCCGCCAACTGGCTGTATGAAAAAATTGTCTATGAGCGGGAGTTTGAACCGGGCCGCAAGCTGCCCAATGAGAATGACCTGTCCGCTGAGCTGCACGTCAGCCGGACCACGCTGCGGGAGGCCATCTCCTGCCTGGTGGCCCAGGGGATACTTGAGATCCGCCGGGGCAAGGGCACCTTTGTGGCCGACAGCCTGCCCCAGGATGCGATGGACTTCAGCTCCTTTCAGCGACTGCGCTCCCGTGTACGGGCCAAGGACCTCTTTGAGATGCGCCTGATTTTCGAGCCTGAGACGGCGGCCCTTGCCTGCCAGCGGGCAACGGACGCGGAGATCGAGCAGATCTGCCGCAGGGCGGAAAAGGTGGAGGAGGCCTCGCAAAGCCGGGGCGACTGGTCCGGCGCGGACCAGGAGTTCCACATGGCCATCGCCAGAGCCTCTCACAACGAGTACATGCGCACGCTGTATCCCATCATCAACAACGCGGTCAACGAGATCATGCAGATTACCGCCAGCCAGGAGCAGATGCAGCGCATCGCCCTGTCGGACAACAAGATGATCCTTGCGTTTTTGACGCAGCGGGACGCCGAGGGCGCAAAGTTAGCCATGCGCATGCACATGCTCCACCTGATGGAGACCCTCCAGGCATGAGCGGAATCGAAAAAGTACCTCAGCGGCACTGGAAACGTTTCCGATTTTTAAGGCGGCTGATTTTTACCGGATCTGGCCTTCTGGCCGCGTTTTCGCCAAGATGTCGGTCAGCGCGTGGGAATGGCGCGGAGAAATTGGATTTAACAAATGCTTAATAAATATGTCTAAATTATGAAATGTGAAATTGCACAGAAATCTAAAAAGGGTTTTAAATGATATTACGAAATTATTTGAAACAACTTGACAGCATCTGGATGGAGGCATAAGATGGCATCAAGAGAACGGCGATGTCTGACAACGCGGCGGATAAACGATTGTTTCCGCCGGCGTTCAGATACAGAGGACGGAAAGGGCGGAGCTATGGAGCAAAGCAAAGAGGCGCTGTTGCAGAAGGTGCTGCGGGGGTATTCCGGCTACTTTAATGTGAAAGAGAACATTGTGATAGACGGGCTGCCGGTGGCGGCCGAGGCGGAGTATCACTCCCGGGATGAGAAGTACGTCTTGGTTAAATCCGCCCAGATATGGGCGGCAGAGAACAACGAGTACGCTTTTTTCGTGCTGACAGACCGTCTGAGCGTGGAAAATCTGAACGCCTACTACGATGCGGTTTTGAAAGAGGGGATGTCCCGGGTGAAGCCTGAGGGCGACCATATGTGCTCCTATGTGACGCTGATCGTGTTTGCCGACCAGGTGGACCCGGAGGCGGCCAGGGCCATGAAAAAGCTGAAGTACACCAAGAACTTCTGCTTTACCCTGAAGGGCTGGGCCCAGTTCCGGGGCGCCGCGCTGGAGGTCTCCAGCGGCAAATGGTGCGCCAACCACATGGGCCGGGACATTGAAAAGTCCGTCCTGCGTATGATCTGAGCGGTTATAAGACGCATGTGCGTGCGTTTTATAAATATGAGCCGGCACGCCAGAGGAGTGCCGGAAAAGAGAAAGGAAGTATTCGCATGAATGCACTTGTCATCCTGTTGGTCGGTGTTGCATGCCTGGTGGTCGGCTACCTGTTCTATGGTCGCTGGCTGGCCAAGACGTGGGGCGTCGACGACAGCAAATCCACCCCGGCCCATGAGCTGGAAGATGGCCAGGACTACTGCCCCGCAAAGGCCCCTGTCCTGATGGGCCATCACTTCTCCTCCATCGCAGGCGCCGGCCCCATCAACGGCCCCATTCAGGCCGCTGTGTTTGGCTGGCTCCCCGTCCTGCTGTGGGTTGTCATCGGCGGCATCTTTTTCGGCGCCGTCCATGACTTCGGCGCCCTGTTTGCCTCCATCCGCAACAAGGGCCAGTCCATCGGCGAGGTGATTGACGTCAGCATCGGCTCCCGTGCCAAGAAGCTGTTCACCGTGTTCGGCTATCTGGTTCTGGTGCTGGTTGTGGCGGCCTTCGCCTCCATCGTTGCCTCCACCTTCAACGGCTTCAACGCGGAGGGCCAGCAGATCGTGGCCAACGGCCAGACTGCCACCATCTCCCTGCTGTTCATCGTGCTGGCGATCATCTTCGGCTTTTTGGTCTACCGCCGCAACGCGCCTCTGGGCATCTCCACCATCATCGGCATTGTGGGCATCGTAGCCGTTGTGGTCATTGGCTTGAAGTGCCCCATCTATGTGGCCGGAAATGTCTGGATGATTATCCTTGGAATCTACATCCTTGTTGCCTCCGTCACGCCTGTGTGGATTCTGCTGCAGCCCCGTGACTACCTGAGCTCCTTCCTGCTGTACTTCATGATGATCGTGGCCTTTGTGGGTGTCGTCGGCGCTCACCCCAATATCGACATCCCCATGTTCACCGGCTGGGTGGATACGGTCGCTCCCACCGGAACCTCTTTGGGCTCCATGTTCCCCGCCCTGTTCGTAACCATCGCCTGCGGCGCTGTGTCCGGCTTCCACTCCCTTGTTGCCTCCGGCACCACCGCCAAGCAGCTGAACAAGGAGAGCGACGCGCTGCCCATCGCTTACGGCGGCATGCTGATTGAGTCGGCCCTGGCCATTGTCTCCCTGATCGCCGTGGGCTACATCTGGACCTCCTACTCCGCCGGCGAGGTCACCACCCCCACCCAGGTGTTCGCCTCCGGTATCTCCAAGATGGTTGCCACCATCCCCGGTCTGGCCGGTGCGGAGACCACTCTGTACTCCCTGCTGGTCCTGGCTGTGTCCGTGTTCTGCCTGACCTCCTTAGATACCGCCACCCGTCTGGCCCGCTACATGTTCCAGGAGTTCTGGCTGGAAAAGGGCGAGACCTATAAGGATGCCAAGGGCTACAAGGCCGTCCTGTGCAACCCCTATGTGGCCACCGTCATCACCGTGGTGTTGGGCGTCGGCCTGGGCATGACCGGCTATGCCAAGATTTGGCCCCTGTTCGGCGCCGCCAACCAGCTGCTGGCCGCTCTGGCTCTGCTGGCTGTGTGCTGCTGGCTGGGTAACATCGGCAAGAACAACAAGATGTTCTACATCCCCATGTTCTTCATGCTGATCGTCACGCTGTGCTCTTTGTTCATGACCATCAAGAGCAAGGTCGGCCTGATCATGGCCGGCAGCGGCGATGCCGCCGCCTATGCCCAGGGCATCTTAGGCGCGGCCCTGTTCATCCTGGCCATTATCCTGACTGTGGAAGGCGTGGGCGCGCTGTCCAAGCAGGGCAAGACCAAGGCTGCCAAGTAAATTGCCGCGTAAAAGACGCGGGGACGAAAGTCCCCGCGTCTTTTTTATTGCGGACGCCGCTCCGGAAGCCGCCCGTCATGCTTAAGAGGATGGGTGACGTTTTCTACAAAAATGCACCGCAAAAATTAAACAAAACCGCAATTGACATCGGATCACGAAAGCAGTATCATGACATCAGACAACGTAAATAGTAGTCTTACAATTAACGGGAGAATCCGGCGGGAGGAAGTGAATGGAGATGGAGATGGCAAGGATACTGGCGGAGAAGCGGCGCATTTTTGTCACAGGCCACTACGGCAGCGGAAAGACGGAGTTTGCCGTGAATCTTGCTCTGGCCATAGCCGGCACAGGCTGTAGGACGGCGCTGGCGGACCTGGACATCGTCAATCCCTATTTTCGCTCCAGAGAGCGGAGGGAGATGCTGGAGCAGAGGAACATCCGGCTGATCGCTACTTCCCAGGCCTGTACGGACGCGGATGTGCCCGCGCTGCCGGCGGATCTCTTCACCACCTTTCAAGACCCGGATTTGGTGAGCGTGTACGATGTGGGCGGCGACCCGGCGGGAGCAAGGGTGCTGGCCCGGTTTGCACCGCAGATCAACACGCTGGACCACGAAATGCTGTGTGTGGTCAACGCCAACCGGCCCCAGACCGCCACAGCCCAGGCGGCGACGGCGTATCTGCGCGGTATTGAGGCGGCCAGCGGCGTGGCTGTCACCGCCCTGGTGGACAACACGCACCTGTGCCGGGAAACCGGGGAGCGGGACCTTGAAAAGGGAAGGGAGCTGATCCGGCAGGTGTCGGAGATGACCGGACTGCCGATCCTCTGCCACGTGGTGGAACGGAAGATGGCCGACGGGTCGGCGGATCAGTTTCCCATTGAGATCTATATGAAAAAACCTTGGGAGTAAATCAGGCAACAGAAAGGGAGGCTCAACCATGACTGCGAAAGTGACATTTGACCAGGAGCGCTGCAAGGGCTGCGAGCTGTGCACCTCCGTCTGCCCCAAGCACATTGTGGCCATTGACCAGACGGTGATCAACTGCAAGGGCTACCATCCGGCCGCAGTGACGGACATCACGGAGTGCATCGCCTGCGCAAGCTGCGCCAAGATCTGTCCGGACTCTGTGATTACGGTGGAGAAGGTTTGAAGAAGGAGGGAAGTTTTATGGAAAAAGAGCTTTGGAAGGGAAATGAAGCCATTGCGGAGGCGGCGATCCGCGCGGGCTGCGACTGCTTCTTCGGATATCCCATCACGCCTCAGAGCGAGGTGCCGGAGTACATGTCCTTACATATGCCTGAGCACGGAAAGGTCTTTGTGCAGTCGGAGTCCGAGGTGGCGGCCATCAACATGGTCTACGGCGCGGCGGGAGCGGGCATGCGGGCCATGACATCCTCCTCCTCTCCCGGCATCAGCCTCAAGCAGGAGGGCATCACCTATCTGGCCGGAGCGGAGCTGCCGGCGGTCATCGTCAACTGCATGCGCGGCGGCCCGGGCCTGGGCACCATCCAGCCCGCCCAGGGCGACTATTTCCAGGCCACCCGGGGCGGCGGCAACGGCGACTACCGGACGGTGGTGCTGGCGCCGGCCAACATCCAGGAGGCGGTGGACTTCACCCAGGAGGCCTTTGACATTGCCGACCAGTACCGAAACCCTGTGATGATCCTGGCTGACGGCCTGATCGGCCAGATGATGGAGCCCATAGTCTGGCACGACGTGCCCAAGAGGAAGCTGCCGCCCAAGGACTGGGCGGCCGGCGGCAGGCACGGCCGTGACCGCCACAACATCATCAACTCCCTGTTCATCGACCCCAACGAGTGCGACCAGCACAACGACCACCTGCTGGAAAAGTACCGGGAGATGGAGAAGAACGAGGTGCGCTGGGAGGAACGGGAGTGCGAGGACGCGGAGATAGTCATCACCGCCTACGGCACCCCGGCCCGCATCACGCTGACCGCTCTGGAGGCGCTCCGCGGGGCGGGCATCAAGGCGGGCCTCTTCCGGCCCATCACGCTGTGGCCCTTCCCGGAAAAGGCCCTTCACGACCTGGCGGGACGGGATCATGTGAAAGTGATTTTGGACGTGGAACTCAGCGCCGGCGGACAGATGATCGACGACGTCCGCATGGCGGTGGAGGGGCAAAAGAGGGTCCGCTATCTGGGGCGTGCCGGCGGGGCGCTGCCCACGGTGGAGGAGATCGTGGAAGCGGCCCGGGCGGCTTTGAAGGAGGTCAAGTGAGATGGCGATTGTATATCAGAAGTCCAAAGGGCTGACGGATGCGGAGCTGCACTATTGCCCCGGCTGCAACCACGGCATCATCCACAAGCTCATCGCCGAGGTGATGGAGGAGATGGGCCTCATCGACCAGGCCATCGGCGTCTGCCCGGTGGGATGCTCCGTCTTTGCATACAACTATTTCAGCTGCGATATGATGGAGGCGGCCCATGGCCGGGCTCCCGCCGTGGCCACCGGAATCAAGCGCACCCACCCCACGGCCCCGGTGTTCACCTACCAGGGCGACGGCGATCTGGCCTCCATCGGCGCGGCGGAGATCGTCCACGCCGCCATGCGGGGTGAAAAGTTTACCACCATCTTTGTCAATAACGCCATCTACGGCATGACCGGCGGCCAGATGGCGCCCACCACCCTCATTGGCCAGAAGGCCACCACCTGCCCCCACGGCCGGACGGTGGAGCAGGCCGGCAAGCCCATCCGCGTGGCGGAGATGCTCTCCACGCTGGACGGCTGCGTCTATGCCGAGCGGGTCTGCGTCACGGACATCCCACATCTCAACAAGGCCAAGAAGGCCATCCGCAAGGCATTTGAAAAGCAGATGGCAGGGGAGGGGTTCACCTTTGTGGAGGTGCTCTCCACATGCCCCACCAACTGGGGCATGACGCCCCTGAAGGCAAAGGAGTGGCTGGAGACCAACATGGCGGCCTACTATCCCCTGGGCGTCATCAAGGAAAGCAGCGCGGAGGTGAAATGAGATGAAAAAGGAAATCATCATTTCCGGGTTCGGCGGCCAGGGCGTCATGTCCATCGGAAAATCCCTGGTGGAGGCCGGCGTCAGCGAGGGACTGGAGGTCACCTGGGCTCCCTCCTACGGGCCGGAGATGCGGGGCGGCACGGCCAACTGCTCCGTGGTTCTCTCCGACAAGCCGGTAGGCTCGCCCCTGTTCACCCACCCCACGGAGCTGATTGCCATGAACCTGCCCTCTCTTGAGAAATTTGAGCCTCTGGTGGTGGAGGGCGGCCTGATCTTTGTCAACAGCTCCGTCATCAGCGAACGGGTCGCCCGGCAGGATGTGAAAGCCGTCTACGTGCCCTGCTCCAGGATCGCCGATGAGGTGGGCAACGGGAAGGTGGCCAACATGGTCATGCTGGGCGCCTACATCGCCGCCACCGGCGCGCTCAGAGAGGAGACCATCAGGCAGATGATCGAGGCCATGTTCACCGGTCCAAAGGCGAAGTTGGTGCCGCTGAACATGGAGGCACTGAAGCGCGGCATGGCCTGCGCCCGGTAAACAAGCAGCGCACAGCGGAGGAAGCGTGCTTCTTCCGCTGTTTCATGAAATGAGGAACGTATGAAAACAGTTTTGAAACAGTACCGGGAGAAAAAACGGACAGCGGAGGAGATCGCCGCGTCCATTCCCGACGGAAGCGTCCTGATCAGCGACGCCGCCCTGGCCCAGCCCATTGGGCTTTTGGAATCGATCGGCGCCCACGCATCCGCCAACCGATACCGGAACCTGACCCAGCACATCCTGTTGGACAGCTATCCCATGCCCTTCTATACCGGCGGAGGCGGCTACCACGCGGTCAGCTGGTTCTCCAGCGCCGGGGCCAGGAGGGCGGTGAATGAAGGGCTGGCCGACGTGATGCCCTGCTACTACCGGGACATGCCCCGGCTGGTCCGGCAGCAGCCCCGGATCGACGCCTTCTGCGCGGCCGTGGGCCCCATGGACCGCCACGGCTACTTCAGCCTGTGCACCGTGGGCTCTTACTCCGAGGCGGCCCTGGAGAAGGCGGAGCACATCTATCTGGAGGTCAACGACCAAATGCCGCGGGTGCTCAGCGCGCCCATTGTCCACATCTCCCGGGTGGATGCATTCTGCGAGGTATCCCGGCCCATGGTGGAATCCCAGCCGCCGGTGATCGACGAGGTGAGCCGCACCATCGGCGGACTCATCGCCGAGGAGATTCCCAACGGCGCCACGCTGCAGCTTGGCATCGGGGCGGTGCCGGAATCTGTGGGCATGTTCCTCAAAAACAAGCATCATTTGGGCATCCACACGGAGCTCTTTGCCGATAGCCTGGTGGAGCTCTTGGAGTGCGGCGCGGCGGACAACAGCTTAAAGCCCATCCACCGTGGGCGGTCGGTGATGACCTTTGCCTTCGGCACCCGGCGGGTCTACGATTTCATCGACGATAACCCGGCGGTGGAGGTGCTGGGGGTGGACTATGTCAACAATCCGGCGGTGATCGCCCGGCATCCCAACTTCATCTCCGTCAATGCCGCTCTGGAGGTGGACTTTTTCGGGCAGGTCTGCGCCGAGTCCATCGGCACCCGCCATATCTCCGGCACCGGCGGGCAGGCAGACTACGTCCGGGGCGCCACGGAGTCGGAGGGAGGCAAGAGCTTCATCGCATTCCCCTCCACGGCCAAAGGCGGAGAGGTGAGCCGCATCAAAGCCACGCTGTCTCCCGGAGCCATCGTCACCACCAGCAAAAACGACGTGGACTATATTGTGACGGAGTACGGCGTGGCCAAGCTCCGGGGCAGATCCCTGAGCCAGCGGGCCCGGGCGCTGATCTCCATCGCCCATCCCAGGTTCCGGGCGGAGCTGGAGCATCAGGCAAAGGCGGAGCACATCCTTATCTGACCCGAGGCTAAAAGCGCCGGGGCGCCTGCGGCAGACCAATTAGGCGCTGGATTTAACGTTTGCAGAGGCGTAATTTCTGTAAAAAACGGCGGAGGGGATTGTTCCCCTCCGCCGCTGCAATATGTTCTGCCGATTTTGTCTGCCGGAAGCGTATTCGACCGATTATTTAGAGTCGAATTTTTGGCGCAGCCTTTCTGCGATTGCCTCCAGAAGCTCCTCGCTGCTCACCGGGTGGAGGGCCGCGTTTTGCTCGGCAAGCTGAAATAGATCCTTTGTGACGAGTCCATTGTTCAAGGTGTCGAGGCAAGCTTGCTCTAAGGATTCTCCGAATCTCACCAGGTCGGGAAGCTGATCGATCGATCCCCGCTTTTTCAGCGCACCGGACCAGGCAAAGATGGTGGCCGTCGGATTTGTGGATGGTTTTTCTCCCTTCAGGTAGCGATAGTAGTGCTGTGTCACCGTGCCGTGAGCGGCCTCGTATTCGGTGCTTCCGTCCGGAGCGACCAGCACGGAGGTCATCATGGCAAGGGACCCGAAGGCCGTGGACACCATGTCACTCATAACATCGCCGTCGTAATTTTTGCACGCCCATATGAACCCGCCCCGGGACCGGATGACGCGTGCGACGGCATCGTCGATTAACGTATAAAAATAGCGAATCCCGGCACGCTTGAAGGCGGGGGAGAAAGCCGAATACTCCTGCTCAAAGATCTGTTTAAATTCGCCGTCATACGTTTTGGAAATCGTATCTTTGGTGGAAAACCAGAGATCCTGGTGTGTATCAAGTGCGTACTGGAAACAGGACCTTGCAAATGAGCGGATGGAGCTGCGGTAATTGTGGCAGGCCTGCCAGACTGCCGGCCCGTCAGCCCTTTGCACCAGCAGCCGTTCCTGCCTGCCGCTGTCCGCGGTAAAAAGCAATTCACAGCTGCCCGGCTCCTCGGTCCGCAAATCCACCGCTTTATAGAGGTCTCCGTACGCATGACGGGCGATTGTGATTGGGGATTCCCAGGTGCGGACAACAGGCCTCACATGATTCACAATGATCGGACGGCGGAAAACCGTACCGTCCATAATGGAGCGGATGGTTGCGTTGGGGCTGTTCCACATTTGCGTTAATTCGGGGTATTCCTCCATGCGCTGGCGATTTGGCGTAATGGTTGCGCATTTTACGGCGACTCCCAGTTCTTTCGCGGCCAAAGCCGCCTGCACCGTAACCTGGTCTTTCGTGCGGTTACGATTCAGAAGGCCCAGGTCATAGTATTCGGTTTTCAGCTCGACAAAGGGCAGGATAAGCAGTTCCTTAATCATTTGCCAGAGAATCCGGGTCATCTCGTCTCCGTCCATTTCAACGAGAGGCGTTGCCATATTGATTTTCTGCATTCCAGTCTCCTCATGAATACGGTCCAGTGTATGTTTGACGGTTCTTATGAAGCTGGTTTTCGGTAAACTCTTTTTTCACGGCGTCAAGAAGTTCAGGTTTTTCCAACAGGTCACAAATGGCTCCCGCAATAATTTTGGCTCCCTGGATCATGGAATTGTGGCACAGCTCCGTCTTGCCGGCGTCATAGTATCCCTGTGAATGAGGACCTACCGTAATCGGAACAAAAGCCATACGGATGCATGCGCCGGGTAGGATATGGCACACGTTCATAAAGTCGCTTGATCCGGTTTTCGCACGGGGCGGCTGAATCTGCGGGGCTCCCACCAAATGCGCATTTTCCATCAAAAGATCGTTGAGTGTCAGGATGGGGATCATGTTATACATTCTGGTTTCTTCTATGATCTCCACACTGGTCTCGGTCATCAGGGCGGCCCCCTCCATAATCTTTCTGAACCGGGCGGCTACCTGCTCCAGATACTCCATATCATAGCTGCGCAGGATGAAGGAGCCCACCGCACGGGGAGAAACGCTGTTTGCCGGGGCTCCCGCGTCGACGACGGTATAGTGCATACGCACATCGTCGATCACATGTTCGCGCAGAAATTCAATGCCGTTAAATGACAGGATCAACGCGTCCAGCGCGCTCCTTCCCTCCTCCGGCTTTCTTCCGGCATGCGCCGCGATGCCGCGGAAAATCACCTGATAGTGGATATTGGCAAGGTATTTTACATCGACACGCGTCGCGCCGTCCATGTGCATCATAAAGGCGACATCGATATCTTTGAAGCAGCCCTTTTCAATCATGATGTTCTTTCCGCTGTATCGCTCTTCAGCAGGCGTACCATAAACAACAACCTTGAAATCCCTGCCGGCCGCTGCATCCTTCAGGGCAATTGCCGCGCCTAAGATACAGGGGCCCTGGGCGTGGTGGCCGCAGGCGTGCCCCTGTTTTTCAAGGGCGTCGTATTCGCACAGAAGGCCAAAGGAAGGGCCGCCGTGCCCGGATTCAAATGTGGCGCGAAACGCGGTCTCCAGCCCCGCAATACCCCGTTCCACAAAGAACCCATAGCGTTCAAGGCTGTCCGCAAGCCAGGTGCTGGCCTGATGCTCCTCCATGCTGAGCTCGGGGTTGTCGAAGATCCTGTCTGCCAAATCGACCAGCTCGCCGCGGCACTGATCGATGCGGGCAAAAACTTGTTCTTTCATATTCCTCATCCCTCACATGTGCGCAGATACTGTTCAATTTTCCACAAAATTTCATTCATCTGCCCCACCAAGCGGTTTCTCTGGCGGATAAAGGTCGTTTTCACGCAGAGATAGGTCATGGCGTCTGTGGTTTCACGGGTTACGCCCACAGCAGTCCTGAGCCCGCCCATGGTCGTGTTTTGATTGCCGCCGAACGCGATGCTCATCGCGGGTTCAAAGGAATAAGGATCCACTGTTGTATAAAAGATTCGATTCAGCTCACCGGCCACCGCCTGGATGATCCCGTCGGATGCACCGTCTGCCGTGGCTCGGATTTTCTCCTCCAATGCCGCTGCCGGACCCTCCAGGGCGCAAAGCTTTTCGTAAACCGGAGCAATATCGAATTCCGCTGCGTCGATTCCCTGGCCAAGCTCTTTCAGTTTATGCTTCATCTCTGAAATAAAAGAGAGTATCTGTACCGGCAGAACGGGACAGGTTGCAAAATCGGCAACAAATTCGGCATTGAGTTTGGCGTCGCGCACCATTGCGTCGACATCCAATTTATCAAGGGTATCCCCGATCGCATGCCACCAGGGACCGCCTCCCGCGCCGTAGAAGTCTCCACAGGCTTTTTCATTGCCGGGAAGCGGTTCGTTTTTAGCCATAACGGTGATTGGCACATTGACGCCCCAGAAAGACTGGTCCGCGCCCTTCACCATTGGAATATAGGATTCGGGGCGCAGCCCGGTCAAATGTTCCACACGATCTGCGCCATACTCCATGCCCTCCATACAGGAGGTCCGCATGATGATGCGGCCTGTGTTCTTGCAGCCGCAGATATCCAGATTGACATGGGCGACGCAGTGCCTGCGGAGCTGTTCCCAGTGGTTGTCGCACCACCATGCCGAACCGGCGTAGCGGCCGTCAGAGTGGCCTGACCACCAGCAGATTTTTACGCCCCTGAGCAGCTGATCCTGTTTTTCCTGCAGGACCCGGCCGATCTCCAAAATGATCGCGTCGGCGGCGGCATTGTCCGTAATCCCCTCGTACCAGGAGTCATAGTGGGCTGAAAGAAGGACAAAGCTGCTGGTCTTGCCGGGGATCGTGGCGATGGGCATTGTGCTCCTTGCGATGGCTGAGTCCATTTTGATATGCAAGGCTCCATAGACCTTGCCCGCCCTGCAGGCCTCGGCGATTTCCTCGCCGTCACTGTGCCGAAAGGAGACCGAGGGCAAAAAGGTGAGATGATCGAAATCCCTTGTGTCCGGCGTTCCCCAGATGGGTCCGATATTGCTGTGATGCAGCATATCGTCGGTGGATGGCCAGATGTAGACCAATCCGGCGGCCCCGGCTTTTTTCAGGCGGTCTGCAAACGCCGCGCGGCCGTCGTGCGAAAGGACAATCTTTCCGGAAAACGCGGCGTCGCGCTCCCGTTCCTGGGAGAGGGTGCGGTTTTTTTGGCCACTCAAATAGTCGTAGTACACCTCGGCCGTGAGATTGGAAGCCTCGCCGCTGAACACCATGCCGCAGGCCTCATAGGTCTTGCAATAAGGCGACTGGATTGTCAGGGAAGCGGATACCGGAATACTGAAGAAGCCCTCATAGCTTTCCCGTTCACAGGCGATTCCGTATTCTCCGCACTTGCGCATTAAGTAATCAACGGAGGCCTCGCCCTGCTCCTTGCCGGAGTAGCGGTGCAATGTGGAGAAGGCGTTCACCGTTTCCACCATGTTTTCACGGCTCAGCGAGGCCAAAACGTCCTTTGCAAATGAAGCGGTTTCATACATGATACAGCTCTCCTTACAGCGGATGACACTAAGTGTCAGAATGTTTGTGGGATTTTCTGGATTTGATAAGGGGAAGTACGACCAGCAGGGCCGCAATAATCAGCAGCACAACTGCAATCGGGTGATGGAACATGGAGAGGACAGACCCTCTGTTGGCGATAACGCCCTTCCTGAAGTTCGATTCAACCATGCTGCCCAGAACATATCCCAGAACGACCGAGGGCAGACTGATGCCGCAATTGAGCAAAACCGCCGCCAGAACACCGATCGCAAGGAATACCCAACTGTCAAAAACGCGGTTGTTGCTGGTCATGGTGCCGATCACGCACATCAGCATGATAAGCGGAAGCAGGAAGTTCATGGGGATATCAATGACCCTGATGAAAAAACGCATGAGCAGAAGGAACAGAACGAACATAATCACGCATCCTACCATGTAGGAAACATAGATGTTGCCGATGAGCTCCGGCTGCTTTGAAAACAGAAGCGGGCCCGCGCTGAGGCCGTGAATTGTTAAGCCTCCAAGGAGGAGCGATGTGACCATGTCCCCCGGAATGCCCATGACAAGCATGGGAATCAGCGCGCCGCCGCAGACAGCGTTGTTGGCGGTCTCAGAGGCGATGATGCCCTCGCGGGAGCCATGCCCGAACTCCTCAGGGTGCTTGGACATGGAGCGGGCCTGGTTATAGGCGATCAGCGATGCCGTGGATTGCCCAACACCCGGAATGATTCCGATGACCGTCCCAATGACCGATGATATGGCAAGCAGCTTGCCGCATCCCTTGAACATGGAAAAGGTGGGCTTGACGGAAGCTTTTTTATCCACCTCAATTTTATCGGTTTTTTGGCCGATTTTTTGGATCTGGGAAAAAACCTCGGGAATTACAAAAATGCCCATGATCGTCGCAAGCTCAGTCAATCCGTTGTCCAACTGGTAAAAGCCAAAGGTAAAGCGGGCAATGCCGTCCAGCTTGTCCACGCCAACCGTGGTCAGGAGCATACCGATCACTGCGCCGATGAGCCCCTTTAATATGTCCTTGCTGCACAGGGCAACGACCACGGAAAGACCGACAATGCCCATGGCAAAATATTCCCAATAGCTGAAGATCAAGGCGACCTCCGCCAGCTTTTTGGAAACGAATATCAACACAATGCCGGAAAACACTCCGCCAAGCAGGGAGGATGTAATCCCATAGGAAAGTGCCAGCGCGGGTTTTCCCTGCCGTGCCATTGGACTGCCGTCAAAGCAAGTGACCATACTTGCAGAGGTCCCCGGAACATTCAGCAGGGTTGCCGACACAAGGCCGCCGCTGATTCCGCCGACATAGATCCCAATCAGGGTACAGATGCCCTGGTCCGGCGTCATGTGGAACGTAAAGGGGAGCATCAGGCTCACGCCCAATGCCGCTGTCAGACCGGGAATCGCGCCAAAGATCATGCCGCCCAATACACCGGCAGTCAGCAATACAATCATAGTGGGATCGGAAAAGAAAGATCCGAACCCCGAAAACAGAGAATGAAGGGCTTCCAAATTTGTCACCTCCCAGTTTGGCTTGGGGTGAAGCGCTCCCGGACGGGGCGCTTCACCCGGTGGTAATGCCTGCGCGTTTTTACTGATCAGGCAATGCCGATCTCTTCAATTTTTGCCATATAGAGGTCATACCATTCGTCACCGTGCGCCGTCAGCTCTTCGCCGGTCATATAGAACGGGTTGGCGCCGAGGCGGATCAGATCCGCCTGGAATTCCTCATTTTCACAGACCTGCTTGAAGGCGGCCGCCAATTCGTCCACAATTGCGCTGTCGGTTCCTTTTTTGACGGCCCAGCAGCGGGTGAGGTCCACAGAGACGTCATAGCCAAGCTCCTTCAATGTGGGGATGTCGGGGGCAAGGTCGCTGCGTTCGTCGACCATGATGGCAAGCGTGCGAAGCTCGCCGGCCTCATGGTAGGAGAGCACTTCGGAGAGCATATACTGGCCCACATCAACATGCCCGCCCATGAGGGCCGCAATGCCTTCCGTCACATCGCCGCTGGGCACGTAATTGAATGTACAGCCGATGGCATCCCAGGTGATATAGGCGGAGAGCGGGCTGGCGCCGGTGGCGCCGTTGGCCTCCCAGTTCAACTCTCCGGGATTGGCCTTTGCGGCCTCGATCAGATCATCGATTGTCTGATAGGGGGAATCCGCGTTAACGGTGATGCACTTGGGATCACTGACAAAGCAGCCGATGTAGTCAAGCTGCTGCCAGATCTTGTCCTCCACGGTGCCGACGGCGGTCTGGCCGGCGAGGACTTCGGGAGACATCATGAGGATGCTGTATCCGTCCGCGTCCCTGGAAAGAAAGTCGTTGGTGCCGGTCATGCCGCTGTTGCCGCCGATATTCACAATCTGCATGTTGTATCCAAGCTCCGCGAAATACGGAGCGGCCAGCCTGGCCACAAGATCGTGCGTACCGCCGGTGGAGTAGGGCACTACTACTTCAATGGTCTTTTCCGGATAGGTATCTTCAGCAGAAGAGGAGCCGACTCCTGACGAAGACTGCGAAGCCGTTCCGGCTTCTCCACATGCCGCAAGGCCGGGGATCATTGCGAGAGCAAGGAGCGTTGCGAGTACTTTCTTCTTTTCCATCTCTTTTATTCCTTTCATGTTTATTAGACCGACTGACAGCCTGGACCATCAGTTGTCTTCAGTTGAATCAGATTCCAAGGATGCCCAATGTGGGCAGGACCACTTTCAGCACCTTTGTAAACAAAAGCTGCAATGCGGCCGTCGTAACAGCGCAGAGAATAAACCATTTCACCGCGGCAAGAGCCAACGCTTTTCCCGACGGCCGGTTTTCTGTATCCTGCCGCTGATAAGCCACAGCAAGTCCGAAAAGGAAGAGGCATGTGGCCAGGGTAAAGCCGATGTGGGGCATCAAAAACAGGTAAGCCGCAAGGGAAAGCAGCGTCAGAAATACCATTTTGCTCCACATGGATGCGCTCTCTTCCTGCGGCTTGCGCAAAATAGTTCTGATCAAAAGCGCAAGGGAAAGAATCGCCAGGATAACTATCCAGAACTGAACATATGCGCCCGCATGGGCCATCGTATATTTTTGATATCCGGGGGGCAGCGTCGCACAATAGAAATATGCGGCCGCGCAGAAAAGCAAGAGGAGTATGCTGAGAATCAAGTCTTTTTTCCACGCCTTCATGTTGTCGTACCCTCGCTTTCTTATCTACTTTACAAAATTGAGCATATTTAGTATAATATACTTAATTAATTAGAAAAAGCTTATCTTTTTTCTGGATATGGAGAGCAGTATGAACATCAATCGGTATCGCTACATTCTCCGGGTGGCGCAGGTCGGCGGAATCCAGGAGGCGGCGGACCAGCTTTTTATTTCGCCGTCCGCCATCAGCCAGTGCATAGCGGCTGAGGAGAAAGAACACAACATCTCAATTTTTGACCGCAGCTCAAAACCCATGCGTCTGACGGTGCAGGGCTCGATCTACCTTGAGTATATACAGGAGCTTTTGCAGTGCTATGAAAACATGGAGACACAGCTGACAGAAAACAGGCTTTACACCAACGATTTTCAAATCACCATTGCGATGCCCGCCATTATGATCAGCAGCTTCTTCTCCACGGTTTCCTCACAGTTCTATGCCCGTTATCCCGGCGCCCATTTCCGGATGATCAGTCCGAATGCGAATATGTATGAGACCACGCTGCTCAACCGGGAAGCGGATTTCGCGATTCTGGGCGCTTTTTCCACCTGTCCCAAAATAACCAGTATCGAATTGGCCCCCTATCCGCCGCCCATTCTGGCGGCGCCGCCGCTGCATCCCATTGTGAAAAAATTTTGCGCGCTGCAGACCTGGGAAGACCGCCCGTTTATCAACCTGGATGAGATCCGGGGAGAAAGCTTTATTCTTGCCCCCTCCGGCGACTGGCTCCGCTCTGCTGCCGACACATTTTTCAAGCACCACAATATTTTACCAAATGAACGCATTCAAATATCCAACTCGATTTCAATTCTGCGATTGGTCAACCAGGGGCTTGGCTTTGGCTTCATCAACGCGCATGCGGAGTTGCTTGCCGGGGAATCTCCCTCTCATTTTTTCCGCCTCGAAACAGACCTTTTCCCAATCAAACGAACGATTTATCTGCAGCACTATTACAGGAAGCACTTATCCGCGCCCATACGCTACATCGTGGAGCTCATCCGGCAGAACCACACCGCGTTTTCCGGAATCGGAAATTTTTAAATGACAGGAATATGGTCAAGTCGCGGCAGGTTCAGCAAATCGAGGATCGCGGTATCCGCGGAAGCGTATCCGCCGAAGGAGAACATTGTTCCCGCCTTTTCGATCTGCTGTGACCTTGTGAGGGGAGCCCATATGCTTCCGGCGGCGTCGATGATCTCTTTTTGGAATACTTCCCCCGTAAGAGTCTCTATTGTCATACGGCAGCCCCAGTGTTCAGGGTATTTTTCCGAAAAAGCCTTGTCAGATACCACTGTTATTTTCCCCATCAGGTTTCGGAGTTCCGGTTCGTTAATTGCGCCGCTTTGAAAGTCTTTCAGAGAAACGCTTCCCTTCAGGAGGGCGACGGCCGCCGTATAGGGCGTCGAAAATTTGGCCTCCGCCGCAGTGGTTGGCGAGATGCTGCCTTTCGACATACCGCACTGCTTGTATCCAATGTCATAAGTTTCCACCAGGATACGGGCGATGTGATCGGGGGAGACGCTGCATGTGCTGCGGAGGGCAAGCGCTGCGTCAATTGCGCAGTGCGTACTGCGGCAGCAGGGATACGGCTTCACGTCCATCTGCAAAGTGGCCCACCATTGACCCAAGCCGTCCGTAAGCCGGTGCACATCGTATTCATCTGACATTGCCGCAAGCAGCCCGCCGTCCTTCGCCGTCAGAATGGATTCGGGGCCGCTCATTCCGCTGTGCGCCATCAGGGCCGCCTCGCAGCCGTTCAGGGCCGCCCGCGCCGGATGGAGCACCTTGCAGTTTGCCCCGTCCTGTAAAAAAGCCCACAGCCCGGAAGACTGCGTCCCCGCCAGTCCCAGCGCCCACACCATCTTTTCTTCACTCAGCCCCAAAAGCTTTCCGCAGGCTGCCGCCGCGCCAAAGGTCCCAGCCGTTCCGGTCACATGCCATCCTTTTTGCCGGTGGCTGACTGTTCCAAGGGAGAGGCCGATCCGGGCCATTGTCTCGTATCCGCAGATAATTGCCACGATGAGTTCTGCTCCGGTCCGGTCCAGCTTTTCCGCCAGCCCCCACGCGGCGGGGATCACCACGGTTCCAATATGGGTTTTGGAGCCTGTGTGGACATCGTCCAGCTCCAGATAATGCCCCCGCATGGCGTTAAAGAATATTGCAGAGCTTAAAGCGGACTTTTGATTCCGTCCCCAGAGGGATGCCGTTGGTTCATTCGTATGGAGCGGAATCAGTTCCTCCTCCACCCGTTCGATCAAATCACTTCCTGCGCCTCCGACTGCAACGCTCACTGTATCAAGCACACGAAGGACAGCCGCCTCTGCTACTTCCTGGGGAATATCTTCCGCCTGCAAATTGCATATGAATTGCGCCAGCGTCCTCAGCTCTCTCATTCGCCCCATCCTTCCAACAATCTGTAACTGATTGGGATCATTTTAACATGGGCTTCAATAAAGTAAAATCGAATTTAATTTCAATTTTTGTTTAGATATATCTTAATTTAGCGCGGGAGGGCCGGCGCATTGAAAGAGCCGGGTGTGCTGTCTTTCGCGGCGCAAAACAATACGACCGTGCTGTGCGGCAGGCTGAAACAGGGAATTGGAGATGCCGTTAAGAGAAAAAGGCGCTTGCGCTGATGGCGTTTTGCTTACAGGGATGTGCCTGATATCAAAAGTTATCTAAACAAATAATTCAAGAATCTTTAACGTTTTTTATAGTATGGCCGCAAAGCCCACAGCGTGGGAGGGGCCAAAAGGGGCTGAGTTGTGTCAAGTTTCTATGGCCCGCGTCATTGCCGGCGGTGCAGACGCTTGCCGGGACGCGTCATTTCAGCGCTTTTCGCAAAAAACTGAAAAGAAATGGATCGAAAAGTTGGATTTATGTAGGAAATACCAATTGACTTTGTTTCTGCAAAAGCGTATAAGTTTTACTATATAAAAAGATACCGCGCGAAAATGCAATGACCGGGAAAGGGATGGGCTACGTCCCAAAGAGAGCTGCCGGATGGTGAGAGGCAGCGGACACGGGCCTTTCCGAGTCACCTGCGAGCAGTCCGCAGAAAGGGCATCGGCCCCAGTATACGGCACCGGGTTCTCCCGTTACAGAGAGGCGCGTCCCCGTAAAACCGGGCACGCGGACGAGCGGCCGCATTTGCGGCAATGAGAGTGGTACCACGGAAGCTTGAGCTTTCGCCTCTCCTGTTTTCAGGCAGGACTGCGCGGAGGCTTTTTATTTTGAAATCTTGCATTCGTGCAATATGGGAGGAAAGAAACATGATGAACATCCGCTTTGAGCAGGCCGCTACCTTGAAGCCCAAGCCCGACATCGACACCGTAAAGTTTGGTTCAACCTATTCCGACTACATGTTTGTAATGGACTACAATGTGGACAAGGGCTGGTATGATCCCCGCATTGTCCCTTTCCAGAATATCAGCCTGAACCCCGCATCCATTGTGCTCAACTATGCGCTGGAGATTTTCGAGGGTCTGAAGGCCTACCGCACCGAAGACGGCAGGATTCAGATGTTCCGTGTGGATGAAAACGGCAAGCGCATGCAGAACTCCGCCGCCCGCATGGCGCTGCCCGATCTGCCCTATGAGACCTTTGTGGAGGCTGTGGAGGCCCTGGCCAGGGTGGAGAAGGACTGGGTGCCCAGCAAGCCCAACACCTCCCTCTACTTCCGCCCGGTGATGATGGCCACCAACGCAGACCTCTCACTCCACGGCTGCACCGACTGCATGTTCTACATCTTCTGCTCCCCTGTGGGCAGCTACTATCCCGGCGGCCTCAAGTGCAACTCCATCCTGGTGGAGGACGAGGACGTCCGCGCCGTCCGGGGCGGCACCGGCTTTGCCAAGTGCGGCGGCAACTACGCCTGCGCCCAGCGGGCAGCCAACCGGGCCAATGCCAAGAACTACAACGATGTTTTGTGGCTGGACGGTGTGGAGCGCCGCTATGTGGAGGAAGTGGGCGGCATGAACATCATGTTCAAGGTGGGCAGCACCGTGATGACGCCGGCCCTCCTGGGCAGCGTGCTGCCCGGCATCACCCGCAAGTCCATTGTGGAGCTTTTGAAGGAAGACGGCTACACGGTGGAGGAGAAAAAGATCGACATCAATGACGTGGCCAAACTCCTGGAGGAGGGGAAGGTCGACGAGGTCTGGGGCTGCGGCACCGCCGCTGTTATCTCCCCCGTGGGCAAGCTGTGCATCCACGGCAAGGACTATGTCATCAACAACAACGAGGTGGGCCCCCTGTCCCGCCGCCTGTACGATATGCTGACCGGCATCCAGTGGGGCCGCGTGAGCGACACCCACGGTTGGGTGTTCCCCATCGACTGATTGATGTTCAAGGAGAGGATGCGTCATGGGCGCATCCTCTTTTTAGACAGGCCGCAGGGCATTTGGGGGAAGACAATTGACACTTGCGTTTTGCCAATGGATGCGCTATAATCCAAGTAAACGATTAACAGCCCCGTTTTGAGGCGTAGTGAAAGGAAAAAGGAACGTATGTTGAGAAAACCGAAGATTTTGGTGGTCGGCAGTTTTGTCATGGACCTGATTGCCTCCACGGAAAAAGCGCCCAACTCGGGCGAAACGGTCATCGGCAAGTCCTTCCGTACCGCTCCCGGCGGGAAAGGCGCCAACCAGGCAGTGCAGTGCGCCCGTCTGGGCGCCCACGTGACCATGGTGGGCCAGGTGGGAGGAGATTCCTTTGGCCAGGAGATGGTAGACACGGCCCGTGCTGCCGGCGTGGACATTTCCCATGTGCTGGTGGATAAAGAGGTCTCCTCCGGCGTAGGCCACATCCTGCTGGAAGTCACAGAGCACGGCGCCCAGAACCGAATCACCGTGATTCCCGGTGCAAATTACACGCTCAAGACTGCGGATGTGGCATGGCTGAAGGATGAAATCGGCCGGTACGATCTGCTGATGATGCAGTTGGAGCTGCCCATGGACGTGACCTGCGCTGTAGCCTCCTACGCCAAGGCCGCCGGCGTGCCGCTGATGCTGAATCCGGCTCCCGCCGCACCGCTGCCGGAAGAGCTTCTCTCCTGCGTTACATACCTCTCCCCCAACGAGCATGAGGCTGCCGCCATCACCGGACTGCCTCTGCGCGCCGATGAGACCGGCGTCAACGAGGAGGACATGAAGCGGGTGGCGGCAGCGCTGCGGGAAAAGGGTGTGGAAAACGTCATCATCACCCTGGGAGGCAACGGCTCCGCCGTGGCCGGGGTGGACGGCGTCCACTATACCGCCTGCGTGAAGATGGACCACGTGGCCGATCCCACGGCTGCCGGCGACTCCTTTGTGGCTGCCTTCTGCACCGGCCTCACCGCCGGACTCAGCCAGGATCAGGCGCTGAATTTTGCCAGCCACACCGCCGCTATCACCGTCTCTCGCATGGGCGCCATGCCCAGCCTGCCCACCCTTGAGGAGGTGCGCTCGCTGATGCGCCAGCGGGGTTACCAGGGCTTTGACCTGAGTGAGTTAGATGCGCTGAACTAAACCGTGCCTCATGCCGATCATCCAACGGAAAGGAACGAATTGCATGCTCAAACAAGAAAGCAGACAGGCGGTGGACCGCTTTGTAGCCTCCGCCCAAAAGGAATTTTCCGCATTTGCCTCCACCCTCAGCGGCGAGACCTATGAAAAGGCTGCTCAGATCATTCTGGAGGCCCAGAAAAACGGCGGCCGCCTCCACATCACCGGCATCGGCAAGCCGGGCCATGTCTCCGCCTACATGGCGTCTCTGTTCTCCTCCACCGGCAACCCCTGTTACTTCCTCCACGGCACCGAGGCCGTCCACGGCTCATGCGGCCAGCTGGCGGCGGACGACGTGGTCATCGCCATCTCCAACTCCGGCGAGACCGTCGAACTGAAGGCTACGGTCCTGGCTGTGAAGAACAACGGCTGCAAGGTGATCGGTATTACGGGCCATATGGATTCCTGGCTGGCCCGGGAGAGCGACGAGTGCCTTTTTGCCGGCGTAAGCGAGGAGGGCGGCCCCCTGAATCGGGCGCCCCGCAACTCCATCCTGGCCGAGATGCTGACGCTGCAGGCGCTGAGCGTGGCGCTCCAGGTGGAGCAGGATTGGGACCCTGTCAAATATGTCCGCTGCCATCCCGGCGGGAAGCTGGGCCAGCTGCGGGAAAATGAGAAATAAGGAGGATTGAGAGCATGCTGACCGGTCAATGCATTCACCCCGAGCTCATGCGGCTGCTGTCCCTGTGCGGACACGGCGACAAAATCCTCATTGCCGACGGCAACTATCCGCTGGCCTCCAAGACGGGCAGTGCGGAGAAGGTCTACCTGGGGCTGACGCCCGGCCTTCCCACGGTGACCGATGTGCTGGCGGCGCTGCAGAGCGTGGCCAACTTCGAGAAGGCGGAGGTAATGGACCCCGCCGACGGGACCACTCCCGAAATCTTCGGCGAGTTCCGGCAGATGTTGGGCGGCATGGAGCTTCAAAAGTTAGGCCGCTATGAGTTCTACGATGCCTGCTGCGTGGACGGCGTGCGCATGGTGATCTCCACCGGAGAAAAGCGCACCTTTGCCAATCTGCTGCTGACAGTGGGCTGCGCGTAAGTGTCCAACCTGTTTTTTAAATTACGTATGAACCGGTCGGCCTGCATTTTGCAGGCCGACCGTGCTTTTCATGCGAAAATAAGGGTGGCCGGATTCCTTTTCCCTGGAGTGAAAAAGAGGCGATTCAATTGGTGGGGATTGGGAAAGACGATTTTTCCAAGTGTGTTTGTCGTGGAAGATAAAATGCAGGGCAACAGAATTTTCTGTCAGATATAGACTGCAATTTATCGATTTAAAGTGTATAATGCTGCCAATTTGGAAAAGGAGGATTCGCTTATGGCTAATCTTAAACTGTGGGACCAGGTAAAGGAATGGAAGAGCGCAAAATACAAATGGGTGGATCTGACCCATGAGCTGAGTCCTGAGACGCCCCACTGGTTTGGGTTCCAGCCCCTCCAGGCCGAGCTGCTGTTCGACTATGCCGAGGGGACACCGGAGGAGAAAGCCGCTCCCATGCGCTGCTACCAGTACAGCGTGGCCAGCCAGTACGGGACCCATGTGGATGTGCCCCGCCACTTCTGGGGCGACGGCCGGGCCATGAACGAAATCGCGGTCCAGGAGATGGTCTATCCCCTGGTGGTGGACAAGTCCGCCGAATGCGCGGCCAACCCGGACTTCATGCTGACGGTGGAGGATTTGAAGGCGTGGGAAGCGGCATACGGCCGGATTCCGGAGAACGCCTTTGTGGCCTTCCGCTCCGACTGGCACAAAAAGGCCAATCTGGACAATCCGGATGAAAACGGCGTGCCCCACTACCCCGGCTGGGACAAGGCGGCCATTCAGTGGCTGGTGGAGGAGCGCAACATTGGGGCCATCGGACATGAGCCGGCGGACACAGACCCGGGCTTTGTCACCACAAGGGAGGACGCCTATCCCTATCCCGGCGAACAGTACATCCTTGAGGCAAACCGCATCCAGATCGAAGTCATGCGCAATCTGGACCAGCTGACGCCGGTGGGCGGACTGATCGTCTGCGCGTTTCCCAAGCTCAAAGACGGCACTGGATTCCCGGCCAGATGTTTTGCCATCTGCCCCGCGGACTGATCAATATGCAAAGAGCGCGGCAGGAACTTCCTGCCGCGCCTGATTGACCTTTACATTCGGCGTCACAAGTGCTACCATTTTATCAGCGGACGGTGCCGGGAAGTCCGTTGGCCGGCCCGGCGCCTGGAGTCGCCGGGAAGAGAACGAAAAGGAGGATATTATTATGGCACTGGAATTTGATGAACAGCTGTCCCGCCTGCAAAAGCCCAACCGGGACGAGATGACCAACAAGGAGTATGAGGTCTTCAACCAGAATGTGGAGGCCATGGAAAAGAATTGGGGCTTTATCAACAACCTCTTCAAGGTGCTGCCCCTCAACGCCTCTCAGTACATCGGCTTTTTGAACTTCAAGGGCTCTCTTTTCAACCCTGAGACCTGCTACCTCACCAATGCCGACAAGGAGATGATCGGCGTGGTGGTGTCCTCCATCAACTGTTGCTCCTACTGCCTGACCACCCATGGGGACGCGCTGCGGGGCTACACCAAAAACCCTATCCTGGTGGATAAGCTGAGCTATAATTTCCGCTCCGCCAGGGATATGCTGAGCGAAAAGCAGTACGCCCTGTGCGAATATGCCTGGTATGTGACCAAGCACGCCGATGAGATCGGGGAGGAGCAGATCGAAAAGCTGCGTCAGGCGGGCTTCAACGACCATGAGATTTTGGAGGCCGCGTTTGTGGCCGGCTTCTTCAACTACACCAACCGCTGGGTCAGCACCATCGCTCCGGTGGCCAATGCGGGGCACTTCAGCCACAACCGGAATTTTGAGAAGTAAAGCCATGGCTTACGAAAGATTATTTGAAACCGGCCGTATCGGACCTCTGGTTCTGAAGAACCGGGCGGTCATGATGCCCATGGGCACCGATTTTGCCGACCGTTCAGGCTGTGCCACCGAGCAGCTGATCCGCTACTATGAGGAGCGGGCCAGAGGAGGCATCGGCCTCATCATCAACGAGTTCACCGGCGTGGACGATGTGGATTCCATCCCGGATATCCACAACTTCCGCATCGCTCAGGACTACCACATCGCCGAGTGCGAAAAGCTGACCGACGCGGTGCACCAGTACGGCTGCAAGATTTTTGCCCAGCTGCACCACGGCGGCGCCACCTCCAACCCGGCGCTGACCGGGCGGCAGAACATCGCCCCAAGCGACGTGCCCATCGCGCCGGGAAAGCCGACGCCCCGGCCCATGACCGAGGAGGACATCCGCCGGGTGGAGCAGAAGTTTATCGACGCCGCGGTCCGCTGCAAGAAGGCGGGCTACGACGGTGTGGAGCTCCACGGCGCCCACTCCTACCTGCTGGCGGAGTTTTTCAGCAGGTACTACAACCGCCGAACGGACCGGTACGGCGGCAGCCTGGAAAACCGCTGCCGCGTCATCCGGGAGATCATCGAGGGCATCCGGGCAAAATTGGGCAATTATCCCATCTCCGTTCGCATCTGCGGCGACGAGATGACGGATGTGGAGGGATTTTTGACCCTGGAGGACGGGCTGGAGATCGGCAAGTACCTGGAGCAGTGCGGCATCGACTGCATCAACATCTCCAACGGTTCCTCCCTCAACGGCAACGCCAACTGCGATCCCTTTTCCTACACCCCGGGCTGGAAAAAGCACGTGGCCAAGGCGTTTAAAGAAGCGCTGCGCATTCCGGTCATCGCCACCAATACCATCAAGACCCCGGACTTTGCCGAGGCGCTGTTAGAGGAGGGCGTATGCGATTTCGTGGGACTGGGCCGCAGCCAACTGGCCGATCCGGAGTTCATGAACAAGGCCCGTTCCGGCCGGGCGGATGAGATCCGCAGCTGTATCGGCTGCATGTACTGCCGGGAGCGGCTGCTTGGAAAGGGCATGAGCGTCCAGTGCACGGTGAATCCCCGCCTGGGCAGAGAATACGACCACCGGGGCTTCCGCACCGACGGGGCGGACCGCATTGTGGCTGTGATCGGCGGAGGCCCCGCGGGCATGCAGGCGGCGCTGACTCTGGCCCACAGGGAGTTCCGGGTGGTGCTTTTTGAAAAGGAGGGATGCCTGGGCGGAACGCTGAACGTGGCGGACAAGCCTCCACACAAGGAGAATCTGGAGGGGCTGATCCGCACCATGGAGACCCAGCTGCGCCGCGCAGGCGTGGAAATCCGGCTGAACTGCGCGCCCACGGTGGAGCAGGTGAAGGAGCTGGATCCGGTGGGCGTGTTCGTGGCCGCGGGCGCCGATCCTCTGGTGCCCAGGCTGCCCGGCGCGGACGGAAAGCGGGTGTTTTTGGCGGAGGATGTAATCTTAGGCAAGGTCACGCCCCGTGGAAAGGTGACCATTATCGGCACCGGTCTGACCGGACTGGAGACAGCGGAAATCCTCTCCGGCCGGGGAATGGACCTGACGCTGGTGGAGATGCTGGACACAGTGGGCCCTGGGATCTACAACGTGGTGCTCGACGACACCATGAGCCGCATCAAGGACCCCAAGATCTTTACAGGCCACCGGCTGGAGTCCATCGCGCCCGGTCAGATCACCATGACCCGTCTCAGCGATGGGGAAACAGTGCGCCTGGAGGCGGACACCGTGGTGCTGGCCCTTGGCGTGCGGCCCCGGAGCGCCCTTGTGGAGGAATTTGAAAAGGCGTTCCCCAACACGGTGGCGGTGGGAGACGCGGCCCGGGGCGGCCGCATCCGGGATGCCATCCGGACCGGGTTTGACAGCGCCTTTGTGTTCAGAGCGTAAGGGAAAGAGCCGCGGGCGCCGGATCTTCCCGGCTTTTGCGCCAGGGAATCGGTCCGCCGCGGTACTTTGGCAGATATGAATCAAAAAGCGGGAAGCCTGTTTGGCTTCCCGCTTTCAGTTATGCTCAGCAGCCGGTCAGGGGATTGACGTCGCCCTCCGGCGGGACGATGCAAAGGCCCATCAGCTCTCCCTTTCCGGTGTTGCCGAAGTTGTGGCGCACACCGGAGGGCACGTGGATCCATGTGCCGAACTCCAGGGGGATGCGCTCGCCGTCCACCATGAAGTACCCCTCGCCCTTGATACACATGAACCAGTGGCACCAGGCGTGGGCGTGGATACTGCTCTCCGCGCCGCTCTCCAGGGTAAACAGCCGCATGACATAGTCGCCCCAAAACCGGCCATCCGGCCCGAATACAATCTTTTTCGTGGAATTTTCAATAAAGTGTCCCCCTGTTACCACAGGCAGGTCCCGGATATTGCCGCCATATTCGCTCATGAATACCCCTCCTCAGTATGGATAAAATCAGTATACCGCGGCGGCCGGAGAAATGCAAGGCGCAACAGCGGGCGACGCTTTCTTCTTCCTTTTTTCCATTTGCTGTGATATACTGCGTAGAACCGACATTTTATGAAAGGGGGCGTCGCATGAAAGACCATCCGCTGCCGGCCGGCAAATTTGGAAGAGGCATCTACCTGATGGTGCGGCGCTACTACCAGCACGGCGTGGCCCGGGATTCCGCCGCGCTGGCCTACTATCTGCTCTTTATGCTCTTTCCGTTTCTGATCTTCATCAGCTCCCTCATCGGCCTTTTGCATCTGGATGTGGATGCCATCGCCATTGGGCTTCAGGGCCTGATCCCCAAAGAGGTGGTGGATTTTCTGGAGCTGTATCTCAGCTATGTGTCTCAGACCTCCAGCAGCCGCATGATGTGGTTTGGACTGGTGTTTTCCATCTACTTTCCCATGCGGGCCACCAACTCCCTGATCCTGTCCGTGCGCACGGCCTATCACCTTGGCCCGCCCTCCAGGGTGCTGCTCCACCAGATGAAGACGCTGATCTACACCGTGTTTTTGATTCTTACCATCGGTCTTTCCCTGACGCTGGTTACGGTGGGCGACCGGGTGCTGAACCTGCTGGTGGATAACTTTCACCTGCCTCAAATGTTTGCCTCCTGGTGGGCCAGCCTCCGTTTTCCGGCACTGGGCCTGATCCTGGCCTTTGCCCTTGGATCGCTGTATGCCCTGGCCCAGGACCGGCGCCAGCCGCTGAAGAACATCCTGCCGGGCATTTTGTTTTCTCTGGTGATGTGGATGACCCTTTCCATGCTGTTCTCCTTTTATGTGGAGAATTTTGCAAACTACACGGTGATCTACGGCTCCATCGGCGCGGTGATTGTGCTGATGATCTGGCTCTACCTCAGCGCCACCACGCTGGTGATGGGGGCGGAGTTCAACGGGATGCTCATGTCCATGCGCAAGGACTGGCGGCGGATCGGGCCGGAGGACATGGAGTGAGGAAAAGTTTTCCGGCCCTCTGCCTTTACTTGGCGGAGGAATCGCAGTAAAATAGCACTTGACGACATATAATAGATGCCAGTGCTTACAATTTGGAAATCAACTGGTAAGGAGAAAACAGAACATGAACGATAAACTGCAGGAGTATGCAAAGCTGCTGATCCGTGTGGGCCTCAATATCCAGAAGGGACAGAACCTGGTGATCTCCGCGCCGGTGGAGTGCGCTTTTTTTGCAAGAGTGTGCGCGGAGAAGGCCTATGAGGCCGGCTGCCGGGAAGTGGTGATGAACTGGACCGACGACGCCCTGAGCAGGATGAAGTACCTCCACGCCCGGGAGGAGGTCTTTGACCACGTGCCGCTGTGGCGCCGCCACTTTTTCAACGACTATGCGCTGGAGGGCGCGGCCTACCTTGCCATTTCCGCCACGGACCCGGAGAGCCTCAAAGGGGTGGAGTCCGACCGCATCGTCCGGGCTCAGCGCTCCAGCGGAAAGGCGCTCAGGGAGTTTAACCGGCTCCAGATGTGCAGCGGCTTCCCCTGGTGCATCGCCTCTATCCCCATCCCCAGCTGGGCAAAGACCGTCTTCCCGGAGGACGGAGAGGAGCGGGCCATGGAAAAGCTGTGGGAGGCCATTTTCTCCGCCGTGCGCATCAGCGGCGACGGGACATCCGTGGAGAGGTGGGAAAAGCACCTTGCGACGCTGGCGGAGCGGAAGGAGAGGCTCAATGCGCTGCGCTTCCGCTCTCTCCATTACACCAACTCCCTGGGCACGGACCTGACGGTGGAGCTGCCTGAGGGACACGTGTGGGAATCCGGTGACGACAGGCTGCTCTCCGGCCGGTCCTTTGTCGCCAACATGCCCACCGAGGAGATATTCACCTCCCCGCTGCGCACCGGCGTCAACGGCGTGGTCTATTCCGCTCTGCCGCTGGTCCATGACGGAAACATCATCGATCAATTCCACTTTGTGGTAAAAGAGGGCAAGATCGTGGAGGCCCACGCGGAAAAGGGCGAGGAGACGCTGAAGGCCGCCATCTCCGTGGACGAGGGCGCATCCTATTTCGGCGAGGTGGCGCTGGTGCCCTACGACAGCCCCATCTCCAATCAGAAGATTCTGTTCTACAACACCCTGTTCGACGAGAACGCCGCCTGCCACATTGCCTTCGGCGAGGCATACCCCTGCATAGAGCGGGGCCGGGAGATGGGCAAGGAGGAGCTGAAGGAGCGGGGACTCAACGAATCCATCACCCACGTGGACTTCATGGTGGGGACGCCGGACCTGTCCATTGTGGGAACCACCCATGACGGGCGGGAGGTTCCGGTGTTTGAAAATGGAAACTTCGCCCAGGGAATCTGAGGTGAGCGCGGTGGAGATTCATGCGGAAGTGATGGAGACCGACGAGGCGGTCTGGATCGCCAAAAACGCCGCCGTCACCGGCGATGTGACGTTTGGGGAAAAGTGTTCCGTCTGGTATGGCGCTTCGGTGCGGGGCGACAACGGCAAGGTGGTGATCGGGGCGCGGACCAACATTCAGGACTGCGCCGTGGTCCATAACCTGACCACCATCGGCAGCGGCTGCACCATCGGACACGGCGCGGTGGTCCACGGCTGCACCGTTGGAGACAACACGCTCATTGGCATGGGCGCCGTGGTATTGGACGGCGCCCAGGTGGGCAGCGACTGCGTGGTGGGGGCCGGCGCCCTGGTGACAGGGCATATGGTGATTCCCGACGGCTCGCTGGCCATGGGCAGCCCGGCAAAAGTCATCCGTCCCCTGACGGAGCGGGAGATCGGTGAAAACCAGTATTCCGCCGAGGGGTATATCTGCCTGATGGAGGCCCACCGGGCCCAGCAGGAGAATTGAATCAAGAAGGGAGAGTCGCCAATGCAGGAGCTGGATAAGCTGCGGCTGGAACTGGATGTCATCGACGAGCAGATCGTCACGCTGTTTGAACAGCGGATGGCCATTTCCACCCGGATGGGCGTGCTGAAAAACGAGGGAGGCATCGAGGTGTGGAATGAGGCCCGGGAGGCCGCCAAAGTGCGCAACCGTGAGAAGATGCTCCGCAACCGCAGTCTCACCGCATACGTGGACAAGCTGTTTGAGACGATCTTAGAGCTCTCCCGCCAGCGGCAGGAAGAGCAGCAGGACAGGTGAGGAGATGACGCTGACACTGCCCATGGTGCTCATCGCCGTGGTGGGCGTATTTCTGGCCTCTTTTGTGGATGCCATCGCGGGTGGGGGCGGAATTGTGTCCCTGCCTACATATCTTTTGGCAGGGCTTCCCATGCATATGGCGCTGGGGACCAATAAGGTTTCCGCTTCTCTTGGAAGCATCGCCTCCACCGGACGGTTTCTCAAAAACGGATACGTGACCTGGTCCCTGGCGCTGCCCGCGGTGGTGCTGGCGCTGACCGGCTCCGCACTGGGCACCCGGCTCCAGCTGCTGATCGACGAGAAGTATCTTCAGCTCCTGCTGCTGATCGTGCTGCCGGTGGTGGCCTTTGTGGTGCTGCGCCAGCGCTCCTTCCCGGAGGAGCCGGGGGAGATCGATCCGAAAAAGCAGGCGGCCGTGGTTTTGGCCGCGGCGCTGGTCATCGGCTCCTACGACGGGTTCTATGGACCCGGCACAGGGACATTTTTGCTGTTGATCTTCACCCGGTGGGGCAAGATGGACGTGCGCACCGCCGGAGGAAACGTGAAGGTGGTCAACCTGGCCTCCGGACTTTCCAGTATGGTCACCGCCATGCTCCACGGCCAGGTCTTCTGGCAGCTTGGCCTGATCGCAACGGCGGCCTCCTTTGCGGGCCACTTTGTGGGTGCCGGGCTGGCCATCAGGAACGGCTCGCGGATCGTGCGGCCCGTGGTGCTGGTGGTGCTTGTGCTGCTGGCGGTCAAGGTGCTTTCCGGATTGCTTTAAAAATGATCTGCCCCATTGGGGCAGATCATTTTTTGTGCAGTTTGAACATAAAATTCCGCGCTTTAAAGAATGAAAATGAAGAAGATCACCAACTGTGGGTTGCAATCCGCGTTTAAAAAGAGTAAAATATTTCCATAGAAGGCCGCCTGCGATAACCGGAGAAGTGGAAAAGCGGCTGTCTCAGGCGGCAGGGAATCAAGATTGCGGAGAAAGGTGAGGGAATATGAAGGAGAAAAAGCGTCTTTCACTTCCAGCGTGGATTGGCATTGCGATGATAGCCGGCATTGTACTGGGTGGAATCCTCTGGGCCGCCATGGGCGCGGATGCGGCGGACAGCTTCACCACCAGCTATATCAAGCCTTTCGGTACCATTTTCATCAATCTGCTGAAGTTCGTGGTGGTTCCCGTGGTGGTGCTGTCCATCATCGACGGCATCGTCTCCATGAAGGACATCAAGAAGGTGGGGGCCATCGGATGGAAGACCGTGGTCTATTTCCTTGTGACCACAGCCATTGCCTGTATCATCGGACTGGTGATTGCAAACATTTTCAAGCCAGCCTTCCCGGTGCTGCAGATGGCAGAGGACCAGGCCTACGAGGCGGCCACCAGCAGCCTGATGGACACCATTGTCAACATCTTCCCAAGTAACCTCTGGGAGTCCCTGCGCACGGCGTCAATGCTCCAGGTCATCGTCATCGCGTTGTTGTTCGGCGCCGGCATCCTGCTGGCCGGTGAGGCGGGGAAAATCGCGGCGGACATTGTCAGCTCCTTCTACGCGGTGATGATGAAGGTGATGATGTTCATCATCAACGTATCGCCCATCGGCGTTTTTTGTCTGATGACCTGGGTGGTGGCCAGTCAGGGACCGAAGATTCTGACCAGCCTTGCCATCGTCCTGGGGGCCGCCTACCTTGGCTATATCCTCCACGGCATCCTCGTTTACTCCGCGTCGGTGAAGGTCTTTGCAGGCATGAGCCCCCTTCAGTTTTTCAAGGGGATTTTCCCGGCCATGATCTTCGCCTTCTCCTCCACCTCCTCCATCGCCACGCTGCCCATCTCCAAGGAGTGCTGCGATAAGATGGGATGCGACTCGGAGGTGTCCTCCTTTGTGCTGCCTCTGGGCGCCACCATTAACATGGACGGAACCGCCATCTACCAGTGCGTGGCCGCCATCTTCATCGCCTGCTGCATGGGCATCCAGCTGACTGTGGGGCAGATGGTGATGATCGTCGTCACCGCGACGCTGGCTTCCATCGGCACGGCGGGAACCTCCGGCGCCGGCATGATCATGCTGGCCATGGTGCTTCAGGCGGTGAATATCGATCCCATTTACATCGGCCTGATCTATGGCATCGACCGTCTCTTTGACATGGGCCGCACCACGCTGAACGTCATCGGAGACGCTTCCTGCGCCATCTGCGTGGACCGCTGGCAGACCAAGGAAAAGGGGAAGAAGGCCGCCGTTTCCAAGTAAACCCATAGGGGAGGCCCCGGAGACGGGGCCTCTTTTTTTCTGAAGAGCTATCCCCGCCGGGGATGGGAAAAGGGGCCCTCCTTGTCGTAGGGAAGACAAAAGACGGGGATGCCCTCCATGGGCGGGGCCAGGACAAACATCTGATAGAACACACAGAGGCCCTCACCGCTCAGATAGAAGTTCTCCCGGTTGAACCCGCGCCTCAGCGCCCGGCGCCAGTCCTCCCGGTATACGGACGTCTGAGCGGTCAGCTGCCTTTCAATGCAGCCGGCCGCGTGCTCCTGCACCCGCTTGCGGTAATTGCACCGCGGCGGGAAGCAGTCGGCCAGGGAGACGGGGAGGAAGCTGCTCAAATCCCAGGTGTCGCCCCGCCGCACCCGCAGCGGCCGGGTGCCGCAGGACTCGCAGGAGTCGGTGAACAGGCTCAGGACACCGCCCTCGTTCCAGGTGATGCGGTGCGTGAGGGAGGCGGTGCAGGCGGGCAGGGGCGCGCTGGCACAGAGCGCGTCCCGATAGGCCTCCGCCGCCTGAGGGAAGAGAAAGCGTTCGCAGTAGCGCAGATACGAGCGGCCGAACTGTTCATAATATCGGCAGAGCCTCCGAAGGCCTCTGCCTTCCCCCACCGGTTGAGGAAGGTTCAGTTCCGCCGTCAGCACGGGAATGCCGTCCACGGTCCACTCCCGCTGTGCCGTCCGCTGGGCAATCTCCAGACTCTCCATAAGACCCCACCTTTCTTTTCCACAATCTATGCCGGGCGGGAAAAAGAGGTGAGAAAGAAACGCTTTACTTTTACGCTTCACAATGCTAAAATCAGGAGGAACAGTCTCTTGAAAGGAGAGGATCCGTATGGTCAGAATCGGAAAAAAGGAAAAGAACGGGGCGCTCTATAAGGCGATCCTGACGCTGAAAACAGAGGAGGAGTGCTACGCATTCTTCCAGGACCTTTGCACGGTATCTGAACTGCGTGCCATGGAGCAGCGCTTTGAGGTGGCGGAGCTGCTGAGCCAAGGGATGATCTACAACGATATTCTGGAGCGCACCGGCGCCTCCAGCGCCACCATCAGCCGGGTCAACCGCTCTTTGAGCTATGGCGCGGGCGGTTATGAAATCGCCTTTGAGCGGACGCGGGAACAATGAGCAGCTATGAGTCCCTGGCCCGCTTTTACGACGCGCTGACCACCGACGTGGGATATGAGCGGCGGGCGGACTACCTGGAGAAGCTGTTCGGGGAGAGCCGCATTCCGGTCCGCACCGTGCTGGATTTGGCCTGTGGGACGGGCACCCTCACCTGCATGCTGGCCCAGCGGGGATATGAGATGATCGGGGTGGACGGGTCCGAGGAAATGCTGGCCCAGGCGCAGCGGAAGTCCTGGAACCTGGAGGGGGAGCGCCCCCTTTTTCTGCACCAGTCCATGCCGGAGCTGGACCTGTACGGCACGGTGGAAGCCGCGGTATGCGCCCTTGACAGCATCAATTATCTGACAAGCCCCAGGGATCTGCGCGCCACATTGGAGCGGCTGCGGTTGTTTATCGCCCCAGGGGGCATACTGATCTTTGACGTCAATTCCGAGGAGAAGCTCCGCCGGCTGGACGGGCAGATATTTTTGGATGAGACGGAGGATGTGTACTGTGTGTGGCGCGCGGAGTACGCCCGGCGCGTTGTGACCTATTGGATGGATATCTTCAGCCGCCGCGGCGACGGCAGTTGGAGCCGCAGCACCGAGCTGCACCGGGAGCGGGCCTACAGCGTTGATGAGCTGCGTCAGGCTTTGGAGGCGGCGGGGTTTACCCGCGTCCACGTCTACGGCGACCTCCGCAAAAGCCCTCCCCGGGAGGGCGAGCAGCGCATCGTATTTACAGCCATCAGAAAGTAAGGGAAATGGAAACTATGGGCGATCAGCTGATCAGAGCAATTTCAAAAGACGGATTTGTCAAGGCCTCGGCGGTTTCCACCAGGGAGCTGACCGAACGGGCCCGCCAAATCCATACGCTGCTGCCGGTGGCGACGGCGGCCCTGGGCCGCACGCTGGCGGCTGCCTCCATGATGGGCAACGCCCTGAAGGTGGAGGGGGGTAGCGTTACGGTGCAGATCAAAGGCGGCGGCCCCCTTGGCACCGTCCTGGCCGTCTCCGACGACCAGGGCAATGTACGGGGCTATGTGCAGGACCCTCACGTTGACCTGCCGTTGCGGCCGGACGGGAAGTTGGACGTGGGGACCGCGGTGGGAATGGACGGTACCATCACGGTCATCAAGGACCTGCGGATGAAAGACCCCTATGTGGGAAGCGTGGCGCTCCTGGGCGGTGAGATCGCCGAGGATGTGGCCCAGTACTTTGTGGAGTCGGAACAGGTTCCCACCGCCTGCGGCCTTGGGGTGCTGGTGGAGCGGGACCAGAGCGTCCGTGCCGCGGGCGGCTATTTGATCCAGCTGCTGCCCGGAGCGCCGGAGGACGTTATTGCAAAAGTGGAGGGCGGCATTCTGGCCGCCGGACCTGTCACAGGGATTTTGGACCGGGAAGCGGATCCCGAATCGATGCTGCGTACGGTGCTGCGCGGGTTTGAGATCGAGGTGCTGGAGCGCAGCCCCATCGAATACCGCTGCTACTGCAGCCGGGACCGGATGGAGCGGGCGCTGATCAGCTTGGGCGCCGACGAGCTGAACGCTCTGATGAATGACCAGGGCGGCGCGGAGATGACCTGTCAGTTCTGCGATCAGGTGCAGCGCTTCAGCGGCGCTGATCTTCAGGCGCTGATCGACGGAATCGGGGCAAGAAAAAAATAATGGAAAAAACGAAAAAAGTTTGTTCCAAAGGTTGACAGGAGAACGCCCTTTTAGTATAATAACCCTTGCCGCTCGAAAGTGTCGGCAAGGTTCGGGAGCATAGCTCAGCTGGTTAGAGCACCTGCCTTACAAGCAGGGGGTCACTGGTTCGAGTCCAGTTGTTCCCACCACTCAATCTTTTTGATTGAGGTGTATGGGGGAAGCAATTTGGATGTCTGACTGGTGGTTGGAGCGTTGCTTTCCCATAATAGCGCAGCAAATGGCCAAGTAGTTCAGTTGGTTAGAACGCCAGCCTGTCACGCTGGAGGTCGTGGGTTCGAGCCCCATCTTGGTCGCCATTTGCCTCTGTAGCTCAGTTGGTAGAGCAGAGGACTGAAAATCCTCGTGTCGTTGGTTCGATTCCGACCGGAGGCACCATTTGCGGGCGTAGCTCATCTGGTAGAGCGCCACCTTGCCAAGGTGGAGGTAGCGAGTTCGAGCCTCGTCGCCCGCTCCATCTGGAATAGTCACAAATTTTTGTGACTATTCCAGATGGATTTCGCATACAATATGGCAGATGGAGAAACGGCGACATAGCCAAGTGGTAAGGCATGGGTCTGCAAAACCCTGATTCCCCAGTTCGAATCTGGGTGTCGCCTCCAAACTCCCCTGCAACCTTATGGTTGCAGGGGAGTTTTTTTGCGCAATTTTGCGGATGCACACAGACCGCCGCCCCGGCAGAAAGCGGTCTGAATCAGTCGGCGATCAGTTCATCCAGATAGCCGATGAACTCAAGGGCAACACGGGAAAGGTCATAGGACTGGTTGTAGATATATCCAAACTCGTTTTTAAAATTATACCCATGCAATTGAAAAATCCGCTGGTTCGGATAGTGGCTGGCCTTGCGGTAAACCTGGGACGGAAATCCGCCGATGGAGATGCCGTCGGTGTGCGACAGCAGTTCTCCGCGGCCGGCGCGTTCCTTGCATGTGATGAGGTTGCCCCTGTTGTACAAGCCCAGCTTTTTCAGCAGCATATTCGAGTGTTCGGAAAAGGAGTAGATGATGGGATACTCCCGGATCATGTCCAGCGTAACCCAGTTTTCCGCCCGTGTCCACAGCGGGTTTTTGGGGCCTATGGAGACTGTGGGGGAACAGCTGCCAAGCTGGACAAACCGGACCCCCATCCGGTTTAGGCGGGACTCTATGGATGTTTTTTGAAAAGACCATATGGTGAACCCGCCTATTTGGGCCGTGCCGTCCGCAACCATTGAGAGACTCCCCTCCGGCGGCACGTCGTGGTATTCAATATGGATTCCGTCTTCTTTGTGAGCCATATAAAGTTTACCGATCACCTCGGTAAAGAACCGGTATCCGCCGTTGGCGATGGAAATCCGTAAGTAGTGCTTCGAAGCCTTGCCATAGACCTGAAGGGGCATTTGCTCGTACAAATTGACGATGTCCTGGATAAAAGGCAGCAATTCAACCCCGAAAGGCGTGGGGGCCACGCCGGTGCTTGTCCGGACAAATAAAGGCTCGCCCAGCTCCTCCTCCAGTTTGCGGATGGAAACCGACAAGGAAGGCTGCGAGATATACAGGTTCTCCGAGGCCTTGTTGAATGATTTGCATTTGATGATCTCAGTCACATAGCGAAGCTGGCTAATGGTCATATTGTTCCCTCCGTCCTGTCATAGAGAATACCTATAGCGGTTATAGCAATTATAGCATTGCGAATAAAATTTTACAATGTGATAATAATTTTGTCGATAATTGCCAGAAGAAGGTACGACACAAAAAGCAAAATAAGGAGGGTAAAACATGAAAAGAAATTTGCGATTCATGAGACTGCTGTGCGCAAGTATGGCCATCGTTATGATGCTCTCTCTTGCGGGCTGCGGCCAAACCGGAGGCGACGCGAGTCAGCCCCAGGGAAGTGGGGAAGGCGAGGCGGAAACAGTCTCCAGCAAAGATGAAATGGTAGTTGCCTGCTATGGCGCTGTCCAGTCTATGTTCCCGGGCAACGACAGCAAGCTCCCGGGCGCACAGATGCATGTCAACCTGTATGATACGCTGGTCACCATGGGCAAGGACGGGACCATCCTGCCGCTGCTTGCCGAGAGCTGGGAGCAGCTGAGTGACACAACTTACCGCTTCCACCTCAGAAAGGGCGTCAAGTTCCACAATGGAGACGAACTGAAGGCCAGCGACGTTGTATTCAGCCTTACAACGCTGAAGGAGACCCCGGGCGCCAAGAGCAATGCCGCGCAGTTTGATGCCGATCACTTTGTGGTGGAGGACGACTACACGGTTGTCCTTGCGACAACGGAACCCTTTGCTCCCTTTTTGCCCATCCTCTGCCATGCGACAATGAGCATCTTCCAGCAGTCCTTCTATGAAGAGCACGAGGCTGCCGGGGATCTGGACCTGGTGGAAAACGGAACGGGCCCGTTCAAGCTTGTCGAATGGAATGAGGGCGAAAATATTATTGTTGAGCGCTTCGACGACTATTTCGACGGTCCCGCGAAGGTGCGCACCATCAACTTCAGGTATATTCCCGAGGTCAGCACCCGCCTGATGGAGCTGGAAGCTGGCGGCGTTGATCTGATCCAGGAAGTGTCCGGCACCATTATGGAGGATATCAAGGCGAACCCGGATTTGAAGCTGTGGACATGCTCCGGCGTGAATACAAGCTACCTTGCCCTGAATTTCGATAAGATTTCGGACACCAAGGTCCGTGAGGCAATTGCGCACTCCATCGACAACGAGACCCTGTGCTCCGTCTGCCTGCTTGGCGCGGCGGAGCCCCTGGACAATTATCTGCCCGATACGGTTCCCGGCGCCTATGACACCGGCGGATATTCCTATGATCCCGAACTCAGCAAGCAGCTCTTTGCCGAAGCGGGATATCCGGATGGGTATGAGCTGGAGCTTTCCTTCTACACCAGCGCGGACAACCGCCGCATGGGCGAATTTTTGCAGAACATGATGGCGGAGAGCGGCATCACCGTGAAACTCAACGAGATGGACAGCTCCGCCTATACCCCCATGCTCAATGCCCGTGAGCAGACCGCCGCGATTCTGACGACGGTGTGCACGCTCCGCGATCCCCACCAGACGCTTGGAAAGCTGTATTCCGATCTTGTGGGCTCCGGCGGAAACCGCGTCAACTATGTTGACCCCGATTTGGATGCCATGCTGGATGAAGCCGCCGCGGAAAATGACGCCGAAAAGCGTGTGGAGCTCTATGCGGATATTCAGCAGTATCTCTATGACCGGGTTGTCTACATCCCCCTCTACAATATGATGACAATGACGGCCACCACGGCCAAGATCCGCGGATTTGACCTGGTTCTGCCGACGAACTATCAGAAGTATAACAACGTCTATTTTGTGGACTAACGCTGACGGAGGAAATAGCTGATTATGGAAGTAATTCATCATGAACCCCATGGCCGGGCGAGCCGGATCGTTGAATACAACGGCGTCCTGTATTTTGAAATCCACGCGCCTGCTGACGCCGCAAGGCGCCAGATGACGATGTACGACCAGGCGACAGCGCTGCTGCGCCGCTATGACGAGCTGCTTGGACAGTACGGCTCGGATAAGCACCACGTTTTGAGGGCGGAGATTATTTTACGGGATGCCTCCGATCTGGACGAGTTCAACCGGGCCTGGACAGAGTGGGTGGACGATGGCTTCCAGCCCGCCAGGCTGACGCACACTGGATTGATCCTTCCCGAAAGCGTTCTTCTTGGCGTTGTGATTACCGCAGCGAAAAAAGCCGCATGAGAGAATGAGAAAGGGCTGCTGTAGGGCTTTGCCCTGCGGCAGTCCTTTTCTGTAAGGAGGCAACGAAGGATGCAGACAATCAAATGTGAAGACTTTCTGAATTATCGCTTTTTCTCTGCCCTTGAAATGGCGCCTGACGGGCGCTCGGCAGTCTTTTGCCTGTCCCAGGCAGTAAAAGAAAAAAATGGATACGACAGTGCGCTGTGGCGCTATACGCGGGATGACAACGGGATTGCCCCCATTGGGGGAACGGAGTCGGCGCGCAGCTTCTGCTATTTGGACCCGGACCGCATTCTGTTCCCCACCCCCGGGGACAAACAGGACAGAGACTACGTTGGCCGCGGCGGCTGGCTTACGATTTTCGCGGAAAAGAACCTGAAGACCCAGGAATGCAGGGAGGCCTTCAGGGTCCCGCTGAAAGGGGCGACGGCGCGCCTTGTCCATCCGAACCTGTTCCTCTTATCCTGCGTTCGGGACAATGCAAGGCCGAATATTGAAGCGATGGCGGAGGAAGAACGCAACGCCGCGCTGGAAAAATGGAAGGAGGAAGAGGACTTTGAGATTTGCGATGAACTGCCCTTCCTCTCTGACGGCCGGGGGTTCATCAACAAGAAGAGGCATACGCTCTACCTTTATGACACGCAGAAGCAGGAGCTGTCCGAATTGACGGAACGCGATTTTGAAGCCGCCCATTGCGCACTCAGCGCGGAGGGAAGGTATATCGCGTTCAGCGGCGTCAGCTATGACCGCTATTATGTGCGTCAGCACGGCATTTACCTCTACGATACGGAGACCCGGAAAACCAGCACGCTTTTGACGCCCGGCTCCTATCAGATTATGGGACTGGACTTTCTTGGGGAGGAGCTTGTTGTCGCGGCCTCCCCCTGGAACGGGGAAGGTCCGTTTCCAAACCACAACCTGTACACGCTGCCATTGACCGGCGGCGCCATGCGTCTGCGCCACACGCACAGCAGGGAGGACTTTGGGAGCAAAACCTGTTCGGACTGCCGCTATGGGGCCGGGACCACGTTCCGGGTGTCCGACGGATATCTCTACTATTTCACGACCTGCGACACGGCGGCCTATATCAATCGCTGGAAGCCCGGACAGCAGCCGGAGCGCCTGAACGGGGAAGAGTTCATCCCCGACAGCCTGGCGGTGGGAAGCGGGACGCTGCTGGCGACCGGTACGGCGGACGGCCTTCAGGAGCTCTTTTCCATGGAGGACGATGGACCGCGCCGCATAAGCGAAGTCAATGCGGAGGCGCTGAAGGACAAGGCGGTCAGCAGGCCGCGCAAGTATCAATTCAGAGACCGGGACAATTTTTTGGTCAGCGGATTTGTGATAGAGCCTGTCGGATACGATCCGAAAAAGACATACCCCGGCATTCTGGAAATCCACGGCGGGCCAAGGGCCGCGTTTACGGCGGGCTTTTTCCATGAGATGCAGTATCTGGCTGGGAAGGGGTATTTCGTCTTTTTCTGCAATCCAAGAGGCTCGGCGGGAAACGGGGAGGCCTTCGCGGACATTCGCGGCCACCGGGGCTCGGCCGACTTTATGGATGTGATGGAATGGACTGATTTTGTGCTGGAGCAGTATCCGGCAATCGATCCGGAGCGGCTGGGCGTGATGGGCGGCTCCTACGGCGGCTATCTGACGAATTGGTGCATCACCCATACCCGCCGGTTCCACGCCGCGGTTTCCATGCGCTCCATCTCCAACATCACGGGCGACTTTGGCGCCACGGATTTCGGCGTCTGGGGAACGCCCGGCGTTTACGGCGGAACGCCCTGGAACCATGAAGAGCGCCTCAGGGAACAGTCTCCTTATACCTACGCGATGAATGTGACCACCCCCACGCTTTTTCTGCACTCATTTGAGGACTTCCGCTGCTCCCTCAGCGGGGCGATGCAGATGTATTCCGCGCTGCAGATAAAAGGCGTGCCCACAAGGATGTGCCTGTTCCGCCGCTCAAGCCATGAACTGTCAAGATCAGGCGCTCCGCGCAGCCGCATCCGCAGGCTCAAAGAGCTTTCCGGATGGGTTGACCGCTATCTGACTGAAGAGTAAAAGCACCGTTGTACGACAAAAAATAATAAGGAGGACCCAACAATGAGTCACGAAAAAATTCAGGAGAGACAGCTTAAAATCATGAGAGAAGGCGGCGCCACCCGGGGCCCCATCGTCATGGACAGGGATATTCTGAAAGAGGTGGATGCAAAGTTAGAGAAGGACCCCAAGGATTTTATCGCCTGGGTTTCCAGAGGAATCCTGTATTTTAACGATGATTTCGAAAAGGCCATCGAGAGCTTTTCCAACGCGCTGGCCATCCAGCCTTTCAACGGCGACCAGTATTACAACCGCGGCCGTAAATTCCTCTCTGAGGACCGCTATCCCCAGGCCCTGTCCGACTTTGTCCTGTCCACGCGTCTGGATGACAAGGATGCGTGGAAGTGGCATTTCCGCGGCGTGGCCCACTATTTCCTTGAGCAGTATGAAGAGGCCATTGAGTGTTTTGAACGCGGCATTGACTGCCACCTGAAAAATGGGACCAACAACACGCCGCCTGAGCGGGATTGGATCTTTATGGCCTATCTGCACATGGGCGAGAAGGAAAAGGCGCTAAAATCCATTGCCGACGTCACTCCGGACACGCCTGTGGAAAAGGGCGACCTCATGTATCTCAAGCGCTGCCTGCTCTATACCGGCCAGACCAGCATCGATGAGTTTGACCGCGAGGTCGACCGCAGCATGGCGAAGAGAATCATCACCGAGCTTTATGGCGCTGTTGTTTACTGCCACTGGATCAGCGGCGACGATGAAAGAGCCGCCGGCTACCTGAAGGAGATTTTGGCCGTAGAAGAGGACCACCATGCCTTTGGCTATAAGATGGCTCTGCTTGACCGGGCTACCTGGGCGAAGGAGTATTTTTAAAAAGTTTGCAACATTCTGTTGCGGAGGATAGAGGGAAGACGCGATGGTTAGATACATTGTTAAACGCTTCATAGCGCTGATTCCTGTGCTTTTGGGAGTGACGCTGATTATCTTCACGCTGCTGTATTTTACTCCCGGAGACCCGGCTCTGATTATGCTGGGCGATGAAGCTGCGACGCCCGAGGCAATTGCCCAGGTACATGAGGAACTGGGCCTGGACGACCCCTTTTGGGTTCGGTATGGCAACTATGTTCTGGACTTGCTGCACGGCGATCTGGGCGTTTCTTACCTGAATAAGAGGCCGGTTGCGGACATGCTGCTGGAGCGCCTGCCCAAGACGATGACGCTGGCATGCGTATCGGCTGCCCTTGCAATTGTTTTGGGGATTACGCTTGGAGTGATTGCGGCAGTGAAGCACAACTCCATTTTTGACAACCTCTGCATGGTTTTTGCCTTGGGCGGCGTATCCATGCCCCACTTCTGGCAGGGACTGCTGCTGATGCTCCTGTTCGGCGTAAAATTGGGCTGGCTGCCAATATCGGGATACGGCACGTTTGCCCAACTGGTCCTGCCCGCGCTGACGATTGGATACGGCTGCATGGCGATCATTGCAAGAATGACCCGTTCAAGCATGCTGGAGGTAATCAATCAGGACTACATCAACTTTGCACATGCAAAGGGCCAGAAAAAACTGATCATCATCACCCGCCACGCGCTCCAGAATGCCCTCATCCCGATTATTACAACAATCGCGCTCCAATTCGGAATCCTGCTGGGCGGGTCTGTCATCACCGAGAGCATATTTGCCATCCCCGGCATTGGGAAGCTGATGGTCGACTCGATCCGTGCAAGCAATTATCCGGTGGTTCAGGGCGGCGTTTTGATGATCGCTTTTATCTACTGCGTCAACAATCTGCTGGTAGATATTATCTACGCATTTATTGACCCAAGAATGAAAACCAGTTTGAGTAACGCGAGGTGACGGAGCCGATGGGTGATAAAACTTTAGGGGCCAAAATAAAAAGCGAGAGCTATTTTGCTTCTGTGTGGAATGAGTTTAGGAAGAACAAGGCAGCCGTGTTGGGAATGGCAATTTTGCTTGCCATTGTCTTTGTCGCCGTATTTGCTGATGTGCTTGCACCCCATGATCCCTACCTCCAGGTTTATTCAGAAGCCCTGCAGCATCCAAGCTCCTCCCATATCTTCGGCACGGATGAGTTTGGGCGGGACATCTTCAGCAGAGTGCTTTACGGCGCCAGGGTATCTCTGCTGGTCGGCGTTGTGTCCGTGGCAATCGCATGCGTCTTCGGCAGCCTTCTTGGAGCGAGCGCCGGCTATTTCGGCGGGGCCTATGATGCGATGGTGATGCGCTGCATGGATGTTCTTCTTGCAATCCCCAGTCTTCTGCTGAATCTGTCAATCGTCGCCGCGCTTGGAAAGAGCGTGTTCAACATGATGCTGGCCGTGGGCGTGGCCAACATTCCCCGCTATTGCCGCATTATGAGAGCGTCGGTGCTCCAGATCAAGAACACGGAGTACGTGGATGCGGCGCGTACATCAGGCGCCTCCCACATGTTCATTATCCTGCGCCATATCATCCCCAACTGCCTTGCTCCGATCATTGTTCAGGCGACCCTGAGCGTGGGATCGGCAATTATCGCCTGTGCCGGACTGAGCTTTCTTGGCGTTGGAATACCGGCGCCTACCCCGGAGTGGGGAGCGATGCTTTCCAACGGCAAGGAGTTTCTGCGCCACAATGCATACATTACGATTTTCCCCGGTCTTGCCATCATGCTTACGGTTCTCTCACTGAACCTTATGGGCGATGGTCTGCGTGATGCATTTGATCCGAAATTACGGCGGTAACGGTATCCGAATGATCGAAAAGGAGCAAAAGGATGAGAACACAAAACGATAAAGCTCAGGCCGGGGGAGCCGCTGCGGCCCCCGAAGCCTCTGTTTTGCAGATCTCCGGATTGCGCACCTGCCTGGAGACCAGAAAGGGGAAGCTGTATCCGGTTGACGGCGTGGATTTGGATATTCCCAGAGGGAAGATCGTTGGGCTGGTAGGGGAGAGCGGCTGCGGAAAAAGCATGATGGCAAATTCAGTGATGGGGCTGCTGCCGCAGGGCGGTCACATTTCCGAGGGCAGTGTCAGATTCTGCGGAAATGACTTTCTGGCCTATACGGCGGAGCAGCGCCGGCTGCTGTACGGCGACCGGATGACGCTGATTTTTCAGGAGCCGATGAGCAGCCTGAATCCGGTCATCAAGGTTGGACCCCAGGTTCTTGAGGTCGTGATGCTGCACAAGGAGATCGGCAAGGAAGAGGCAAAAAAGCAGGTGATCGAGATGTTCCGCAGCGTCGGAATCCCGGAGCCGGAACGGCGCTACAACTGCTATCCCCACGAACTCAGCGGCGGCCTTCGCCAGCGGGTTATGATCAGCGCGGCAATGATATGCAGGCCCGATCTGCTGATCGCGGATGAGCCGACGACCGCCCTGGATGTGACCATTGAGGCGCAGATCCTGCAGCTGATGCGCAGGCTTCAGCAGGAGGCCGGGACTTCCATTCTTCTGATCACCCATGATCTGGGCGTTGTCGCGGAAATCTGCGACATGGTCTATGTCATGTATGCCGGAAAAATTGTGGAGACGGCAGACGTATATGAGCTGTTCCACAATCCGAAGCATCCTTACACACGGGGCCTGCTGGGATCGCTCCCAAGCCGGAACACGGAAAAGCGTCTGCAAAGCATCCCGGGGACCGTGCCCATGCTGGCGGAGATGCCGCAGGGCTGCCGGTTTGCTCCCCGCTGCCAGCACGCGGCGGACAAGTGCAGGCAGGCCCTTCCTTCCGCGGCGCAAGTACATGAGGGACATCGTGTCAGCTGCTGGATGTTCCAAAAGGAGGAATGAGTATGGAGCGGGAAGTATTGCTGCGCGGTGAAGGCCTTGTAAAGGAGTTCCCCGCCGGACGCAATAAGGTCCATGCCGTATCAGATGTGGACATCACGATTTACAAGGGAGAGACCCTGGGCCTTGTGGGGGAAAGCGGCTGCGGCAAGAGTACGCTGGGCCGGCTGATCCTTGGGCTGCTCCGCCCCACTGCGGGAAAACTGTGGTTCGAAGAAAAAGAACTGACCGCAATGAGCACAGGCGAGTTTCGGAAGATGCGAAAGGATATCCAGTGCATTTTTCAGGACCCCTATGCAAGTCTGGACCCCCGGCTGAGCATAGCAAACTCCATTATGGAGCCGCTGACAATCAACGGTGTTGGCAGCAAGCAGGACAGGCAGAAACAAGTCGAGGAGCTGCTGCGGATTGTGGGCATCCCGGTGGAATACAAAAACCGCTTTCCCCACCAGTTCAGCGGGGGCCAGCGTCAGCGCGTCGGGATCGCGCGTGCGCTGGCGCTGAACCCCAAACTGATTGTCTGCGATGAGCCGGTATCGGCGCTGGATGTGTCCATTCAGGCCCAGGTGCTGAATCTGCTTGCCGACCTGCAGGAGAAAATGGGGTTGACTTATTTGTTCATCTCCCATGATTTGAATGTGGTGAGGCGTATCTCCGACCGTGT